>NZ_JBQEOA010000021.1:0-314 GCF_052044975.1 Chryseobacterium sp. 22458 | reverse complement strand
GAAGCGAACATTGCGTCATTTCCATCCGGATCTATCACCATCACAGGATTATTGATGGCATAGTTATAAGGGCTCCACGAACTGTATTTCTCAGACATGGCATCCATCACGCCCCATCTACCCAAATCAGGCATCAGCATTCTGGCTCCGTAATCATACATGCCCGTTTCCTGAAGCTCTTTACCGTTGTATTTATAACTATAATAACTTCCGAAATTAGAGGTAGTACCCAATCCTGAGATATGGTTTAAACCAAATGGATAATAGTTGTTGGTATCGGTAATTTCTGCAGTGCCTGTACTGTTCTTGGCAAA
>NZ_JBQEOA010000020.1:0-322 GCF_052044975.1 Chryseobacterium sp. 22458 | reverse complement strand
ACCCGGCTGGGATTCGAACCCAGGACCCATACATTAAAAGTGTATTGCTCTACCAGCTGAGCTACCGAGTCGGCCACAATTAAGAATAAATGTAAGTATTTATTTCTTAATTATAAAAATTTTCTTTGCAGTGCCTGCGACTGGACTCGAACCAGCACATCCTTAGGAAACCACCCCCTCAAGATGGCGTGTCTACCAATTTCACCACGCAGGCAATAAAATTACAGCATCCGGTAATTTTCTTGCTTGTGACCCGGCTGGGATTCGAACCCAGGACCCATACATTAAAAGTGTATTGCTCTACCAGCTGAGCTACCGAGTC
>NZ_JBQEOA010000019.1:0-395 GCF_052044975.1 Chryseobacterium sp. 22458 | reverse complement strand
TGCGATCCGGACGGGACTCGAACCCGCGACCTCCGCCGTGACAGGGCGGCATTCTAACCAGCTGAACTACCGGATCAATTTTTTTAAAGTAAATTGAGAAAACTTCTGCGATCCGGACGGGACTCGAACCCGCGACCTCCGCCGTGACAGGGCGGCATTCTAACCAGCTGAACTACCGGATCAATTTTTTTAAAGTAAATTGAGAAAACTTCTGCGATCCGGACGGGACTCGAACCCGCGACCTCCGCCGTGACAGGGCGGCATTCTAACCAGCTGAACTACCGGATCAATTTTTTTAAAGTAAATTGAGAAAACTTCTGCGATCCGGACGGGACTCGAACCCGCGACCTCCGCCGTGACAGGGCGGCATTCTAACCAGCTGAACTACCGGATCA
>NZ_JBQEOA010000018.1:0-482 GCF_052044975.1 Chryseobacterium sp. 22458 | reverse complement strand
CATTAGAATGAAAGATTGATACTTAAAACCTATAGAAAAACTAATGATTTTTATATTAAATCAAATTCATGTGATTTGAAAAACTTTTAAAAAGATTAAATTTGCAAAAAATTATTAAACCATCTACTCAATCAGAAATAACCATGAGAATACAACAATTTCGGAATATTTATTACATTTCCTACACTTCTTTATATCAAAATACCAGATTCTTTTTTTGAATTAAAAACGTCAGAATAGAATCAAAATTTAAAATTATTCTATAAAAATACCTATCTAAGTATCAATATCAAGCAACTATAGCTGATATGTTGATTGGTACTTTATGAAAGTATTAATTTTCACCGTTTAAAAAACATAAGTATGAAAAAACTCTACATAGGTGCATTTACCTTATGCACAATCCTGGGGCTATCTGCTCAGGAAGTGGTATGGCAGAAAGACATTCAATCCTCTACTCAGGATTTTCTAAGCCAGGTCAC
>NZ_JBQEOA010000017.1:0-787 GCF_052044975.1 Chryseobacterium sp. 22458 | reverse complement strand
TTACTGAATCTCTTTCGTTTTTCAGTGGGGCAAAGATAGAAACTTCATCATTACCCCGCAAGTTTATTTAACATAAAGTTTACATACATTATCTAATTATGGATAAGTATACAATCTAACCAACTGATATAAAAATACTTATACAATTATTAACACTTATCCACAATAAGGAATAAGTAAGTATTAATTATAAGGAATAATGTAAAAAAAGCAGAAATTACTTTTGTAGCATTTAGATATTCAAGATTAGCTAACAGAAAGTTAGAATAAATATTGAATATTGTTCGAAGAGGATGTTTATAATGAGTAAAAAAAATTCGATTCCAATAGGGATAAATGAGTATCATGACATAGAGTTAACGAACAATGTTATGAAACAACCATTCAATTAAAGGTTAATTTATATAGACTTTTAGCTAAAATTCGAGTTTGATTATAAAATAAATCCACCATGGTTTCTCAATTTTCTTTGCTAATCGATATATTATTCACAATTATACTAATTTCAATCTGAAAATATAGGTGGTTAGCCTTTCAACTGTTTAGATCCCTACGGTATGACAAAGAGTGAAGAGATCAGATCTTCTGATGATTCTGAAAAATGAACACATAACAGATAAGAATAGGAATAGGAATAGGAATAGGAACAGGAACAGGATCCAGATCTGGATAAAAGGAAAGTAAGGAATAGCAATATAAGTAACCACACATCATTCAATAGGGACGGGCTTTAGCCCGTTCTCATCCAAAAGAATAATTCCATAGGCTTTAGCCAAAACCTGGATCT
>NZ_JBQEOA010000016.1:0-902 GCF_052044975.1 Chryseobacterium sp. 22458 | reverse complement strand
AAAAACAGAGATTTCAAAGTTCTTTTGTGTTTGAACATATTTTTAAACCATTAAGGAAAATGAAGGCTTTAAGATAAAAATCAAAGATTTTTTAAGGTGTAATTCTTAAAGCAAAGCTCTTCTTAATATTCTTATCTTCTTAATGGGTCTTAATGGTTCAGTAAAAAAAAATAAAATTTATTTACAAATCAGCACAGAATCTTTTGTAGTTATTATTTCTCGCAGATGATACACATTGTACAGATGTTTGTACATAAGAAAAACAGAGATTTCAAAGCTCTTTTGTGTTTGAACATATTTTTAAACCATTAAGGAAAATGAAGGCTTTAAGATAAAAATCAAAGATTTTTTAAGGTGTAATTCTTAAAGCAAAGCTCTTCTTAATATTCTTATCTTCTTAATGGGTCTTAATGGTTCAGTAAAAAAAAATAAAATTTATTTACAAATCAACACAGAATCTTTTGTAGTTATTATTATTATTATTATTATTATTATTTCTCGCAGATGATACACATTGTACAGATGTTTGTACATAAGAAAAACAGAGATTTCAAAGCTCTTTTGTGTTTGAACATATTTTTAAACCATTAAGGAAAATGAAGGCTTTAAGATAAGTTAAGGTAAAAATCAAAGATTTTTTAAGGTGTAATTCTTAAAGCGGAGCTCTTCTTAATATTCTTATCTTCTTAATGGGTCTTAATGGTTCAGTAAAAAAAAATAAAATTTATTTACAAATCAGCACAGAATCTTTTGTAGTTATTATTTCTCGCAGATGATACACATTGTACAGATGTTTGTACATAAGAAAAACAGAGATTTCAAAGTTCTTTTGTGTTTGAACATATTTTTAAACCATTAAGGAAAATGAAGGCTTTAAGATAAGTTAAGGTAAAAATCAAAGA
>NZ_JBQEOA010000015.1:0-3445 GCF_052044975.1 Chryseobacterium sp. 22458 | reverse complement strand
GAGATATGGTTTAAACCAAATGGATAATAGTTGTTGGTATCGGTAATTTCTGCAGTGCCTGTACTGTTCTTGGCAAAACTTACCCTTGTGTTACCAAGGTGGTCTCTGTACTGGTAAATATAACGGTTTTCTGTGAAACTGTAAAAACCTTCTGCGGTGGCTACAAAATCCAGTTTCCATTCCGGGGTAACGGAAAGTCCAGGATCAAAAATACCTTTATAAGCTTGCTGCTCATATGCATTTTCTGTTCTGCATTCCAAACATATCCCTCCTTTATCAATATAACTATACTGGAAACCATCCAGATAGTCCGTAATCCGGGTGGTAACAGAGCCTCTTGGCGGAGCACTGGAATAGGTTTTACGAAGCTTGGTTCCGTCTGCACGGTAAAGATAACTCATCGTACTGTTTAGCAGCTGCCCCAATCCGTTGGTATTCTGCATGCTATATCCGTTGGAAAGGTTCAGATGGTTGTATTGAATCGTCTGGATTCCTTTGTCCAGCATATTTTTCATATTTCCGTTCAGGTCATAGAGAATAGTATTGTTGCCGCCTTCATATCCTGTATCATTCAATGCATTCTCAATGACTTTTGTTAAACGGTTACCTGTGTATTCGTATACCAGATCGTCTACCTGGGTCGAGGTAACTCCATTTACAGGGAAAGCATTTCTTTTCAAGGTCTTTATGTTTCCATTCAGATCATATGTCAGATGTTCATTATAATTATTGTTAAACGGAACAACGGCATAAGGCTCAGAATAAACGGCATCCTTCAATCTGTTAACTCCATCATAGCTATAGTTATAGCGCTTCAGTACTCCTTCTGAGGCATTTTTCCAGTCCACCTCCGTTATTGTTCCGGTAAATTTTCCAGGAGCAACATTAGCATTCACCGGATTGTTATATCTTAATTCATAGCCGAAAAGTTTCCCGTTAAGATTTGATGGATCATTGATCTTCGTTAGCCAACCTCTGATATTATAGGTATAATCAATACTTTGAATAGGCTGAGAAGGATTGGTTCCTCCCAGTTTTTTATTCTTCACCTGGGATAACTCATTATATTCATTCTGTATCAGAATTTCTTCAGGGTTGGTATCTACCTGATGTTTATGAGTCAATAATCGGTTTTGATGATCATAGGTGTAAGTTTGTGTAATCACTTTTTCAACATCCGTTGACAATCTTTTGTGGTACACTTTACTTTGCTTAGTTACTCCGGCAAAATCAACTTCTGATTCTGTTCTGGTATACCCGCCAAGATGGTTTCCGGCATATGATCCTATGGTTCTTCCTTTTTCATCATAATAGGTATAATTTCTTGTCCAGGCATCATCTTCAACATTTTTTACATAAGCTGCCAAAAGAAGACTTTTGGTATTTTTAGAGCTTGTACTTTGGCCCGGCTGTTTCATCACCTTCTGACCCGCTATAAAATCCGGAACTCCAGCTCCTGAAGGAAGAGGGGGATAAATATCATAGTAATTTAAAGATAATAAGCTCACCCATTTGGTAGAATTGGGATAGGTAGCATCCGGGTTTCCATAATACACTTCCATGCCCTGGCGCTCAAAAAGAGCACTCGTCAGACGGTTAACATTATTGGATCCGTAACTGTCTGCAATATTCTGTTCCTGTAATCTTTCTCCTCCGGTAGATAGTCCCGTAATCGCTACTCTCCCAAACTGATCGTATTTGGTATACAGCCATTGTCCTTTCTCTTTTAAATTGGCATCACGGCTTCCCACTATCCTGTTCTGCTTATCGTACACAAAATACTCCCAGCCTTTTCCAGGCAGCTTCTTTTCTGTCAGACGATTCTTACTGTCATATTTGTATTGGTAACACAGGTTATCAATGGTAGCAGAATCTAAGACCACAACCGAAGCTATTGGGGGAATAACATAAGCAAGCTGTTTATAATCATTGTAAACGTTATAGGTATCGGCATTTCCAGATGTCCCGATGACCTTTCGGATAAGTATTGTCTGCCCGGAAGCATCTTTAAATTCTATCACTCTGTTTCCATCTTCATCAGTGACCGTATTTTTCACCAATTGACCCTGCTGGTATTCCGTGGCGGGCTGCAAAGTATTGGTATAAACATTTTCTGAAGGATTCCAGGTGGTAATCACTTCATATTTTTTAACATGATCTTCAATTGTATTGAGATCATAACCAAAAGTTACAGATTTGGTATTCCAGTCGTTACCGATCGGCTTTTGTTGCAAAACTCTCTGTAATGGTGAATTCTCAAGGATCTTCTCGGTATAAGTCTTTTCTCCGGAATAGATATTGGTAACATCAGAAACAGGATATGCAACCATTCCCGGGGATTGGGAATAAATGGCTCCATTAGATGTCGAATTCTGAGGAACCGGAAGATAAGTCCGGGTCTGTCTTGCCTGATCATCATATACAATGGGAGTGACCACATCTTTCCCTAAGGGTGTTGCTTTTACATTCACAACCTGTTTGGCTCTTCCCAACAGGTCAAAGTATTGTACCGTCTCTGTCTTTTTACTACAGTCATCATTCAGACAGTCTGTAGTGGATATATAGTTTTCTGTGGTGGTCTGTGCTTTTGAAATGCCAACAGACAAAAGACAGAATATTAATATTATTTTTTTCATCTTAATCGAATGTTAGAAATTAGAGAATATGGCTTTTACGCTGAAGCCCTCATTACTTATGATCAATGTCCGTAATTGTACTGGTATTTCTTCAGCAGTTTTCCTGCCTCATCTTCTACCTTCTCCAGTCTTCCCGCTGAATCATACTGATACACCGCACGAACTCCTGTAGGAGGAGTCATGGTTTTCATCCGTGCCAGAGAATCAAACAAATACGTAGTGATCTGATAATTTCCAAAGTTTGTATTGTTTCTAAACGCATCAAGAGCATTTTGAAGATCTGCTTCTGAAATCACAGCGGCATCAGACTTACTGATAATATCAGATAGATAAGGCACAATCTGATCATACGACGCTCCTTCTACTTTGGCAATAGGCTGGGTCTTGTTGTACCCCCAAACCACAGAAACCGGAATACCGTCTTTGGTTGTATACTGTTCTAAATTTCCTTTGCTGTCGTAGCGATTGAAAATCACTTCTGAGGCCAATAGATCCTGAGAATCATAAGAAACTGATGACGATGGATATTTGTGACCCGGATTCTCATATTTTGTCTCCGACCTGGATATAAGCTTCCCCGGATCAGAAATATTTTTCTTAATCGTGGAAGTAATTTCTAAAGGAAGACCTACCATATTGGCTCCCAATAATTTCAAATTATTTTTCTCCAGGGCATATTGATAGGAAGTCTCCTGAATGCTCCCATCAAATGAGGTAGATCTTTCCAACTTAGGCTTATTGTTATGCGTATTTCGGAATATCTCATTCTTGGTCTCTACCATTCCTGAATCAAAGTAATTCCGGGAAAC
>NZ_JBQEOA010000014.1:0-3623 GCF_052044975.1 Chryseobacterium sp. 22458 | reverse complement strand
ATCACGGGAAGCTCTATTCAAAGCGATAAGCAGCAGACTTCAGGCAGTAAGCAGAATAATGGTTACGATTTCCATCTTGTAAAACTGAACCAGCAGGGAGAAGAGGTCTGGGAAAAATATTTCTCAGGTCAGAATCATGACTATCTCTCAGCCACTGTTACCACCCAAGACGGAGGATTTCTGCTGGCCGGGACTTCTTATTCCGGGAAAGGACTCGATAAGAAAGAAGATTCCAAAGGCGGATCAGATATCTGGCTAATAAGACTTAATGAATTCGGTGATGAACTATGGCAGAAAACCTTAGGAACTTTCTCAGATGAAGAAGCAAGATCAGTCATTCAAACCACAGATTTAGGATTCTTTGTTGCCGGCAATGTACAGAACTCATCCAAAGGCTATGGTTCCAAAGACGTCTGGATCACAAAATTGGATAAAGATGGAAAAGAACTCTCACAGCTTATTTTAGGCGGAAAAGGCCTGGATGAAGTTGAGAAAATGATCCCAACGAAAGATGGCGGAGCTTTGTTAGGAATTTATTCCAGAAGCTCCGAGGTCCGTGATTCAGGTTCCGGTGTCAGAAACCCTGAAAGTAAATCTTCATCTGAAAATACAGCTACCCGTACCCTGACCTCTGTAACCTCCAAACAAAGCAGTAATTATGGTGAAGGAGACTACTGGATCGTAAAGCTGGACAAGAACGGAAAAATAGAATGGGAAAAGAACTATGGTGGAAAAGGAGATGATCATATCAGAACTTTAGCCCTCACTTCTACAGGTTACATCATTGGTGGAGAATCCAGATCAGAAAGATCAGGAAACAAAACGGTAGGCACCCAAGAAGGCACAGATATTTGGCTGATTTCTTTAAATGAAAGAGGGGATGAGCAGTGGCAAAAATCTTACAACTTCAAAAACCGTGATGTCTTAATGGGAATGAGCATCATTCATTCAGCAGATGATAAATCCTCCAAAGGAATTTTGTTAGGCGGTTATACCCAGGCTGAAGGCAGAATAGAAAAGGATGATGAAACGTTCTGGATGCTGTATCTGGATCAGAATGGCAATGAGCAGTGGCGAAAGCATGTGGCAGGAGAATCAAGGCAGAGAGAAGAAAGACTTTCAGATTTGAAACTGAACAGAGATGGTTCTATAATCCTGGCCGGAACCAGTGCCAAAGAATTGGGGAAAGAGAACTGGAAGATTGTGAAGCTTGGAGATAAGCAGGTTAGTCAACTGATCGAAAAACAGGATATCAAGATTTATCCGAATCCGGTCTCCGATTATGCTTATGTAGAAATCGGCTTTGATTTCAAAGAAGCTGAAATACTGTTATATGATATGAGTGGAAGACAGCTTCAGAGTCTGAAGACAAAGAATAATGTGACTAAGATTAATACACAGAATCTTGTACAAGGAGCTTATCTAGTGACGATAAAGACTGATAATAACAAAACGGCGAATGCTAAGCTGATTAAAAAATAAAAACTAAGAATTATGAAAAAAATAATTTTATTGCTGATTTACATGTTAGGATGTATTTTATATAATGGGCAGGAGCAAAGTAAGAATATAGAAGTTGTACGGCCAGTACCTTCTGTAGCAGGACTGGCTACTTATAATACAGTACCTGTTTCTGTACAAACTGGAATACCAGATATTTCGTATCCTTTGATAAGCCTTACAACTGGAAATAAATCGGTGAGTATCAATCTTGGGCTCAGTTATCATGCTGCTAATACTTCCAGTAGAAATGGGGTGAGTGAGGTAGGAAAAGGATGGTCTTTTTTTGGAGGGGGAGCTATCTCTAGGGAGATAATTGATGATTGTGATGAGGCATTTGAGGATCTTAGTTCTATTCATTATCAGAAAAATGAATTTGATGATATTTATAACTTTAATATTCCGGGGGAATCAGGAAAATTCCGATTTATAAGAGATATTCAGAATAATACTTTTGAACTAGTTAAACTTACTCCTTTTACCTCTAAAATAGAGTACCAACGCTCGAGTAACCCAGCAACCCTTATTTTAGATTCTTTTACGATAACGAGTGAATCAGGAATTCAATATATTTTTAAAGATTATGATGTAAGTATGATGAATGTATGGTTATATAATCATCCTACTAATGGTCCAAAATATGTTGATCAGAAATACAGAAGTGTTTTTTATCTTTCCTCCATTCTTGATGAAAATGGTATGGAACTGATAAAATATACTTATTTGAGAGATCTTGTTTATCCTCCAGGAACAGGCAACCAAGTTCCTAGTACAGAAACGAATAAGTTAACACATATAGAAGTAAAGGAACGTGGAACCATTGATATTAATTATGACAAAGAAGTGGGGCTTCGTACAGATCATGATAAATTTTCAATTAATAATATTGTAGTTAAAACAGATCATAATCTTTTTGTTAAAAAATATACTTTTGTTTACTCATATGCTTCAGCAAAAAGTTATTTAGTAACTTATAGAATTTTGAAATCGTTCAGCCAGGTTGATCAAAATGGGAATGTAATTGAAAAATATGCATTTAATTATAGTGGTGGGGGCTATGAAGATGGAGATAATGATAAAGGAGATGATTATATTCTTTTGAATAGTATAGAATTACCTACAGGAGGAGTTATTAAATATGATTTTGAAATGATTGCTCATTCATACAGTGGAAAAGCAATACAGATACCTGCACCAAAAGTAGATTTAGCGAGCATATCTTTTATAAAAGCGAACGGAACAAGAAAATATGCATTTACCCTTACAGAAACTAAAACTCTTGAAATAGATGCTACAGGGATTGGAGATCTGGCTTCTTACTTATGGGCAGCCCAATTCTGGAGAAAAAATGGAAATACATACGTCGCTTCACACAGTATCGGAGTACCAATAGATCAAAATACAAATTTTGAATATATTCAAAAAAGGACATTTGATCCAGGTGAATATTATCTTGATTTATATTGTAATGACATAGGATGTAATAATTTAGTTTTTGATCCCGCAGCGGTAATTAATTTGTCAGAAATAGTAGGTGAACCTACTGTAGATGTTCAGTGGATTCCTAAGTCAGGGCTCCCAAGAATTAAAAATATTAAATATTTTAATCAGACATCTGCTAGTAGTTTTGTTTCTCCTGCTAAAATTGAAGAATACGACTATAGTACATTTAATAATCCTGGAAACTCTAGTGGATATCTGGTAGAAGGAGGTTCCTTGAATGGTTTGGATCCTGCCAGCCCAACCTTTGTTTATAAAAATGTAAAGGTTTCACAAGGAAGCAATAATGGGTATACCAAATATTATTTTAAAGCCCCTGATGCATATCCTATGCAAACAGGATATGATTTTTGGCCTAACTACAACCTTACACGGGTAGGGCTGCCTGAGAAAAAAGAGGTATATAATGCTTCTAATCAAAAATTATCTGAAGATTTTTTTGAATATACCATTGAAGAATATAATGGACTTAAATATTTGGTTGCACCAAGCTACGTTAGTGCCAATTTTTATCTGAAAACCTCTTGGATCAAGGACAGTAAGGTAGTTTCCCGGAATTACTTTGATTCAGGAATGGTAGAGACCAAGAATGAGATATTCCGAAATACGCATAACAATAAGCC
>NZ_JBQEOA010000013.1:0-3705 GCF_052044975.1 Chryseobacterium sp. 22458 | reverse complement strand
CTGGGGCTATCTGCTCAGGAAGTGGTATGGCAGAAAGACATTCAATCCTCTACTCAGGATTTTCTAAGCCAGGTCACCACAACTATCGATCAGCAATACCTTATCACGGGAAGCTCTATTCAAAGCGATAAGCTGCAGACTTCAGGCAGTAAGCAGAATAATGGTTACGATTTCCATCTGGTAAAACTCAACCAGCAGGGAGATCAGGTCTGGGAAAAATATTTCTCAGGTCAGAATCATGACTATCTGTCAGCCACCGTTACCACCCAGGACGGAGGCTTCCTTCTTGCCGGAACCTCCTATTCCGGGAAAGGACTCGATAAGAAAGAGGATTCCAGAGGAGGATCCGATATCTGGCTTATCAGGCTTAATGAATTCGGTGATGAACTATGGCAGAAAACATTAGGAACTTCCTCAGATGAAGAAGCAAGATCAGTCATTCAAACCACCGATTTAGGATTCTTTGTTGCCGGCAATGTACAGAACTCATCCAAAGGCTATGGCTCCAAAGACGTCTGGATCACAAGATTGGATAAAGATGGAAAAGAACTCTCACAGCTTATTTTAGGCGGAAAAGGCCTGGATGAAGTTGAGAAAATGATCCCAACGAAAGATGGCGGAGCTTTGTTAGGAATTTATTCCAGAAGCTCCGAGGTCCGTGATTCAGGTTCCGGTGTCAAAAACCCTGAAAGTAAATCTTCATCTGAAAGTACTGCTACCCGCACCCCGACCTCTGTAACTTCCAAACAAAGCACCAACTTCGGTGAAGGCGATTACTGGATCGTAAAACTTGACAAGAACGGAAAAATAGAATGGGAAAAAAACTATGGCGGAAAAGGAGATGACCATATCAGGACTTTAGCCCTGACTTCAACCGGTTATATCATTGGTGGCGAATCCAGATCAGAAAGATCAGGAAACAAAACGGTAGGCACCCAAGAAGGCACAGACCTTTGGCTGATTTCTTTAAATGAAAGAGGGGATGAGCAGTGGCAAAAATCCTACAACTTCAAAAACCGTGATGTCTTAATGGGAATGAGTGTGATTACAAAGACCCAGGAATCAAGAACCAAGAACCAGGATGTTACAACAGGAATATTGCTGGGTGGCTACACTCAGGCTGAAGGCAGAATAGAAAAGGATGATGAAACGTTCTGGATGCTGTATCTGGATCAGAATGGCAATGAGCAGTGGCGAAAGCATGTGGCAGGAGAATCAAGGCAGAGAGAAGAAAGACTTTCAGATTTGAAACTGAACAGAGATGGTTCTATAATCCTGGCCGGAACCAGTGCCAAAGAATTGGGGAAAGAGAACTGGAAGATTATAAAGCTTGGAGACAAACAAGTGAACCAACTGATCGAAAAACAGGATATCAAGATTTATCCGAACCCGGTATCCGATTATGCTTATGTAGAAATCGGCTTTGATTTCAAAGAAGCTGAAATTCTGTTGTATGATATGAGCGGAAGGCAGCTTCAGAGTCTGAAGACAAAGAATAATGTTACCAAGATCAATACGCAGAACCTTGTACAGGGCGCTTATCTGGTGACCATTAAAACTGATAATAACAAAACAGCTAATGCTAAATTGATTAAAAAGTAAACTGATAATTATGAAGAAAACATTGCAATTACTGGTATGCCTTTTATATAGTGTTTTATATATTGGGCAAAGCAAGAATGTAGATATTATTCGACCTACTCCTTCTGCGGCAGGCTTATCTACTTATAATACGATGCCGGTTTCTATACAGACAGGTGTACCAGATATATCTTATCCTTTAATAAATATTGAAACAGGAAATAAATCTGCCAATATTAATTTAGGACTCAGTTACCATGCTGGGAATGCCTCTAATGATAATTGGGTTAGTGAAGTAGGGCAAGGATGGTCATTTTTAGGAACAGGTATTATTTCCAGAGAAATTGATGGTGATTTTGATGAAGTATTTGATGACAATACTCTTCAACATTACATTAAAAATGAATTTGATGATATTTATAACTTTAATATTCCGGGGGAATCAGGGAAATTTAGGTTTATAAGAGATATTCAGAATAATACTTTTAAATTGATAAAACTCACTCCTTTTACCTCTAAAATAGAATACAAGAGACCTGATAATCCGGCAACCCTTATTTTAGATTCCTTTACAATTACAAGCGAGTCAGGAATTCAGTATGTTTTTAAGGATTATGATCTCAATATGATGAATGTATGGAAGAAAAATCATCCTTTAAATGGCCCTATGTATGCTGATAAGCAATATAGAAGTGCTTTTTATATTTCTTCCATTCTGGATGAAAATGGTCAGGAATTGGTAAAATATACCTATTTAAGAGATATGAAATATCCTCCGGGAGTTAATGAGCAGGCTACTATAACAGAAACCAACAAATTAACCCGCATAGAAATAAAAGATCATGGAATTATAGAGATTAATTATAACAAGAATGAAGAATATGGTAAGTACAATGATATATTTTCGATCAATAATATTGTACTCAAAACATCTAGTAATATATTTGTTAAAAAATACATCTTCAATTACTCCTACCTTTCTCCTTATTTGGGTTCCGCTGATCCTCAGGAGCTTAGAAGGTCATTGAATTCCTTTAGTCAGGTTGATCAAAATGGAAAAACGATTGAAAAATATGAATTTACTTATGATCAGGTATTATTTCTGGATAAAAATAATCAGCTACAAAAAAGTAATATTTCAGAGCTAAATAAGATCAAATTACCTACCGGAGGTATTATTGAATATATTTTTGATTTTCCTATGGGGTATGTTGAACGAAGGGTAACTGTTCCGGTTCCTAAGGTCCATCTTACTGATATTTCATTTACAAAAGTTAATGGTCCAAGAAAGTATGCTTTTACGCTTACAGAAAATAAGAATCTTGAAATAGATGCTTCAGGGATTGGGCAAGTATCATCTTATTTATGGGCTCTTCAGTTCTGGAAAAAAAATGGGGATACTTATAGTGTTTCACATGCTATGGGCCAGCCTATAGATCAGAATCCGGATTTAGAATATGTTCAAAAAAGGACATTTGAACCTGGTGAATATTACCTTGATTTATACTGCAATGATCTCTCATGTTCGAATCTTAACTTATCTGATCCTGCTGTTGTTCAGATATGGCGTGACGGAGATGGGGAGCCTACTGAAACGATTATTAAAGAATATACAATAATAGGACCTCCAAGAATTAAAAACATTAAATATTATAATGCTGATGTAGTAAATATTATTAATACTCCTCTTCCGGTGAAAGTGGATGAATATGAGTATGATAAGTTTGATGACCCGGGTAGTTCAAGTGGATATTCATTACTTCCTTCAATGATTTATAAAAATATAAAAGTTATTCAGGGCGGCAATAATGGCTATACTAAATATTACTTTAAGGCACCGGATGCATACCTTTGGCAAAATGGTTTGTGGCCTAATTATAACCTTACCCGCGGAGGGCTTATTGATAAGAAAGAAGTCTATAATGCCTTAAATCAAAAATTATCTGAAGATTTGTTTGAATATACCATTGAAGAATATGATGGACCTGCTTACAAGCTGGATCAATTCATAGAAACAAAAACCTCTTGGATCAAGGACAGCAAGGTGGTTTCCCGGAATTACTTTGATTCAGGAATGGTAGAGACCAAGAATGAGATATTCCGAAATACGCATAACAATAAGCC
>NZ_JBQEOA010000012.1:0-5785 GCF_052044975.1 Chryseobacterium sp. 22458 | reverse complement strand
AATTCCATAGGCTTTAGCCAAAACCTGGATCTATACCTGTTGTAAAGTAAATGGCGAAAGATTCTCTGAGGATACATGATTTCCCATAGGGATAAAAACAAAAAAATCCTTTATCATTATGATAAAGGATTTTTAAAAATAAAATAAAAACTGGCGGCGGCCTACTCTCCCGCGTTAGCAGTACCATCGGCGCTGGTGGGCTTAACTTCTGTGTTCGGAATGGGAACAGGTGAGCCCCACCGCTAAAACCACCCTAAAGAAGGTATATAAGAAGTTAGAGATTAGTACTTAGAGGTTAGTGAGATACTAACTTCTAACATCTAGTTTCTAGCTTCTGTTTTAAGCGATAAAAACTTTCACAAAGAGCTAACCTTGCTGCACTTCCGTGCGCCATATCAGGCTATAAATCTACGGGTAATTAGTACTACTCGGCTATGACATTACTGTCTTTACACCTGTAGCCTATCAACGTCGTCATCTCCAACGACCCTTAAAAGATGTCTCATCTTGAGGCGAGTTTCGCACTTATATGCCTTCAGTGCTTATCTCTTCCAAACGTAGCTACTCAGCAGTGCACCTGGCGGTACAACTGATACACCAGAGGTTTGTTCAATTCGGTCCTCTCGTACTAGAATCAAGCCCTCTCAAACATCTAACGCCCGCAATAGATAGAGACCGAACTGTCTCACGACGTTCTGAACCCAGCTCGCGTGCCACTTTAATGGGCGAACAGCCCAACCCTTGGGACCTTCTCCAGCCCCAGGATGTGACGAGCCGACATCGAGGTGCCGAACCTCCCCGTCGATGTGAGCTCTTGGGGGAGACTAGCCTGTTATCCCCGGAGTACCTTTTATCCTATGAGCGATGGCCCTTCCATACGGAACCACCGGATCACTATGTCCTGCTTTCGCACCTGATCGACTTGTAGGTCTCACAGTCAAGCACCCTTATGCCATTACACTCTACGCACGGTTACCAAGCGTGCTGAGGGTACCTTTGAAAGCCTCCGTTACTCTTTTGGAGGCGACCACCCCAGTCAAACTACCCACCACGCAATGTCCTTCTGAAAGAAGTTAGGCTCCAAGTAAGTAAAGGGTGGTATTTCAACGACGGCTCCACCTACACTAGCGTGCAAGCTTCAAAGCCTCCCACCTATCCTACACATTACTTACTCAAAGTCAATACGAAGTTATAGTAAAGGTTCACAGGGTCTTTTCGTCCCATTGCGGGTAATCGGCATCTTCACCGATACTACAATTTCACAGAGCTCATGGTTGAGACAGTGCCCAGATCGTTACACCATTCGTGCAGGTCGGAACTTACCCGACAAGGAATTTCGCTACCTTAGGACCGTTATAGTTACGGCCGCCGTTTACTGGGGCTTCAGTCAATGCCTTCGCTTACGCTAAGCACCTTCCTTAACCTTCCAGCACCGGGCAGGTGTCAGACCCTATACTGCATCTTTCGATTTTGCAGAGTCCTGTGTTTTTGATAAACAGTCGCCTGGGCCTCTTTACTGCGGCCACCATTGCTGATGGCGTCTCTTCTCCCGAAGTTACGAGACTATTTTGCCTAGTTCCTTAACCATGATTCACTCTAGCACCTTAGGATTCTCTCCTCGACTACCTGTGTCGGTTTTGGTACGGGTTGCTTCACTTCGGCTTTTCTTGGAAGCTCTTTCCCTACAGCAGCTTCGCCCGAAGGCTAGGCCTTGACTATTCCGTCAGTCTCCAGTAAGTACGGAACTCCGTCCCCTTTTTAGTGTGAGCAAGTATGGGAATATTAACCCATTGTCCATCCACTTCCCCTTTCGGGTGCGCGTTAGGTCCCGACTAACCCTCAGCTGATTAGCATGGCTGAGGAAACCTTAGTCTTTCGGTGAGCGGGTTTCTCGCCCGCTTTATCGTTACTTATGCCTACATTTTCTTTTCTATACGCTCCACAATACCTCACAGTACTGCTTCTAAGCAAATAGAATGCTCTCCTACCAGATGTACAATGTACAAATCCATAGCTTCGGTAATATGTTTATGCCCGATTATTATCCATGCCGGACCGCTCGACTAGTGAGCTGTTACGCACTCTTTAAATGAATGGCTGCTTCCAAGCCAACATCCTAGCTGTCAATGCAGTCCAACCGCGTTGCTTCAACTTAACATATATTTGGGGACCTTAGCTGTTGGTCTGGGTTCTTTCCCTCTCGGACATGGACCTTAGCACCCATGCCCTCACTGCCGTAGAACATTTATTAGCATTCGGAGTTTGTCAGGAATTGGTAGGATTTGACTCCCCCGCATCCAATCAGTCGCTCTACCTCTAATAAACTTATATACGACGCTGCACCTAAATGCATTTCGGAGAGTACGAGCTATCTCCCAGTTTGATTGGCCTTTCACCCCTACCCACAGGTCATCCGAAGACTTTTCAACGTCAACCGGTTCGGTCCTCCACTCTGTGTTACCAGAGCTTCAACCTGCCCATGGGTAGATCACAAGGTTTCGCGTCTAATCCTACTAACTATGCGCCCTATTCAGACTCGCTTTCGCTCCGGCTCCGGTACTTAATACCTTAACCTCGCTAGTAAAATTAACTCGTAGGCTCATTATGCAAAAGGCACGCCGTCACAGCTTAATGCTGCTCCGACCGCTTGTAGGCGTACGGTTTCAGGTTCTATTTCACCCTTCTATTCGAAGTGCTTTTCACCTTTCCTTCACAGTACTTGTTCACTATCGGTCTTTCAGGAGTATTTAGCCTTGGAGGATGGTCCCCCCATATTCAGACAGGATTTCACGTGTCCCGCCCTACTCATTTATCATCTTATTATGCCTTTCGAGTACAGGATTGTCACCTTCTATGATTGTTCTTTCCAAAACATTCCTCTAAACATAAAAAGACTTTTGGGCTAATCCGCTTTCGCTCGCCACTACTTACGGAATCTCTTCGATTTCTTTTCCTCCGGGTACTTAGATGTTTCAGTTCTCCGGGTTTGCTTCCCCTAAGGGATGACATGTCTTCAACATGCCGGGTTGCCCCATTCGGACATCTGCGGATCAATTCGTGTGTGCCAATCCCCGCAGCTTTTCGCAGCTTACCACGTCCTTCGTCGCCTCTGAAAGCCTAGGCATCCGCCATACGCCCTTAACGATTTCTTTCCTAATATTTAAATTAGTTCAGTATTTTTTGATTAGTATCAATACTAATCGATATTTTTATAAACTCGGCACTCGAAAGTGCTCGGTTATCTCTTTGTGATGTCTTTACCGTTAATGTCAATGATCTTAATTTCTTCTTGTCAACTTAATAAACAGATGTTGTTGTTGGCTCCATCCGTAACTTTTAAATTAAGCTTCCAAAACTGTGGAGAATAAGGGAGTCGAACCCTTGACCTCCTGCGTGCAAGGCAGGCGCTCTAGCCAGCTGAGCTAATTCCCCCTCTAGTAGACTAAGAGACTCAAGATGCTAGATTCAAGATTATTTATCTTGGCTCTTGGCTCTTTTATCTTCCCGTCTTTTAATTAGTAGTCTCGGGCAGGCTCGAACTGCCGACCTCTACATTATCAGTGTAGCGCTCTAACCAGCTGAGCTACGAGACTGTCTTTTTAGACGTTTAGATCCTAGATGCTAGATACAAGACTTCTTTTTCGTCTTGGTTCTTGGCTCTGGGCTCTTGTATCTCTTCCCTATACTAATTTCTAGTGGGTTTTGTATTTTTAATATAAATCAACCAAACAAAAAACTAAAGCTATGGCTTTAAGTAAGTATAATGTATCTTACGATACTGATTTTGTTTAACGTCTTAAGACGCTCTAAAATGAGATGTTCCAGCCGCACCTTCCGGTACGGCTACCTTGTTACGACTTAGCCCTAGTTACCTGTTTTACCCTAGGCAGCTCCTGTTACGGTCACCGACTTCAGGTACCCCAGACTTCCATGGCTTGACGGGCGGTGTGTACAAGGCCCGGGAACGTATTCACCGCGCCATGGCTGATGCGCGATTACTAGCGATTCCAGCTTCATAGAGTCGAGTTGCAGACTCCAATCCGAACTGAGACCGGCTTTCGAGATTTGCATCACATCACTGTGTAGCTGCCCTCTGTACCGGCCATTGTATTACGTGTGTGGCCCAAGGCGTAAGGGCCGTGATGATTTGACGTCATCCCCACCTTCCTCTCTACTTGCGTAGGCAGTCTCACTAGAGTCCCCAACTTAATGATGGCAACTAGTGACAGGGGTTGCGCTCGTTGCAGGACTTAACCTAACACCTCACGGCACGAGCTGACGACAACCATGCAGCACCTTGAAAAATGTCCGAAGAAAAGCCTATTTCTAAGCCTGTCATTTCCCATTTAAGCCTTGGTAAGGTTCCTCGCGTATCATCGAATTAAACCACATAATCCACCGCTTGTGCGGGCCCCCGTCAATTCCTTTGAGTTTCAAACTTGCGTTCGTACTCCCCAGGTGGCTAACTTATCACTTTCGCTTAGTCTCTGAAGCTTGCGCTCCAAAAACGAGTTAGCATCGTTTACGGCGTGGACTACCAGGGTATCTAATCCTGTTCGCTCCCCACGCTTTCGTCCATCAGCGTCAGTTGTTGCTTAGTAACCTGCCTTCGCAATTGGTGTTCTAAGTAATATCTATGCATTTCACCGCTACACTACTTATTCCAGCTACTTCAACAACACTCAAGACCTGCAGTATCAATGGCAGTTTCACAGTTAAGCTGTGAGATTTCACCACTGACTTACAGATCCGCCTACGGACCCTTTAAACCCAATAAATCCGGATAACGCTTGCACCCTCCGTATTACCGCGGCTGCTGGCACGGAGTTAGCCGGTGCTTATTCGTATAGTACCTTCAGCTAGATACACGTATCTAGGTTTATCCCTATACAAAAGAAGTTTACAACCCATAGGGCCGTCATCCTTCACGCGGGATGGCTGGATCAGGCTCCCACCCATTGTCCAATATTCCTCACTGCTGCCTCCCGTAGGAGTCTGGTCCGTGTCTCAGTACCAGTGTGGGGGATCACCCTCTCAGGCCCCCTAAAGATCGCAGACTTGGTGAGCCGTTACCTCACCAACTATCTAATCTTGCGCGTGCCCATCTCTATCCACCGG
The DNA here is from genome assembly GCF_052044975.1 of Chryseobacterium sp. 22458. Taxonomy (NCBI): domain Bacteria; kingdom Pseudomonadati; phylum Bacteroidota; class Flavobacteriia; order Flavobacteriales; family Weeksellaceae; genus Chryseobacterium; species Chryseobacterium sp. 22458. The sequence continues at coordinate 667 of NZ_JBQEOA010000012.1, read as the reverse complement.
AGTTTTCAATTTAAAATGATGCCATTCTAAATATTATGGGGTATTAATCTTCCTTTCGAAAGGCTATCCCCCTGATAAAGGCAGGTTGCACACGTGTTCCGCACCCGTACGCCGCTCTCAAGATCCCGAAAGATCTCTACCGCTCGGCTTGCATGTGTTAGGCCTCCCGCTAGCGTTCATCCTGAGCCAGGATCAAACTCTCCATTGTATGTTTGTCTGACTCACTCAAAGTTTTTAACGCTTTAGTTTTTCCTTACTTGGTTGTTATATTGTATGTCAATGATCTTTATATCTTTCGCTTTTTCCGAAACAATCTCTCTGTCAGTGTTGCTCCGTATTTGCGAGTGCAAAAGTAAAACTTTATTTTGAACTGACCAAATGTTTTGAAAGAAAATTTTAAAGTTTTTTAAGTAACCTTAATTCTTCCCAAACCCTCAATCTCAATACTCCTGCGCTCCCTTAATTGGGACTGCAAAGATACAAACTTTATTTTAACCCGCAACTTTTAACCTATAAAAATTTAAAGTTTTTTTTCGTTCGTTTCTTTTTAAAAGTATATCGTTTTTGCTTATCTAAAAGCTCTTCTGCGCTTACTGAATCTCTTTCGTTTTTCAGTGGGGCAAAGATAGAAACTTCATCATTACCCCGCAAGTTTATTTAACATAAA
>NZ_JBQEOA010000011.1:0-7720 GCF_052044975.1 Chryseobacterium sp. 22458 | reverse complement strand
AAAACTCTCCGTACTCTGCGTTTAAGAGAAATTCGATATCTATAGATTTCATTCAGAAGAAACATACTTTCATTGCTGAGTGAAACGCCGTAGCGATCGAAAAAAACAATAAGATACCATAGAAAACTCTCCGTACTCTGCGTTTAAGAGAAATTCGATATCTATAGATTTCATTCAGAAGAAACATACTTTCATTGCTGAGTGAAACGCCGTAGCGATCGAAAAAAATAATAAGATACCATAGAAAAACTCTCCGAACTCTGCGTTTAAGATAAATTCGATATCTATAGATTTCATTCAGAAGAAACATACTTTCATTGCTGAGTGAAACGCCGTAGCGATCGAAAAAAATAATAAGATACCATAGAAAAACTCTCCGAACTCTGCGTTTAAGATAAATATATCATTCAAAAAAAAAAACAATTATCGTTCACCGCTTCAAATAGCGTTACATTGAATTACTTATCATAATTCTTCATCAGGTATTCGAAATAATGAATCATCTTAAGATAATTTTCTATGCTGAGATATTCATTGGTACTGTGAATGCTTTGCTGCTCTGCTCTGTTGATTTTAATAGGCATGAAGCGGTACACATTTTTGCTGACGATTTCATATTTCCCTGCATCGGTTCCCGCCATGGTAAGGTATGGAGTAACAATGGCTCCGGGGTGAATTTCTTTGACGCCTGCTTCTATTAGTTTAAAAGCTTTGGTATTGGTAGGAGAAATTGCAGAAGCTTCTCTGGTATTATCAATTTCTTCAACCTCAACGTCGAAGCCTTCCGTTGCTTTTGCAATATGATCACGGACATCTTTTACCGTATTTCCGGGAAGAAGTCTGAAATTGACTACAAATTCCACTTCGGGAGACAGCACGTTGGTTCCGTCACTTCCTTTCATCATCGTAAGTGCTGTGGTAGTACGTACCAAGGCATTGGTTGTATTGTTTTTGGTGAGCTGTGACATCAAAACGGGTTTTAACAGCCATTGATTCGCCAATGCGAGCCTTGTGGTAAATGGCATTTCGCCCCCGATGTTATTAAAGAATTCTTTGATCAGCGGAGTGATGACCGGTTTCATCTGATGATCTTCCAGACGCTGCATAATGACTGCAGCTTTCCCGATAGCACTTTCCATTGGAGGCATAGAAGAATGCCCGCCCAATCCTTTTACTTTTATTTTAGCGGAAAGAAATCCTTTTTCGGCGCATCCTACAACAGCCACATCGGAATCTATTCCTGCCACATTTCCTTTTCGCATGATCAGCCCGCCTTCATCATATACCGCATCGAATTTTAATCCTTTTTTCTTAAAGTAATCTGCAATCTGAATCGCTCCCTTCTGGCCACCCACCTCTTCATCGAAACCAAAAGCCAGATAAATATCTCTCTGAGGAGTCTGTTTGTTTTTAATTAAGCTGTTCATTGCTTCCAGGAGGGAGAAAAGCATTCCTTTCATATCTATTGCTCCCCTTCCATAGATCCTTCCATTGGCTACTGCTCCTGAAAAGGGTGCAAAATCCCAGTCTTCAGCAACTTTGGCAACAGGTTCCAATGGTTTATCATCCGGACGGAAAATATTGTCTTCATTATTTTTAATGTCTGCATCACCGGGAGGCACCACATCCATATGGGAAAGAAATAAAACAGGTTCAAGCGCAGAATTGCTTCCTTTAAGCCTGAATACCAATCCATACTGATTGACCTCAACATTTTCCGTATGCTGGTATACCAAAGGATAGGAGGTTTTTAAATAGGTTTTAAACTGATCGAACGGAGCATAATTGAATGTTCCGAGGCTTCCTGTGGAAACGGTAGGTATTTTGATTCCCCCTGACAGCCGCATGACTGCAGAGTCGTTTTTTACGGGTTTCCATCCTTCTCCTGATACAATTGTATTTTTCTTGAAAGGATAAGTAAACGTTTTTATTAAAACGATAGCAGCAATTATAATGAGAACGCCTAAAACGGCTAAAAGAAATTTTTTCATATCAATAATTTTTGTGTGGAGCTGGTGTATCACAAATATAAAAAACAAATATCCGATAACCGCATTAAAAATCAGGTATTTACTGCTGGGTTTAAAAAATTACAATCCGTTCCACAGGTGAGTATTAAGATCAAAAAAGAGTTTATCATTTTCAAGCTTAAACTTATCTGCATTCTGCTTTCCGGGATCGTTAAGGGCAATCCATCTCACCACTCCTTTTTCCGTCTGCTTATAGACTTCAATGATATCATGACCATTGTACTGATATTGATACAGCAGACCGCCCGGCATTTCTTTTTCGGGATGTTGGGTTGTGAGGTCTTTTTTTATTTGATCCAGCGTTTTTCCGGCATAGTAGAATGCAAACATATTGTTGTAAATAGTTGCAGGAGTATAGGTAAATAAAATCTGTGAAGACGGTTTGTCTTTTATATTTTTAAGTATTTTTCCAATCTCTTTGTTGGTAAAAAAGATCAACCTCTTATCTGTTTTATCAAAGATATAATCTCCATAGAAACTGAAGTTCAGGCTGCCATCCTGAAAAGAAAGTTTCTTTGTTATATTTTCGGAATCGGGTAACGGATCAGTATGAATCGGTTTTATATAGGAAGTACATGCAATAAGGCTAACAACAAGACTGAGCATACAAACATTGCGGATGATTCTTTTCATAGGTTACAGGATATACACAAATATAATTTTTTGTAGCTGCTGCGGCAAATGCAATGCATAAAAAAACCTTCCTGAATTTCAGAAAGGTTTATATAGTTGAGAAATATGTTAATTCAAAATTTCATTCATCCGGGTTAAGATGATTGGTTTTCCATCTGTGACCACGATCGTATGCTCATGCTGTGCCATATATCCGCCTTTGTTTCCCACCATCGTCCAGCCGTCTTCAATTTCTACGGCAAGACTGGAGTCTGTTGCAATAAAGGTTTCAATAGCCACTACCGAGTTTTTCTTAAAACGTCTGGTATCGAAACGGTTTTTATAATTGAGCAGTTCATCCGGTTCCTCATGCAGGCTTCTTCCCACACCATGACCGCAAAGATTTTTGATTACTTTCAAACCTCTCTTTTTGGCTTCGGTTTCCATTAAAGACCCTATATCTGCTATTTTTACACCGCCTTTTATATGATCGATTGCTTTCTGCAAAATCTCTTTGGAGGCATTCACCAGTTTCTGATGCCCGTGAATATCTTTTCCAATGATAAACGAGCCTCCATTGTCTGCCCAATAACCATCAAGCTCTGCAGAAACATCAATATTGATCAGATCTCCTTCTTTCAATACTCTCTGATCGGTAGGGATTCCGTGGCAAAATTCATTATCTACGCTGATGCATGTCCAGCCTGGAAATCCATACGTCAGATAGGGTGCAGACTTCGCCCCAAAGTCTGAAAGAACCTTTGCTCCATACTCATCCAGCTCTTTGGTTGTCATCCCCGGCTTTGCATACTCAGTCATGGCCTTCAGGGTATAGGCAACGGCTTCACTTACTTTCTGCATTCCGGTCATCTGATCTTCGTTGGTGATTGACATGTTTTTTGATTACTGTTGATCATTACAAAGTTATGAAATTAAAATATTCTGATATGATTTGTTTTAATTACTAAAATTCATGTATTGAAGAAACGAAATTATCAAGTTATTTAATATCGTTCTACCCCCTTCACCAACCCCCTCTACCCCCTTGGGTAAGGGGGTATACCCTGTTATATGACGGGCTGGAGGGTGTTCATTACCGGTCTCCAGCCACTTTGATAAGTGGGTACAGGGACTTGTAGAACGGCCTGGAGACCGTTAATGAAGTAGCTGGAGGCTGTTTTGAAGAGGCTCCAGCCACTTGATCAAGTGGCTGGAGAGACTTACCATAGTGTTTGAAGGCGTATTCTAAGTAGCTTGAGACAGTTTATGAAATGGTGATAGCTACTTAATGACCGCCTGAGGAGACTTAGTGAAGTGGCAGAAAGCACTTCTGAAGCTGTTGAAGACAGTCTATAAAATAGTTTCCGACACTTTAATAAGTATGGCAGGAATATTTTACCGGATATTTTTTAACCTTTACTTTACAGAATGTATTATCTTTGAATCTTCACAAATTGATTAAAGAATGGACTACAAAATACATCAGGGAAGAAATGTAAAACGTTTCAGAGAAATGCTGGGAATAAAGCAGGAAGCATTAGCGCTTGATCTGGGCGACGACTGGAACCAAAAGAAGGTCTCTTTACTTGAGCAAAAAGAAACCATTGAAAACCAGTTACTGGAAAAAATATCCGAAGTACTGAAAATCCCCGTAGAAGCTTTTCAAAATTTTGATGAAGAGCAGGCTGTGAATCTAATTTCCTGCACATTTTCAGATAATGCAATGTTTAATAATAGAATTGAAGTCCAAAATATTAATCCTATTGATAAAATTGTTCAACTTCACGAAGAAAAAATCGCTTTGTATGAACGTATGCTGAAGGAAAAGGATGAAATGATGAGCAGACTGGAAAAGCTGCTTGATAAGTAAGAACTTTTTGAGCTATAAACACCCAATGAAATGAATAAGAAGCCGCCTCACAACTGAGACGGCTTATTTTTGAAAATATATTGTTAATACAAAACCCCTGCAAAATGCAGGGGTTTTTATGTTATCCATCCCCTCGCTGGCGCAAGCGTCACGCTTGTGCCAATCATAAATCTACATATATTTTTCATGTTAAAAAAATATAGATACAAAACTCTCTATGAATATTTCGATTTTAAAATTTAACAAGCCCTTACTTTTTTGTAAGGACTTGTTTTTTTATTATGGTACGAGCTAGAAGCTCGCACCAGCTGAGAGAATAAATCTTTTTGTTTTTCTATAAACTCATATTATTATGTTTTCTTCCCCATTTTTGATATAATTGAAACTCATATATCTGCTTTAATCTGTAAGTTGGTGCATAAAAAGCTTCTTTTTGAGATTTAATATTAACAACTGAGAATCCTTTTTCAAAAATTTTATTTCCTTTACCAAAGTCTTTTTCAATTATTGACATACAAGGTAATCCGAGAGAGTCATGTGGTGGAATAGAAATGGGGGTTAATGCTTCAAAATTTATCTTAAATGTATCCTTTTCATAAACATGTCGATAGTTCGCTTGAATATCTTTAAGAGAAACTTTAAGGGTATCATTTGTAGGGTTCCCAAAAAGTAAAAAAGTCTCTACATTTTTTATTCTTACACTATCTTTTGTATAGTCACATATTAAATTCTGAAAAGAACAAACAACATTTTCATTCTTTAGCATAGATTTCTTACATGACATAAATAAGATAATTAATAGAAATACATACATAAATCTATTTCGGTTTGTACGTGTTATAATACCATTTATCATTAGAATAATTTTTTTTCATTAACTGTTGAAATTCTGGTGTAGTCTTCTTAAAAAGAGGAGAAGACATTTGATATTCATAAATTTTGATATGTTCTTTTGCTAAATCCAATTTAGATATATTAATATTATCTGGATTTACTGTTAAGTGACTTATTTCCCCTCCCTCATGACTTAATGCAGAAATCATATTATTTTTATCATTATAATATGGGTGTGCTTTTCCATTACCAACCATCAAAGAGACCGTTTTAGATCTCTTATTTGCCTGCATTAAAGCATCTGGATTGTAGTCACCTCCATTAAAAGGGAAAAATGTCCCAACAATTTTCCCAGCCTCAAAGTGATAATCAGCAACTCCTACAGACATACTATTGCCTCTAAGGCTATTTAAATTGATGCCAGCATCTTTAGCATAATGATTAGCAATATTTGCTAAAACAAATGCATTATCTTTATTAAATATATAATCCTTTAGTTGTATTGACAGCCAAGGTGCTGTATTTAATTTTCCGGTAATAGGATTTTGAAAATCAATAACAATATTATTTGTTTTTTTATTATCTGTATACAAAAATTTTCCAAACTGATTAAAATGATCATCAAGTGGATTGGCCTCAAATCCTGTAAAAATATTCCCTCCCGATGACTCGGTACTTGTAGACATTGTTGCTACATAAGCTTTAAAAGCAATCTGTGCGGCCTCCCCCGAAGCGAACATTGCGTCATTTCCATCCGGATCTATCACCATCACAGGATTGTTGATGGCATAGTTATAAGGGCTCCATGAACTGTATTTCTCAGACATCGCATCCATAACGCCCCATCTACCCAAGTCCGGCATCATCATTCTGGCCCCGTAATCATACATGCCCGTTTCCTGAAGCTCTTTACCGTTGTATTTATAACTGTAATAACTTCCAAACAGGGAACGTCTCGCTTGTGTCAACCATACATCTACATTTAGTCAACCCTTACTTATTATAGGGTTGATTGTTTATATGGTACGAGCTAGAAGCTCGCACCAGCTGGGGGCGAGCATCTTGCTCGTACCAAACATAATTTCTAAAATTACACCTATCTTCTAAACTTCAAAAAATCATACTAGCAGCTCTTAGAGTAAACAACACTTTACAAAATAGTAAAGTGTTGTTATTTCATGCAGATACGAGCGAGACACTCGCACCAGCTTAGGGATTATTATTTATTGATATCCCGCCATAATATGCCTAATATCTGAGTCTCTTTATCATTGATAAATATGGTGAAATTCTTTTCGTTATGATCAAAGTTGCTAATAATTACTTTTTTACTATTGAATAGATCAAGATTATTTAATAATTCATCATAACCTTGAATTTTTAAGCTTTCATTTATAGTATTATTGATTTCATTTCTTACTGTGTATATAGAGTTGACTTTATTTTTATCAATAAGAATATATTCAAGTTTATTTATGGATTTTAAGTAATTGTATATGATTGCATATAAATAATTATTACTTTGATTTTTAAATAAATTTAGTATTTTTTGAAAATTGTCTGTTTCCATTTACTTGCTTTTTACTATTATTGGTATTGCTCCTATTACTATTCCAGGAATTAGTACCTCTTGTTCATTATATTTATCAGGACTTGGGACAGTTTCATTTATATAAAAAGATTTTCTTAAAATTACACCACCGCCATTTTTATTTGCAAACTTCGCAGCTACATTTTCATTTGTAGTCCAAGAAGTGAAAATACTCTCCGTATCTCCCCAATTGTGCAATTTAGGATCACTATGTCCACCAAGTGGAACCGCTCTACCTTGTAGAGCATTTTTATAATCATAATGTCCTATACATACTCCTCGATATAACGTAATCATTTCTTCTGGCTCTGATTCATCAGTCGTTGTTGTAGCAGGAATATCAATAGCACCACTTATCGGTTTAGAATTCGCAGAAAAACCACTATCTCCATTTAACATTAATGGCAACCCCCATACGCCTAATCTTACATAACCCGCCATTCTTGCTATAGTTGGACCAAATTCTACTGGAGGAGCAAGGCCTTCAAATGTAGCAGCACCGACAGAGACAACGCCTATAGCAGCTTTTTTGCTTTTACCAAACAAACTACCCCACCAATTGCTTACTTTTCCCCAGAAACCTGGTTTTGGATCATCCGGATCTTCTCCAGGACTACGACCAAATCCTGTAAAAATATTACCTCCCGATGACTCGGTACTTGTAGACATTGTTGCCACATAAGCCCTAAAAGCTGCTTGTGCCGCCTCCCCCGAAGCGAACATTGCGTCATTTCCATCCGGATCTATCACCATCACAGGATTATTGATGGCATAGTTATAAGG
>NZ_JBQEOA010000010.1:0-20484 GCF_052044975.1 Chryseobacterium sp. 22458 | reverse complement strand
AAATCACATGAATTTGATTTAATATAAAAATCATTAGTTTTTCTATAGGTTTTAAGTATCAATCTTTCATTCTAATGTTTTATTATACAAAGCTAGTTCTGCACTGCGACAAAACGTGTCGTAATAAAAAACTTCTCGAAATGATCACTATGCTGTAAGCAATAGTAATATCATAGTTTTTATCTGGCATAAAGATGCAGTAAGAAAAGGGATGTCACAAATAGATTATCTATAAATTCATAAATCTATATACAAAAAAAACAACAATAAAAAAACACAAACTACTGACAAACAAAAGTTTACCGCTTAAAATTTTCTTTTTTATCCAAAATAAAAAGGCCAACTCAAAAGAATTGACCTTCAAACATTAACTGTTTATTGATTGAATTATGATGTCTTATTTCCAGCCGCCACCTAAGCTTTTGTAGATATCAACTACGGTACTCAGCTGTTTCTGTTTCGCTTCTATGAGTTCCATTTTTGCATCCAGTGCATCTCTTTGGTTCAAAAGGACTTCGAGGTAATCAGCTCTGGAATTACGGAACAATTGATTCGCAATATCAATAGACTGGTCCAGGGCTTTGGTTTCCTGGGATTTCAACTGATAATACTGATCGATATTTTTAATCTTTGACATCAGATTGGCAACATCCAGATAAGCACGCAGGATAACCTTATCATATTCATACAAAGCCTGGATCTGCTTGGCATCTGCTGTCTGAAAATTAGCTTTGATCGCACTTTTGTTAATCAGTGGACCAGCCAGTTCTCCTGCAAGGTTATAAGCAATAGATTCCGGCATTTTTACCAGATAGGAAGGTTTGAAGGCCTCTAATCCTAACGTTGCTGAAATCTCCAGCGATGGGTAAAACTCTTTTCTTGCCGCTTCCACATCCAGTTTTGATGCTTTCAGTTCCAGCTCTGCCTGCTTAATATCAGGACGGTTTGCCAATAACTGTGACGGAATTCCCGTATATACCGTTGGCGGAATGGTAGACATAAAGTTTTCCTTCGTTCTGACGATAGGCTGCGGATATCTACCCAACAAAGCATTGATCTCATTTTCCTTTTCCGTAATCTGCTGACGGATCGTATATTCTGATGCTTTGGATTTTGCCAGTTCTGCTTCAAACTTCTTCACCGCCAATTCAGTTGCAGCAGCAGCTTCTTTCTGGATTTTTGAAATCTCCAATGCTCTTTGCTGAAGTTTAATATATTGCTGTATAATATCAAGCTGATTGTCAAGTGCCAGTAATTCATAATAATTATCAGCCACCTCCTCAATCAGATTAGAGAGTACGAAGTTTTTGCCTTCTACTGTTGAAAGATAATGGGCTACTGCAGATTCCTTTTCGGTTCTTAGTTTTTTCCAGATATCAATTTCCCAGCTTGCGTTCAGCCCTGCACCAAAATTCCCAAGCGGATCCGGCATCTCTTTACCCGGCTCTATTTCTGTAGTAGCATCTCCTGCCCCTTCACTGGTATATCGGCCTGCTTTTTTCACTCCGGCTCCTACTCCGGCAGAAACAGTAGGTGTAAGTCTTCCTTTTTTGGCAAGTACACCACTCTTGGCAATTTCAATTTCCTGAAGAGTGATTAAAAGCTCCTGATTATTCTTTAATGCCGTTTCTATAAGGCTTACAAGATTAGGATCGGTAAAAAACTGTCTCCAGGGTGTTGTTCCACTGTTATTATTAGCGTCCTGCTGCTCTTCCTGATTAAAATTCTGAGGTATATTTTCTTTAACTTCGTCTTTTATGACTGTTGCCATAGGAGCTTTACAACTTGCTAAAACAAGAGATAACGCTATGGCTGTGATTATATTTTTAGTCTTCAAATTTTCCATCGTGTTCGTAAGGTTCAGTTTGTTCTGTTAAAGGGTTTTCTTCTTCATATCTCGCCAATCTCGACTTTTCAGCGATGGTTCCGAAAATATAATACAGTCCCGGAATGATCATTAATCCGAAAACGGTTCCGATCAGCATCCCTCCGGCCGCCGCAGTACCAATGGTCCTGTTCCCAATGGCTCCCGGCCCTGTTGCAATCACTAATGGAATCAACCCGGCAATAAATGCAAATGAGGTCATCAGGATCGGACGGAAACGGATTGCTGCTCCTTCAATAGCCGCTTTCGCTACAGGAATACCTTCTTCCGCTTTCTTCTGAACAGCAAATTCCACAATCAGTACCGCATTTTTACCTAAAAGTCCAATCAGCATAACCATGGCTACCTGAGCATAAATATTGTTTTCCAATCCTAAAAGTTTTAAACATAAAAAAGCTCCGAAAATTCCCACAGGAAGTGATAAAATAACCGGAAGAGGAAGAATAAAGCTTTCATATTGTGCGGAAAGAATCAGATAAACAAATCCTAAACATACCAGGAAGATAAATACCGCTTCATTACCACGGCTTACTTCATCTTTGGAAATCCCCGCCCAGTCGATACCGAAACCTCTCGGAAGGGTTTTATCCGCCACTTCCTGAATGGCTTTGATGGCCTGACCGCTACTGTATCCCGGTGCCGGCGTTCCACTCACCTCTGCGGAATTGTACATATTATGTCTCGTAATCTCAGACAACCCATACACTTTTTCAAGTCTCATAAAATCTGAATAAGGAACCATCTGGTCTTTATCATTTTTCACATATAACTTCAGAAGATCTGTTGGCAATGCACGATATTGCGGACCTGCCTGTACAATCACCTTATACGGTCTGTCGAAACGGATAAAACTCGTCTCATAGTTGGATCCGATTAATGTAGATAAGTTATCCATCGCTTTTTCAATGGTTACTCCTTTCTGCTCAGCCAGATCATTATCTATCCTCAGCATATACTGAGGGAAACTCGCAGAATAGAATGTAAATGCAGATCCCAGCTCCGGACGTTTTTTCAGCTCCTTTACAAAATCATTACTCACCTGTTCCATTTTATGATAATCTCCGCTGCCTGCCTTATCCAGCAAACGAAGCTCAAAACCTCCTGCTGCACCATATCCCGGAACAGAAGGCGGCTGGAAGAATTCAATATTGGCTCCGGGAATATTTTTGGCTTTTTCTTCGAGCTTTTCAATTATTTCGGCTGCAGATTCTTTTCGGTCTTCCCAGCTTTTCAGGTTGATCAGACAGGTTCCTGAGTTCGACCCGGTACCTTCTGTCAGAATCTCATATCCCGCCAGTGAAGAAACAGACTGTACCCCATCAATATCTTCAGATTCTCTCAAAAGTTCTCTTGCGATCTGGTTTGTTCTTTCCAGGGTAGATCCCGGAGGAGTCTGAATAATCGCATAGATCATCCCCTGATCTTCTGCCGGAATAAATCCTGAAGGAAGTGAATTGCTCAGGAAATAAGTGCATGCACAAAAAGCCAGCAACAACGGGAGTGTAATGGTCTTCTTCGTGACTGTTTTATTCAGCATCTTTTCATACTTCCCGGTTCCTTTGGTAAATACATTATTGAATTTGTCAAGGAAAAGGGTAACCGGAGTTTTCTTTTTAGGCTTTCCGTGGTTATTTTTCAGGATCAGAGCACATAAAGCAGGTGTCAGCGTAAGGGCTACGACCCCTGACAAGATAATGGATGATGCCATAGTAATAGAAAACTGACGATAGAATACCCCAACCGGTCCGGACATAAATGCAATCGGGATAAACACCGATGCCATCACCAGGGTAATAGCGATAATCGCTCCACTGATCTCATGCATGGCTTCTTCTGTTGCCTTTAAAGGTGAGAGATGTTTCTCTTCCATTTTAGCATGCACCGCCTCAATCACTACAATTGCATCATCTACTACAACCCCGATCGCCATTACCAATGCAAAGAGCGAGATCATATTCAGTGTAATTCCGAAGGCAGACATCACCGCAAAAGTTCCCACCAGTGAAACCGGAACCGCAAGTGCCGGAATGAGTGTTGAACGCCAGTCTCCAAGGAAAAGAAATACAACAATAGCTACCAATATGAAAGCTTCAAACAACGTATGAATTACTTTCTCCATAGAAGCATCCAGGAATCTGGAAACGTCATAACTGATATCATAATGCATTCCTTTCGGGAAATTATTTTTTTCAAGGTCTTTCATCAATGCTTTTACGTTTTTGATAACATCACTTGCATTGGATCCGTAAGACTGTTTTACCGTAATTGCGGCAGAAGGTTTACCATTCAAAGTAGAATAAATATCATACATTGAACTCCCGAATTCTATATCTGCAACATCTTTCAGTCTTACAGATTCACCATCGGGTTTGGCTTTTAAAATAATATTCCCGTAATCTTTTTCATTATTAAAACGTCCCGGATATTTCAGAACATATTCGAAAGACTGTGAACGTTTCCCTGAGCTCTCCCCTGTTTTTCCCGGAGAGGCTTCCAGACTTTGCTCGTTGAGCGATTCCATCACTTCATCTGCGGAAATGTTATAGGCGGTCAGACGGTCAGGTTTAAGCCAGATACGCATTGCATATTCACGGGTTCCGAGGATATCGGCAAAACCGACTCCGCTTACCCTTCTCAGCTCAGACATTACATTAATATCTGCATAGTTGAAAAGGAACTTCTGGTCAGCCTTCGGATCGTCACTGTACAGGTTGATGTACATCAGCATATTGGGTTCTTCACGGGTAATTTTCACCCCTTCACGTACTACCAGAGGTGGCAGTTTGTTCACTACTGAAGATACACGGTTCTGCACGTTTACAGCTGCCACATTGGGATCCGTCCCCAGGTCAAATACGATCTGAATAGACGCTTCCCCGTCGTTTCCGGCATCTGAGGTCATATATTTCATCCCGGGAACACCGTTAAGTCCTCTTTCCAACGGGATCACTACGGATTTGATCAATAATTCGTTGTTGGCTCCGGGATATTCTGCTGTAATATTTACTTTAGGCGGAGAAATGGAAGGGAACTGAGTCACCGGAAGTTTCACCAATGACAGGATCCCTAAAAATACAATAATCAGTGAGATTACTATAGACAGAACTGGTCTGCGAATGAATTTCTTAAACATACTTCTTCACTTTAGAGTCCATTACTCTGCTTTTAATTTCAATGACTGGAGAACCTTTTCGGGATTCTGGAATTTGGTTTTGATCTTCTGATCATCTTTCACTTTCTGAACACCTTCCAGAAGGATCTGATCTCCTTTTGAAATTCCGGAACTTACCACATATAAATCCGGAAGTTCATAAGCAATTTTAATATTTCTGGATTTGGCTGTTCCGTTTTTATCGATCACAAATACATATTTCTGATCCTGGATTTCATAGGTCGCTTTCTGTGGAATGATCAGTGCGTTATGCACCGGCATAGACATCTGTACTTTCCCTGTTTCACCGTTTCTCAGGAGTTTATCCGGATTAGGAAATTTAGCCCTGAAAGCAATATTTCCGGTCTCATTATCAAATTCTCCTTCAATGGTCTGGATTTCTCCTTTTTGTGAATAGGTTTCCCCGTTTGCCGTAATCAGAGCTACCTGATTGCTTCCTCTGTCTGCTGCATGAGTCTGATACGTTAAATATTCCGGTTCCGAAACATTGAAATAGGTATAGATGCTTGTATTATCTGACAATGAGGTCAGCAAATCTCCTTCATCCACAAGGCTTCCCAGTTTCAGAGGAATTCGGTTGATGATACCGGAAAACGGTGCTTTGATGTCTGTAAACGACAAATGGATCTGAGCAAGTTTCATCTCTGCGTTGGCAGCATCCAGTTTGGCTTTCGCCATTGCTTTTTCATTTTTAGAAACAATATTGTTCCCGGCCAGTGTACTTGCATTTTTCAGTTCAATAGAAGCCTGTTCCACTTCTGCTTTTGCTTTCAATAATTCTGCCTGGTATAGTTTAGGCATAATTCTGAATAAGGTCTGCCCTGCCTGCACATACTGTCCTTCATCCACGAAGATCTTCTCAAGAAACCCTTTTTCCTGGGCTCTGACTTCAATGTTTTTTACAGACTGGATCTGTGCAACGTATTCTTTGTTGATCACAGTATCCATCACTACAGGAGATGTCACCGGATATACCGTAACTTCTTCTTTTTCTTCTTTTTTCTTATTGCAGCCTACTGCCAACAGAAGGGCACTCAGCGCAATTCCCGAAGCAACTCTTTTTATCATAATTCTAGAGAGTTTATATAAATCGTTAATGTTTTGATTGGAAAAACGGTAATAGGGAGAATGACGATGTAATGATTACCGGCATATACAACACAGTGTCTTCCCACCTGAGATCAGGCAGAAAACAACATCAGAAATAAAATTTTAAATTCTAATGGAACGGATCAGAATAAATCTTTTGGTAGCCAGATCATGCACAAAGCCATGAACATCCGGCTTCAGCCTTTTATAGCTTTTTAACCCAAAAATATAAACCAGTGTGAAAACCCCGGCAATAACAACAATAGCCTGCCATACATCAGACAGCTGAAAGTCATTTTCCGCAAGCTCCAGAGTGGAATTGTCTATATTATCTGCCATTTGCTGAACGGAAAGCTTTTCATAAGTCTGGTTCAGACGGTTGGCTCTTTTGGGCATATGATGAGAAACATGACCGGAATAGTCATTTCGAAGTGTTTTAACATCAAGCCTGCTTTCCACTACAAAGAGCAGAAAAAGGCCGGTTAAAAAGTATACTATAAAATTTCTCATTTTGAAGTCGCAAATGTACATCCGGATTATCATACTATCATAGCAGATTAACAAAATTTAACGCTTCTTTAAAATACCTGAAATAAAGGATAAAGTTTTGAACAATTCTTCCTTTATCTAAAACAATATAACTCTCATTACTAACACCATAACAACAAAACCTTATATTCTTCAGGCTGGCCGAATTGTATCCTTAAGAAGAAATTCTGTCACCAGATTGTTGCTTTTTCCGACATTCCGAACAGACATTTTGTTAAAAAAACTAAAATTTATCATGATTCCGAAATATTAATACTGGCTTATTGGCATTCTCTGATTTTTGAATTATTTTTGCCGAAAATTTACAGAGCACATGAACAATGAAAAAAATACAATTTACTCCCCTGAAAACAAGACGGTTAAAAATACTGTCCTGATCCTTCAATCCTGAATTTCTTATAACAATTGTCACTTTTTTGTTTCCTGAAAAATGTTGTCTAAAAAGGCTTTTTGCAACATACCTGATTAAAAAACAACGTTAGTTTATGAAAAATTAACATATATTTATTAAAAATATTCGTATTTTTATATAGTATTAACACTTTATTTCATGAAACACTTTAAAATCACTTATCACTATGAAAAAATTATTAACACCAGTCCTTATAGGATTGACCATTCTCTCCTCAACAGCGTGTAAACATCCCGGAAAAGAAGCCGAGGTCATTACTACAGCTCCTGAAAATAAAGATGATATTTCCAAGAATATATACGTCGACAGCTATGGAGAAAAGATAGAAGTCACTATCAACAAGACCAAAAACACTGCTACCGTACATTTAAACGGTAAAACTTATGATCTTAAAAAAAGTGATGCTTTACCAGAGTATACAGCTTCCAATGAAGAGTATCAATACTCTGAAATCAAGGGAAATATCACTTTCCTGAAGAAGAATGTAGATATGGTGCTGTTTCATCTTAAACAGGCAAAAAAAGAGGCTGGCCCGGCAAAAATGGCATCGTATTAGCATAGAGTATTAACATTCGTACAAAAAAAGAAATTATGAAAAGTTTATATTATTATTTATCCGCTCTGGTTATTGCTACCTTCCTGGTTGTTTCTTGTAAGCCACAAGCTGCTACCCAAAAGCCAACCACTGATATTACAGGGAAGACATGGAAATTAACTGAGCTTTACGGAAAGCCTATCAATCTGAAAAATCCTAAAAACAATCCTCATTTCAAACTGAATATGGATGGGATGAGATATGAAGGTCATGCCGGGTGTAACGGATTTGGAGGAACATTTGAGATCAAGCCTGAAATGATGAGGATTAAATTTAATCAAGGAATGTCTACCATGATGGCTTGTGAAGATCTGGAAATTGAAAACCAGTTTACCAAAGCTGTTCTTGCAGCAGATAACTATTCTGTAAACGGGAATACACTGACTCTGAACAAAGCAAGAATGGCTCCTCTAGCTAAATTTGTTCTTGAATAAATAATTGTATCCCTTACAATAAAATACAAAGACGCCTCATTTTGAAGCGTCTTTTTTCTATTTTTATGTTATTTTCTGTTATAGATTATATAGCATATCAAAAGGCTTATATTGACGAGAACGGCAAATGAGTTTGACAAAATGATCGGCAGCTCATCTTTCATAAAACCGTACCATACCCATAATGAGAGTCCTGAAATAAGGACCAAAAGCATAACCAGAGAAATATCTTCAACATTTTTTTCCCTGATCACCTTGATCAGTTGCGGAATCATTGAGATGGAAGTCAGGACTCCTGCGATAATACCTAATACGTTCTCATTCATAAATACTAAGCCTATTTAAAAATTATACATACTATTGAAATCTGCTGATAGAAACTTCTTCATGTAAAGGAATATTTTCCTCTATAAAACGGAATAAATCTCTTGAAAAATAACATCCGTTCAAAATTCCACGAGCGCCCAATCCATTGAAAACATACAGATTGTTATGCGTATCATGTCTTCCGATGATTGGTCTTCTGTCTTTCACTGTAGGCCTGAATCCAAAATGTACCTCTTCCACTTCAAAATCGTAAGGATAAAATTCAGAAAGCCCATTGACCAATTGCGCTACTGCCGATTCATCAATATGATGGTGAAGCTGTTCCCTGTCATAAGTTCCCCCATAAAAATACAGACCGTTTCCAGTTGGAAATAAAAAGTGTTTCTTTTTGATGGTAATATTGTCCGGGACCGGTTGAGAAAGTTTCACCCTGATATGATGCCCTTTGTTAGGATTTACAGAAATTTCCGAAAAGAACGGATTATCTTTCACCCCCATTCCTTCACAAAAGATCACTTGCTTAAAAATAAGATCTTTGTAAGTTGATTCCGAAGGGCTCAGTTTTGTATAATCGAACTTTTCTTTTATCAAATGACCATTCTTTTCAAAATAATTGAATAACCCGGTAAAAAATCCATTAACATTAAGCCTTGCAGACTGATTGACCTTTCCTGTGAGAAAGTCGTTTTTTACTACGTTTAAACGATCAAAATTTTGGTCAAGAAAGTTAGAAAGTTCTTCATTTGCTGCTTTTTTCAGCCAGAGATTCTGCTCATTCACATCATGGAAAATCCTGTGAATAGGAGCATTGATCAGATAATTTTCTCCTGTATATGATTTGATTTCATTCAGACTGTCTTTAAGGAAGTCAATCTGTTTCTGTGCTTTCCAGAAAGTTGTAAATTTTTTAAGAACTACCGGATTGATAATCCCGGCAGAAACCTGTGAAGCACTTTTTCTTCCTTCTGAGAAGATTACAAACGATTTGTTATTTTTAATCAGCTGATGTGCTAAAAACAACCCTGCATACCCGTCACCTACAATAATATAATCTACATTTTTCATATGAGAAACTTCATTTATTTAAGGTCCTATGTAATCTCCTTATCCATTGATTATTGGGCTCAATAAACAAAAGGTGATTAAAAAAACCTGAGTAAAAATACTCAGGTTTTGTATAAATATCAAGTGAAATCTAGTAATTCCACATATCATTTTCCATTTCAAGGATCTGCGCTTTGATTCTATCGCTTTCTTCCAGCTGTTCATCAGCATTTCTAGGGATGTAGTCCTTGATAGTACCGTCTCCCAGACCGCTTGAAGATTTATAGATAATAGATGAGAATCTTCTTGCATTGATAATATCATCAAAAGACAGGTCGGCAGAAGAATTTTTTCTGTTGAAAACATAATTGTTAGCCAGAATATCTCTTGCATTTGGATAGAAGATCCAGAACAGGTCAATCAGCTCATCGTTTCCTGCAATTGGTTTTCCATCAGGACCGATCACTCCCTGTACTGCAGGATCTGGTCCCATAGCAGCAATACCAAGAGGTCTGTATTTCATCTGTCCGTCTCTCTTATCTACGAACCACATACCCATAATTTTAAGAACTTTTACTTTGTCAGTAGTGGTCTTAAATACGTCAGTATATTCTTTTTTCTCTTTTTCAGTTAATTGTCTTCCTGAGTTTAAGATATCAATAGCAGCATCGTTGATTCTAACGTTCTCCAATCTTTTCTGAATTCCTTCAGGTGAAAGTTTTACTGTGAAGTTTTCGTCATCATAAACCTGCTCAATTTTTCCACTTAAAGCAGCATCTAATAACAACTGATACAGCGATCTTGTAGGAGTAGAAAGAAGCCCATCCGGGTTATCATAGTAGAATGGCTGGTTGATCTTATCATTCATATCGATGATCTCCCAAACAAACATACTCTTCAGGATGTCTTTATCTTCAACAAATCCATATTCAAGAGGTTTTACTGTTTTATCTATAATAGTATCACCAACTTTTTGTTTGTTTTCCTCTCTCATCTGTCTGAACTCTTCCGGAGAAGAAGCATTCAGAATAGTCTGGGAAAAAGCAAATCCCGAAACTAATACTAAAAGGGTGCTAATATATTTTTTCATAATAAATTCCAATTTTAGTCCTATTGAACATTAATTAATATAGGAGTAATATTTTTAATCTGTTGTCCTTCCAGACCCTGAGCTGTTGCTTTAATATCAAAAATAGAAACTACATCTCCGCTTCTTAGGTTCTTGATCAATCCTGCAGCATCATTCAGTGAGTTACCGTGGATTAATAAAGCTGCTCTACCAGGTACTCTCACCATAAACTGAGTAACAGTAAATGATACAGGGAAATCAAAGTCAGGAATAGCTGCCTGTACAGATTGGTTCGGGATAGAAGTAGCCGGCATCGACAATACATTCTGGCCTCTCATCTGACCCTGAGGTGGCGGAACATTCTTGATTCTGTATTCAAATACCTGAGATACGGACTTACCATAAGGATCTACTCCGGATAATGTTAACTTAACAGTAGTACCGGTTGTAGGTTTTACGATCCATTTTCCAGGTCCTGTATTTCTTACAGAAGCTCCCGGAGCTGATAATGAAAGTTTAGAGTTATCAGCACCTAAGATTGATCCTGATACCGGGTTTTCAAGCCCTCTGTACATTACATTCATCTTATCAGCAGAAAGTAATAATCCTTTTTCAAGTTTTACTTCTCTAGGTCCTGCAATTACATTATAAGTGTGTGTCCAAGGGAAGCTTTGCGGCTTACCTGAAGCGTCTGTCAATGTAATAGTACCTCCTAATTTATGTTCACCGATTCCAGCACCAGAAATAGGAATGATACCTTTACCGTTTTCTTGTTTGCTAACTCCGGAAATACTGATCTTGTTACTGTTAGAATATGTACCTAACATTACTTTTACTTCAGCCTGTTTACCTGCCTGGATATCCGTAGGTCCTGAAACGATAGGCTCATAGCTTGTAAATTTGATGCTTGCATCTACTTTTTCCTGAAGTAATAATGCTAATGCATCAGACTGTACGTTTCTGGCATCATTTTGGATAATTTCCAAATTAGATATTGCAGCAATTAGCGGCTGGTGATAAAATTTATTCTGGAACCAAGTCTTTTCATTCGGAGATTTGCCTTTAGCATATTCCGCAATCAGAGACTTGTTTGCTCTTTCTACCAAATCTCTAAGCTGAGGATTGTTACCAAAAGTAGCATTGATATAATTTCTTACATCGTCTATTTTTGCTTTCAGATCCATCGCATTTTTTGAAGGTGAATTTTCGTCTCCTTCTTTAAAGAAGTATTCAGTAGTTGCTTCGTTATTGTTAAGTGCAGCAAAATTCTCACTTACATCAATATCTTTTCCTGTTTTAGGATCTTTATCGTGGAACTCAGATTGTTTTTTCAACAAATCTTTGATATCCTGTGCCGATTTTACCAATACATCAATCTTGGATTTCAGGACTTTATAGTCTTCCCAAGGTTTTGAATAAGTATCCGGAACCTGCTGAGCTTTTGCTTCCAGCGTTTTTTCAAAGATTTTTTCGTTCTTTCTCTCTGTTAAAGTTCTTGTTTCATTTAATGCTCTGGTAGAGTCATAGTATGATCTGATGATTTCTGCATCAATGTTGAGGGCCATCATTGCGATGAACACCAGATACATCAGGTTGATCATCTTCTGACGAGGGGTCTGTTTTCCTTGTGCCATTCTCTTTTCTTTGTTTTTTGATTAAGTAGTTAAATTTAGAAATGGTTAGGAATTAAGACTTCATCGCAGTTAGCATACCACCATAAACTCTATTTAAGTTATTAAGATTAGATGTTAAACCTTGTAGCTCTTGATTGAATTTCTCAGACTGCTCTGCAGATTTCTGCATATCTGCTACATATTTGTTAGCATATTCAGACTGTTTTTTACCATTCTCAAGTTGCATTGCATATAAAGCGTTCATACTTTCCATATGCTGAGCAGCTTTATTTAATTGCTCATTATATTTATGAGTAGAAGCAGATACGTCAACAGTTTGGTTGATCTGATCAACTGAGCTTGAAAACTTATTGATACCTGTTCTCAGACTTTCGAATAACTGAACGTCTAATTTTGCATCTTTAAGCATTTGATCTAATTTATTAGAAAGAGAGTTTTCTAATTCAGCAAACTGTGCATTAGTATTTTTAGTGGATACATTAGAATGCAATGGATTTGGGTTCGCATGCTTATCTAATAGTTCAGGATAAACATTTTCCCATGCATAAGACTCTTCAGTTTTTGGAGGGTCAAATGCGAAAATGATAAAGATAATAGCTTCAGTAATAAGCCCTACGGTAAGAGCGATATTACCATTAATTGGTCCCAGAGTAATGTGAGTAATTTTAAGCCAAGCTCCAAGAATTACAATTGCAGCACCGAATGAATAGAAGAAATTCATCCAAGCATCTTTAGTCTTAAACATATTGAGTTAGTTTTTTTAATGTTAAATAAAATTGTATTGAAAATAATTGTTTTGAGTTGATTATCTGTTAACTCTTCTTGGCTTTACAGCTGCTTCAGGAATATCCTGAACAGTTCTGAATCCGATATAGCTTCTTGCTGAATCTTTTCTTTCCCAGTCTCTTGCACCGGTCATCAAAGCATATCCTATATCTTTCCAAGATCCTCCTCTTACAGATTTCTTAGTATCCTTTTTATCTTTAGTAGAAGGATTTAAAGTAGAAGAGAACCCGTATGAAGAGTTGTTATAAGCAGATACTGTCCACTCAGAAACGTTTCCAGCCATATCAAATAACCCAAACCCATTTTTCTTAAATTTCTTAACTGGAGCTGTATATGTATAAGTACCTTTTTTCTCGTCTTCCATGTAGTTACCTCTCTTAGGTTTGAAGTTTGCCAGGTAGCAACCTCTGTCATCCATTAAGTATGGACCTCCCCAAGGGTAAGTAGCATTCTGCATTCCCCCTCTTGCAGCATATTCCCATTCGATCTCAGTTGGAAGACGGAACTGCAATGGTCTTTGTTTTTTTCTTTTTAAACTTTCGTTGTAATCAGTTTTCAATTTAGATCTGAAGTTACAATAAGCTCTTGCCTGATCCCAGGTTACACCCACTACAGGATAGTCTTTGTAAGCCTTGTGCCAGAAATACTGCTCAAACAATGGCTCATTGTAAGCAAAGTGGAAATCTTTTACCCAAACGGTTGTATCCGGATAGATAGCGATACTCTCACTCTTCAGGTAGTTGATCCCTCTTTCGTTATCAGCAACAGCAGCATCCATATCTCCCCAACGGTAAGTATATTTAAGCTTGCTGACATCTAAAATTCTTTCGTTTCCAATTCTTGAAGAAGAAGGCAGATACATAGATTCTAAAACTTCTGCGTATTCTACATCCGGATATTTTGATGTACTCCAGTGTAATGGAATTTTCCAGTCTAATCTTTTGCTGGCATCATAGGTTCCGTCTTCACGGCCCCCCTGGCCTTCCATATATTCTTGATAAGGTGTTAAATTTTCTTCTTTTTTAGCAAGGTATGCGTAATCTCCTATGCTTGCTCCTTTACGTCCACCTTCGTCACCACCTTCTCCGGCAGCTTCAGCAAGTAAAGTTCTTGCGATAGAATCTCTTACGTAGTTGATAAATACCCTGTACTCTGCATTGGTAGTTTCTGCTTCATCCATAAAGAAGGAAGAAACAGTAACACTTTTCAATGATGCTTTTTCAGGTGTATTTGTCGGATCCTGATCTGCTAAACCAGCAACAAATGAACCTGCAGGAATTGCAACCATTCCGTATGGTCTTTCCGCAACAAATGATTTTGTTTTTTCTCTTGGTATCAATTCTCCTTTTGTTCCTGGCTTCCCTACAGAAGAGCTGCCACCACCTGAACAAGATACCGATGCTACCGACGCAGACAATAATAAAAGAAATATCCTTTTCATGTTAATTTTTATAATTAAGCCGTAAATATATAATTTTTTTAAGAAACTTTTAAGATTTTTTTTGAAATAACGGAAGAAATCTAAATTTATTTTATTTACAACAACTTTTTATTCCACGGTTACAGATTTTGCCAGGTTTCTCGGTTGGTCTACGTTGGCTCCTCTATATACTGCGATGTAGTAAGCAAGCAGTTGCAGAGGTACGGAAGCAACGATTGGAGAGAAACATTCTGACGTTTCAGGAACTTCAATAACATAATCTGCCATTTCACTTACCTGACGGTCTCCTTTATTAACAACAGCGATAATTTTTCCTTTTCTCGCTTTAATTTCCTGAACATTACTTACAATTTTATCATAGTGACCTTTTTTAGGCGCTATAATTACAATCGGCATATTTTCATCGATCAGGGCAATCGGACCGTGTTTCATTTCTGCAGCCGGGTATCCTTCTGCATGGATATAAGAAATTTCTTTTAATTTTAATGCTCCTTCAAGGGCAGCAGGATAATTGTATCCTCTTCCCAAATAAAGGAAATTGGTAGCTTTCACGAAATCTTTAGCAATATTCTGAGTCAGCTCATGGGTTGTGCTCAACACTTCTTCTATTTTCTTAGGAATAGCATCAAGCTCAGCAATTAAACTCATAAATTCAGCATTTCCTAAGTTTCCGTTATGTTTTCCTAATTTAAATGCAATTAAAGTAAGAATCGTAAGCTGTGCAGTGAATGCTTTTGTAGAAGCAACCCCGATCTCAGGACCGGCATGGGTGTATGAGCCTGCATCTGTAATTCTTGCAATGGAAGAATCTACAACATTACATATACCATATATAAATGCTCCTTTTTCTTTTGCCAGTTTTAAAGCAGCCATTGTATCTGCAGTTTCTCCTGACTGGGAAATTGCGATCACCACATCTTTATCTGTAATAATCGGGTTTCTGTATCTGAACTCTGAAGCATATTCCACTTCTACAGGGATTCTTGCATACTCTTCAATAAGGTATTCTCCGATAAGACCTGCATGCCATGATGTTCCGCAAGCGATAATGATAATTCTGTTGGCATTTTTGAATCTTTCCACATGATCCCAGATTCCTGCCATTTTGATGACTCCTTCATCTACAAGAAGTCTTCCTCTCATCGTATCGTGTACAGACTTAGGCTGTTCAAAGATTTCTTTAAGCATGAAATGCTCATACCCTCCTTTTTCAATCTGCTCTAAGCTCAGTTTAAGCTCCTGAATTTCAGGTTCTATTTTAGAGTTCTCACTGATGGTTCTGATATCTACCCCTCCTTCAAGAGAAATTGTTGCCATATGCCCTTCTTCAAGGTAAATAGCTTCTTTTGTAAATTCTACGAAAGGAGAAGCATCAGAAGCAATGAAATATTCTTTATCTCCGATTCCAATGGCCAGTGGAGATCCTAATCTTCCTACTACCAATACTCCGGGATAATCTTCATGAAGTGCCGTAATAGCATATGCTCCGTATACTTCATTCAATGCATATCTTACTGCCGTTGGAAAATCAATTTCCGGATTCAGATCCATGAAATACTGGATAAGGTTTACCAATACTTCCGTATCAGTTTCTGACTTGAAAGTAAATCCTTTTTCAGTAAGCATTGTTTTAATAGTATCATAGTTTTCAATAATACCATTGTGTACAATCGCTATTTTTCCGTTGTTTGACAAATGCGGGTGTGAATTTCTGTCACTAGGAACCCCATGGGTAGCCCAACGTGTGTGCCCCATCCCAATTTTGGCTGTTCCTTTAAGATTTTTCGAAATATTCACTAAATCTTCAACTTTACCTTTTGTTTTCTCTACTTCAAACTTATTACCTGAACCTTCTAAAACAATACCGGCACTGTCATACCCTCTATATTCTAGTCTTCTAAGACCATTGATTACAATTTCGTAAGCGTCTTGAAAACCTGTATATCCTACTATTCCGCACATATTTTATCTTGTCTTGTGTTGTTTATTGTGTTTTTATTTTTTTGTAGCGTACGTTACTTTCAGCTGAGCTCTGTTAGCATTTGTTGATTCGCTTCCAACCAGCACCACTCTGTTCATATCAATAGCTCTGGTTGTATTCTGAACTCCCAGAAGAGCTCCTGTGGATGTTCCTACGAATGATCCTAAATTGATGTAAAATTCTCTATTAGCTACGGGAACGTCCTGCCCGTTTATTTTTTCCGTTTTCCCTTCAATAATATCTTTCAAGGTTTTTGTCACGACAAAATCATAATACTCCGGAGACGGCTTGTAATAATATAAGCTAAGTCCGGCTGTTGTGTCTAAAGAAAATTTAAATTTGGATAGATCAGCTAAATCTTTATTAAAGATGATAAATCTGCGGTCCTCCGTTGAATTTTTATTAACCCAGCTTGAAGGATCTACAAATAATCTGATTTTGGCTCCTACAATACCTATTTTATCCTTTGCATATGCTGCTTTAAGAGCCTCAATAGTTTCATCTTTGATTTTTAATACTGCTGAAGGTCCTCCCATACTCTGAACAAAAAGTTTCGCATCACCATTAGCAGGATTGCTTGTTGCTAAAGCTCCTTCAACCGCAGATCCGGATCTCTCGTATTCATACAGACCGATATGGGCATTGGCACCTCCTAAATTGAATTTAAGTGATGTCTGTGGGTGGGTTACTACTCCATTCTCTGTTTTATCATATTTATAATACATGATAAGCTCCATGTCATTAGGTGAGAACTGGAAAAGATAACGGTCTGTTTCTTCTACAGAAAGTTTGATTCCTTTAATGTGTCTGATAAAGTTGGATGCATCCTGAAGCTCAGGTTTTCCTTTCTTATCCAACACCTGAGTCTGGAAGAAATCCGTATTGCTTAATTTTATTCTGAATCCAAGGTTTCCTGTAAACACGTTTGAATTATCAGATTTTCTTGTGATGGAAACCGTATTTACTTTTCCGTCAAAAACTCCTGATCCTAATAATGCTCCTGTACTTACATTGGCATTAGAACGGGTAAACGCATCATTGTTGGTATCCAGGAATGTGGTTACCTCATGTACATTGATCTTCATTGATTTGAAAGCCCCTCCGATTTTACCGTATTTACGAACCGGGTAGGTCTTCTTCTCTATAGCAACAGCTACATTTTCCGTTCCTACAGGGAAATCACTTTTCTCGTAATTATTCGTGGTTAATGAATCTTTTTCAAAAAAGTAAGTATTGGAAAGCGTATTGGCCGGCGGTCTTAATACTAAAACAACCGAGTCAACCTTTGGATTAGGTCCGTTAAAGTCAAAATTGTTAACCGGCATTCTCAACTGGGTAACATAGGATGCTTTCTGCATTCCAAACTGCCCTTCAGTAAAGGCTCCAAGAACGCCAACCGATATACTTTGCCCGCTTTCAGTAAGTCCTGTGATCATTCTGGAAGCATCACTTCTGATGGAGTCATTATTATTATAATTATAAGCAATAATATCATAAGAAATCTCGTTTCCTTCAGCTGCATCCTGATTAAACAGCTGTTCTCCCAGAGAATCTGTTTCAGGTTCACAATTATAAAGGATTGTACTTCCGAAAATCGCCAGTAAAAGCATGGCGAAAGTCCTTTTAAGAGTATGAGTCATTAAAAATGTGTTTTTAATAAAGTTGATTTATTGAATCTATGTCAAGATATTCCGACTTTTGAGTCGCTGTCTGATTGAAAGCCTGATCCAGATCTTCATCCAGGAATTCATCGCCTTTCACCACTGTATCCACATAGTTCATACTTTCGATAACAAAGCTTTTGATTGTTGGGTTATCTAACGCTTTTAATCCTGAAATATTATCAAACTTCAGTTTTTCATCAATCTTTTTATCAAGATCTGCGTCTTTCTCATTGTATAAAGAAAGTACAATTTTAGCGTCTTTGAAATAAGTATCCGATTCGTAATATGTTTTAAGATAAATTGGAACAAAAGAGGACATCCAACCGTTCAGGTGGATCACATCCGGCACCCAGTTCAGCTTCTTGATCGTTTCAATCACTCCTCTTGCAAAGAAAATGGCTCTTTCGTCATTATCATCGAAAGGGTTTCCTTCATCATCGAAATAATATTGCTTTCTTTTGAAGTATTCTTCATTGTCAATAAAGTAAACCTGAAGTCTTTCCCCCGGAAGAGACGCTACTTTAATGATTAGAGGCTGATCCAGATCATTAATGATAATATTCATTCCTGAAAGACGGATCACCTCATGAAGCTGGAATTTCCGCTCACTTATTTGTCCAAATCTTGGCATAAAAACTCTTACATCATTGCCTTCTTGGTGCATCTTAAGTGCCATTTTGTTTACCACTGCAGCCATATTTGTATCTTCCTGATATGGATACATCTCTGTAGTAATGTACAGTATTTTTTGATTCGGCATAAACTTTCTATCTAATTTTTGTAAAAATGCTTTAATGTGCAAAATTACAAAAAAACATCCAACATTATTTTAATTAACATTTTTTTACGAAAATTCCGTTTTTCAAATTATTAAAAACACATATTATTATATGATATTTTTAGTATTTTTGAAATAGTATTAAAATAAACTATGGAAGTTATAAAAAACAGGAAAGTCCTTCAGGATTTCATTGAAAGACAGAAAGAAATGGGAAAAAGAATCGGCTTTGCCCCTACTATGGGAGCCCTGCATAAAGGCCATCTTTCCCTGTATGAAGAAGCAAAAAAGGAGAATGACCTTGTGATTTCTTCAATTTTTGTAAATCCAACCCAGTTCAATAATGCGGAGGATCTTGAAAAATACCCTAGAGATATCAACAGAGATATTCTGATTCTGGAAAAATCCGGTCTTGTAGATGCGGTTTATATCCCGGAAGTGGCTGATATCTACCCTGAAAAGACAGAAAGTAAACATTATGATTTTGACGGACTGGAAAATGAAATGGAAGGAAAATCAAGGCCTGGTCATTTTGATGGGGTAGGAACTGTGGTGGAAGAACTTTTCAGACAGGTACAGCCTGATAATGCCTATTTCGGAGAAAAAGACTTCCAGCAACTTGCCATCATCAGAAAAATGGTAGAAAAAACACATCTTCCTGTAAAAATAGTTGGTGTTCCTATCTACAGGGCTGAAAACGGACTGGCCTTAAGCTCAAGAAATCAAAGACTTCAAGAAAACCGTAAAGAAGCCTCTAAAATCATTTATGAAACCCTGAAAAAGGTAAACGACTGGTTCAGAACAGTGTCCATCCCGGAAATCAAGGAAAGGGTAACCGATATTTTTGACCAGCAGCAGGGAATGAAACTGGAATACTTTCTGATTGCAGATGAAAAGACACTTCAGGAAACGGATTTCTTCTACAAAGACAGAAACTTCAGAGCTTTCATTGTAGTAGTGGTAGACGGAGTAAGATTAATTGACAATATGCATCTGGATTAATATTGCACTATTTTTCCTCAACAATATAACAACTCTGGTCAATTTCGTGGCCAGAGCTTTTTATTTAACATGGTCTCTATAGTATTTGGAATCAGGTACAAACCGGGATCAAGCGCAAAATTTAGGGACTAGATACAAAAATAGTTAATCCGAATAGAAAGGAAGTTCTGTCTTTTACTCCTCTAAGCTTTATACTGAATTTTATTTAACGCAAAGACAAATGCAATTCATTATTGATAAGGGAGCTAAGAAAGCGACAAAGGTTGCTGATGAAGCGATGTAAATATACGTACGCTTAGAAAGAATCAATACAATTGATTCAATTTTTGCTTCCTAAAATAAAACACCGGATAATAAAAATCTTTTGCGTTAAATTTTAAAATTAAATAGAGCTGAATATTGTAAACCTCCAACTTTTGAACCTGATCCCATTTTTATTTTAAATCTTCAGCTTTACACAAAAAAATCAAAGGCCTCCGGAAGGAAGCCTTTGAAACACCAAATCACAAAATATTAATATGAAAAAAATTTACTTTTCAGTAAACTTGTGACCCGGCTGGGATTCGAACCCAGGACCCATACATTAAAAGTGTATTGCTCTACCAGCTGAGCTACCGAGTCG
>NZ_JBQEOA010000009.1:0-133991 GCF_052044975.1 Chryseobacterium sp. 22458 | reverse complement strand
TATTACTTATTACTTATTACTTATTACTTATTACTTATTACTTATACTAATGTGTACTTCTCCCCTAGCCCTGATAGAAACGGTTACCCCGCAACATGGATGGAGAGATGCTGGATTGGCCCCTGGAAGCGCAAAGGCGTGAGGAGTATGAGTGGATAGCAGGAAATAGCTCCTGAAAATTTGAGAGGTTGAATGCCTGAAAGTAAAGAGTTTGAGAGAAGGATAATATAGAAACCTCATCCGGATAAAGCTTAATGCTAAAAAGAATCAGAAAAATCGCTTCATCAAAAACTTATAGATCCAGTAGCCGATAAGGCATCCTATAGTATCGGCAACAATATCCAGAGTTTCCATGGATCTGCCGAGTCCCATTTCTTCCTGCAGGATTTCGGTAAGAAAAGCGTATATAAGGATGATCTGGAAAAAGTAAGAGAATTTTATTTTAGGGAATGCGGCCATAAAGGAGAATCCGAGTGCTGCAAATATACTGAAGTGCAGAACTTTGTCTATACCACTGAACATAAACCAATATTCACGGTTTTCTTCTCCCGGCTTGAGAAGCATATAAGTAAGAAATGCCCAATAAATGGGCAGTATCTTACTAAATATTTTTGAAATCTTATCCAATGATCGCTTTGTAATCATCTGCAGAAAGTAACTCAGACTGATCTGCCCCATCAGCAATTTCCAATTTAATGATCCATCCGTCTCCATAAGGATCTGTATTTAACAGCTCAGGCTGATCTTCTAAGTCTGAATTAAATTCAATAACCTTTCCTGCAATAGGTAAGAATAGATCAGAAACAGTTTTTACCGCTTCTACACTTCCGAAAACGTCTCCTCCGTTAAGGTCATCATCTACAGTATCTACATCTACATATACGATATCTCCAAGTTCTCCCTGAGCGAAGTCTGTAATACCGATTGTAGCTACATTACCTTCAATCTTGATCCATTCGTGATCTTTCGTGTACTTTAATTCTGATGGTGTGTTCATTTTTAAATTTTTATTTTGTACAAATGTATTCAAAAATATAGTAGCTTCAAATATTGGATATAAAAAAAGTCCTTCAAAGCTGAAGGACTTTTATGTTTGTATGATTTTAGAATCCGCCACCGGATTCACCGAATGTAAATGTAGCTGAAATACCGGCTCTGATTGTAGACAGCGGGAATGCTGTAGAAATCTTATACTTTGAGGTCATCTGTTCGTAGAATACTCTCAGGTTAAGATTTTCGGAAACATTATAATCTGCTGAAAGTTTTATGTTCATGAGCTTCTGACCTCCTGTCACCTGAGAATCATTTAGCAGGATATTCATAATGGAAGTTTTACTGTCTCTCAATGAAATATCTCCCCTGATGTTCAGGTCGCTTCCTTTTCCTCTGGTTCCTCTTCCTCTGACGTTGGCCGTTCCTAATCTGAAATTTCGGACAATATACCCAAGTCTTACCACATATTCTGTATTGGCATCTTCAGTAAGCGTCTGGTTCACCAGTCCCAATACCATCATTCTGGTTTTATTGTACTGTAATCCGAACTGCATATTGTTTCTCATGGTAACATCTATCCCGATAAGCGGGGAGAAAGATTCTACATATCCTACCTGAGCAAATGTATAAGGGTTGATCTTATCTCCTGCATTCTTGATAACGGTTCCTGAAGGATCTACCGCCTGATAATATCCGTTAGGATTACCATGAAAATCTACATTTCTCTGAATTCCCGTTGCGGTATAAGTAGCCGTATAACTGTGTAATACATCAAACTTAGTAAACTGCCCGCTGATAATCGGGATATTCTTCAATCCTGAATAAGTAATTCTCCAGTTCGGTAGCGGGAATCCTGCTTTTTTAGGATTACCCATAGGTGTTACGGATTTTCCTTCCATGGCTGCTTTGAATGCCGGAATCAATACGTAAGCGTTTCCAATGCTATAATGCTGGGCAAAGCCATTATTATCCAGTATAGCACCCGGCCCTCCCAATTGCTGTGACAATGCTCTTGCATTATCTCTAAGCGCCTGGTACACTGCCTGTCCTTCTTTAAATGATGTCTTCAACAGCATGGTAGAGTTAGAGTACGTCACCATTTCATTGGCAAATGTAAAGTCAGGATCCGGAACTCCGCTATTGGTATAATTGAACCCTGTATGTGAGAAGTTACTGTTATACGTATGCAACACATTAAGGTCAATTCTGAAATCATTGATCGGCATCATCTGTAAGTCTGCCCTTAATTCTTTGGTAGACATCCTTACATATGGATCTGTCATATATTCGGAATCACTTACCCAACCGTTTTCCATTACTGTTCTTCTGATATCAGCCTGTGATCCTAAAAGGAATCCCATTGTAGGTCCTCCTAACGTCTGACCATAACCATACCAGTTAGGTGCAGAAATTAACCCCGGAAGTACAGTACCGTTATTTTCGTTATAGCTTACATTCAACTGCTTGAAAGAAGTCAGGAAGAATGCTGCGCTCTGAGGAATAGTTAACCTGTTTTTGAATTTGTATTTCTTATATCTGTATCTGTTTTTATCCCACTGCTTCGTATAGACGTTGTTCAGGGAATCCATCTCCTGCTTACGTTTCTGAAGTTTGGCATTGATATTTTTAAAATAATTAAACTGTCCGAAGAACTTAGGCAGATCTGCAGATCCCGTAACCTGGATCACATTGGTATTTTGACCTATGGACCCTAAGCTTACCGGTCTGTTGCTCGGGTCTACAAATCCTAACATGGATGTAGATCTTGCATTCCAGTTATAGGTAAACCCATATCCTACCTCAGCGTCAATAAAGTCCAAATAAGGCAGATACTGGAACGGAAGTTTATAGTTCAGCTGTGCTCTGTGGTTATATAATACCGGTCTACCTGCTCTGAATACATTTCCAAAGATCGATTTGCTGTCCATTAAGTTCGCATCCAGGTTATCATTAAGAGTTCTGGTTGCAGAATTGATTTCCAGCTTTAATGATTTTGTGAAGTTGAATCCTAACCCGTACTGCCATCCAAAATAGAAGTTTCTGTTTCTGATCGCATCAAAATCGCCCCCTACATTACCATTTAAAATAGCTTCTACATTTCTGAACTCAAGCTCATTGTAATTCCTGTCGATTTCAGTCCTGAAAGACAATCTTGTAGGAATAGGATTGATATTGAATTCTTTCACCCATCTCAGATATTTTGTTGATTTTGCCGTATCGCTGATCATCTTGTTGAAAGGCTTCAGCACCCACGGTTTGAAGGTATAATTGTAATCTATATACCCTCTCAGATATTGTCTGTAGTTTCTCTTGGTATAAATATCCCTGAAGTAATCATCGTTGTAAACGGCAGTTACCGAAACGTTTTCAATATCGTAGAATTTAGGTTTTTTATTCGGATTTACTCTTTCCTTGTGCATATTGACCACCCCGATACTTCTCTGCTGCGTATACGTTCTTGCTACTTTTTTCAGCTGATCTTTGTTTGGAGCCTTGCTGAATTCCACATCGGTATCAAGAGGATTGTACTTCGGATCTTCAATAGTTTGTGAATAAGAATAGTTCACAGGAATTTTCACGCCTGTTTTTTCCGGAAGGAATTTATCTACATTGATCGCAGTATTGATACTGAATGCCGATTGTGTAGACTGATTTCTTTCTGCCGGTTTTGAATCTATATTTCCGAAGCCAACGGATGTATAGGAAGCACTGGTATTAACGGTTGCAAAATCTCCCAGGTTAAAATTCAGGCTTGCATTTCCTGCATATCCTCCATCGTTTTCAATTTCAGAAAGACGGATTTCATTTACCCAAAGAACCCTGCTTATCGTTTTTTCACGATCAGCATTTCTAACCCCAATCATAATGGTCGTAATATTCCCTAAACTTGGACGTCCTTTGATGTAAATATTTTTATTGGTTTCATTAAATACCGGATCTGTTGTTCTCTCTGTAATGGCAACTCCGGATTTATCTCTTCTTATTTTGGCGTCTACAAAATCCTGAACATTAAAGTTCACTTCATTTTCCATCGGCCAGATATCCATAGGAGCTGTTGCTGTAGTTTTAGTTAACTGCAAAGAGCTTTCATATTCATAATAGTTATCTGTAGCATCGGAACCAAAACGGATAAAGAATTTGGTTTTAGGATCCATGGTACCATCATCAGCATCTCTTTCAGTGGTATGGGCGTGTACAAAAAGCTTCAGTTTCTTGTATCTTCTCATATCCAATGTCGTATTCTTGAATACCCCTCTTGCTTCTCCTTTCAAATTCCTTACCCTCATGTAAAGAGATGCCTCGTTCTGTCTCTGAGCTCCTGCATTTCCACTCAGTACCTGTCTGTCAATTCCCGGAGGCAATACATAAGGAGGTGTATTTAGAGCATTTTCTTCAATATTTACACTTCCTACTTCAAAAGCAGGATCTTCTACAAGCCCTGTTCCTTCCACATTTCCAGGAACGTTAAAACTGAATATTTTATTAGGATATTTTCTCCAGTCTGATCTTACAAGATCCATGGTTGCAAATCTCAAAGTAGAAGTCTGGTCAAACCCTGTCAGCATCAGTCTCGCAAATCTTACGTTATTTAAAACAGACGGATTTGCTGTTCCTTCAGCTTTATCGAAATTGGCAACAGGAACTCTGAACAGGTACCATTTCACATCTGCAGACTGTCCATTCTGGAAGTTAGCTTTTACGGTTTTTACATCAACAATATGATTATCCGGTCCTAATACAAGATTGTTCTTATCAAGCTTAATAACATATTGATTATAGTTTTCTGTCTGGTCAAGGTTATAATCTTTGTTGATATCTTCTGCATCCGGAGTCTGCGATGCCACATTCAGTGAATTGGCTTCTGAGTTTCCGTCCGGATTTCTAAAGTATTTGTAACGCTCAACAACAGAACTGGCCTGGCTTCCGGTAAATCTATCAGAAAGATAGAATACAAAGTCATCTAATGCCGGGTCAGACACATTGGTTACCGGGTTTACAAATGTATTCCCGAATTTCATTGCTTCCTGATCTGAGCTCAGACCGTCATATCCTACATCCTGTCTTTTTCTGTCTTCTCCTTCTGTAGAGAATGCATACAGAATAGGCGGTTGTTTTGGTTGTGTTCCCCAATTGGAACTGGTAGTAGAAGATGGTGATCCGGAAGTTGGAAGTCCGTTTTCATACAGCATTTTTCCGTCTTTCAGTACATCTTCGGAAACGTTTCCTAAATGTAATAATAGTTTCGGATCATTTCCCAGAGTATTGCCGTCTGCATAAGGGTCCATCATCCAGAATTCCACATATTCGATATTGGAGGTTACAAAGTTCGGTACGCTGATCGGTCTCATGATCCCCGCCCATCTGCTCTGTGCCTGCTCTGTTGCAGTATTCACGTTGTATGGACCTCTTTCCTTAGGATAATAAGAGATATCAAATGTATTGGTGAAAGTCTGTTCTCCTGCTACAAAATCCCTGTTGTTATAGATCTCTGAATATTGAACTCTTCTTGATGCGTGGTTGGATACCGACTGCGGAGTAATTCCTCCCGGCGCTCTTCCTCCTACTCCCCAGAATCTAGGGTCAATATTATACCACGACAATAATCCTCTTCCGTAACCGGTTGTGATGTCATCATTATTCGGAACATTGCTGAATGGCGGCAATTTATTTTTCTCCGGTCTTGAAGCAAGACTCCATGCAGCCGGTTCCTTTAAAGAGATTTTGGAGGTTGTCTGCTCAAAATCGTCTATGTAAGATTGGTTATTGGTTCCTTTATTTAATCCCGGCATCAGATAGGCAGCTTCCATCTTAAAGTTTAAGTTGGATGGTGCTTCTGTTTTTACCATTGGGAGTTTATTCGTAAGCCTTGTCAGGAAAGGTGCCTGGTTGTTATACATCAGGTTGATCCCTGCCATTGTATTGTTCACGGCTTCCTGTCCGAAGTTTACTTTCTGAGTTAGCGGAGATTCCGAATAATTGATCACGGTTCCTCCCAACACGAAGTTTTCGTTAAATCTTCTTTCCAGGTTTAATCCTAAGAACCTTTTTCTTTGGGTATTGAAGGTTAATTGGTTTTCCAGTGAGATATTGATCGCCTGCCCGGATTGTTTCACATTTTCGTTGATGATCGTAACTGTTCCGAGCATATAGTCTACAGTATAGTCTACACCTTCTGTAAGCTGTACTCCATTTGCAGCAACTTTCACCGATCCCTGAGGAACGTTTACTGCTCCTAATGAGATCCCCTGTCCCTGAACGCCTTTATAACGACCTTCCATCGTATATCGTTGGGAAAGGTTACTGGCCAGAGCATACTGTTTCTGCTTATCATAAAGATCATGGAATACATACTGGGGATCATTACTTCCTAGTACGTCTTCCATATACTTTCCGAAAGGTTCTACTTTGGTAAAAATAATCCTTCCGGTTTCCGGTCTGATGGTAATTCCGTTGACAAAGTCAAAAATACCGTCTCCTTTACTGCCGTCTTTGTTGTTCTGAATATCTCCGTTCATGTTGAGACGGTCCCAATTGAACAATCTCAATAAGTTCTGATCTTTTTTAGGCGGAATATAATTGATTTTACCTCCTGAAGCCGGATCTCTGTAGTATACGTTAAGAATGAAACCATCCTGGGATACCTGCCCGGCATCTATGGAATAGATATTCTTCATCATCAGCTTCCACATCGGAGACTCCGTATTTACTCTGTTATTTACTCTCAGTACTTTGGTAATCAGCACCGGACTTTCTTCAGAAAATTCTCCTACTTTATATACTTTATTACTTCCGTTCATAGTATATGAGTAAGAAACCGCCAAAAGTTGGTTTTCATTAAGTTTTTGATTTAATGAAATATACCCTAACTGTGGCTGGAATGTAAATTCACTGGCGTTAAGTTTTCTAGCTTTGGTATTATAGATAAATTCTTCTCCGTTATCATAAGGTATTCCCCCAAACGTCTGCCCCTGGAAAATAGTTCCGTAGTTTTTACCTGCTTCTCTGGTCCCTGCGGCAGCCGATATGTCATCATAAAGGTTGTTCACAGAGTTATCAGGAAAAGCAGAACCACCGGCTCCTTCTCCCAGGTCCCTGATCCCGATAATACTCTTCTGATAAGCCAGATTACTATTTCCCTGATCCAGCACCCAAACTTCCATTCTGGTGATATTGATCGTGGAATTGATCTGCGGATAATTTATTAAGGCACCATCGTATTTATTAAGGAAATAGTGCCCTATGAAGAAGTGCTGATTTTCTTCATAATCAATGGCATTAACTTTGAAATTGTTCACTGCACCTCCTCCCTGTACAACAATATTACGGGCTTCACCCTGCTGCTGTGAAAGGACAACGGTACCAAAGGTTTTCCCTAGCTGGAACTCGGTTTTCACCCCGAATAACGATTGTGAACCACGGATGAGACTTGTAGAAAGCGGCATATTAACGTTACCGAATTCTACTCTTTTGATGATTTTATCTTCACCGCCTGCATTCGGTTTATCTATGTCTCCAAGGCCTTTCTGCTGCAGATCTTTCCAGCTTCCTTTTGCCTGCCAGACGAGATTCATCCTGTTTTCAAAAGCAAAACCACTCTGGGTATCATAATTGGCTTTTAGCTGAAGGTTTTCCCCAACTTTACCCAATAATCCCAGCTGGATTCTCTGATCGATATCAAAGGTAAAGCTGGTCCTGTTTTGTGGCAGGATCATCGGGTTGTCTATTTTCTGGTAAAGTCCGGCAAAATCCAGAGAGGCATATCCTGAAGGGATAATTTCGATCTTATTGCCTCCGAAAATGGTTTCGAACAGTCTGTTATTGATCAACAGTGAAGGGATGAGCCCTTTTTTTCTGGCATCTGATCTGTCTCTTCTGAAAAGAAGGTTATATTTATCAGATTTCTCCTTATAATATGCTTTTGTCTGGCTGGCGAGCATGTATTCTTTATACTCTTCCGGAGACATTGCAGTGGGAGGACCTGTGATGGTATTTCCGATCTTGGGGTATACATAGTACATCCCGGTTTTGATATCGTAGTAGGCTTCATACCTCGTAGGGTCGGCCACTTCATATTCTTTTCTGATGATTAGCGTGTCATTTTTCTGCTGTGCAAAGGCACTGACAGACATACACAGGAACGACAGGAACAAAAATATGTTAAGATGCTTATTATTCGCCACCAAATGTTAAATGTTTTTTAAAATTTGTTTAACCAATTCTTCTACCGAGACGCCTGGATTCTGTTTTAATATTCTGTCGGCAATCTTTTCGCTGGTACGTTTAGGAATTCCTAAAACTTCTAATGCAGATAACGCTTCATCCTTGATTTTATTATCTGCCGGAGCAGAAATATTCAGAGCAGGATCGCTGAATTTCTGCACTTTATCTTTAAGATCAACAATAATTCTTTCGGCTGTTTTGGCGCCAATTCCTTTGGCTTTCTGAATCAATGCACTGTTGCCTGAAAGTATTGCTGATGCGATCTCGTCCAGGCTTAATGTAGACAGCAGAATGAGAGCAGAAACAGCTCCTACTCCATTAACGCTTATTAACAGGTTAAACATTTCTTTTTCTGAACGAGTGTTAAAACCAAAGAGAAGATGCGCATCTTCACGGATGATCTGCTGTATAAATAGAAAGGTCTGCTGATTCAAAACCAGCGTCTGTGAGGTCATTAAACTGATTCCCACGTAGTAACCAACTCCTTGTACATTGATAACGGCGTAGGTAGGCGTAAGTTCCTGAACTGTGCCTTGTAAAGAAAATATCATTATTAATTTTTAAAACTCCCAAATATAGCAATTTAAACTAATTAATATTTTCATTTAACGTACGAATGATTTTTAACTTAAATTTTGACTCAATATTCAATCTTTTAATTATAAAGGTAAAAGATTTTAAAAATCGGAAATTTCGCATTCCATAATTTAGAAATTAATTTCAATTTCGATGATTTGTTCTATTTTTACCACCATATTTCAAGCTGAAGACCAAATGACAACCCATTATTTTTATTCAGAAGTCTGGTATTAAAATCTGAACCTCCCACCAACCCGGTGAAATTTTCAGACCAATGTGCATAGGTTATAAAAGGTCTTAAGACCGGTCTTGAGTAATAGCCATAATCCCAGGAAATCTGAGGTGAAAATGTAATTTTCCGGAGACTGCCTTCTATTCCTGATCTGTTATTTTTCATATAATCATTTCCTGCTTCCAGAACCAGATTAAAATGTTTATCAAGGTAGTACAGGTATCGAAAGCCTACACTAAACCAATTTCTTGAAATATTATTCAACATGATGTTGCTTCCATCTGTATTTTTTACCCCTAAATTTCTGTATTGATAAGTGAGAGCGACCTGTATGGCATGTTTCCTTTTATCATCATAAACAAAGTTATTGATAACATCAAACGAACTGGAATTATCAAGGTGATAGATAGATGTATCATCTATGTTTTCAGGCATTGTTTTTCCGGTATATGCACTTTCTGTAATTGAACTTCCCTTCCTAAATATTACAGTTGAAGTATGAGTAATGTTCTTCTTGGAATACGTCCACCAGCCGCCAAGTGAATACCCTGAAGATTTGGGTGTTCCTTTTATGTTATTCTGACTTTTAAGACTAAACTGACCCAGAAAACTGAGTTTAGAATATTCTGAAAGCGGTAGGTCAAGATACCTGAAATCGGTTACATATGAATGAGCATCATTACTCCCATATTTAAATCTCATCAAAGCAAGATTCAGATTACCGGAATTTTTAACCTGATAATTCTCTATTCCCATTCCCAACTGGGAGTTTTGTCCGGAGTTAAGCCAAAAATAGTCCAGCATTTCTACGTTTCTGCGATCATAATATCTTTTCCCTATCCATAGGTTAGCATTTTTAATGACTTTATTTATTTTTCCATATAGCTGTGCCGTTTCCGGAAATTGCTTATAGTCATCGCTCCCGTAGGGAATAAATTTTGACATCATGTAAGAGACTTCATAGAGATTAACGGAGTCTTTATTTTTATACCTGTAATTAAACTGAAGTTCACCATAGTGATTCGCCTCATTGCCCAATCTGAACTTATGTACACTCTCCGGGGCATTAAAATTTACCATCTGTCCTCCATCGGACCATCCAATGCCCGTTCTCAGATAACCATTCACTGAAAGCTCATGAGAATGCAGGTTGATTTTTTGTGACTTAAACATTACTCCTGTTATTGCAAACAGAGAGAATCCTACCTTTGTAAATATATTGCTTTTCAATAGTTTTATTTCTAAAAAGAGTCAACTAAAAAACAATACAAACCCTTAACAGATATTTACCTGTTATTGATGAAAGAATAAAATATTACTGCAGTTTTTTATTTAAAGACTTTTCCTTTGTTCTGTCCTTCATTTTATCATAAGGAGGCAAACAATAAGCTTATGGAGTTAAAGTCTATATATTTGAATATTTTTTCATGCATTTGTATTTCTGTGTTCTAGTAGATCTTGTGTTTTTATAGTTTCTAAGATATCAAATAATCCTATTGACATTGAAAAAAACAACACTATTACATTAAAAAGACAACACCATTGTAAATTTTACACCTTTATTCAGAAATCTTGAATAACAACTAAAAAAAACAGTGCATAAAAAATAAAAAGATAAAGCACTATTTCTTTAGAAGATCGTACAAAAACAATCAAAAATGCCTTTTTTTTACCGTCAACCAATAAAAAAGCCAGATGAAAATATTCATCTGGCTGTGATCCAGTCCTTAGACTGTTATAATTTATGATTTCTTTTCTCTTCTTTGAGCATCAAGAACGGCAATTGTAGCAAGGTTTACAATCTCATCTACGCTTGAACGCATCTGAAGAACGTGTACCGGCTGCTTTAATCCCATTAGGATAGGTCCGATAACCTGTGCTACTTTCATTCCTCTTAGAATTTTGTAAGAAAGGTTCGCACTTTCCAGATTCGGGAAGATGAAGGTGTTTGCCGGAGTGGTTCCTAATTTTGAGAATGGATAATCGCTCAGATGATCTGCATTCATTGCAAAATCCGGCTGAATTTCACCATCTACCACCATTTTAGGATATTTCTCATGAAGGATGCTTACTGCCTTAGCTACTTTCTTGGAAGTTTCAGAGATGGCAGCAAAGTTTTCAAATCCAAGCATTGCAATTCTCGGCTCAATAGCAAAAGATTTAACGGTAAATTCTGCCATCTTAGCAATATTCACAAGGTCTTCCGCCGTAGGGTTCTGATTGATGGAAGTATCTGCGAAGAAAATAGGTTTCTTTTCAGACAGGATCATCATCATCGCTGCTACTTTGTCTACTCCTTTATCTTTTTCAATAACTTCCAGAACAGGACGTAATACTGAAGTATAGTTTTTAGAGAATCCTACGATAAGTCCGTCTGTATCGCCATGCTTCAGCATCAAAGGTCCGAAATAATCTCTCTGGCGAACGTATCTCTTCGCCTTATACTCATTCATTCCTTTTCTCTGACGAAGTTTCCAAAGGGTTTCTCTGTATTTCTTTCTGTTTTCTTTCTGATCGTCATCACTTGGATCAATGATCGGAACATCCAGACTGATTCCGTAACGCTCCATTTGTTCCTTGATGTATTTTTTATCTCCTAAAAGACTTGGATAAGCGATTCCTTCTTCATAAAGGATCTGAGCAGCCTTCAATACATTATATTCTTCAGCATTTCCAAGAGTGATTCTCTTCGGATTGGATTTGGCACGGCTCTGCATCATTCTTACCAATCTTTCATCTCTTCCCATTCTGTCTAGAAGCTGGTGCTCATATTCTTCGAAATCAGTGATTTCTTTTCTGGCAACACCACTTTCCATAGCAGCTTTAGCTACAGCGCTCGATACTTTTGTGATCAGTCTGTTGTCAAATGGTTTTGGAATGAAATATTCTCTTCCGAACTGTAAGTTCTGAACGTTATACGCTAAAATTACAGCTTCCGGCACCGGTTCTTTTGCTAAGTCGGCAATAGCATGCACAGCAGCCAGCTTCATCGCTTCATTGATTCCTGTAGCCTGCACATCCAAAGCACCACGGAAGATATACGGGAATCCAAGCACGTTGTTTACCTGATTAGGATAATCACTTCTTCCTGTTGCCATGATTACGTCTTTACGGGTTTCAAGGGCAAGGTCATAAGCAATTTCCGGATCCGGGTTAGCCAAAGCGAATACAATTGGATTTTCGTTCATACCCAACAGCATTTCCGGAGTCATCACATTTCCTTTAGACAATCCAACGAAAACATCAGATCCTTTTACGGCATCTTCCAATGTTTCAATATCGGTCTGTGCAATGAAGTCTAATTTTTCAGGGGTAAGATTTTCTCTTTTATGATTGATTACGCCTTTACTGTCACACATCAGGACGTTTTCTTTTTTCAATCCTAATGAAATATAAAGTTTGGTACATGCGATAGCAGCAGCACCTGCTCCGTTCACCACCATTTTCACGTCCTCAATATTCTTATTGGCAATTTGCAGTGAGTTGATCAATGCTGCCGCAGAAATAATGGCTGTACCATGCTGGTCATCATGCATTAAAGGAATATTCAATTCCTCT
Source organism: Chryseobacterium sp. 22458 (assembly GCF_052044975.1). NCBI lineage: Bacteria > Pseudomonadati > Bacteroidota > Flavobacteriia > Flavobacteriales > Weeksellaceae > Chryseobacterium > Chryseobacterium sp. 22458. The sequence continues at coordinate 121,408 of NZ_JBQEOA010000009.1, read as the reverse complement.
TTCAGTCTTTGTTCTATATAAAATGCTTCAGGAGCTTTGATATCTTCAAGGTTGATTCCTCCGAAAGTAGGAGCAATACCTTTTACAATTTCAATAAATTTATCGGGATCCTTTTCATCAATCTCAATATCAAAAACGTTGATATCTGCAAAGATTTTGAAAAGAAGACCTTTTCCTTCCATTACGGGTTTTGAAGCTTCAGCTCCGATATCTCCCAATCCAAGTACGGCAGTACCGTTAGATATTACTGCTACCAGGTTTCCTTTTCCTGTATAATCATAAACGGTTTCAGGCTTGTCATGAATTTCCATACAAGGAACAGCTACACCCGGAGAATATGCCAGTGACAGGTCTCTTTGGGAAGAGTGTGGTTTCGATGGAATAACTTCAATTTTTCCTTTAGGTTCTGCTTTATGATAATCTAGCGCGGCCTGGCTAAAGTTCTTTTCGTCGCGATTGTTGTTACTTGACATAAATTTCGTTTTTTGTTAAAGGATATATTTAATGTGGTAATCTACTAAGCTTTCAATTGGTTTCTGCACAACATGTCCCACATTTAAATTCAGTTCTGTAGCTACAGAACGTAGTATATTTTCATAATAATAAGCGATGGAGCCGATGAAATTGATTTCAGCATCTTTCGATTCCTCATAAGGGAGAACCTGGTATTCAAAGAAACTTTTCATTTCTTCAAAAACCATGTCTTTGAAATAAGGGTGCTCTTTTCTTTCGATCACAAATTTGGTAAAGTTGGCCAAATAAGCATTGGGCCTTGGCGTATGGTACATATTTTTCAATGCATCTTCTACGGTAAGCTGGTAATCTGCTTCAAAATCATGGTGAAGATCAGCAGGCAGTTTTTTCATAAAATATCTGCGTACCAGCTGCTTTCCGATAGCGCTGCCGCTTCCTTCATCTCCGATCAGGAAACCAAGTGAAGGCAGTTCGATCTTCAGGGTTTCGCCATCAAAAAAACATGAGTTTGATCCGGTGCCCAGAATGCATACAATGGCAGGTTTACCGTTATATGCAGCATATGCAGCAGCCATCAGATCTTCTTTTACGATGATCTCAGCTTTTCCAAATACCTTTTGCAGTTCTTCTTCTATGGTTTCGCAGTTTTTTTTCACACCACATCCTGAACCATAGAAAAACACTTTGGTAATTGAATTTTTTACCGATATCAGATTGCTATTTTTCTGTATCTCCGGAGCAATAAGCTCTCTGTTGATAAAATTCGGATTGAAGCCGATGGTTTCCGTTTTCAGAAAAACTTTTTTAAAGTCATCAAGGATCACCCAATCCGATTTAGTAGAACCACTATCTACAATAGCAACCATATTTTAGATTTTAATTTAAGGGTGCTAAATTATGAATTTATCTTCAATTAGCGTTTAAAAACAACCTGGAAGCTGTCTAAAATCATTAATGTTTAATCTGAGTTTTCTTTTCATTGAACTGAAGAAGCCAGTCTTCAATTTCATCTTCCAGATAGGAAGCCTGTAAAACCATTGCATTAATGAAATCATCTGGAACGGGTTCACCGCTTGAATTCTCAAGATTCCAAAGTTCATTAGACATATTTTCATATTCGGAATACACTCTTTTGAAGCGGGAACTTTCTTTCTCAAGAGCCTCAATATTTTTCTGTTGAAGCTGGAATTTTCTGTATTTGTTTTGACGTTTCATACAAATATTATTATCAATTGGGTCATAAAATTTTGGAGTAGTATGCTCTCTAGCACGCATTACAAGATAGAAAAGACCATCAACACAAGGAGTTGAAAATGAATTTATTATCAGGTTATTATTACATCATTCTGAATATTAAAATTAGAAATAATTTTTATTTAAAAAAATATTTTAACAACTTTTTTCAGTGTTTAACATATAGTTATAAATTTGCATATTCATATGGAGATGTACGGCAATTATCGGTAATCGTTAACCATGATCAATAGCCATAACATTATCATTCAGCCATTTTTTCAGCTATAAAAATGACTGATTTTGGTACCCTATAAATACATTTTCAGGTTTTTATATTAATTGAATGAAAGAAATACTCATACGCCAGAAACAGGTTCTGTTCTTCATCATTGCAGGGGGACTGAGTGCCGTTGTGGAAATCGGCAGCTTTAAGGTATTCAGTACCTATCTCCCTCAGCTTTTTGCAAGAGAGACCAATTTTTACGGTGTACACTACCCGTTAAGCAACATTTTTTCTACAAGCTTCGGGATTATTACCAATTACTTTCTGAGCATCTGGTTTGTTTTTGAAAGAGGAAAGCACTCCAAGAAAAAGGAGTTTGTTTATTTTATGGTGGTCTCTTTTTTTTCCACTCTGCTGAGTTTAGGTTTCTTCCAGATATTTTACAGTTTTATATTTAAAGATAATATCAATTTAATTTTTTATACCTTGAGTCCGGAAATGATCAGTAAAATTGCGGCAATCTTACTGGTATCCATTCTCAATTATTCGGTAAAAAAGAAAGTAATTTTTAACGGTTAAGCTGTGACAAAAATTTTAAATTATCTCTGGAGATTCTGGCTTCTGCTATTGGCATTTGTTTTAACGGTAATTATCGGAATCCCCGTCTATATTTTATCTTTTAATAAAAAGCATTACCGGTATGCTTATAAATTTGTCCGTATCTGGTGCTATGGTATGTTTTACGGAATGGGTTTCCGGTATGATCTCATTAAGCTTTCTGATCAGGAAAAAGATAAGAATAAGGAATATGTTTTCATCTCGAACCATACTTCAATTATGGATATTATGCTTACCTGCATTCTGTTTCCCGATCACCCGATCTGTTTTGTGGGAAAGAAGGAGCTTGTAAAGATTCCTATTTTCGGAACGATCTATAAAAGGATATGTGTAATGGTAGACAGGACGAGTGCCAGAAGCCGTGCTGATGTATACCGCAGATGTGCTGAGAAGATGGAAGAAGGCAACAGCATCGCCATTTTCCCTGAAGGAGGTGTACCTGATGATACGTCTGTTATTCTGGATGATTTTAAAGACGGAGCATTTATACTGTCTTCCAAACACCACTCTCCTATTGCTATGTATACTTTTATCGGGCTTAAGGAAATGTTCCCTTTTGAAAACAGCAAAGGGTACCCTGGAAGGGTCAAAGTGTATTTCAACGGAATTATGGAGCCTACCGACTCTCCCAGAGACCTTAAAGAAGAGGCTTATCAGGAAATAAAAAAAACTTTAATAAAGCATTCCATTTAACGGAAATAGCTATATTTGTTTGTGAAATCTATAATAAATATGTCAAATTATTCTAAACAAACCAATTGGGCTCAATTCATTCCATTGGTTACTGTATTCTTCTTTTGGGGATTCGTAGCAGCCAGTAATGATATTCTTATCCCAGTTTTTCAAAAAGCCTTCAATCTCTCTCAAACTGAAAGTATGCTGGTTCAGATCTGCTTTTATGTTGCGTATACTGTAGGTTCTTTAATTTATATGATTGTCTCGAAAAGCCTGAGACAGGATCTGATCAATAAAATAGGGTATAAAAACGGACTTATTGTGGGGCTTTTGATTTCCGCATTGGGAACCCTGCTGTTCTACCCTGCGGCCAATATGCACTCTTTCCCGTTAATGATCTCAGGATTATTTATTGTAGGTTTAGGATTCTCTCTTCAACAGATTGTAGCCAACCCTCTGGCGATTGAAGTAGGTCCTACGGAAACGGGATCTCAAAGACTTACAATGGCAGGAGGAATCAATAATCTGGGAACAACCATCGGACCGCTTATCGTTGCATTTGCCATTTTCGGTTCTGCAAGTGGTGCCAATACGGAAGCAAGTATAGAAAGTGTAAAGATACCTTATCTGATCCTGGGAGCTGCTTTTGCATTGGTTGCATTAATGCTTAAATTCTCTTCACTTCCTGCTGTGACACCTACCAACACTGAAGATACGGACAATACAACTCCGGGAGAGCACAGAACTTCTGCTTTCCAGTACCCTCAGCTGGTCATGGGAATGATTGCGATCTTCGTTTATGTAGGGGTGGAAGTTTCTACCGCCAGCAACCTTCCTGCTTATATGGAAAAAGGCTTAGGTTTTGAAACCAAAGAAGTGGCTCCTTATATCTCTTTATACTGGGCATCGTTAATGATCGGCCGATGGACAGGTGCGGTAGAAGCATTTGATTTCAGTGGCGGCTTCAAAAAGATCTTAAGGTTCTTAGCGCCTTATCTTGCATTCGGTGTATTTTTATTGGTGAATGCTATTGCCAAGCATGATCTTTCTCCGTTTTATGTATACGGATTCGTTATCATCGCAATGATCATCTGCGACATCCTGAGTAAAGGGAACCCTGCAAGAATGCTTCTGATCTTCTCTTTAGCAGGAATTACCGCTTTACTGACAGGAATGTTTACTTCAGGAATGGTATCTGTATATGCATTTACCAGTGTAGGTCTTTTCTGTTCTACGCTATGGCCGTGTATTTTTGCATTGGCAATCAACGGACTTGGAAAGCATACCAACCAGGGTTCCGGATATCTGATCATGATGATCATGGGAGGAGGTATTGTAAGTTTTATCCAGGGTTACATTGCTGACTTGACGAATATTCATTTCAGTTATATTGTAGGGGTTGCCTGTTTTGCTTATCTTGCATTCTATGCGATCCGTGTAACAGGAATTCTGAAAGCTCAGGGCATCGATCTGGATAAGGTAACCAAAGGAAATGGTCATTAAAATAACAAAAACAATATATAAGAAGAAAAGGTTTTGGGCAGGTTTATTACTTGCCCAATTTCTTTTGTTTTACAGTTTCTCGAAGTCATCATGGATGGTTTCCTTTTTTGAAACATTCTTCGAGCTTCAAAAGAAGATCCACCAGCTGCTTTTCAGCCGGGTACCGTTTTCTATGGGAGATCTTATATATGTCATACTGGAAGTTTTTTTTCTGTATTGCCTGATCTGTTTATTCAGTAAGAAAAAAAGAAATATAGCCCTGATGAAGATCCTGATCGTTGTGAATATCTTCTATTTCAGCTATCAGATATTCTGGGGAATGCTTTATTTTCAGACCCCTATCATCAGGAAACTTGAAAGTCAAAAGAAACCTGAAATAGCAAGAGCCAAAGAACTGGCTCTCCGGTATCTTGAAAAATGCAAAGTATCCCGGGCTGCCGTACGTGAAGATCATCATGGAATTTTTATGATTACTGATCTAAAATCCGTACAACAGGAAATTCTTTACCAGCAGACAAGACTGCCTCAATATATTTCAGATAAAAAAGCACCGCAGATTTTAGCCATTAAACCAAGCTTATTCAAAAACGTAATGAGTTTTACGGGTATTCTGGGCTATTATAACCCTTTCACTGCCGAAGCGCAATACAATTCTGAGCTTCCATCCACTTTTATTCCTTTTACGACCGCTCATGAAAGTTCTCATCAGCTTGGGTTCGCCAGGGAGCAGGAAGCCAATTTTGTGGGCTATTTAATAGGTATCCACTCCAGCAATACAGACCTCAGGTACAGCACTGAATATTTTACGTTAAAAAGTCTTTTAAGGTTTATTGTAGAAGAAGATCCTGAGTTTGTAAAATCTGCCCTGAATAATTATTCACCTGCTATGAAAAGAGACCGTACTTATGAAAGAAATTTCATCTTCCGTCACCAGGGATGGCTGGATGAATTCTTCGGATTTACGAATAATTTGTTTCTGAAGACAAATCAGCAGGAAGGTTCGGTTACCTATTCTTACTTTATAGACCTTCTTCTCAACTACGAAAAATAGAATAAAAAAAGAATCGTATCAGGCGATACGATTCTAAAAACACAAATGATGAAAAAAAATTTATTACCTTGACTTGTTCCCTCATTCAAGGCGATGTAAAAGTACGACATATTTTATAAATACAAAAACATTTATCTCCTTTTTTAAAACTTTATGAAAACTTTATGATTTTTTAAGTTTTTTTGAGTTCAACCATCAACCATATAAACCATAATTAATCTCACTATATTGTCTAATAAATTCAATCAAACGGGATATAACATAAAAATATCCTACAAATTTAATTATTTATTTAAAAATAAAATATCGTTATTTTCCTGAATTTTCAATGGATAAAAATTGGAGTTATTTGTATTTTTATTATGATAAATTTCTAAAATTTGGATTCCATAAATTATCCCCAAATGAAGTCATTTTATGATTAAAAAATATTGTGTTATTTAAAGAATATGATTCTAAAAAATTTCATATAAGAAATTCATATTTGGTTTTGTCTTCAGACTGATAACCGGAATGTACCAACAGAAATAATAATCTGAGATATGGTACTATTGTACAGGTATATTATTTTTAAAAGCCTGTGTTTTATAATACCGGAACAGATAATCATAAATGACCATTTCGAAAAGCCGTTGATCAGAAATAAACATCCGGTTGATATGCATATGAAATATACTTTGGAAGAATTTTGATAAAGGAGCACTGGAAGTACTCAACCATAATTCCTGTCTACATAAAAAATAGGAATTGATATCAACGGTAGTATAAAAACTGTCCTTTGATGCCAGAAAACTTTAAAAATAGCCATCAGTAGAAAATTGAATTGAAACGGCCTGCAAAAAATCGTTGATTTCCTACCTTTATCAACATTGATACGGTGGCTTTATACAATATTTCCAAGCCAAATTCTGAAAAATAAAATATTGAAACTCAAAACAAATCTACCAACTACCGCCTATATCTCACTAATAAAAGAAAAATATTTTTGTATATTTAAAACATCTGTGTATTTTAGATAAAAATATTAATATGATTTTTGACAAACTAATTAACTACCTCAAACTAGATAAACAGGAGTTTATTTTCCAGTTTAACTCCCACCCTAATTATCCCTCTGCATTAGCATTTAGTGATACATTAAATTTCATGGGGGTAAAAAATGATGCTTATGAACTTGACAAAGAATATTGGGACGAACTTCCGGAAGAATTTATAGCGATTGTTGAAAACTCTTTCTCTCTGGTAAAAAAATCGGGAAGCAGTTATGCCGTTTACTCAGAAAAGGCAAAGACATTTGAAAAAGATGAACTTTATAAAAAGTCTACAGACTTTGTTCTCTTATTTGAAAAGACAGAGAAGGCAGAGAATAAATCAGTCTTCAATTTCAAACCGGTACTTTATGGCATTTTCGCAGTTATCATTGCCTATTCTTTCATAAGCCAAACCATATTTGAAGCTATTTTTAATATCCTTTCGCTGGCAGGAGTGTATATTTCTCTTGAAATTTTCAATCAGAAGTTCGGAAATACCTCTACAGTAATCGGAAGTATATGTGGCGGCGGAGCTACAGCTGCCCAGACGGTCAATTCATGCGATAAGATTATCAAACAGGATAAAACCAGTATTTTGGGTTTAAAGTTTTCAGATTTCTCGCTGATTTACTTTGTGGGACTTGCCGTACTGGGGTTATTTTTACCGGCAACAGCATATATCGTTAAAGGCTTTACATTGGTTTCCGTGATTGCAATAGGATATTCAGTTTATGTTCAGGCTTTTGTAGAAAAAACATTTTGCAGGGTATGTCTTTTGATCATCTCAATCCTTGCTGCTCAGCTGATCATCAGCTTATTATTTTTCCAGAATCTGACATTCGGAATCGGGGCACTTCTACTTACAGTTATTCTATGGGGACTTATTTTCTCTGCCGTAAAATATTTCAACACGCTACTTGAAGAGAAGGAAACTCTGCAGAAAGCCAATGCAAAGAACCTTAGATTTAAAAGAAATTACGAGCTTTTCAAAAGTCAGCTTCAGCAGAATGACAAAATAGAATTCCAGGATACCGAGACATTTTCAGTAGGTCAGAAGGATTCGAAACTTCGTATTTCTATTGTTTCAAACCCATACTGTGGCTTCTGTAAAGATGCACACAAACTTGCGGAAGGTCTGTTGGAAAAATATCCTAACGAGATCTCTCTACAAATGCGATTCAATTATTTCTCAGACAGGACCCATGACAAATACACTCAGCTTATTTCCGATCTTACCCATATTTACCATAATAAGCCTGAAAAAGACTTCCTTCATGCTGTAGAAACATGGTTTGAGACCAAAGATGAAAGTAAGATCAATGCCCTGTCCGGAGGAGTACCTACTACAGAAAACCTGAACCCACTGGTAGAAATGTCTGTAGAAAACAGTAACGCCGGGTTAAGCTTTACACCGATTTTTATCATCAACGGATACCAGTTTCCGGATAAATATGATCGTGAAGATCTTCTGTTTTTCATTGATGAATTAATTGATGATGAGGAGATATAACAAATAAATCCGTCCGTTTAAAAATTTCACTATCTTAGGAAAAACAAATCGATATACGAAAAGAACTGAAATTCAACAAACAAAAACTATTATTATGAAAAATCTAAAAAAACTTACAAGAGCTAATTTAAGCATGTTAAAAGGAGGAATTACTGAGGAATGTGCAAGAATCCAGAGTGAAGCAAGCTATTGCGAATCTAAAATCAATCCGCCTAAAGAAGGGGCAATAAATGCCTGCAACAAATGGTGCTATTACTAGACAGCCATTTCACTGAGTTAGAATATTGAATACAATTAAAAATGTCGTCACCTATTGACGGCATTTTATAATGAACATTAGTTTTGAAAAAATTTCCTTTTTATAAGCAACCGGACACTAAAGACTGCGGGCCTACCTGCCTGAGAATCGTAAGCAAGCATTATGGCAAAAGCATATCGCTGCAGCAGATCCGTAACCTCTCTGAAACGACACGTGAGGGCAGCAGTCTCCTTGGTTTGAGTGATGCTGCAGAAAACCTGGGATTCCGTTCAATGGGAGTCCAGATAGATTTCAATACCCTCGCAGAAGAGGTTCCTTTCCCTTGTATTGCACATTGGAACAAAAATCATTTCGTTGTCGTTTATAAAATTGATAAAAATAATAAAGTCTATATATCAGATCCCAGCTATGGGCTGATCACCTATACCCGTGACGAGTTCATCAAATTCTGGATTGGCGAAAATGCCAATGAAAATACGGAAGAAGGTATTGTTTTGATTCTTGAAACAACCCCTTCATTCTTCCAGACAGAGTTTGACAGCGAAGAAAGCAAAGCCAGCTTTACTTTTCTTTCCAAATATCTCTTCAAATACAAGACCCTTGTCATACAGCTTGCCGTAGGATTACTGGCAGGGAGTTTACTTTCCCTGATCTTTCCGTTTCTTACCCAAAGTATTGTAGACGTCGGGATACAGAATCAGGATATTAATTTTATCTATCTGGTATTGCTTGCCCAGGTCATGCTGTTCCTTGGAAGAATGGGGATAGAAACCATTAGAAGCTGGATCCTCCTTCACCTTTCCGCAAGAATCAATATTTCGATTATCTCCGATTTCTTTATCAAGCTGATGAAGCTTCCTATAAGCTTCTTTGATACAAGGATGACCGGTGATATCATGCAGAGGATCAATGACCACCACAGAATCGAACAGCTTTTAACAAGTTCTTCACTGAATACTTTATTCTCGCTTGTCAATCTTATTATTTTCAGTATTGTCCTGTTATTTTATGATTACAGACTTTTCATTGTATATCTCGTAGGTGCTATATCTTACATCGGCTGGATCACATTCTTCCTGAAAAAAAGAAAAGAACTCGACTACAAAAGATTCTCCCAGGTTTCTCAGGAACAAAGTAAAGTGATAGAGCTGATCAACGGAATGCAGGAAATCAAAATGCATAATGCCGAAAAACAGAAACGTTGGGACTGGGAATTTTTACAGGTAAAATTATTTAAAATCAGAATAAAATCGCTTTCATTAGAGCAATGGCAGTCTGTAGGAGGAAACTTCATCAACCAGATGAAGGATATCATTGTAAGCTTCCTTTCTGCCAAGCTTGTGTTAAGCGGTAACCTTACCCTGGGGATGATGCTTTCCGTACAATATATTATCGGACAGCTGAACAGCCCACTTCTACAGCTTATCGACTTTATCAAACAAACTCAGGATGCCAAAATTTCCCTTGAAAGATTAGGTGAGATTCATGATAAAGAAGATGAAGAAGATAAAAACGAACATTATGCAATGGATGTTCCGCAAAAAGACATTGAGATCACTGATATGTCATTCAGGTACATCGGTTCTGATGTTCCTGTTTTTGAAAATCTGAACCTTACCATCCCTTACCGCCAGACTACAGCTATTGTAGGAGCCAGTGGAAGTGGAAAAACAACCCTGCTGAAACTTCTGATGAAATTTTATGACCCTGATCAGGGAGAGATCAAAATCGGAAATACCAACCTTAAAAATGTTTCCCCCAGATTCTGGAGAGATCATTGCGGAGTGGTAATGCAGGAAGGCTATGTATTTAATGATACAATTGCCAATAATATTGCTGTGGGTGAAGATCATATTGACAAGCAGAAATTAAGACGGGCGGTAGAAATTGCCAATATCAAAGAATTTATCGAGAGTCTTCCGTTAAGCTATAATACAAAGATCGGAAATGAAGGTGTAGGCGTAAGCGGCGGGCAGAAACAGAGACTCTTCATTGCAAGAGCCGTATACAAATCACCGGAATATATCCTGTTCGATGAAGCAACATCAGCATTGGACGCCAATAATGAAAAAGTTATTATGGAAAACCTTGAGCAGTTCTTTAAAGGCAAAACAGCAGTAGTTATTGCCCACAGGCTTTCAACGGTAAGACATGCTGATAAAATCATTGTGCTGGATAAAGGAAAGGTAGTGGAAGAAGGCAGCCATGCAGAGCTGGTAGATCTACGGGGAGAATATTACAGACTGGTAAGAAACCAGCTTGAATTAGGAAGCTAATCAAAACCAAAATCACCAGATAGCGGATTCCGAAAAGCTTATAGAGTAGGAAATAAAAAACATCTGTTAATTATGAAAAATCTGAAAAAACTTACCCGAAAAGATTTAGCAATCGTCAGCGGAGGCGTAATATATCCGGATCAGGGATGCTGTGGATCATGGTGCCTTGGCAGCTGGATGTCTTGCCATATGGAGCATATTGCATGCCCGCCGGATGCAGACACTTCACCGCCATCATGGTATGACGGGACCTGCCCAAGTATTTAAATTATATTCCCCTGAAATATCGGGGGAAATTTTACCTCAGAAAAATGAAAGAAGACGTTTTAGACAATATTGAACTCCGCTCAGAAAGCGTACAGGATATTCTTACCCAGCCACCACATTGGATGATCCGCTGGGGAAATACCGTTATATTTATTATCCTGCTGCTTATCCTTGTGATGAGCTACATTATAAAATACCCGGAATTTGTACCTGCTCCTATTATTGTAACCTCTCAGAATCCACCGGAGAAAATAGAAGCCAGGATCAGTTCCAAAATCGAGAAAATATTCATCAAAGACCATCAGCCTGTTAAGAAAAATGAAGTATTGATGGTGATGCAGTCTGCAGCCAATTACAAAGATATTTTAGAGCTGAAGAAAATAGTAGACTCTACAGCTCCCAATCAGTTGTACTCCTTCCCTATTTACAGAACCGCAGGATTTAAACTTGGTGAACTTCAGGGTGAATATAACAACTTTGCAAAGGCATTTCAGGATGAAGAACTATTTACCAGACTACAGCCTTATGCTCCGGAAAACCTTGCAACCAACCAGAGCCTTTCGGAATATAAAGTCAGAATGACTACTTTAAAGCAGCAAAAAAATCTTGAATCTTTAAAATACGATCTGACAAAGAAAAATTTCAACAGATCCCAGGAACTTTTCAACCAGGGAGTTATCTCTGCCATGGAACTTGAAAATGAAAAGATCAAATATCTTCAGGCTCAGCAAAACCTTGAAAATATCAATATCTCCATTTCCCAGGCTGAAGAAGGAATTTCAAACCTGAATAAAACCAGAAGCGGAACTGCCATTAATACGGAAAAAGACAAAATCACTTACTCATCACAGACTTTACAACTGTTTGAACAGCTGCGAAAATCTCTAAAGCAATGGGAACAGAATTATCTTGTCATATCTTCTACAGATGGTGTTGCCAGCTTCCAGCAGTTTTTTGGAGAAAACCAGTTTGTAAAAAGCGGCGAACCTATCTTATCTATCCTTCCTGAAAATAAAGAGAAATTGGTCGGCAGAATGTCTGTACCTACCACCAACTCCGGAAAGATTATTCCGGGAGAAAAGGTACTCATCAAACTTGACAATTATCGTTTCCAGGAATATGGTATCATAGAAGGAAAAGTTCAGAATATATCCCTGATCCCTGACGAAAAAGGAAATTACTATGTAGACGTTGTATTGCCAAAAGGATTAAAAACAAGCTACAACAAAACACTTACCTTTGATAAGGAACTTAGAGGAAGTGCAGAAATTGTAACCGAAGACCTGAGACTTATTGAAAGATTTTTCTATCAGATCAGAAAATTACTCGGCTACCAAAGCTAAAATCACAATATCATAAAAATAAACCCACAATCTTGCGGGTTTATTTTTTTCATTTTACTGAAGCTTTTCTTTTGGGAATCTGCTTTTCCGGTTTTACTTTTAAAAATATAAAACTATAATCGGTAGGCGGCATACCGCTTCCCACTACAGAAGCATACTTATGGCAGTCCATACACTGTTTTTGCTGAGCATAGGTCTCCATAGTTGTATTCGAGATATCCGAAGGGGTAATCCCTCCTTCCATAAGTGGAGCTGACTTATTATTTCCATTATCCTGAATCGGATTTTCCGGCCATTGGATATTCACAAGCTGATAATATTGCCACACTGATTTAGGGTTACTCGCTCTGATCAGCTGCTGCATCTCCGTGTTCAGCTTTTGAAGCTTTGTTTTGATTTTATTCACCCGTACTACCTGAACAGGGGTATTCAGGCTGTCCTGTCCTATTACAGGAGCTATATTGGGAGTTTGAGTACTTTTAGGATTGTAGAAACAATACCTTACAGAAGGATCAGCCTGTCCTTCATTAGGTGCATTATGAATATGCTCAAATGTCATCCAGTTAAACTGAGGTGACTGTGGCGTTTTACGGATGATATGGAGGCCTACCAGTCCCAAATATTTCTGTGTAGATTTTCCAAAAACAGGCTTTTTATCTTTAAAACCTTTAATTTCCGGAACCATGGCTTTTGAAATTTTATAATAATTTTTCAAGGAGTCAAGCTTATCTTCAGGAATGATGCGCCATGCTGCTTTAAGTTCTATAGACTCCATGGGAAGCCACACTCCGTTATTGGCTGTACCGTATTCCTTCAGACTATTATAGTCATACAGTTTATTCCGGCGGATAAAATCACTTTCAATATTGTTGATTTTAATTTCATACCAAACAATATTTCCGCTCTGATCAGTAAGCCAGGAACCTTCAGCCTGTAATATTTCATCCACATTACTATTTCCTACTGCGGCTCTGAGAGTAGCTTTGGAAATACCGATATTAATATCTGTAAACTTATTAATCTCATTAATTTGTTTTACGTAACCATTCTTACTCTTCAGATTCCATGTTAAAGGATTTTTAGGGGCAAAAACTTCGTCATTGCTTGCAAAGCTCTCCCAGACTGTAGGGCTGTAATCCCCGGGCATACCATAATTGGCAGCTGTTGCTGTTGTATCCGGAACACCTCTCTGAGCGGAGGCAGCCCAGTTTAATGCAATAAAATTCTTCCATGCAAAACAATTCAGTACATCCTGGGAACTGTGGGCACAGGTGGAATCTCCGGCAAGTTTATAAGTAATAGAAGGAGGATCGCAAAATGCACCGCAATAGATCGATTCATTGGCTGCTTCTTTTGAAAAACCGATTGCTGAGTTCGCTTGTTTATCCTTTTTGCCGGATTCACATGAGATGAAGCTCAATATGAAAATCGAAAATATTAAAGTTTTCATTTCAATATTTTTTTAACTTGTTCAACTTGCTGCCCCGAAAGCAATGCAAGATTAGGAGTCGTATTTATTTTAGGTAAAGAACCATGGGGTACTACCTCCAATACTCCGGATAATGTATACTTAGGATCTGAAGCATTATTGTACAGGCTTAACGGCTTTTCTCCCAAGCTTGTATCAGTGGCCGTTGTAATTGTAATCAGAAAAAGTTGTGTATCCTCATCTATATTCTGGAAATCGGTTACCGCAACACTGATTCCGGGACCGAAATCAAACTGTGTTTCCTTCGTGGCTGCATTCGTCAGAACAGCAATACCTTCAGTACTCGTTCCTGCTTCAATCTGTGTAATACAGGATGTCAGATTCGAAAATGTATTCAGTTTATTGTAAAGACTTGCCTGCAACAAATTGTTATCCAAAAGATATTGTACATTAGGAAGAATTGTTGTGGGATCTCCTACCGGAGGAAATTTTTCAGGCTGTTCTCCTTGTGCAGGTTTTTTTCCGGTACCTGCGAGCTGTACAAAAAAGGTATCAGCAATCTGTGAACCCCATTTTAAGAGCTTTCCTTTTACTTTTATTTCACTCAGCTTAAAGCTGGCCCCTTTAGGAACAGAAAATCTTGTATGCAGCAGCATATTAAAAGGATAAAAAGTAATTCCTTTATTCCGTTCTTCTCCTCTTACAACAGTATAGCAGTCTTCAATTTTGTAACTCCCGGCTGTAGCAGGCATTTCAAATTGATCGAAATCCGGAACCTGCCCATAGAGTGCAATAGGATTGGTTAAAGTTATTTGTTGCTGATGGTTATACACCAATGAATTAACATTTTGTCCTATGCGGGGATCACTATTTCTATAAATCTGCCCATACTGGGCAGCGCAGATCAAAGTATTGGCATCTGTGATCACCTGATTGTTTTTTACCCTTAAGATGGTGGCGGCCGCTCCAAGGTATATCTCAGCTCCTAATGAGTTTGGAGGACTTGTAAGATGTACGGCTCCTCCACCTTCCGGAGTTGCATGCGGACCATTATTCCATTTATTAATCGGATTATAAGCAGGTTCTCCTGTTTCCCTTACGATAACTGGGTTTCCATTACTATCCAACAGATACAGGTCTTCTTTTTTAACGTTTTTATTATTGAGGATTTCCTGATAGAGTGATACAACGATATCCGGAGAAACTTTCCACATATGAAACCAATACTCCGGATTCTCATGGGTAAAATCAACTGCTATGATATCTCCGTTTTCATCCCTTGTAACGGCCCACTCACAGTATTCATCCTGCCATCCGCGAGGTCCTGATGGGCCAAATGGTTTTGTACCGGTATCAGAAGAATCACATGGGTTTTTAGGAACTGTAAGATCCATATTATATTTCTTCCCAAAAGCTGCAGGCCCTATATCTGCCAGTTCATGCAATTTATCTTCATAATCCGTGCCTCCAAATTCTTTTGTAAAAAGCTCAGTAAAGTAATGATTGATCCTGTTGGGAAAGGCATTCCATTGAATCGGAACCGTATTCTGCTCTGTAGGGATAACATTATCCACTAAAGGATCATAATACCAGCTTCTGGGATGATCATACGTACTTGACCAGGGATTTCCCATGATTGAATTGATAGTGCAGTATTTTACATAATTGCTCCAGGCATTTTCAAGCTGTTCCTCTAAATGCGGATGTTGTTTAAAATCCTTTTCGGCCTGATAGGCGGGTGTGTTAAATTTTTTCATGGTTTCAATTTTTAGTTTTGGAGTTATAGTTGAAATTAATATTTTAATCAATACTGGTCCCGTAGAAAGAATATTATGATTAACTCAAAATTCAGAAATCTGAATGGATCACTTATCTGCTGAAAATTTTCGGGTAATTTTCAACATAATCATATAAGTGATGATTACTACTTCAAAACTAGAAATTATCTGCCGGAATCTGTTACGTATAAATACGTATTTTTCCCTTTAATGTGAAAAATTACAAAAAGTTAAAGTATTCAGTTTAGAAAACGGATCAGGTGCAAAATTTAGGGACTAGAGAAAAAATTAGTTAATCTGAAGAAAAAATGAATTATCTTTTTGCTCCTCAAGCTTTATACTGAATTTTATTTAACGCAAAGACAAAATGCAATTCATTATTGATAAGGGAGCTAAGAAATCGACAAAGGTCGCTGATGAAGCTATGTAAAATACGTACGCTTAGAAAGAATCAATACAATTGATTCAGTCTTTGCTTCCTAAGATAAACACCGGATCATAAAAATCCTTTGTGTTCAATTTTAAAATTAAATAGAGCCAAATATTGTAAGCCGCCCCAACTTTTGCGGTTGATCCTAGAAACTCCATAAAATGAAAGCAAGCTAAATAAATTTGAAGAATGTGTTTTCAAAAAAGTATATAAAAGAAAAAAGGAAAAGCCGACATTGCTTTTCCTTTTATTGTAGCGAAGACGGGAATTGAACCCGTGACCTCAGGGTTATGAATCCTGCGCTCTAACCAACTGAGCTACCTCGCCGTTTTGGTGGTGCAAATATAGAAAAATATTCTTTACCTCCAAAATTATTTTACCTTAAAATATTCCAAAACATCTCCAACATGATCTGGTTTGTTGATTATCTTATTGTTAGCATCCAAAATAAAATACGTCGGAGTTGCATGAACATTGTACATATCTACATAAGAACTGTTCCATCCTCTCAGTTCAGAATCATTCACCCAAGGAAATGCAGCAATTTTTTGGGTATAAGAATTTTTGTCTACATCTAAAGACAGACCAACAACCTGAATATTTTTTGCTTTCAGTTCATTATATTTCTCTAAAAGCTTTGGAAGCTCACTTTCGCAGTGTGAGCAGGTAGATGACCAGAAAACAATCACCTTCTTATCTGCTTTAATATCGTGTAATGACTTTGCAGTGGTATTTGTGGCTGATTGGAACTTAATATTAGGAAAAACAGCGCCCATTTCAACATTAGCATTAGATTTTAATGTAGAAGCAAGTCTGTCATTAATGGTACATTTAAGATTCTTCGCCTGGGTCAGGTATTTATTCTTAAATTCATCCATCTGATATACATCAAAAATATCGATCAATTCTGATAAAACAGTTTGCCCTCTTGGAGTTTCTACTTTAAGACGGTCTAAAAGTTTGTCTACAGAACCTGCAACATTAGTATTTCCTCCGGAGTTCAGATAAGCAACCAATACAGGTCTCAATAAAGAGGAGCTTTCCAGCATATCACCGGATTTGTCCAGAAAGTTGATGATTTCATCCTGATTTACTTTTTTGGATGGATCAGACTGATTTCCTAAAAACTTGCTGTAATTGGTGTTGTAATACGCTATAAACGGATGTTGTGCAGCATCAATAGAGCCAGAGGTACCGGAAAGTCTGTCAATCTCTGTTTTCAATGCTTTCCCGAAGTCCGTATTATCCTTATAATATTCTTTGATCTGAGTGAGTGCAGGCAGGATAAGCTCTTTCTTTTGGGAGCCTTCCTGTTGTTTGCTCATCAAATCATTAGCTTCATCCAGATAAATAACGTCTTTAACTTTATTATTCTGGGTATTCAGTTTAAAGTTTACGTTTTTATTTTCAGAAATAAAGCTTACTGTATTATTGGAATCCGGGAAATAGATTTTCATCATTCCCATATAGTGACCGGGATATTTAAATGTCAAAGTATTATTCTTAATCTTTTCTTTTGTAACAATAATATCTTTTGAACCATTCAATGTATATAAAATTGCATCTTGATCTTTAAAGTCTGCAGGAGTCTGAACTGTGACCGTAAATTGAGCCTGCAAAGCAAATGCTGCTAAAATCGCAGATAGCGTATAAATCTTTTTCATAGAGTAAAAATAAAAAAACTCTCTGACTAATCAGAGAGTTTAATATTATTTTAATAAAATTTTATGCTTTTACGCTTTTGTATTTTTTAGTATAGTAGATAATGAATGCAATTGCTACAATACCTAATAGATATACATACATATCGATCGGTGAAGCGGGCGCTCCAGGTCCTCCACCTCCTGTTCCTCTAGCAGCAGAAGCAGGTGCTGGTGGTATTTCTTCTGCATATGCAAATGATATCACAAAAAGCAAAAGAGCCGATACTAGTTTATTTATAGTTTTCATATTATTATTTTAAGATTTTAGTGTTAACAATTACTCCTTTATCAGAAACCGCTTTTACAACGTAAGAACTCTTCACTGAACCGTCAAGTTCAATTAGGAAATCTCTAGATGTTTCTACCGATTTCTTGGAGATAATAAGCTTACCACTCATATCATAAACTTCAATATCAGCTTTTTTCCAACTTGGATCAAATCTAACTACATAGTTGCTAACAGCTGGGTTATATACAACCACTGTTTTAGACACTTTACTAGTTTCTTTAGCGATCAGTGTACCTTTATCAGGCGCACCGTAATACAAATTATAAGTCTTGGAATTGACAGGAATTACAGCTCCTTGTTTAGCTTCTTCCGCAGTTCCGTTAGCAGATTTATAGTAAAACCCGGTTCCTGAGGATAACTGATGAACTCCCGCAGGAATCAATTCAGCATTTTCTCTGATCTCAAATTTATAAGATGTAATTCTCTGACTTGCAGTACCGAAATCAAAGTTATCCATTACAATATTTTTTCCTAAGAAGTTATTTTCATTAGCTTCGTTAATGTATAACTTATATTGTCCTGAATAATTAGGATCCTGACCTCCGGTTAAGGCTTCTTCATAGGTAACAATACTATTACTGTTATCTGTAGCTACCTGTAATGTGGTTGCATTAGAAATCTGATGACCTGTTGTAGCGTTTGGAGTAACTACATAGTATGCTCTTGCTACTTCATTACCATTGGCATCTAAACCAATCACTCCTAATTGTTTCACACTTCCGCTGTACGTTTTGTATGCAGACTTGTTGGCAGTTACACTATAATCTGTACCAGCCGCTCTAGCCGTACCGCTAAATCTTCTGAGAGTGTTAAAATTTAATGTTTGAGGAGTGTTATCTCTTAATTTCATAATGAAAGTCCCCATCGGTTTGATAATCAAATTATTAACATCCCCCACAGGAATATGTGTATTGACATCAAATGTCATTGTAAGTGGATTCGTAAATGTAGAACCTACTCCATTCACATATTGAACTTCTCCCGGTGAATACTGAACTCCCCAGATATTAGAAATTGCGTTGCCATCACTTACCCCACCTTCATTATATCCGATTCTTGACAGATCTAAATTCGTCAGGAACGGATTTCCGAATTCGTAGATATTTTTACCAAAGGTTCCTATCCACAAACTGTTCGTTTCTTCAAACTGATCCCAAAGATAAGAGTTGTATCTCTCATTGTACGAGTTCTTATTAGTACCGTTCGCTCCAAAATTAATGTTGGCACCTGCATCTACAAGATTAGCAGTTGCTAAAGTAGAAAAAGGTTTCCCGTTAATAGAGTAAACACCACTGGCAGATGGAGGATTACTTAGATCCAGGTTATTCGCTTTAGATCCCAGCATATAGTATCCATAGGCAGTAGGTATACCAGTACTTGATGCAACAGGTTTGGTATCTGATACAACAGTAGCGTTATTCCACATAAAAATAGCATTACCGGAATATCTTGAATCAGTAAAGGTTTTGTTAAGCTCTGTAGAAAGAGATGATATTACTTTTTCATTGAAAGGTAAAGCCATCTGCTGGTAGAAATCACCGTTACCATGCTTGGCATTTCGGTATTCTTTAGTTACAATACCTGTAACGTTGGATTGGGATAATCCATCGACGTACAGTTGCCCGTAAGTAGAAGTAGCATACCCTGACGGATTATTCATTTTTAAAACAATATTACCTCCGGTAGTTTTATCCGCACCGCCGGCATCAATTGTTTTAAGAACATCCGTACCTGTTCCTACAACCATTACGTTCCCGTGTACTTCCATTAGACCATTGTCTCTTGTTTGTACACCGCCACCACTATAAACTAGGGTGCCGTCGCTCACATACATAGTAGCGTTAGCATCTACGTGACATAAAACATTCTGCGCCTGAACAGAATAGCTAACGGCTAAAAGACCTATAGCAAATAAACTTTTTCTCATTGTATAAATTATTTGTGTGTTAATACAATCTTCACCCGCAAAGGTATTATTTTTTTCTTTAAAAAAAAAACTTTTTATCTATTAATCAAAATATTATCTTCAGTTAAGATAATTTCTTTCTCTTCTCCGATTGAAAACATATAGTCTTCCAAAACTTTTTCTGTAGTTCCTCTAAGACCTCTGGCTCCCAATCCTTTTTCAATTGTTTCCTCAACTATTTTTTCAATTGCACCGTCTGTAATTACCAAATCTGTGCCATCCATCTTGAAAAGCTCCACAAATTGGTTCACAATTGAATTTTTAGGCTCTTTCATAATTCTGACCAACGTTTCTTTCGTGAGTTTATCAAGGTAAGTGATGATTGGAAATCTTCCTAAAAGTTCTGGAATTAATCCGAAAGAACGAAGGTCAATCGCATTAATATTTGTTAATACATATTCATCTTCATCTGTTTTATTGAGTTTTTCAGAGCTGAAACCAATTGCCTGCTTATTCATTCTTCTTTCAATGATTTCCTTGATCCCGTCAAAAGCTCCTCCGGCAATAAACAGGATATTCTGAGTATTCACCTGGATGTATTTCTGATCAGGGTGCTTTCTTCCTCCCTGAGGCGGTACATTCACAATACTTCCTTCCAATAGCTTCAGCAGTCCCTGCTGTACTCCTTCTCCTGAAACATCTCTCGTAATACTTGGGTTATCAGACTTTCTTGCGATCTTATCAATCTCGTCAATGAATACGATTCCTTTTTCAGCTTTTTCCACATCATAATCTGCCACCATCAGAAGTCTGGAAAGAATACTTTCAACATCTTCCCCTACATATCCTGCTTCTGTAAGAATAGTAGCATCCACAATACAGAAAGGAACATTAAGTTCTCTGGCGATTGTTTTGGCCAGGAGTGTCTTACCGGTTCCCGTCTCCCCTATCATGATGATGTTTGATTTTTCAAGCTCCACTTCTCTGTTTTCGTCCTGAGCGTGAAGTAATCTTTTATAATGATTGTATACGGCAATCGACAGCTGCTTCTTTGCCTGATCCTGACCAATCACGTACTGGTCAAGAAATACTTTGATCTCTTTCGGCTTTTTAAGTTCTTCCATACTGTCTGCCGGAGCGTATCCTGTTTTGGAGGCACTGTCTTTTACGATAGTATGTGCCTGCTCTATACAATTTTCGCAAATAAAACCATTCTGCCCGGAAATCAGCATTTGTACTTCATTTCTTTTTCTGCCGCAGAAAGAACATTGGTTTGAGTTCATATTATATAATAGGTATATGTTAAAGAAAATCGTAAAAAATTTCTTTTTTACGATTTTCTGTTTTTTTAAGAATTAATAATTGAGTTTTGGATCTCTGTGTATTCTTCGTTCGTTAATTTTAATCTTTCATTTCTGAAATTCATGTCTTCCATCTTATTCAAAGGGATCAGATGGATATGGGCATGAGGAACCTCCAGTCCTACTACCGCTACTCCTACTCTTACACATGGAATTGCAGTTTTGATCTTCTTGGCTACCTCTTGGGCAAATCCCCAAAGGTTTTTGTATTCTTCACTTTCAAGATCAAAAATCAAATCCACTTCTTTTTTCGGAACTACCAGGGTATGTCCTTTCACCAAAGGCATTGCATCTAAGAATGCTATAAAGTCTTCATTTTCTGCAATTTTGTATGAGGGAATTTCTCCGTTGATGATTTTTGTGAATATAGTGCTCATTTTTTTAGAAGTTAGAGATTAGGTATCAGAAGTTTAGAAATAGAAAGGGTATCAGACTATAGAGAGATGTCTAATACTTCAAAAGAAAGTTTGTTTCCGTTTGGTAAAGTAATTTCAGCAGTTTCGCCGATCGCTTTTCCTAACAGTCCTTTTGCAATCGGGGTATTTACAGAAATTTTTCCTGTTTTAAGGTCACTTTCGTTATCCGGCACCAATTTAAATACCTGCTCTTGTTTTGTCGCATTGTTTTTAAGTTTCACCGTTGTCAGGATAGAAACTTTTGAAGTATCTAATTGGCTTTCATCTATAATTTTTGAAGTAGAGATAACATCTTTCAGCTTGGAAATACGCATTTCAAGCATTCCCTGAGCCTCTTTAGCCGCATCATATTCTGCATTTTCAGACAAATCACCTTTGTCTCTTGCTTCTGCGATCTGCTGAGTAATTTTTGGTCTCTCTACAGTTTCCAACTGTTCCAGCTCAGCTTTCATCTTATCAAGGCCCTCCTTTGTTACATAGCTTGCCATAATTTTCAAAATTTAGTTTTAGTATAAAAAAATAATCCGACATTTGCCGGACAATGTTTTCGTGTTGTAATCGTTTAATTTTTACAAATATATAAAAATTTAAATTGAAATGAAAAAAACTTTTTCAATCTTAGCTATTTTCACTATACTGATTTTCAGTGATTTAACCATAAACTCGTGCAGTAACAGAGAAGATACTGTGAACTGCTTTCCCAATAACCCGATCAATGTAACTTTAAATTTAAACCTTCCTGCCTATAATAATTTAAATTACGACGGAGGATGGATTTACATCAATGAACAGCAGTCGGGAACCAGAGGTCTGATTGCTGTACGAACCGGCAATGCGTTTAAAATATATGACCGGAATGCGCCTCATATATGCCCGGACAATGATACAACACTTGAGGTAAAAGATAATATTGTTATCGTATGTCCAAAAGACAATTCACGATGGATTTTAAGAACCGGACAACCGGAGTCAGGCTCTAAAACATCTCTTCCTCCAAAAACCTATAATTCATACAATTATGATCCGGTAGCGAAAACGTTAAGTATTTACTATTAACTATTTAGAATAAAATGAAGATCGTTATACAAAGAGTCTCAGAAGCCAGTGTAAAAGTAGACGGAAAAATTGTGGGTGAAATCGGAAAAGGATTGATGCTGCTGGTAGGGATTGATGAAAATGATGAAAAAACGGATGCAGACTGGCTGGTACAAAAAGTACTGAACCTCAGAATTTTTGGTGATGAAGATGATAAGCTTAATCTTTCTGTAAAGGACATTTCCGGAGAGATTCTGTGCATCAGCCAGTTTACGTTAATTGCTGACTATAAAAAAGGGAACCGCCCCTCATTCATTAAGGCTGCAAAACCTGATAAAGCCGTTCCGCTGTTTGATTATTTTAAAGAAGAAATAGCTAAATCCGGGTTAAAAACCGAAAGCGGAATTTTCGGGGCTGATATGAAAGTATTCCTGATCAATGACGGGCCCGTGACCATTGTAATGGATTCAGTCACAAAAAGCTGATCAGAGAAAGACAAGAACCATCTCATCAACGAATCAATGATTTATATGCTCAAAAATCTTCAGTTAAAATCCCTGGCTTTGGTCTTATTCAGTACAGGACTTTTGTGCTCTGGTCAAAACCGGGAGGAACTTTTAAAAATAAAACTAGACTCCGCATTTTCAACAGTTTTTCAGGCCAATAATCCAGGAGGCAGTATTCTGATCCAGCAGGGAAACAAAACCCTGTATGAAAATTCATTTGGACTGGCTGACCTTAAGACAAAAGAAAAATTCACCAGTAAGACCGTTTCAAATTTAGGCTCTATTTCCAAGACATTTGTTTCTTACGGAATTTCAATACTCCAGAATAGAAAAAAGCTCTCCACTGATGACAGCCTTCTCATTTTTTTTCCGGATTTTAAAAACAAGAAAATAGCATCTTCCATTAAGCTTCAGCATCTTCTCACCCATACTTCCGGACTTCCGGATCTCAGACATGTTGAAAGAGATAGTATTTTTTATCTTACAGCAAAAGATGAAGAAAATTTTAAGCCTTTAAAATTTGCCGACTCATTAAAATTTGAGCCGGGTACTCAATATGAATATTCCAATCCTGCTTATAACGGGCTGGCATTGATTATTGAAAAGGCAAGTCATATGAAATGGCAACGATTTATTTCTGAAAATATATTCAAACCCTCAGGAATGAAAAACAGTACAATAACTGATGGAAGTTTTCCTGACAAAAATGTAGCTCATGGTTATATCCTGAGAGAGAGTGTGTATCAGGAATATGATTACGGTGAATCTCCTACATTTGCAGCTGCCGGTAATGGCGGAGTCTGGAGTTCCATTGATGATCTTAAAAAATATATCTCCGCCATTCAAACCTGTAAGTTTATAGACTGTATGAGCATTAAAGAATCCCAGACAGTACGTAAGCCGGCAAACTGGAAGAGTGATAAACCTGCAGACCATACAGGTATCTGGTTTGTTCATAACGGTTTTTATTCCGATATAAAAACAGAAGAAAAAGTACGGGTGATAGAGCATGCCGGAGATCAGGGAGGCTTTAAATCCCATTTAATAATGATCCCCGAAAAAGAAATATCTATTATTTGGCTTACCAATAACAATACATTTATTACCGGCCACATCAGAAGAATATTGCTTCAGCTGAAATATATTGATTAAAATTAAAAATGTCTTTCAAAATTGTTGAAAGACGTTTTTTTGGTCGTTATCTTTTTACAGAAATACCCATTCCCCTTGCTGCAAAAGGCTGAGCATATTCATAGATTTTTAAGTAAAATTATTTTTCAAATAAATTCACAAAAACGTGATTTGTTTTCATTTTATTATTATTTTTGATTAAACCAAATCTGATTCACAACCATTTAACAAAAATAATATGAAAACAAAAATTAAACTTTTTGCATTATTCACCTTCTGCACTTCTTTATCCTTTGGACAGGACCAAACCGGTAAATCCATCCATAACACAAACCAGAATGCTATTGTGTATGTATGCTTTTCAAAAGGCATCCATTCAGACAAGGCGGCTTTCAGCAGAAATGCTGGCCTGGAAAAATTTGTACAGGAAAATAAAATTTCATTTACTTATGACCTGGGATTTTCAGACCGTAAACTGGACGAAATGACAAGAACCAGCAAGGAAATCGGAAATTCAGCAGAGTCTGTGGAAAAACTGAAAAGAATTTTCAAAGCAGATATTCCGCTGCAGAATGAAGATACTACCCAGAAACTGGTCCGTGCCCTTGAAAGATTCCCTGAAGTGGAATATGTATCGGTAATGAGCAATGTACCGATAGAACCTCCTTTGGTCAATATGTTTGTAGCCACTCCTGATCTGGAAAGCGTACAGACTTATCTGAATGACAACCCGGGAATCAATGCAAAATATGCATGGTCAAGAGGGGTTACAGGTCAGAATATACGCATCCGTGATGTGGAATATGGCTTCTATAAAACCCATGAAATGCTGGCCAATCAAAATTCTATTCAGCTGGAACCCGGATACAGTCCCAACTCAGGATTATCAGGCAATAATTACAGGGATCATGGCACTGCTGTAGTCAGTATTCTGGGATCAATAAAAGACAATATCGGGCTCACAGGTTCTGTTTACAGTGCATCTGATATCAAAGGATATATGGAATGGACGACCGTAGGCTATAACAGGGCTGCAGCCGTAAGCCGCTCTATCAATGCTTCTCAGGCCGGAGACATTATCTTATATGAAATGCAGACCGGCGGAAAAGATGGGCAGTATTGTCCTGCAGAATATGACAAAGTAATCTGGGACCTGACCAAAGCAGCTACAGACTCAGGAATTATCATTATAGCAGCAGCAGGGAACGGAAACCAGAATCTGGATGATCCTTTCTATGCATCATACCTGTCAAGAGGTAACAGCGGAGCCATCATTGTAGGAGCAGGATCTCCTAATACGACGCATTCCAAACTCAGCTTCAGTACGTTTGGGAACAGAGTGGATGTACAAGGTTGGGGAAGCAGTGTTCTTGCGGCTGGCTACGGTTCTTATGCCAAGTATGATAATGATAACAACAGGACTTACAATTACTTTAGCGGAACCAGCTCTGCAACACCTGTTGTAGCGTCTGCTGCGGTATTGATACAGTCTTTCTATTATCAGAATACAGGACAATATCTGACTCCGGCTGCAATGAAGAATCTTCTGATCTCTACAGGAATCCCACAAGGAGGTACGGTAACAGGCCAAAAGATAGGTCCGCTGCCTAACGTAAAGAACGCTATTTTAAAACTGGAAAGCGGATTTACAGGTAAAGCCCAAGTTCTTCCTTCTTTAACGGTAAAAATTTATCCCAATCCTTCTACCGGGCATATCGCTGTTCAAAGTAGTGAAGATAAAAAGCTGGATGTTGAAATCATCAATATTCAGGGAAGAACGGTTATGAAAAATACGGTTGCACCTGATGAAAAGATCGATGTTTCACAACTTCCGGCAGGTCAGTACCTCATCAATATCAATGAAGGTTCGAGAAGAGTGGTTGAGAAATTCACGAAATTATAAATAACAATCCTCCGAAGGAAAGTAACAGCTGTATAATAAACCCACCTTTCAGAAATTCTGAAAGGTGGGTTTTCTTTATGGTCTTAACAAAATTTATTTTGCGGGAACGCTGCTAAAATTCAGCGCAACTTTAATGTTCATATCTGAAGAAGTCTGGTTCTTCAGCTCATAAACGGTTCTTATAGTCAAACCTGAACTTTTTACAATCTCATCCAGAAAACCGGTATCATTAAGATCCAGATTCAGGCTGGAAGAACTGGTGGATATATTTGAACGTGAAGCAATCAGTCTTTCACCGGTTCCGGCTGAAGAAACATAAATTTTAACGGTTTTGAATGCACTCAGGTTTCCTCCTGAAGGTGATGCCACTGAAATTTTAGCATCTGAAATTCTTACATCCTTGATCTGTGCATTGTTATTTCCTCCGAACCAGGTCTGAACATTGGTAGCAGTTGCCGTTGAAGATACTTCTTTATCAGCAGGTACTCCGGTAGACACCAGAACATTCGTTGTATAAGGAAAGGTATTCTGAACCAGCGACTGTACGGTTCCGCAACTTACAAGTACAGCTGAGGCAGCCATTGCTGTTAGAACTATATTTTTCATAATATTAAATTTTAAACTTCACAGTATACTTTGCAGAAACTGTACCAAAATAGCTGAAATTTATTCAACACTTACGGTAAAGCTTCCTTTGGTATTTCCTGAAGCCATATTACTTTTACCGATGATAAGCCACACCTCTCCTTTTCCCGGGGTTTCATAGGTTATCTCTCTTCCGAAAGGTCCGTCATAGTCTCCGTTAGGAAGTTTTATCTGATTAAAACGGATATTAAAATCTTTTTCCTTGGTTGAAATTTTAGCTTTGATTTTTGCCTGGTCATAATGAGTCAGCTTCAATACCAGCTCCTGATCATCTTTTGTAAACTCTTCCCCTAATGTAAAGGGAAGCTGTGATGCATCAGCCGTTCTTACGATCTGGCCTTCTTTTTCACTTCTCATCACTCCTTTGCGCAGGACTTCTTTCGTAGCCGGAGCATTGTTAATAATTGAATCTTTGGTTCTTAATGCTGCAGAATCTGTTTTATAAACGGAGTCCGGCATTTCTGTGGCTGCTGTAGAGTCTTTATCCTGCGTTGCAGTCACAGCAGGTTCTTTTTTACAGGCAACGATAATCAATGGAATTAACAATAAGCTTTTTTTCATAATAATTAATTTTAAGGAGGTGGAAAAGATGGAAGCCGGAGATTTGGAGATGGAAGTTCTCCTTTTTATTTTCACACCATCCTGGTTCATCAGTTCTTTTTATATGCTAAAATTGTTCCAAGTTCATTCCGGGGCCTGCATTTAGGGTTGAATTCTGCCTTAAAAAAAACTTACTAAATGGTTTCATAATAAAGAATCTTAGAAAGGAAAGTTTTGGATTTTTCTTCTTTTATTTTATTAAGGATATTCTTTTTAAGTTTCCCGTCATTTTTTTCAGCAGCATATTTCAGCAGAGCTTTTTCACTGAAATTGACATCTGTCAGATGATAACCTACATTAAAGTTTCTCCGGTTCATATTCTGTGACGTTACAAAGCCTCCCCAGTTGATAAAACTGCATAGTAAAATGGTTCCGTAAATATACCATACCATCGTATTGAAGAGATAAGCATTCCTTTTTTTCTTCTGAATTTTAATAAAGGTCAGAGCAAGTCCTGTAAGGGCTAGAAGAAGAAATAAAAAAACACCGAGCCTCTTATAGGTAAAGCCGTAATTTACAATATATTCAAAGTTTTTCGCAGCTGCCGAAAGCACAAGAACTGCATTCAGCAGAATCCAGATTTTTGCTGAAATTTTCATCATGCCGGCTTTCGGATCAAAATTAAAGTCTGATTTAAAGTAAAACATGATGACCAGAATCGCCATGATTATTGATAAGATAACGGCATTCACTCTTTCATGGGTTTCTTCGGAAAGCTGAACGGGAGTTTTGGATACTTCATAAAACTGCTCGTAGTTGTAAGTGATAATGAAAAAGATCAGCAGAATATTTAATGAAAGGAAGGAGATGACACCACTCATTCTTTCTGCGTCCAGATCAAGAAAGGAATAGGTAGGCTTCGGTATCCGGGAATCATTCTGGAAATCATTGTCTAAAACATAGTGGGTTTTGTAGATCAGTCTTTCAACGGCAAAGTTCCAGTAATTAAAGGCAATAAAAAATCCAAGAACGGAAAGACAGAACACCTGCCACAGGTTAAGATCAAGTTCATAGTCTGTAAAAAGGGCTGCAAAATGGTCACTTCCCGCAGAATAGATCCCGAAGAAAACGGATACCAGAATCAACGGAATCAGGATAAAAGCGAATGTCTTTTGCCACAACCCTGAAACATTCCTTTTGGGCAGCCACTGATCAAAGCTGAAGATCCTGCAGATTGAGGTACATCCATTGGAAATAAAAACAGGAATGAGAAAGAGGATCTTCATTTTTCTGTTTCTGGCCCGGTATCCCAACAAAAGCAAAGAACTTACTAGCGCAAGAAACGATGCAAAATCGCCATACCATGCAAATGCGACACCCGACAGGATACTGGTACCTAAAAGAATGTGCAGGGTTCCCGTTTTATTTCTTCCCGGAGTTTTAAACCATGTCAATACGGAATAAACAACTCCAAGGATTCCAAGATTCAGCCCTACATCCTGATCGTAGAATACGATAACAAACAGAAGGGTTGTGATGAATATATAGTGATGTGTTTTCATAAGATTAAAAATTTTTAAGGTTAATAACTGAATATTAATTCGCCAAAATAAAAAGATAGATCAGTGCAATAGGAATATTGGCAAGCAGAAGAAGGACTGAATTTCCGGAAGCTTTTTCTTCGCTGACATTAGTTATAAAGACGATCAGCTCATGCAAAAGTATGATCACATTGGCAACTATTGCTGTGAGTACGTAGTAAAAACCGATCATCACCAGAAAATCCGAGTGGGTAATCAGAAACAGAACCCACAGTAATGTTCCTGCCAGAAAAGAAATCAAAAATGTTCTTTTCCCTAGCAGGCTGAATTTTATTTTATTCATACTGCCGTTTTTTAGTGAAGTACAATGGTTTCTTTCTGCTGAATGAAGTCTTTCACATGGTCGAAATTCTGCCACAGGAGCTCTTCGAAATCCCAGTGATGAAATGTTCTCATATTCTGTCCTTTCCTGTACGCTTTGATATAAATTTTCACATATTCAGGCAGAATAAATGTTCCCAATACGATAGCTGCCAGAAGATGGGCATTGAGCTTACCATTTCCCAGAAGAAGGTACTGCATGGCAATCTCATCTTCAAAGTTGGTTCCACAGCCTGTGATCAGATGATGTACATCATGATTTTCCATTTTGGGGATCATTGAAAAGCCATGTTTCCTGTAAAATTCGCCAAGCTTCCTGCCCAGGGAGTCTTCCTGAAATTCCAGCAGTTGTTTTTCATTGAACTGCCACTGTCTTTTTCTCTTTTTAAAGTATTTTCTGTATAATTTTTGAGTTTTATCATACACAAAAAGCAGAAACTGAACCCGTATTTTTTTCATAGTATTATTGTATTTAAAGAATATTGATCCCTATTAAAGCATAAAGAACAGCAATAGGGATATTGAGCAGCATGATACCGATTGCTTTGAGGCAAATGTCAAACCGGTCCCGGCTGATAAAACCATATACCAGCAATCCCAGTATAACAGCCAGACTTGACATCGATCCAAAGATCATCACCATATAGCCTGAACCCGCAAACCACTCATCTTTTGTTATTATATATCCGAAAAGGCAAATGTTTCCGGCCAGAAAAAGCAAAGCAAATACTGCTTTTCCGATGTTTAAAATGTGTTGATCTTTCATAATTAAGCTTGTGTTAAAGTAAAAACAGTAATTTCCGGGCGTACCATAAACCGGACCTGAAAAGAATGTCCTATGGCACGGTTGATATACAGTATTCTCCCGTCTTCCAGATCAATTTCACCTGATGTGTATTTTTTGTTTTTCACCGGGAGGACCGGAGTGATAATTCCCGGAATCCTGCATTGTCCGCCATGGGTGTGCCCGCTCAGAATCCAGCCCCGGTAACCGTTCCAGATATCCAGGTCACAGGCATCGGGGTTGTGACAGAGTATGATATTGGCTTTTCCGGGATCATATTCTTTCATGACTTCTGCCGGACGAAACTCCGGAGACCATAGATCATCAAATCCTATAAAATTTAAGCCTGCTATTTCCTGTTGAGCATTTCTGAGCATAACGATTCCTCTGTCTTCTAAAATTTCACAGATCCGGTCTGCACATTCCATATCTTTCCAGCTTACTCCATAATCATGATTTCCCAGAATTCCGAAAGTTGCGGTTGTTCCCATTACGCAATTTTCCATAACTTTTATAAGGGCATTGTGTTCCTCTGCAGTTCCATAATTCACATAATCTCCGGTGTACACTACAAAGTCAGGATTAAACCGTTTGGCTTCCTGAAATGTTTTGATCAGAAAATTCCAGTCGAAACGCTCTCCCACATGCAGATCGGAAATCTGCATCATTACTTTTCCTGCCAGTGATGAAGGCAAATTTTTTACAGGCAGTTTTTTTTCAACAAATTCTACCCAGAAAGGTTCTACCTGCCATGAGTATAATGCCGGAAACGCTCCTGCTGCCGAAAGCCACATCATTCTTTTTAAAAATTCTTTTCTGGTCATATTAATAAGTTAATAAATCCGGCATTTAACTTCCCGCAAAGGGACTTCCAAAAATTCCTACGGCCAGTTCAAGCCAGATCAGTACCAGAGCCAGCAAAATAAAAATGGAGAGCATTATTTTCCGGCTTTGTTTTTTGATTTTATTTCTGACCAGATTGATCAGAAAAGCTGTTGTAAAGAGTAGAATTCCTGCTATCAGAAAGTCTGCAGCAGTCCAGTTAACTTCTTTGGAGAAAATGTTTCCCAGCATTGGAATAGTCAATAAGGCCAAGGGAAGTGCATAAATGGCGATTGTTTTTTGTTTTTGTGTTATCATTGTATTTAATTTTATACTATAAAGTACTTTGTAATTCAAAGTAAATTTTCAAAAAAAATATACGACTACCGTCCCAATAGTTTTTCAAGGGCATCCAGATGCTCGGTAAAGGCCTGTCTTCCATTCTGTGTTACACGATAAGAGGTCTTAGGCTTTTTACCAACAAATTCTTTTTTCACTTCAATATATCCGGATTTCTCCAGTGCATTGCTGTGGCTGGCAAGGTTACCGTCAGTAATTTCAAGCAGTCCTTTCATTTCAGAGAAATCAACCCAGTCGTTAACCATAAGAACAGACATAATGCCCAATCTTACACGGCTTTCGAATTCTTTATTGAGTTGACTTATTTTAATCATTTTACTATTGTCTTATTTATTCTGAAATCGTCATCCACTGACTATTTATATTTTCTTTATCCTACACAAGCTCCGTCTTTGCAGCTTTTCTTCGTTTCAAAAAACGGTGCAAAAATAAGGATTAAAAACAGGATCAAGTATGGTCATTCCCATTATTTATATTTCCTATGCATGATCAATCCATACACAATATGCAGGACACCGAAGCCAATTGCCCAGAAAACCAATCCCCAACCTAAAAAGAAAAGAGATAGCAATCCCAAAACAATTTCAAAATATCCTAAATACTTTATATCCGTCAGGGTATATCTTTCAGCACTCACTAAAGCTAATCCATAAAAGATCAGTGTAGCCGGTGCAATAAATACAAAAAGATGATGATAAAGGAGTGCCAGGCAGAAAAAACCTCCCGCTAGCAGAGGCACAGCAAAAGCAGCCAAAAGCCGTTTGGTGGTTGCATCCCAGATTTTAAGCCCTTTCTTTCTACTTTTATTGGCTGTAAAAATATATCCGCTGAGAAGGGCTGCAATTAAAATAGTAATTCCAATCCATACAAGTTCTCTGACTAAGGCAGGCTTAAAAATATTTCTGTCGCCATCAAAATAATCAATGCCTTCTCTTTTAAAAACAAAATAGACATACGCTGCCCCAATAATTGCTGCCAGCCCTGCTACAACTCCGGATAATCCGCTCAAAGAAATAAATCTGGAAGACCGCTCCATCATGGAACGGATATGGGATAAGTCTTCGTGATAGTTTTTTGTTTCCATAGAAAGAACTTTGAATTACAAAGTTATAATTTTTTATGAACCTACAAAATATTTTTTGAAAATATATTATGTGTGAGTATTATGGAACAAAAAAGCCGCTGAAGGAATCAACGGCCATTTATTTTTATAAGATGAAAATTATTTAGCTCTCAGTCTTTCTTTAATCGCTTCAATATTCTTCTTTGCTGAATCTTCCAGGATAAGGCTTGCACTCATGTGAATTCTTGCCGGCATCAGTTCATTAAAATGATCTGTTCCTTCCCATGACACTTTTTTGATCAATGCCAGAGCATCACTACTCCTTGATGCCAGTGTCTGCATAAATTTCTCCAGCTTTTCATCCATTTCCCGGATATTTTCCGACACGGAATGGTAAATATTGTGCTGTTCCGCCCATTCTGCAGATCTGAAATCTGCATCAATAGCCATTGCTGAAAACTGTGATTTACCAATTTTCCTTTCTACATAAGGGCCAATCACAAAAGGACCTATTCCCAGATTGATCTCTGTAAGTGCCAATGCTGAGTCTTTTGTTGCAAAACAGTAATCTGCTCCGCAGGCAATTCCTACTCCCCCACCGGTTGTTTTCCCTTGTACTCTTACCACTACAATTTTACCGCAGTTTCTCATTGCATTCAGAACTTTGGCAAAACCACCAAAGAATTGAGTGGAAGCTTCCAGCTCTTCAATCGCTAAAAGCTCATCGAAGCTCGCTCCTGCACAGAATGCTTTTTCGCCTTCGCTTTTTACTAAGATGGCTTTTACTTCATCTTTTGCTCCTTCTTCCAGGATGGTCTGAGCCAGTTTTTCTAAAATTGCTCCAGGAAGTGAGTTACTTTTTGGAGTTCCGAAAGTAATTTCGGCAATATTATTTTTAATTTCTGATGCTACAAATTCGCTCATTTTATTTTTATTGGATTCTTACAAAAATACTAAATACAGTGCTTTCGGGGAAATTTAAGAGGAATTTTTTAAGAGGCAGAAAAGATGAAAGCAGGAGGATGCAGTACTGGCAGAAAAAGGTGTATCAGGAGCGTTTTGTTTTCATTTTTTTAGATTATAGTTACATTCTAATCATCATATCCTTCATTTATCAGTAGGTAGAAATACGTAATATTTAATTTGGTGTTTTCTACGCTAGCATCAATTTTCTATTAATCGTTCCTTTGACTTAATAAAATTAATCAACAAGGTGGTATCCGAAAAGCCGTTGAAAAGAGTAGGAAAAACTAAACTGAAAACTATTTACCATGGAAGAATACATTGGAATTGTCAAATTATTTGCCGGAAATTTCGCACCAAGAGGATGGATGTTCTGTGACGGAAGTCTACTTAGTATTGCACAGAACAGTGCT
The DNA here is from genome assembly GCF_052044975.1 of Chryseobacterium sp. 22458. NCBI lineage: Bacteria > Pseudomonadati > Bacteroidota > Flavobacteriia > Flavobacteriales > Weeksellaceae > Chryseobacterium > Chryseobacterium sp. 22458. The sequence continues at coordinate 87,543 of NZ_JBQEOA010000009.1, read as the reverse complement.
CTATTCTCAATTTTAGGAACTACCTACGGTGGAGACGGAAAAACTACGTTTGCTCTGCCTAATCTAAAAGGACGTATGGCATTAGGTGCCGGAAATGTAAATGCAAACGAATTTTATCCTTTGGGAGTAGTTTCAGGAACTACCCAAAATACACTTTTAGCATCAAACCTTCCGAGTATCGGAGGAGGTTTCCAACTCAAAGTTGCGAATAAAAATGCCAATACATCTACTCCCAGCCCTGCTGTCTCTATTGCTATCACAGGAACACAGGTTGGAAGGGATTTCAATGTTGTCCCAAGCTTTGTTAATAATGCTAATCCTGATACCGTTATTAATGGTCAGAGCATTTCATTTGTAGGTCAGAATTTACCTGTGAATAATATGCCACCTTATCTTGGGCTCAATTATATCATCTGTGTTGAAGGTATTTATCCTCCACGCAGTTAAATAATTCATAAGCAACCTAACATTTAAAACAGAAATCATGAAAAGCACTACCTTTTTAACTATTTGTAGTCTGCTCATTTCAATTTTTTCACTCGGGCAGACCAGTACAGAGCAATTTGAAACGGAATCTCACGGAAGTACAAGCTTTACTGATAACGGTGTAATATTCAATATTATCTCGCATGTAAGTGTTTTTGATATTCAAGGTAACTTCCCCGGAACCGGCTGGAATGGAACATCAAATGATAACAGGTACATTGATAATTCCAACAATCAGGACTCGCCTCCATCTTTCAGTATCAGGACAACATCCAATTTATTTAAAGTCAATAGGTTCTGGATGTATCTTTCTGCTTTGAATCTGGATCTGAATGTAACAGGCACACTTACCATAACCGGGAAGCTGAGCGGGGTAACAAAATTTACCCAAACAAAAACAACAGGTTTTGCAACGGGCCTTATTCCCAATAACGGATATACACTGATTGACCTCACCAACCTGAATGGCCAGAATTATTCCAATATTGTCATTGATGAACTTCGCATCACCGCAGATGGAGGATTCAGATATGTTGGTTTTGACGCTTTCACCTGGGTAAAAGACAGCAATCTTGTACTGGGTACTACGGAAACAAAAGTTTCTAAAAAAGATGTAGCTATCTATCCAAATCCTACGAAAGGGCCTCTTACCATTCAAACCGATAAGGCATCAGAAACCGGTATTTATAACATGGAAGGAAAATTGATTAAAAAGGTATCTACTCAAAAAGGTACAACCGAAACTGATATTTCTGAGCTTCCGAAAGGGGTTTATTTTATCAGGACAGGAAATGAATTAACCAAGGTTATTAAAGATTAATACAATGACAGTTCACATTCGTATTTGTTCTCATAAAGATTCTAATTCATGAATGGCAATCCCTTAGCGATAAGGGATTTTTTATTTTATCTGGTCCATTTATGAAGGGCTTTTAAAAGTTCGCCAGCTGTATTTGAAACCTGCATCTTTAGGGAAAACATTCATAAGTGTAATTTAATAAAAAATGGTCGTTCCATGATGAAAAATAAAAAGAACGGTTATTTTTTCAGGGCCAGAATGTATTTGTCTATATACAGCTGTTTTTCTTTTGATTTATATTGCTGAATGTATCTCGGATGTTCCAGAACGGTCATGGTATCGAACAGTTTTGCTTCCTTATTTAATTTTGTAATAAAATCAGCATTCTTTTTTCCCAGAATAAAAACTTCCGAAGTGTCCAGGTTCAGGCTGATATGCTTCTTCAGGGATTCAATCATAAAGTCTTTGACTGCTTCAAACAGTTGTTTATCATCATAATAATTGGCATTAAGCCATCCGTTTTTTGTTTTCCTGACAATAGCCAGAGGAAATGGAGAATTGATATATACATCCTTGTAAAATAATTCTGCACCACCATATTCTGCAATCATATCGTAGATAAAAACTGAAGAAACTTCATGGGTATAGGCAGACTTCATCGGTATTCCGCAAACACTTTCCAGTCTTTTGGTATCTGTGAACGGAACTCCTGTAATTCCTGCTCCGTGACGGCTGGGATTGATTCCCACTATAAATTTTCTTTGATCGGAATCATCATAATATTTATGATAAAACTTTTGCATCACTTCCATCGTTTCAGGATTATCCAGATACGGGTTTAAAACAGCAAAATCTTCAGGAAGCTCTCCTGTATAAGTAAGATCCCGGTTGAAATAGATGACCTGATCTGCAAAAGTTTTATTCATTGACAATATATCCGGCTTTCGTTCATGATATGAATTTTAAAGATAATATTTTTCAGGAAAGGAAAAGAAGACCAGAAGAAGGAATTTATATGCATCTGATAAAATCGCAAAAATTTGATATTTGATATAATGCAGCGGATCATAATCACTGCATCCATTTTTTTATTAACTTCGTTTTCAATGAAATAAGACCTCATCAACTAAAAACTTTTGACCTATGATTGGAATTATAATTGAACTTATCATTTCATGGCTCCTGCTTCGGTTCATTGCAAAAAAGGATCTCTCTGTTTTAGGATTGAAACCTGACTCTACAAGACTGATTCATTGGAGCGCTGGCCTTATTTTAGCTGCAGCGGTTTGCAGTCTTTACCACATCATGACAACTGCCTTTATCAGCAACAGCTGGATACTGAATAAACAGTTCACATTATCAGCAGCATTGACGGGCTTATGGTGGGTTCTAAAATCTGTATTGTTTGAAGAATTACTTTTCAGAGGTGCATTGCTTTATCTTGCTATAGAAAAATGGGGAAACACTAAAGCCTGTATTTTTTCTGCGGCCTGCTTTGGAATCTATCATTGGTTTTCTTATAATGCATTCGGAAATCCTTTTCAGATGGGGATCATTTTTGTAATGACTGCTATCTTTGGATGGATGCTTGCAGAGTCTTTCGCTAAGACAAAATCACTGTATCTGCCCATAGGACTTCATCTGGGCTGGAATTTGTTTAATATTGTCATATTCTCGAACGGCCCGCTTGGTAAACAGCTTTTTATGAAAGCTAATGAAAGTCACCTTGAAGGTATTCCTTCATTGCTTGTGTTTTTGTTTCAGATCGTTGCTTTACCTCTTTTGATATATGGTTATTTTAAACTAAAAAAATAAATCCCGGGGTATCAAAAAAATTATAAAAACAAAGCTGCAAAACTCAAGGAATTGCAGCTTTTTGTATTTTTTAAAATTACAAAATCTAAGAATCTGCACAAATGTAACATGCTCTGGCAATATCCGGCCATCTTCCGGGAAGGCAACAGGTTCCGGGAGGACAAGGATTAAGGGAGCATGACCAGTTTGGCCCGGCTCCTTTAAATGATGTCAACTCATGTCTTGAAAGTTTTTTTAAGTTTTTCATAATAATCAGTTTTGATGTTTTTCCTACTCTATATGCTTTTCGGATTTCGCCTATTAAAGTTAATAATTTTCATTTGAAAATCTTCATAATAAATTGATTAAAAGACATTTACTTAATTTCTAAAAATTAGATTTCACATCTGTATAAATAATAGACAAAAATCTATCGGTTTATCGAAGTATATCTTAATGCTATTTTTTGTAAGTCTTCAAAAAAATTTCACTTTTGAAAAAATTTAAAACACTCTGGTTGTGGCACATATATTATTATAATCGAAGATTCTAAAAACACATTAATGATAAGAAATTAAATTGTTGTTATACGAGTTATGATTCTTTTCAAGCATGATCTGTTGTCAGTTACTGATTGGAAATTGAGCAACTCCAATTTTTTGTTAAATTCCCTCAAAAGCAAAAATTTAAGTCACAAACAGATTTCAACTCATCATGACATCAATAATCAATTTCCCTAAGACATTGTTTACTTTTTAAATCCTGATTGTTAGAATGTCATTAATATTTAAAATAAGATAATGACCTATTAAAATATGATTAAAAAAAAACACAAATTATTAATACTTCCTTTTTGTTTCCTTACCAACACATTTTATGCACAAGTAGGTACCGGAACGTCTATCCCATTAGGAAGTTTACACGTAGATGGTGCTAAAGACAATCCAGCTTCGGGTACACCAACACCGGCACAACTTTCTAATGATTTTATTGTAAATAAAACAACAGGTTTTATTGGAGCAGGAGTTCTTAATCCTCTGGTTCAGTTAGATATGAGATCTGCAGGAAGTGAAAATTCACTCGGTTTGGGAACAACCAGCATGCTGGCAGCGGTGGCAGGTGCAGGCGCTACCCGATATGATGTAAACAATATTCCGGTAGGAGCCAAAATTCAGGTATCGGACGGTGCAGTATGGAACAAGGTTTATCTTGCCCCTCAAAAATCTGTTGTTGTGGTTCGTAAAATAATAAGTCAATCAATACCACCAGCAACTCCTACAACTATTATTAACTGGAGTGAGGTACGTGATATGAACAATAGCTTTGATCCAAGCACCGGTGAATTTACAGCTCCCCGAAACGGAACTTATACCTTTCTGTTAACATTCAATTTCACAGGTGCTGTTATTAATGATGGTTCCAGAGTTGAATCCCAGTTTTATAATCCTACTACAGGTATTGTTCTTGCCAGTGTATATAAAACTTTCGGGCAGTCTATGACAGGTACAGCTGATGATGCCAATTCTACACGTTCAACACAGGCTGGAGGATCAAGTACCGTTACTCTTACTTTAGCTGCAGGTACCAAGGTTAGTGCCAGATTGTACCAAAACCTTACTTCCGGTGCTATTCCTCTCAGAGTTACCAGTAATTCTTCAGATCCCGCCAATCCGGATGATGGATTTAATAATCTAACTATAATAGAACATTAAGATATAGATCATGAAAAAGAAAATCAATATAACTTATAAGCTATGTTCTTCTATTTTATTTTTTCTGGCTATTAAGGCAACAGCCCAGGTAGGCTTTTTCACCCCTAATCCTACACAGCCTCTGCATATAGATGCCGGAAAAGATAACGGTTCTAATCCTGATGCTACAAAAATATCTAACGATGTTGTTATTACATCACAAGGTCAAGTAGGGGTTGGTATTCTAAATCCTGTTACCAAGGTTGATCTCAGATCTTCGAACGATCAAGGAATCATTGGTTTGGGCAGCAATACACAAAGCCCTTCTGCAGCAGGTGGAGGTGCAATACGTTATAATACCGGTGGATATTTAGAATATTCTGATGGTGAGCAATGGATCGCTTTGCCACTCACCCCTCCTACTAAAGCGCTGGTAAATGCCAGTAATAATTCTGCACAAAATATTCCCAGTGCAACGACAACAACTATTACCGGCTGGACAGAAACAGTTGATTTAGGTACCGGTGCCGGTGGAGATTTTGATCCAATCGCCGGAATTTTTAAAGCGCCACGTGATGGCTTTTATCTTGTTTCTTTCAACATTACTCTGGCTAATGGAAATATACCTAAAAATACATTTATAGAAACCGCAATTGAAAGCAGCCAAAGCACAAATAACATTCCTGTATTTAAAACAGTAAATTCTTATCCTGCTTTTCAGGCCGGTGCAGTAAGTAATTTTATAAGCGGTAACTGTAATGCTATTTTCAATCTTAAGAAAGATGATACAATAAAATTCACGGTGAAACATAATATAGGAAGTGTGCGAAACACTATAAATGACAGCAAATTGAATAATTTAAGTATCAGTGAATTGTAATACTATATAATGATGGAATCAAAGAATAAAATAAAAAGATTGATTAGTATTTTTATTGCTTTATCATTCACAATAAACAACATAAACGCTCAAATAGGAATAGGATTACCCAATCCAACCAATCCTGTTGAGATTAAGACGGATGCAGGTAATATTATCATTGATAATTCCGGAAAAATAGGCACATTAGCTGCTAACCCAAAAGTAGCGCTGGATCTGCGCAACAATGTAAATGGTTCCGTAGCTATAGGAAATACTAACAAAACAGCTGCGCAAGCGGGTGCAGGCGCATTGCGATATGTAGCAAGCCCTGCGATTGGTGTAAAGGGCTATTTAGAGTTTTCCGACGGTTCAAACTGGGTGAGCTTTTTTCCTAAAGGGAAACCACGTATCATCGTAATGGCAAGCAAAACAACTCAGGATACCTATGTATTTGAAAGTGCGACGCCTTCAGAAATAGGAATTAAATCCGGTATCGTTCAAAGAAGGTCTTCTTATTTAACCAACTGGACTGAGAAATTAGACTCAGACTCAGGGGTACCTACCTCAAATTTCGATCCGGCTACAGGTGAATTTATAGCACCACGTGATGGTGTATATTTTGCAACTTTTACTTTTGCATTACAATCCAGCCAGGTCAATACGGGATCTAACAATCAAACTGAAGCAATTTGGGAAGTGAGAAATCCGAGTGGGACCATCACTCAAAGGATAAAAACAAATAATGGGTATTCTTCTGATACAGGTGCAAGCCCCAATGCCGTACCAGTAGGGTCTGCCTGTACAGTAAGTGTATATTTAAATAAGGGTGATAAATTAAGGCCTTTTACCTGGATCACAGTAGCATTTGATGGCACAGTCAGCCAGTTTGATACTTCAGGAAGCGGAGCCTATAACTCACTCACAATAGTTGAACAGTAATTCCGTTTGGATATTTATATGATTTACATGAAAAAGCAGCAGTTTATCTAAACTGCTGCTTTTGTTTTATATTAAGTTTTAATTAAATCAATCCGAACTGCTGGAAATGATGAGTAAAGTGCTTTTTATGCATCAGTTCCCACATTTCTTTATTCAGTTTTCCGAAGACAAAATTCATATGTTCTGCCTGTGGATTTTCTTTGTAGTAAACCACAAATCTCTTCAGGTTGTCAATGAATGATTGCTTTGCCACCTCAAAATTCTTATGTACCAGCTCAGGTAGGCTACCATCTGCCGGTAAAAACGGTGCTGTAAATTCTTTTGGCATTTTTCTATGATTGTAAAGAGAATCCTGCCATTTTTCCAATTGTCCTTCAGGTGTAAAACACTGATCTGCTTCCGGCTCTCCCAAACTCACCAATACAGCCTGATCAAGATGCTCTATCATTTGCTGCGGAGACATTTTGCCCCAAAGAGCAGGAGTACTGTCTGTTAATCCATTGAGTATTTTCTGAACATTTTTTACAGTCAGATCAATGAACGGAGATTGTTTTGCCACTAAAGTTAAGATGGTTGCTACACAAACTACCTCATCTCTTTGGTTAACGACCTCAACCAGCCATTTTACGACACCTGAAGGAATATTTCTTCCTTTTACACCTCTGTTGATTTTTTCTTTTGCCGTAAGATAAACCGTAATGGTATCGCCTGCATATACAGGTTTAAAGAAACTGCACTCTTCAAGTCCGTAATTAGCAATTACAGGTCCTTTTTTACCGGAAACAAATAATCCTGCAGCTGCTGAAAGGATGAAGTATCCGTGAGCTACTGTTTTATCAAAGATTGTCCCCGTTAAGCTTGTAGCATCGGTATGGGCGTAGAAATGATCCCATGAAACATTGGAAAAGTTTACGATGTCTGCATCAGTAACGGTTCTTCCTGCTGTTTCTAAAGAATCTCCTACTTCTACTTCCTCAAAATATTTCTGGAAAGGATGTTTATCTGAGAACTTCTTCTCTGCTCCCTGCTGATAAATTTTAGTAATCGCTTTCAATACATCCGGAGATCCCTGAATGGCTGTTTTCTGTAAAAAGAAATGCAGACCGCTTAATCCGCCCATTTCTTCTCCGCCTCCTGCTCTTCCAGGCCCCCCATGCATCAATGTCGGAAGTGGTGAACCATGGCCTGTACTTTCTTTCGCATTATCTCTGTTCAGAACAAAAATTCTTCCATGTTGAGAAGCCATTTTCCATGAAGTTTCTGCAATAAAATCTTCATCATGAGAGATGATAGATCCTACCAAACTTCCTTTTCCTCTTTTTGCCAATGCAGCAGCTTCTTCAGCATCTTTATACGGCATAAGGGTTGATACCGGCCCAAAAGCTTCTACATCATGGGAGATATTTTTTTCAAAAGGTTTATCATTCAGGAACAACTTCGGACTCATAAATGCACCGTTTTCGTAATCTGCATCTACCAGTTCGTGTTTTCCGTCATACACAAGCTCTGTTTCGGACTTTAAAATATTGACTTTTCTCAGTACTTCTTCATACTGCTGCCTTCCTACTAAAGATCCCATTCTTGTTTCTCTGCTTAGCGGATTTCCGATTTTCGTCTGGTCTAAAGCTTTAGATAAAGCATTCTGAACATCCCCAATTAAATGCTCAGGCACTATAATTCTTCTGATGGCAGTACATTTCTGTCCCGCTTTTGTCGTCATTTCGTTACGAACTTCTTTGATGAATAAGTCAAATTCAGGAGTTCCCGGCTTTGCTTCCAATCCTAAAATAGAACAGTTCAACGAGTCTGCTTCCATATTGAAACGAACAGCATTGCCTGCAACAGACGGAAGGGATTTTAATTTTCTACCTGTATGGGCTGAACCTGTAAACAATACGGAATCTCCATCCTGAACATAATCCAGAATACTTCCAGGCTCTCCGCATACTAACTGAACAGCACCTTCCGGCAATACCCCGCTTTCGATCATATCCTGAAATACGGCATTGGTAAGATAAGACCCAAAAGGTGACGGTTTAACAATAGACGGAACACCTGCCAACAATGATGTGGATAATTTTTCCAGCATTCCCCAAACCGGGAAGTTATAGGCATTGATCTGTACAGAAACCCCTTCACTAGGCGTTAGGATATGAGTCCCGAGGTGAGTTCCATTGGCAGAAATTTTCTGTGTATCTCCATCTACCCAGAACGGTGTATTGGGAAGCATTCTCTTCGCCAATCCCGAATAGGTAAAGAATGTACCGAAACCTCCTTCGATATCTACCCACGAATCTACATGTGTAGCCCCTGTTTTATATGATAATTCGTAATATTTTTTCTTTCTTTCCAACAGGTAAAGGGCTACTTTTTTCAACATTTCCCCACGGTCGTAGAAAGTCATTGAAGAAAGATTTTTGTATCCTACTGTTCTTCCGTAGTCAAGAGCCTGTTCAAAGTTCAGCCCTTCCGTATCGGAAACAGCTACCTGTTCTCCGGTAACAGCATTGTACAAAGGAACTCCGTTTCCTGTTCCTTCTACCCATTGGCCGTAGATATAGTTTTTCAGTTTTTCCATTTTCTTTTTATTGTTTACAGAAACCTGACAGGTTTTAAAAACCTGTCAGGTTTAGCTATTTTTAAGTATTATTCTAAGCTTAGAAAATCATATTCCACATTAGATCTGTGATAAGCAATAAAGTTCTCTAATATATCAAAATATTGCATAATTTCCGATCTATAAAGTTTACTTGGCCTATCCTGATTCATATATGAGTTATATGATGAATGTTTCCAATCTACAATCTGATCTACAAAACCATGATTAATGGGATTGTTATGAATATAATGCAGTACTTTGATTAAGTATTTTTCGTCCTGAACTTTTTTCCTTTTTACAGTATTCAGAAAAAGGGCGCCTTTTCTGTTATATACCTTATTGAACGCTTTGGAATAAGCATTAAGGCAGTTACTAAAGTGTTTCATTAGAAACTGATGTTCACCCTCTGTTTCTATCTCTTTAAAGCTTTTAAATCTTACCAAGAGATGAAAATGATTGGGCATTAGACAATAAGCATAAATATCAGCGACAGGAAGAATATATTTTTCTAATTTTTCCAGAAAATATTGATAATTTGAAGTTTCACGAAAAATCATTTCTTTCCCGTTGCCATGAGAAAAAATGTGGTAAGTGCCTTCAAATTCAAAATTTTCTGTATTAATCATTCTATTTTAAATTGATGTTTTATGTTAAAACCTAACAGGTTTTTGAAACCTGTTAGGTTTAGAGTGCTCATTATTTCACATCGTCCCAGATGCTGTAATCAACAATTTTTGTTGGGGTCTGCTGAACATATTCTGTAAAAGGTTCGCAAGGCAGAATAGCTTCTTTCCCTTCTCTTGCCAGTTCCTGATACAGTTTTGTTCCTTCTGTTTTCCAGTGGATCATTTCGTCAGAAACGTCACGGATTATTTTTGCAGGACTTCCTACGATCAGTTTTCTGGGTTCGCATCTGAAATTGGCAGGAACAAAAGCTAAAGCACCGACGATACTCTCATCACCGATATACGCTTTGTCCATCACTACAGCATTCATTCCGATCAGGCAATTTTTCCCGATGTGTCCGGAATGGATAATAGCGCCGTGGCCAATATGGGCAGATTCCTCCAATATGGTTTCGATATTCGGGAAGACATGCAGGGTACAGTTTTCCTGGACATTGGCTCCGTCTTTAATAATAATTTTTCCCCAATCGCCACGAATGACTGCATTAGGGCCTATATATACTTCTTCACCAATTTCCACATTCCCAATGATAACTGCCTGCGGATGAATATAAGCAGAAGGTTTTATGATGGGACGGATTCCGTGGTACGAATAGATGTTCATATTTTTTTATTTGAAAATTTGAGAATAGGATAATTTGAAAGTGAATTTAAAAGATTGCCGTAATTCCGGTAAAATTTTAGTTCGGAATTTTCAAATTACCTCATTTTCAAATTGATTATACTTTTTCAATTACCATTGCATATCCCTGCCCTACCCCAATACAAAGTGTACACAAGGCATATTTCTTATTCTGTTTCTGAAGTTCCATTGCAGCAGAACCGATAATTCTGGCTCCGGAAACTCCCAGTGGATGGCCGATAGCAATGGCTCCTCCGTTCGGATTTATTCTTGAATCGTCATCTTTTAATCCTAAGGTTCTTGTTACGGCTAAAGCCTGAGCTGCAAATGCTTCATTCAACTCAATGATATCCATATCTTCTAAGGAAAGATCCAGTCTTTTAAGCAGTTTTTGTGTTGCTTCTACCGGTCCTATTCCCATAATTCTCGGTTCCACACCTGCTACAGATGAACCTAAAATCTTAGCTTTCGGTTTTAAATCGTATTTTTTTACAGCTTCTTCGCTTGCCAGAATAAGAGCTGCGGCACCATCATTCATTCCTGAAGCATTCCCTGCCGTTACGGTTCCTTCTTTTCTGAAAGCGGGACGAAGCTTTCCTAAGCCTTCCATAGAAGAGCCTGGCTTGATAAATTCATCTTTTTCAAAAATAACAGGATCTCCTTTTCTCTGTGGAATTTCAACTTTTACAATTTCTTCCGCCAGTCTTCCGCTTTCCTGAGCTTTTGTAGCTTTCTGCTGTGACCATAGTGCAAATCTGTCCTGATCTTCTCTGCTGATCTGGTGCATATCTGCAAGGTTTTCGGCAGTTTCACCCATTCCGTCAACGCCATACATTTCTTTCATCTTAGGATTGATAAAACGCCATCCGAAGGTAGTATCAAATAGCTGGCTGTCTCTTCCGAAAGCAGCAGTGGGCTTTGACATTACATAGGGTGAACGGGTCATATGCTCTACGCCACCTGCAATATAAATTTCACCTTCCCCGGCAGCAATGGAACGGAATGCATTCGCTACGGCAGACATTCCTGAAGCACAAAGTCTGTTGACTGTTTCGCCTCCGATTTTATAAGGAAGACCTGCCAATAAAAGTCCCATCCTGGCAACGTTTCTGTTGTCTTCTCCAGCCTGATTGGCACAACCGAAAATAACGTCTTCAATTTCTTCAACAGGTACTTCCGGGTTTCTTGCAACCACTTCTTTGATCACAATAGCAGCCAGATCATCTGCTCTTACTTCTGATAATCCTCCCTGTAGTTTTGAAACGGGAGTTCTTACGTAATCTATGATGTATACGTTGTTCATAATTTTGATTTGAAAATTTGATAATGGGATAATTTGAAATTATTTCATTAGCTCAATTGTTATTAACCTTATTTATTTTTTAATGATAATACTCTGTTTTTCATTACTGGGTTTAATTTTATCAGTGCCTCTGACGCTTGTCTTCTTTGATTTCTATTTTACCGTTTTTGACATCATCCAAAGTATATACTTTATACACAAAATCTTTCCCGTAAATATCTTTGGCATATTCTTCCACTGTCTTGGTAAAGCCTGCTTCTTTCCTTATTTTATTCACATTTTCCGGGTCTTTAATCGGCCAGATGTATTCTGTTTTGTAATCTTTTCCGTTTTCATTCCAAAAGCTTCCATAGCCCTGGGTACCATAAATCTGCTCTTTTCCCTGATCCATAAAGTATCTGTCTTCCATTGTTGCCACCTGTCTGAACGGAATTTCATTCTTTTTACCCGCTTCTTTAATCAAAGGAAGATACTTCCCTATTTTCTTTGAATGCTGTATAACAAACCAGACCGTCTTATTTTCAGGCTCTCCTACCATTGTTTTTCCCGGGTAACCATATTCTGCAATGATCTTTTCCACTCTGGCCATGTTGGCACTGTCTTTTTCTACCGCTAATGCCCATGTCATCTTGGTGGTATCAACCCCTTTTTTGAAAAGTTCATTTTTAATCTCAGATTTTCTTTTTGCTGAAATTGAGTTATCAAAATATTCCCGATAAATCTGATCCCAATAATAAATATCCTTCAATTCTTTCTTCAGTGTTTCATTGAGTTTCTCCTGCTGAGCACTCATCAAAAATGAAGATAATCCTAAAAAAAGTAAAAATATTTTTTTCATGATAATCGTTTTTAATGGGAATATGAGTTTTTTACAATATTGATCCTGGGGCTGACTAAAGTTCTGTTACTTTTTTTCCTATTTTATAAACTGTCCCTACAAATTTTGCAATCAACTCATTATTCTGATTGGTTATTTTAATGTCATAAACGGCTGTTTTTCTGGTATCATTCACCAAAATACTTTCTGCCCTGAAGATATCTCCTTCTTTTCCCGCTTTGGTAAAATTGATGATACAGTTCAACGCAACTGCTGCATCTCCGGTATTGTTGGACGAAAATGCCAGTGCGGAATCGGCAAAGGCAAATGTAACACCACCATGTACCGTTTTAAGCCCATTAATCATATCTTTCCTGATGGGCATTTCTATTAAGCAATAATTTTCTTTTACTTCAATCAGTCTGATATTCATCCACTGGGAAAAATAGTCCTGATTGAGCATATAATCTGCTACCTGTCTTGGGTTCATTTCTGTCATAGGTTTGTTATTTCTTCATACAGCTCATCTGATAATCTGTCGTAAACACTCATTGTTTTACCCAGAATGATCTGCTCATATGAAAGAGCTTTTGAATCTGATGAATTTTCTGTAGGGTAGGAAGCCTCTAAATCAATTCCATTTTCCTGAGCTAACCTTTTGATCGTCTCTTTATATTTTTCGTTAAACTTCCCCAATAATTCAAGCCTTTCCTGCTCATCAACAGAATAGGCTTCCTGAGCTAAATACTGTTTTTCTATCAAAAGCCTAGTTTCGAGCTCAGCCCTGAATTCATCTATATTCATTTTTCTCAATGTAACGGTTTACCAATATATCAGTTTATCAATGAAATATTTCGGCATACTGGTAAAATTCTTTTTATAGTTTACGAAGTAAAGGGCTCTGTCTGTACCTTTCTTCCTGATATTCTTCGTAAAGGCTCTGAAGGGCACCGGAAATTTTAGAATATCCGATTTCTTTTCCCCAGCTTAATAATCCTTTCGGATAGTTTACTCCTTTCTGCATGGCCAGTTCAATATCCTCATCATTAGCAATGCCTAATCTTTTGGCTTCTACAGCTTCATTGATCAGCATTGAAATAATTCTTAAAAAGATTTGCTGATAAAGAGCATCATCCTTTTTAGCTTCAGGTTTTACAGCTCCTTCACTGTAATCATAGAAACCTTTTCCTGTCTTTCTTCCATGCAGTTTTGCTTCAGACATTCTCTGCTGAAGTAAAGACGGCTTGTATTTCGGATCGTAGAAATAGTCTTTGTAAACGGTTGTTGTCACAGCAAAGTTGACATCAACACCAATAAGGTCCATCAGTTCAAATGGGCCCATTTTGAAATTTCCAAGGGTTCTCATCGCATCATCCACCTGTTCAGGAGTTGCGATATTTTCTTCAACAATTCTCAGCGCTTCTCCATAATAAGGTCTTGCAATTCTATTGACAATAAACCCTGGAATATCTTTAGCAATCACAGGCACTTTTCCCCAGTCTTTCATGAGGTTGTAGATTTTCTCAGCCAAGGTTTTTTCCGTTAATAAAGATGGAATAACTTCTACCAAAGGCATCAATGGAGCAGGATTGAAGAAATGAATTCCAATGAAACGCTCCGGTTTTCTGAGCTCAGCACCAAGTGAGGTGATGGAAATAGATGAAGTGTTGGAACCAATGATACAGTTTTCAGAGACATGGGTTTCAAGCTCTGTAAAAACTTTGGTCTTAATTTCTTTGTTTTCAATAATCGCTTCAATGATCAGTTCACAATCTTTGAAGTCTTTCAGTTCTGTAGCAATGGAAATATTGGATAAAATTTCAGCCATTTTTTCTGATGAAATTTTCTGTTTATCAACAAGCTTTGATAATGTTTTTTCCAGACCTACGGTTGCCGTTTCTACCTGTTTCGGATTGGCATCATATACCCAAACTTTACATCCGTTTGTTGCGGCGACCTGTGCAATGCCGATTCCCATTGTTCCGGCACCGATAATTCCTACATTCATATTTTAAATTTGAAAATTTGAAAATGAGTTAATTTGAAAATTATTTTAGCTTCGAGCTTGAAATAATTTTATACAGAATTAATAAAATTTCTTTTAAATCAGAGATTAACTCATTTTCAAATTAATTATTTTCCTTTATAATTAGGTTTTCTTTTCTGTAAAAATGCATTTACACCTTCTATGAAGTCCTCTGTTTCTGCAGCTTCCTGTTGAAGATCTCCTTCCAGTTCCAGCTGTTCTTTCAAGGTGTTCGTATAAGAATACGCAAAGGCTTTCTTGGTCAGCTTAAGGGCTGCTGTCGGCATATTTGCCATTCTCTCAAGGATTTCCATTGATTTTGGTCCGAATTCTTCATCGCTGAAAACTTCTGCAACCAAGCCATAAGATTTAGATTCTTCAGCGGATAGTTTCTTTCCTGTAAATGCTAAATAATTGGCCAACTGTCTACCTAAAAGTTTCGGTAAGAAATAGGTTCCTCCTGTATCCGGAATCAAACCGATATTGGAAAATGCCTGTGCAAAATAAGCTTTTTCATGCGCCAGTACAAAGTCACTGATCAATGCCAGCATGGCACCAGCTCCTACAGCAGGACCGTTTACCAAAGCAATAACCGGTTTTTTGCAGCGGGTAACTTCCATTACCAGTGGATTGTAGTAGTCTACCACAATTTTTCTGATAATATCATTATCATGATGCTCTTTTCCTACCACAAACGCTTCATCCAGATTCTGTCCGGAGCAGAATGCTCTACCTCTCCCGGAAATGGCAACACATCTTACAGTTTCGTCTTCGCTGCATTCTTTCACGAAATCTTTCAGATCTGCCAAAGCCGGCTTTGTAAGAGCGTTCATAGTTTCAGGTTGATTAAGATAAGCAATTTTGAGCTTCCCGTCAAAATGCGTTTCAATATCGAGTTGTGTATACATAAAAAATCATTTTTAAATCAGTTAAATATAATCATTTAACAGCATATGCATGAACAATTCACAAATGAAAAACTGAATATTTCAATGCTATACATTATTGATGCTGTTGTACTTTCACAATGTTAAATAGATTATTGATGACTAAATAATTATAAATTCGTTTGTGATATTTTATTTATTTTTTGTTTATAGTTTAGACTGGAATATTATTATAATAGTTATTGAATTTAATATTATCTGTATAATCTTCCAGAAGTGGTTGTACACTGCAATTAAAGAGAATATTTTCTTTTGCTATCGTTTTATGAGTTCTTAAATATAGGCCATATTTAACATCATTAATTTCATTCCCTGAAACGGTCACTTTGCCATCTAATGAACTTCCTAAAATTGGAAGGCTCTGCCCTCCTGAAGTTGGGACCGGCCAAATTTCAGGGACAGAATTTACTATTACCCCATACCCTTCATTATTACTATACAATAGGTTATCTGAAATAACAATACGCTTTGTAGAGTTTTTATAATGATCTAAATTTTGTTGTGAAAATATACTTAGTCCATCTATTTGAACTCCAACAAACCCTTCCCCTGTTGTTATTGATTTAAAATTATTATTATTTATCATCACTTTTCCTAAAGGTACTGCAATACGATGTACTGATGATATTATATTTCCATCGGAATCATAAGTATGGATTGAAGTATGAGCTTTAAAATCAACAGCAACTCCGCTCATATTAGTAGCTATATTATTTGAAATATTTATATTATTCATACTTCCCACAATCAATACAGCTGTTTTTAAATGATCAAAAGTATTATTCGATATATTAACATTCTCTGCTATAGTATTATTTACCTGTGATTGTAAAAGGATTCCATAACTATTACCAATAGCTCCTTCTATAATATTATTACAAATTGAGAAGTTTTTGACAACACCACTCTCTATTTCTCTAGTTGCCGAATTAATAATACCACTATCGTTTGTAATTAATTGATGAATATAATTATCCGTAATAACCGCATTCATTCTAGTACCATCAAAACGTATTGCCCCCCATGTTGTATTTTTGAAAATATTATTTGAAATGATAAAGTTATCTACATTATCATAAAAATCTATTGCAAATAGCCTATGATGGCCAGTATTATCCCGCCCACAAAGTTCTAGATAATTATTATTTACCAACAAGGAACCAGCCAACCCACAATCGGAAGCAGAGATACCACAAGGCATTTGAGCCGAATTAGGTATTGGGGTGCCGTTTGCTTCTCTTAGTACTTTATTTTTGAAAACATTATTTTCAATTGTAAAGTTTATATTATGGGACTGAGAAAGTGTCAGGTGTTCCATTCTATACATTTGGGTCTGTATCTCACTCTCAAAATAATTATTTGTAATTTTAATTTCACCACCTTCAATACATTCGTAAAATTGTAGTCCTCTGGTATAAAGATTAAAAAAGCTACAATTCTTAATTTCTATATTCGTAGATTTTCTGATATAAATACCTCCATTAAAATCTCTTAATGTATCATCGTTACTTGTAATGTTATAATCAGCTTCAGTATAAACCTGAGAAATATTACTCATATTCTGATCAATCCTAAGTCCGTCTATAATGAAGTTTTTACAATCAAAAAATTTCAGATAATATGACCTAAAACGTTCAGTTGTATTTGATTTAATTAAAGTATGCTGCCTATCTCCTAAAAGCTTGAAGCAGGAAAGATTTTGAAATTCCAATTGTCTGTTTACAATATATTCTCTCGCATCAAATCTCAATGTAGCACCTAAATACGCAGCTGTTTTAACCGCCTGAGTGATCATAGCTTCATCATTATCAATCAACGGGTTTGTATAAAGACATCTGTACCATTCAATATTAATGGTATTTTCTGTATAAATCGCTTTATAATAGTTTCCGTTTCTTTCAAGAAGAACTACTCCGTCCACATAGCTGGCATGCACAGGATCAATTTTCTGATAATAGATCTGCTCTCCCGTATTGTGAAATGGCTCGCTAAAATCTGCATCATTACAAATTAAAGGAAATGTAGGTTTGTTACAATTTGTCATAATTAAATGTTTGTGTTAGTTATTTTTTAATCTGATCATTAAAGAATGATACTGTAACAAAACTAATAGCCGTTAACGACAAAACTCGTCGTATTATATTTTTTATTGCAAAAATAAATTGAGATCTCACAGAACATAAATAGGGAGTACGAATTATTCTAATGACATTTAAAATAATCGAAAGGCTCCAGGCAATCTAAGCACTGATAAGAAGCTTTACACAAGGTAGACCCGAAGCGGCTGATCTGTTTGGTGTGTTCAGAACCGCAGCGTGGGCATTTTTTCGGTTTCCCGATATGGTGTTCATCTGCTCCTTTTTCAGGCGGTGTAATTCCGTAAACACGGAGTTTTTCTCTCGCTTCATCCGTTAACCAGTCTGTTGTCCAAATCGGGAACATCTTGGTGACTACTTTTGCTTCCCATCCGTTTTCCTTCATCATTTTGATAATATCCTCTTCAATGGTAAACATTGCAGGGCATGCAGAATAGGTAGGCGTGATCGTCACTTCACAAGTATTCTCGCCTGTGATTTGTGCATCTCTTACGATTCCTAATTCCACAATATCAATGACCGGAATTTCCGGATCGGGAATGGTTTTTAATAAGCTTAAAATATTGTTTTGCATATTTTAAATTTGAAAATACCTTTAATCAAGTATTTTCTTAGTTGAAATTTTATTATTGATATCAGATACTTTTACAATGTAATTTCCTTTTAAAATACCGAACCTGAATCGGTTCGAAAAAATTCCGGTATACTCCTGTATCATTTTACCTGAGAAATTAAATATCTGTATACTTTTTATCTTCTCCTGTGATACCACTTCATAAGAACCTGAATCTTTGTATATTTTGATGTCAGCAATTTTATCTGAAGTATCTTTTTCTAAAAGTCTATTTGCCATTCTACTTACATTTGACGGCACATACTGATTCTGTAAATTGGTATCTTCATAGCATGCATTCTTCCACCAATCTTTTACCTCATAGAGGGCAAAATTGGGAGGAGTACTATACATATTATTTCTAAACACTTGTAATTTTGAATCTTTACCTGAAACATTATACATGGCAAAAATCTGAGATTTATCATCGTTTTCAATATTGAAATCAACAATTTTTCCTTTTATCTTTTTAGAATCGTAGTTTGTGGATGCCCAATAGCCTGTAGATCCTAAATAATTAAAATAGGTGCCTTTTCCCTGGAAAAGATGCAGATTTGTATGCCCTGGGTCAGATTCATAAAGCACTACAATATCATCTTTCTTGTTTCCATCATAAAAATTACCGGAAACAATCCTTTTAACATATTGATTGAAAGGATAACCGGTATCCTCCCACCATTTCTTGAAAACAAAACTTGACCCCGCTCTTTCGAACACATGTACATCAGTAGCGTCATTACTATTTTTATAGAAAACTGCAATATCATCATGTATACCATTGTTGTCAAAATTCCCGGATACAATATTACTTATGATATTATCTGTTGAATAGTTATTACTTTGCCACCATCCATCTGCTGTTAAGTGTTTAAAAGATTTATTTTCCTGCCCTTGGAATACGTGTATTTTTGTTTCATTATCACCATATCTATAAAAAACGGCAATATCATTGTGCTTTCCATTGCCATCGAAATCTCCTGATACAATTCTGTCACCAACTAGATTAGCATAATAACCTGTCTCTTTCCACCATCCCTGGGCTTCATTACTATATACAAAACCAGATCCGGTTCCTTCAAACACATGGATCCTTGTTTCTCCCCCTCCATAATCACACATTACAGCTATATCATCAAAATATCCATCCCTGTTAAAATCTCCGGAAACAATTCTGTCTGAAAATAGTTCAAGCGGATATCCTGTTGAATCCCAACCGTTTTTCACGGATATTATAGATCCATCAGCAGCCATTTTAGCCACCTTTAAAAATGTTCTGTCCCCGTTGGTACTGAAATAGGCAACCTCATCTTTTATCCCGTCATGGTCAAAATCTAAAGAAACAGGTTTTGATGTTTTTTCTGAATCAAAGAAATTGGTATTGTCTACTTCAAAGACTTTTGTGTTGTTCTTAATGGCTTTTGTATAGTCTAAATAATAAGCTAATGAAGCCATCTGACTGACAGCTCTTCTTTTCTGGTCTTCTTTTTTTTCATCAGGAGTCAATTCTGGAGGCACATCATTATTATCCGGATCTATTCGTGTTTGCGCATGAATACTTATTATATTTAAAAGTTTCTTTAATCTATCGTTTTCTATTTGACTAAAGTCATTTTTATTAAAATTTGCATAGTATGCCAAAAGCGCAAACATCTCAACAATATCATCATAATAAAGAAAAGAATAATAATCATGGTTTAAGCCAGTTATTTTTTCGCAGTTTATAGTACTGTAAAAAATGTTTAAAGTACCAAGATAAGAGTCATTTTCATAACTCACCCTGTATTTAATAATATGATTAATACCCTTTTTAATACCTGCAATCAATTTCTCTCGTAATACAACATTTGACTTTGGAATTCCGTCTAGCGACTCAATTAGCCCCCTTAAAATAATTGCATGGTAATTAATTTTTGATTCATGATATACTTGTTGACCATTCACAAGTGTTTCTACACCATTCTTCCAGGTGCCATTACATATTCCTGTTTCATTTGATTGTTGCTCTAGTAACCAATTAGTCAGGTAGATAATTTTTTCTAAATACTTACAGTTCTGTGTTATTTTATAAGCCTTTGTAAGCCCCCATAATCCAAAAGCTGTGTAGTTTTCAGAATTATATCCAATTAGGTCTACCGCATTTAAATTATCTGCTGCATTAACAATAGCGTCATATAAACCTGCCGGAAGTTGAATATTATTTTTTTTCAAATACAGATACCCTTCACAAAGTCCTGCTATAGCACTGCCTGTTTCAAATACATGTACACTATTCTGAGATATATTTCCTGGAATATCATTTTGTTCAAATATATCTTGACCTTCTCTTGACCACCAGTAAATATACCCTCCATCTGACAGACTGTTATTTTGATTTTTAACCTGTTGACATATTAAGTATTCCAACCCTTGAATAATCGTAGAAGAATTCTGGGAGTTTGAATAATAATTATCATAGTGAATCATAGCACGTATCTGCTTACTTGTATCTCTTGGTTGGGGATGGCTACTCCAGAAACCAGAATGCTTTGCATTCGGATCAGATTCATAAAATTTTTTGTAGTTCCCTATATATCCACTAAAATAACCTCTTGACCAAGCTCCCGGGGGCCACGTTTCACTGCTAAAAACCGGTTGATAATTATTAGCAGTATCAATCTTTATTAGCTTAGGAAGCCCCTTAAATGTTTTACTAAGTGTAATTACATTTTGTATTGTAGTATTATTTGCCTTAATAGTATCGTTCCCAAGATTTAGAGCTATAGTATCATAGATAACCGGCTGCACCTGTGCTCCCAAAGTAACAGAAAAAAGTAATAGGCTGCAAAAGTATTTCATATTCATTTGGTTATTAGTGTGAATAAAAGGAACTTAATTTACCACGTACACCCAGGATACGCCCTCTGCATATACTGCAGCTCACAAAGTATAAATCCGAAGTATTCCGTATGATAACCTGTTCTTGATTTCGGCTGCATAAACGGATTCGTTGGATATTCCAACCCGAAGCTTTGGAAATCTTTTTCTGTAATGGCGATAAACTCTTTGTATAGTTCATCAGCATTAGGAACAATGTTTAAAGCAACAAGATCATCTTCACCTTCTGATTTGGCAAAAAGACCTTTAGTATATTCCCAGATATTTTCGATGGCATTTTCTACACGCTGACGGCTTTCTTCTGTTCCCTGGGCAAAGATTTTCATCCAGGAAGAAGCGTGGGTATAGTGATATCTTACTTCTTTCAGTGATTTCTGGGCAATGGCAGAAAGTTCTTCATTAGAAGAGTTTGACAATGCTTCATATATCAGTTTCTGATATACGGAAAACACGTATACTTTAAGAATTGTCTGTGCATAGTCTTCATTGGGAAGCTCTGTCCAGTGGGCATTTACATATTCGTGTTCGTATCTTAAGAATGCGATATCATCTTCACTTTTGCCGTTGTCAATAACTCTTGAAGCGTATACATAAAAGTTATTAGCCTGACCAAGTTCATCCAACGCAATATTCGTCAATGCAATATCCTCCTCCAGATAAGGTCCTTCACCGCACCATGCAGACAAACGCTGTCCCATGATGAAACTGTCGTCTGCTAGTTTTAATAAATAATTATATAATGGGTTCATTGTTTTGTAGATTTCAGGTTTCAGATTTCGGATTTCAGATTGACAGAAAAGTCTAGTATCTGAGATCTCAGCTCTTGAAGTCTTTATTAATTACATATTTTTTACATCGTTTGGAATCTCGTAGAAAGTCGGGTGACGGTATAGTTTGTCATCAGCCGGATCGAAGAATGCTTCTTTGTCTACTCCTTCTGAAGTGACGATATATTTACTTGGTACTACCCATACAGAAGTTCCTTCTTTTCTTCTTGTATACACGTCTCTTGCGTTTTGTAAAGCCATTTCTGCTGTTGGCGCCTGTACAATTCCAACGTGTTTGTGAGATAATCCCGGTTTAGTCTGAATAAACACTTCCCACATATCTAAATTTGCCATATTTTAATTGAGAATTTGAAAATTGGAGAATTAGGTAATTTGAAGATTAATCTGCAGTAGTTACATTTTCAAATTAGCACATTTCCAAATGAATGCATTAAATTATATTACTTCTTTTTGTTGTTTTTCTGCAAAAGCTATTGCCGCTTCCTTCACCCATGAATTTTCTCTTTGCGCTTTTCTCTTCGTTTCGATACGCTTTTTATTACAAGGTCCGTTTCCTTTTAAGATTTCCATGAACTCATCCCAGGGAAGTTCTCCGAAATCGTAATGTTGCCTTTCCTCATTCCATTTCAGATCTTTATCCGGAATGGTTAATCCTAGAAATTCAGCCTGAGAAACGGTAACGTCAATAAACCTTTGACGAAGACTGTCATTACTTTCTCTTTTCACCCTATAATTCATAGAGATTTTAGAGTTTGGCGAGCTGTCATCATTAGGACCGAACATCATCAGAGCCGGCCACCAGAAACGGTTTAACGAAGCCTGAGCCATTTCTTTCTGTTGTTTGGTACCACGACACAATGCCATCAGAATCTCATATCCCTGTCTTTGGTGGAAAGATTCTTCTTTACAGATCTTCACCATCGCTCTTGAATAAGGGCCGTAGGAGTTCCCCATCAGCATTACCTGATTCATAATAGCCGCTCCATCTACCAGCCAGCCGATAGCACCAATATCTGCCCAGCTTAATGTTGGATAATTGAAGATACTTGAATACTTGGCTTTTCCTTCCAGCATATCATCATAAGTAGCGTCTCTGTCTGCTCTGATGCTTCCGTCTCCTAAGGTTTCAGTAGCTGAGTAAAGGTATAAACCATGTCCTGCCTCATCCTGAACTTTAGCCAGAAGTGCCATTTTTCTTCTCAATGAAGGTGCTCTGGAAATCCAGTTGGCTTCCGGCAGCATTCCTACAATCTCAGAATGGGCATGCTGTGAGATCTGACGAACCAATAATTTTCTGTAATCATCCGGCATTACATCTTTTGGTTCTACTTTATTTTCTTCGTGAACGTATTGAACAAATTTTTCTAAGTCCATCTTTTTTGAATTTGAAAATTAATTAATTTGAAAATTTGAGAATCTGGCAATTTGAAAATTAAAATACAATAATGATATTTTCAAATTTACACATTGACTCGTTTTCAAATTATCCTAAACATCATAATTAAGCATCACCACATTGGTTGTAGGGTGACATTGGCAGGTCAGAACGTAGCCTCTTGCTACTTCGTCTTCGGTAAGTGCGTAGTTTTTCTCCATAAAAACTTCTCCTTCCAGAACTTCCGCCTTACACGTACAACATACTCCTCCTTTACATGCAAAAGGCACAGGAAGATTGTCTTTCAATGCTTTATCTAAGATACTCTCTTTTTTGGAATTAAGATGGAACGAATATTCATCATCATCAATGATTACCGTCACCATACTTTCAATATTGGCAATGGCCTTGAACTCATCACTCATCTCCTCCGTATTTTCTTCGTCAGGAGCTGTGAAATATTCAAATAAAACCTGGATAGCAGGTACTTTTTTATCTTTCTTTAAATAATCTGCAATTCCTTTGATCATTTCTGAAGGACCACAAATGAAATAAGTTGCTTCTTTTACATCAATCTCCGGATATCTTTCAAACAGCTGGTCTAATTTCTCAGCAGAAATTCTTCCCTCAAAAACAGGATCTTCATGCTTCTCACGGCTTACCAGATAAATCACTTTAAGCCTTCCGTTGAACTGCTCTACCAGCTTATCAATTTCAGCTTTTCTCAAAACATGGTTCATACTTCTGTTGCTGTAGAACAGATAAGCATTGCTTTTAGGCTCCTGATAAAGGCTTTCTTTGATATTGGACAATACCGGAGTAATTCCGCTTCCTGCCGCCAAACCAATATAAGTTTTTACATTGGTAGGATGATAAGATGTATTAAAACCACCCATCGGAGGCATTACTTCCAGCATTTCATCCATATGAAGATGCTCATTGAAGTACCCTGAAACCTTTCCACCTTCCAATAACTTCACCAATACTTCCAGGGTATTCCCCTTTTCGCTTGGCGCATTGCAGATGGAGTAAGAACGTCTCTCCTCGTTTCCGTTGATCATCATGCGGAAATTAAGGTACTGTCCTTGCTTGAACCTGAACTTGTCTTTAAGCTCTTCAGGAATTTCCACCGCTACATTCACAGCGTCTGAAGTATCTTTCTGAACTCTGACTGTTTTAAGTTTATAAAATGAATTCATTATTTTTTTAGTATTCTATTAATTTTTCCACCTTCGCACTTCGGCAGGCTGTCCTGGGCATGAACTTTCACTTTTGTAGTGATGCCCACCCTTTTTTTGATTTCGTTTTCTATATTTTTTCCGAAGTTTCCGACAAAATTAAAATAATCATCGGTATCTGCTTCTACTTTTTGGGCCTTTACCAGTTCATCATCAATTTCAACGTCAATATCTAAGGCTACACACATTTGTTCTTTTTCAACGGGAGTAAGATAGTAATTGGGAACCACTCCTTTTACATATGAAAAAGCATCTTCAATCTGGCTTGGATAAACATTTACCCCTCTTACGATCAGCATATCATCTGCCCTGCCAATAATCGGTTTCATTTTCACCATGGTTCTTCCAGCATTTTTGTCGTAATAAAGACTTGTGATATCATTCGTCCAATAACGTAAAAGCGGCATCGCCTTTTTCGTTAAGGTAGTGATCACCAAAACACCTTCTTCCCCTAAAGGTACCGGTTGTTTCGTTACCGGATCTAAAATCTCAGGATAAAAATGGTCTTCCCAGATGTAAGCACCGCCTTTCTCTTCAAAATCCTCCATGGAAACTCCTGGCCCGATAATTTCACTCAAACCATAGATATTCGTTGCATGAACTCCTAATCTCTCCTCAATGTGACACCTGATAATTTCCGTCCAGGGTTCTGATCCTAATACCGCATATTTAAGGCTGATATCTTGTGCCGAGATTCCTCTGCTGGCAAACTCGTCTGCAATGGTCAATGCATACGACGGCGAACAGCAGATCACTTCAGGTTTAAAATCCATAATCAGATCCACCTGCCTGGCTGTCATTCCTCCAGAAATAGGAAGAACACTCATCCCCAGTTTTTCAGCACCGTAATGAAGCCCCAATCCGCCTGTAAAAATTCCATAGCCATAAGCATTGTGAAGCTGCATCCCTGGTCTGGCTCCGGCAGCATATAAAGATCTGGCCACCACCTCGCTGAAAAGGTCTACATCTTCTTTTGTATATCCCACTACGGTAGGTTTTCCGGTTGTTCCGCTTGAACAGTGAATTCTCTGAAGCTCACTTTTAGGAACCGTAAACAGCCCGAAAGGATAATTATCTCTTAAATCCTGCTTGTAAGTAATCGGAAGTTTCGTAATATCTTCTATCGACCTTATTTCCTGTGGAGAGATCTGCAATTCATCAAATTTCTTTTTATAAAATTCCGACTTCTCTCCCAGATAATTGATCAGACTGATCAACCGGTCGGATTGAAGCTGTCTCAACTGACCCAGCTCCAGATATTCAATTGAAAATTCCATAAAACTAACTAACATTTGTTAGGTGTAAATTTAAAAAGATTTTGGAAGCTGACAAAATTTTTATGATTTTCGTCATATTTTGATTGATTCTAAATAATCAACATGAAATTGTGAGCTGTTAAAATTAGAAATTCACAGAAACTTAATGAAGATTCTTCCTTCATAAGAATGACAGAGTACATTATCTATTTTGATTTCCCAGAAGCCCATAAAGGATCTTATCCCTTATTTCTTCAGTAATCTCATCGGTAGAATCACTGTTTCTCTTAAACCAGAAATAGGAGTTGTTTAGAGTGTGAAGAATGAATCTTGTAGTAAATGACGGGGATTTCAGTTCCCAATTTTCGGACTGATAAATTTCAGAGATCAGTGCTTCCACTTCCTGCTGATAATTTTTCCTGAGTTCTATAAATTCAGGAAGCCTTTCCTCAAGATGCCTCCACTCGTTGGAATAGATATGGGTAACATCCCTGTTTTTAAGAACAACCGATAAATGTTTATCCAGAAACAGATTCAGTTTTTCTTTGGGCTCAATTTCAGTATTTTTTACCTCCTGAAGCTCATCGAAAAATTCCTGGGCAATGCCAAAGCAGATCCATTCCAGAATTTCTTCCTTTGAACGGATATGTGCATATAATGATGCTGCCTTGATATTGAGTTTCGTAGCTAAGTCTCTTACAGAACTTCCCATGTAGCCTTTCTCTTTGAAAAGTTCTACTGCTACGTCTAATATTTTTCTCTGTTTTTCTTTTAGTTCCATCTGGTAAATTGCAAAAATAATTATTCTGAATTAAACTCCTTGTTTTTTGATCATAAAAAGAATAAATCATTTCAGGCCAATTTAATTCCGTTGTTTTTGCTACCCTTTAGATTAGTAATCATAACGATATGACTATTTGTTCGCAGATATAAATAAATATTTGCAGAACCGGAAATTTTGTCAAGTTAATTTTACGTTAAAAATAGCAAATCCGGAAATTTTGTCCTATTTTTTTGTAAATTTAATAATTGAACAGTTTTTGCGATAAGCTAATCGATTAAATGATTAAATAATTGATGGCATTAAGAAACTGAGCCTGAAAATTTAGTTTCTTGATGTTTTTAGGAAAATTAAACCGGAACATATCATTACAAAAAATATAAAAATATGAACTTAAACCAATATACTGTAAAATCACAGGAAGCCATCCAGGCAGCACAACAGGTTGCTATGGAACTCGGCAACCAAAGTATTGAACCTCAACATATACTTGAAGGAATCTTTCAGGTAGATGAAAACATATCGCCTTTCTTACTGAAAAAATCTGAAGCTGATGCCAACCTGGTAAGAGAGCGCAACCGTGAAAGTCTGGAAAAACTTCCTAAAGTACAGGGAGGTAACATTTATCTTTCACAATCCGCCAACAAAGTTTTGCTGGACGCTCCCAATATCGCTAAAAAAATGGGCGATGAATACGTAACGATAGAACATTTATGGCTATCCCTTTTGGAGACAGGTTCTGAAGTTTCCAAAATGCTGAAAGATATGGGCGTAACCAAAAGCTTACTGGAAGGAGCAATTAAAGAACTAAGAAAAGGAAGCAAAGCTACTTCTGCAAGTTCGGAAGAAACTTACCAATCCCTGAATAAATATGCTAAAAACTTCAATGAATTAGCAGCGGAGGGAAAACTGGATCCTGTGATCGGACGTGATGAAGAGATCAGAAGGGTACTGCAGATCCTTTCCCGAAGAACAAAAAACAACCCGATTCTTATTGGAGAACCAGGTGTAGGTAAAACAGCCATTGCTGAGGGAATTGCCCACAGAATCATCAGTGGTGACGTTCCTGAAAACCTGATGGACAAGACCTTATATTCACTGGATATGGGAGCACTGATCGCCGGTGCCAAATATAAAGGTGAGTTTGAAGAGCGTCTGAAATCTGTAGTGAACGAAGTGATTAAATCAGACGGACAGATCATCCTGTTTATTGATGAGATCCATACACTGGTAGGTGCCGGCGGTGGCGAAGGTGCGATGGACGCTGCCAATATCCTGAAACCAGCTTTGGCAAG
Organism: Chryseobacterium sp. 22458; assembly: GCF_052044975.1. Classification (NCBI taxonomy): domain Bacteria; kingdom Pseudomonadati; phylum Bacteroidota; class Flavobacteriia; order Flavobacteriales; family Weeksellaceae; genus Chryseobacterium; species Chryseobacterium sp. 22458. The sequence continues at coordinate 59,656 of NZ_JBQEOA010000009.1, read as the reverse complement.
AGGAGAACTGAGAGCCATAGGAGCAACAACACTGAACGAGTATCAGAAGTATTTTGAAAAGGATAAAGCATTAGAAAGACGTTTCCAGAAAGTAATGGTGGAAGAACCGGATACTGAATCCGCTATTTCCATTCTTCGTGGAATTAAAGACAAATATGAAGCTCACCATAAGGTAAGGATCAAAGATGAAGCGATCATTGCTGCCGTGGAAATGTCTCAGAGATATATTTCCGACCGTTTTTTACCGGATAAAGCGATTGACCTTATTGATGAAGCTTCTGCCAAACTGAGAATGGAGATCAACTCCAAACCGGAAGAACTGGATGTTTTAGACAGAAGACTGATGCAGCTGGAAATTGAACTGGCCGCCATCTCAAGAGAAGGCAACCAAACGAAAATCGACCATTTAAAAGAAGATATTGCTAAAATTTCTGAACAGAGAAATGAAATCAATGCCAAATGGCTGAAAGAAAAACAAAAAAGTGAAGATCTTACCCAGATCAAAAAAGATATTGAATCTCTGAAATTAGAGGCAGAAAGAGCTTCCAGAGCCGGAGATTATGCAAAAGTAGCCGAGATCCAATATGGAAAACTCCGTGAAAAAGAAGACGAGCTTGCCAAAGTGGAACTGGAAATGCAGAACCACCAGAATGAGCTGATCAAGGAAGAAGTAACCGCAGAAAATATATCCGAAGTTATTGCTAAATGGACAGGCATTCCTGTTACCAAGTTATTGCAATCAGAAAGAGATAAACTGTTGAATCTGGAGTCTGAGCTCCATCACAGAGTGGTAGGACAGGATGAAGCCATTGAGGCCGTAGCGGATGCTATCCGAAGAAACAGAGCCGGACTGAGTGATGATAAAAAACCTATCGGATCTTTCTTATTCCTTGGGACAACTGGGGTCGGAAAAACTGAGCTTGCCAAAGCGTTGGCAGAATTCCTGTTTGATGATGAAAATAATATGACAAGGATTGATATGAGTGAATATCAGGAACGTCACAGTGTTTCCAGACTGGTAGGTGCGCCTCCGGGATATGTAGGATATGATGAAGGCGGGCAGCTTACTGAAGCAGTGAGAAGAAGACCTTATTCTGTAGTACTTCTGGATGAGATTGAAAAAGCACACCCGGATGTTTTCAACACTTTGCTTCAGGTTCTTGATGACGGACGTCTGACTGATAACAAGGGGCGTGTGGTGAATTTCAAAAATTCAATCATCATCATGACTTCGAATTTAGGATCCCATCTGATTCAGGAGAATTTTGAAAACCTTACTGAGGAAAACCAGAATGAAGTTGTGGAAAAAACCAAAGATGAGGTTTTTGATTTACTGAAACAGACTTTACGTCCGGAATTCCTGAACAGAATTGATGAGATCGTACTGTTCCAGCCTTTAAGAAAAAAAGAAATCGGAAAAATCGTTCAGTATCAGTTGAGAGGATTCAATGATATGTTAGCAAAACGAAATATCATTATGACATTTACTCAGGATGCAGTAGATTATCTGATGGATAAAGGTTATGATCCGGCTTTCGGGGCAAGACCTCTAAAAAGAGTGATCCAGCAGGAAGTACTGAACAAGCTTTCTAAAGAAATCCTTGCAGGAAAAGTGAATGACGGAGACAGAATCACACTGGATTACTTTGTAGAAACAGGCCTGGTATTCAGACCTACCGAACAATAAATAGTTTTTTTTCATATACATTAATTTTTGTAGATGAGTGCTGTAGAGAAATCTGCGGCACTTATTTTTTTATATCATCATCTTTTTAAGCAATTTATTTTCAATAAATAATAAATTCCATATAATTTCAAATTTTTAGGAAAAATATTCTTATTAAAAAATCCAATCAATAGCATATTTATTGAAAAACAACATCAACAATGTAAATATTTCATTCTAAATACAAACAAGTTAAATCTAACATAAAATAAAACGTGATTAATTAAATATATCGTATTGAAATTCCTCATATATTCGTTATACGAAAAACGAGATTTATGAAAAAAACAATTTTAGGAGTTTTAATCACACTCCTGGTTTCATGTAATAATAATGAAACAGAAAATAGTACTCCAGAAAACACAAACATGGAAGAAACCAATATCACAGCCGGCAAAGAAGCCTTCTGCGGCTCTGATATTCTCAGAAAAAAACACCTTGCTGAAGATCCTGCAGCGATGCAGCGAATGCTTCAGATAGAAAGCCAAACTGCAAACTATATTGAACAGAAAAAAATGGGTAAAGTTTTAGCTGACGGGAGCGTAGAAATACCGGTTATTTTCAATGTCCTTTACACAAAGGCATCAAATAACGTGTCAGAAGCCAGAATAAATTCCCAAATAGATGTACTTAATAAAGCCTTTGCATCTACTCATTCTGATATTTCTAAGATCCCTGCAGAATTTCAACCTGTAAATGCAGGAGATACCAAAATTAAATTCAGATTGGCGGGCATTAACAGAAAGTCGACAAAGACTTCCAGATGGGCACCGGATGATAAAATGAAAAAAGCATCTACAGGAGGAATGGACTCTACAGATCCTAACCAATATCTGAATATCTGGGTAGTTGATTATATGCCGTATCAGTCCGGATATGTCTTAGGATATGCTACTTTCCCGGAAGACGCAGGGCTTTGGAATGACGGCGTTGTTATGATGGACGATTATGTGGGTGAAGGTGGTCCTGACGCCACTCATAATCAAGGAAGAGTAACAGTACACGAGGTTGGACATTATTTAAACCTCAGACATATTTGGGGAGATGCCAACTGTGGTAACGACTTCGTAGATGACACACCTCAACAGATTACGAAACACTCCGGTGTGCCAACATATCCCAGATACGAAACCTGCGGTGGAGTTTCACGCTCTGTAATGTTTATGAATTATATGGATTATTCTGACGAAACAACATTGTTTATGTTCACCCAACAACAAAACAGCAGAATGCAGGCTACCATTTCAGCATCCGGCCCTCGCGCAGGATTAAGAGTTCTGTAAAAAATTAAAAACAATAAAAAAGATCGCTTTTTCAAGCGATCTTTTTTATTTTGGAATCTTCATTTTTTTTCGGACAGGATATACATTGGAGTTTTTTTCTAAATTCCCACTCATTCTTTACAATATACAATCCGTAAAAACCCGGTAAAATTAACAGTATAATTCCCATTTTATCCATGTGTTTTCTAGAAAAATTTTCACGAAATTTGCATATTAACTGAAATGTATATTATAAACAACTAAAGCTATGAGTACAGAATCAAACAACCCCCTACAATCAGGTGTCATGTCTAATAATCTTATTAAAGTTTTAGTAGACAATTACCGCCAGAACCACCTGACTGCTATTAAAAACAACTTAGGTATAGAAGATGCTCATTCTATATGGTTTGATCTTCCGAAACTGAAAAGGTTTATTGCAATGGTAGAAGCAGAAGCCCTTAAAACCAATCCCGACACTACCGATGAGGATCTTGGAATCAGATTTTACTACGCTTCCTACCCTAAGGCTGAAAACTGGGATATCATGGCCTCTCATCCGGTACCAAAAGAATATGCTGAAAAACATACATTAGTGATGATTCCAACATTGAAAAGCACGAATGAGGACGGAAATGTTCTTCACTCTGACTTCAACACACTTCAGACCAGCGGCAGATCTTTAGGATTAAGCGCCGCCAAAAGAGGAGGAACTTCCAATGACGGACCTTCAGATGATGATGGAACCATCGGTGAAAATCACGGACTACTTATCCCGCCATCAGCACCTATGGGTGAATCTTATTAATTATCATTTATATTTCAAAACACAACATGACTGATTTCCAGGTATTTGTTCAAAACAGCATGCTTTTCTCCGAAGGACTTGCTGCATTCGTTGCACTTTTATATTACAGGCGTTTAAAAGAACTACAATGGAAGCTCCTTGTGGTGTATCTGGTTATCATTTTTCTGGGGGAAGCATATAGTAAATGGGGATACTTTTCTCATGTTACCAAAGCCCAGTATTATAATTATCTTTTAATACCTATCCAGTTCATATTTTTATACTGGTTATATGCAGCAAAATCTTTAGGAAGACCCAAACTGTTTTGGATATTTTCCATTTTATATTTACTTTCATTTATTCCTAACGAATTGTATTTTACAAAAAATAAAATAGTATTTGCCTTCAATTACACATTCGGATGCTTTATGCTGATGATTCTGGTAATCATGGAGTATTATAAACAAATTACTTCACAGGAAATTCTCAATTTTTATAAAAACAAAATGTTTTATATTAACCTGGGAATTACACTGGCATATATAGGAACATTACCTTTCATGGCATTTATGTCACTTTTGGTAAAACACAAAGAGATCTGGGACATTTATTTCAGTTATTTCCTGATCTCAGGATTCGTTTTGTATATTTTATTTGCAAGTTCATTCATATGGGGAAAACGGAGCTCTTAATTGTCATCATTCTGTTTAATATACTTTTTGTAATGTTCATCGTTGCAGTGATGATCTATATCATCAACTACAGACGGCGCAAAAAGGAATATCTGAATGAAATTGAGATGAAAAATGAACTTCATCAGCGAGAACTCCTGTCTACCCAGCTGGAAATTCAGCAGGCCACCATGCAGCAGATCGGACGTGAGCTCCATGACAACATTGGCCAAAAACTGACTCTGGTAAGCCTTTACGTACAGCAGATGCTCTATGAAAACAAGGCCCCGGAAGCCAATGAAAGGATTGATCAGGTCTCGCAGATCATCAATCAGTCTCTGCAGGATCTCAGAAGTCTTTCAAAAACCTTAACGGATGACAATATCAACCAGAAGGAAATTGTAACTTTGATTCAGGAAGAAGTAGACAATACCAATTCTTTCAGGAAATGTAAAGTAAGCTTTAAGCACAATTTCAATCAGCTTGATCTGGGTTTTGTTCATAAAAATGTACTTCTGAGAATTACCCAGGAATTCATCCAGAACAGTATAAAACATTCCGGCTGTCAGAATATTTTCATCAGCCTTAACACCTCTGAAGAAGCCCTCTGGGAGCTTACCATACATGATGATGGTAAAGGATTTGACACCGCAAAGGTAACCTCCAACGGAATCGGTCTTACCAACATGAAGAACAGAGCCGAGATCATAGGTGCCCGATTCTGTCTTGAAAGCCAGGAAAACAAAGGGACCACACTTAATATTATTTTTAAAAAGCAGTCATGAAAAAATCTATTGTAATCGTTGACGATCATATACTTATTGCCAAAGCACTGGAAGGCATTATCAGTAATTTCAGTGAATTTGAGGTCATTTATGTCTGTGAAAACGGTAAAGACCTTATTGAAAAATTCGAAGAAGGCAACATCATTCCGGATATTATCCTTTTAGACATCAGCATGCCGATCATGGACGGTTTTGAAACGGCAGCATGGCTTACAAAAAATCATCCGGACATCAAGGTCATGGCTCTTAGCATGCAGGGAGATGACAATAGTGTGATCAAAATGATTAAAAACGGAGCAAAAGGCTATCTTCTGAAAAATACACATCCGAAAGATCTGGAAACAGCACTTTCCAGACTGAACACTGATGGATTCTTTTATCCGGACTGGGCTTCAAAAATCATTTTCTCCAATCTCGGCAAAGAGGAACCGGAAGTTTCTATAAAGATTTCCGAACGTGAAAAAGAATTCCTGAAATATACCGTAACAGAGCTTAGCTACAAAGAAATTGCAGACAGAATGTGCTGCAGTCCCAGAACAGTAGAAAGCTACCGGGATCAGCTTTGCGAAAAACTCGACTTAAAAACCCGTGTAGGATTAGCTGTTTTTGCTATTAAAAATGGATTTGCCGGCTAAAAAGAAGCATTAAAAATATTCTTATAATAACAATTAATATTGAAATTATTTCTTAAAAAAAATCATAACAACTAAAAACAAAAACAACTTTTTAAAAATTAAATAAAATTCAACACTTAACGTAAAAAGAAAGAATATATTCAATAAAAACAATAATTAAATAAGAATAATTTAAATAAATTGTAAAATTATTTGCACATTAATTTCAAATAATATAATTTCATACCCTCAAAAAAATAAAAAAATTGTGATATGAAAAAAATCTTATTTGGAGCTCTTATGCTCGGTTTAATGACAGCCTGTAACAGTGACAATGTGAACAATCAAAATGAAGAGTCTACGGAAACTTCTGTTCCGGCTGCCGGAGCTGCCTCCCTGAGCAGAAGCTGTCTTTCGGAAGAGATAAGACAGGAGGCCTTACAGAACAGCCCGGAACTGAGACAAAGGTTCGCTGAACTGGAGACCAATACACAAAAATTTTCCAATGAAATACAACTTGGAAAAGTTCTTACAGACGGTACTGTCGAAATTCCTGTAGTGGTAAATGTTTTATACAGCAATGATGCCGAAAATATTTCGGATGCGAGAATTGCAGAACAAATTGAAGTATTGAATGCTGATTATAGCGGTACCAATACAGACATTACAAAAGTTCCTTCAGAATTCCAGCCTGTAAAAGCCGGGGATGTAAAAGTAAAATTCAGACTGGCCAATACTGTAAGAAAATCCACAACCACTACAAGCTGGGTAAGAGATACCATGAAAAAATCAGAGAATGGCGGAATAGATGCAACAAGCCCAGCCAATTACCTTAATATATGGGTGGTAGGCAAAGTGGTAAGCAGTGATGGAAGAACCATTCTTGGGTACGCAACCTTCCCTGAATCTGCCGGATTATGGAATGACGGAGTTGTAATTCCTGCCCCTTATTTTGGAAAAACAGGAGCTGCAGCCAACTTCAATCTGGGAAGAACAGCAACCCATGAGGTAGGACACTATCTGAACCTAAGACATATATGGGGAGATGCAAAATGTGGTGACGACCTGGTAGCAGATACTCCAACACAAACCTCAGAAAATTACAATACACCTACCTACCCGCTTTACAATCGTTGTAACGGGAAAAACAGATCTGTAATGTTTATGAACTATATGGACTATGTAAACGATGCAGCTATGTTTATGTTCACAGCCGGACAAAAAACAAGAATGCAGTCTGTAGTAGCTTCTACCGGTGCAAGATCCGGATTAAGAGAACTCTAAGACTATAAACCTTTTTTAAATATTTAAATCTATCTCAGATGTGAGATAGATTTTTTTTATGTTTTTACACTTTTCAAACTGCAGAAATTTAATAAAACAACAACATTAGAATGATAATATATATTATAAATAAAAAAGAAGAATAAATCAGCACATAAATAACTTTTTATCTTGAAAAAATTAGTTCTACGATTGGATTTACAATAAAAAACATTCTATAAATTACAAAAAACACTAAATTATTTACACTTAAAAATACACTATCCTGTGAAATATAAAAGAAAATTGTTGAAATTGATTAAAATTCAACATAAATGAATTTAATTTAATATTTAACCAATTAAATAGCCGATTAAATAAGAATAATTTAAATAAAATGTAAAATAATTTGTATTTCAATTTTAAATAATATAATTTCACACCCTCAAATTCAAAATATAGTGATATGAAAAAATTCATGTTTGGAGCCCTGATTCTGGGCGTACTATCGGCCTGTAACACAGACAGCCTTACCAATCAAAATGAAACCCCAGTGAACCAGGAGGAGGCTCCTGCAGCAAGTGCTTCGAAAAGAAGTTGTCTTTCGGAAGAAATAAGAGAGAAAATGCTGCAGAAAAACCCTTCCCTGAGACAAAAAATGAGCGAAATTGAAGCCGGAGCCGAGAGATACGCCAATAACCTTGCAATGGGCAAAGTTCTGGCAGATGGAACGGTGGAGATTCCGGTTGTTTTTAACGTAATCTACAATACGGCAACCCAGAATGTCTCTGATGCAAGAATTGCAGAACAGATTGCAGTTCTGAATGCCGATTATGGCGGAACCAATTCTGATGTTACTAAAATACCTTCCGCATTTCAGCCTTCCGCAGCCGGTGATGTAAAAATCCGTTTTAAGCTGGTAGCAACCAACCGGAAACAAAGCTCAAAAACAGGTTGGCGATCTGATCTTGAAGAAATGAAAAAAGCCAGCACAGGAGGTATTACAGCTACTGATGTAACAAAAAATATGAATATTTGGGTAGTGAACTCAATACTTGACGAAAATAATCAGCCCGGGACTTTAGGATATGCTTATTATCCGGAACATGCAGGACAATGGTATGACGGTCTTGTAATTGGCTATAACTATATCGGAAAAACAGGAGCTTCTGCCCCATTCAATCTTGGAAGAACAGTCACACATGAAGTAGGACATTATCTGAATCTTCCACACCTTTGGGGATCAAGCGATGCAGGATGTCTGACAGATTACTCTAATGATACCCCGCTTTCTCCCGGCCCTAACTACGGAACTCCCACCTATCCTCTAAACAGATCTTGCGGAGGGGTAAGCCGTTCTCAGATGTTTATGAATTATATGGATTATGTGGATGATAAAGCAATGTTTATGTTCTCTGCCAACCAGAAAACAAGAATGCAGGCTGTTGTTTCAGCATCCGGACCAAGATCCGGATTAAGATAATTCAGTTACTTTAAGTTTTATTTTTTTAAAATTTCAAAATCTATCTCTGTTCAGGGATAGATTTTTTTTGATTCATGTAAAATCAGTAACAGGAAAATTATAATAAGAGTAGTAAATACTGACAACAGAACTTACCACTATCCGAACCTCTTCTTTGTTAAAAAATTTCTACAAATCTTATAAAAATTAAAATTATTTACATTCAAAAACGCACTTTAATTTGAAATCAGATACACTTTTTCAAAAATAATTAAAATCCAAAACAAACATCAATATAATGAATTATACATAAATAAACAATAAATTACTTATCAATTATAAATATAATTTGCAAATCAATTAAAAACTATATAAATTAGTATTCTCAAAAATTAAAATAACGATTATGAAAAAACTACTTTTTGGAGCACTTATGCTCGGTGTAATGTCTGCCTGTAACAGTGACAACATTAACAATCAAGGTGAGACTCCGGTTGATGAACCCGCTGTTTCTGCTGGTATAGCTCAAAGAGGCTGTGCTTCTGAAGAAATACGACAGGAAGCTTTAAAAAACAGCCCAGAACTCAGACAAAGGTTTGCAGCTCTGGAAAACAATACAGAAAAATTCAGTAACGATATCAAACTTGGAAAGGTGCTTTCTGACGGAACTGTAGAAATCCCCGTGGTTGTCAATGTCATCTACAAAACAACAGCAGAAAATGTTTCTGATTCAAGAATTGCAGAACAGATTGCTGTTTTAAATGCCGATTACTCAGGTACGAACAGTGATGCCAGCAAAATCCCTTCAGAATTTCAATCTGTAAGTTCTGGTGATACGAAAGTAAAATTCAGATTGGTAAACACCATCAGAAAATCGACCTCAAAAACAAGCTGGTCAACAAATGATGATATGAAAAAGGCTTCCAAAGGAGGTATTGCTGCTACAAATCCTACAAATTATCTGAACATCTGGGTGGTAGGCAAAATGACCAGCCAGGGAAGAACAATTCTGGGCTACGCAACATTCCCTGAATCTGCCGGATTATCAAATGACGGGGTTGTAATTGCCGCTCCTTTTTTTGGCAAAACAGGCGCATCTTCTCCTTTCAACTTAGGAAGAACAGCTACTCATGAAGTAGGACATTATCTGAATCTAAGACACATCTGGGGAGATGCTAATTGCGGAAATGACCAGGTAAGCGATACCCCTACACAGACAACTGCTAATTACGGAAAACCTACTTATCCTCTTTACAATACCTGTGGTGGGGTAAACAGATCTGTAATGTTCATGAACTATATGGATTATGTGGATGACGGAGCTATGTTTATGTTCTCTGCCGGACAGAAAACAAGAATGCAGGCTGTAGTAGCTTCTACCGGCGCAAGATCCGGACTAAGAGTTTATTAAAATCAATTTTTTAAATATTTAAAATCTATCTCATCTATGGGATAGATTTTTTTTATACTTTTACGCCACTTAAACCTCAGGGATTCAACGATGAAAAAAATAGTACTGGCATCATGCATATTACTGCATCTCTGCTGTTATAAAGCACAAGACACCATTCACACCAGAAATCTCCAGGCAGATCTTGCGATGATACAGTCTGATCTCCCTTTTCAGGAAAAAAAGCCTTTCTTTAAAAAGGAATGGGTGAAGAAATCTGTGGCCCCTGCTATTCTTTTTACAGCTGCCGCTGCTACATGGGGCGAAAAGGAAAATATCCGTGAGGTAAGAAACCGCTATCTTCCCAATTTTAAAGTCAAGTATGATGATTACCTTCAATACGCTCCGGCTGTTGCGGTTTACGGATTAAAACTTTCCGGTGTAAAAGGACGGAATAATCTTGGAAGGGCCACCCTTTCTTATGGTACCAGCTTAGCTATTATGGCTATTTTGGTGAATTCAATTAAATACACATCAAAAGTAGAGCGGCCGGACGGATCCAAAAATAATTCTTTTCCTTCCGGACATGCTGCCATGGCTTTTACCAATGCAAGCTTCTTACATAAAGAATACGGACTTGTAAACCCGGCATACAGTATTGGCGGTTATAGTGCTGCAACTATTACAGGGCTGGGCCGGAACTTGAATAACAGGCACTGGGTCCCTGATATCCTTGCCGGTGCAGGGATCGGGATTATCTCTACGGAACTGGGTTATTTCTTCATCGATAAAATTTATAAAAACAAAGGTGATAATTTAAGTATTTTATCCAGAATACAAGGAAACGACTCCCCTTCTTTCCTTTCTTTAAAGATGGGTACAGCGTTAGGTACCACCAACTTCCTCCGGGAATCAGAACTGGATGACAAAAAACAGATCGGTTTTGAAGGCGGACTGGAAGGTGCTTACTTCTTTTCAAAAAAATGGGGCGTAGGAGCAGATGTCACTTTCAGCAGCTTTCCTATCAAGCCGCAAAGAATTACCTTTGATGATGGACAGGACTTTGGGGAACATAGCATCAGAACCCAATCCCTGGGCTTCCTGGCAGCAGGTATAGGACCTTATTTCTCTCATGATTTTTCAGACAAATGGCAGCTTATGATAAAGGCAACTGCAGGATATTCAGCAACCGCCAGTGGTAAAGTGTTTGTAAAAGGAGATGGTATTGACACTCCCAACCATGAACTTGAGATAGCGAAATATAAGCCTAAACCGGCTTTCCGATGGAATACGGGAGCTTCCATGACCTATAAATTCAATCCGGGACTTGGCCTTACTTTTTATACAGATTATAATCAGATCAACTCCACTATACGTTATCATTTCAGCGATGACATCAAGGAAAGTGCAGAACTGGATGAGGAGCTCAACCATCTTATTGCCAAAGAAAAGATCAATTATATTACGTTAGGCTTACGATTAACTGCGTATTTTTAAAACATAAAAGCCTTCAGATATTTTTGAAGGCTTTCATTTTTATAATGCTTTTGTATTATCTCCCGGTGTATAATCCATGAAAAGATCACCATCAAGTTTTACAGATTTCACTTTTTTCTTGATAGGAATGACCAGATCTGTCAGTTTTTGATCTTTTTCCCAGATAGAAGGTGAGAAATGCAGTTTTTCAGTTGTTCCGTCTTCATAAGTCAGCACTGCATCGAATGGAATTGCGAATCCTCCTACATTCGTTACATTTACTGTAAGCAGATCATTCATCTGAGAAGCTCTTTCCACCTTAAGATCTATATAATTATTGGTATAAAACCAGTTGTGGAAAAACCAGTTCAGATTTTTTCCGGACCCCGTATTCATTGAGTTGAAATAATCCCATGGCACAGGATGCTTACCGTTCCAGTTATCCATATAATGATGTAATGCTTTTTTGAATAGCTCATCCCCGAGATAATCTTTCAGGGCCAGATAAGACAAGGAGGCTTTTACATAAGAATTGTTTCCGTATCCGGCACCGCTCACCTGGGTACTCATGGTGATCAGGGGCTGATCCTGTTCTGCTGAAGGATCATTGATCCATTTTTTGACACGGAAATTTTTATAAAATTCTTTAGCTGCTTCTTCCCCGTTCTCATCAATTCCGATAAGGTATTCAAGTGTGGTTGCCCAGCCTTCATCCATAAAAGCATATCTCGTTTCGTTGATTCCCATATAAAAAGGGAAATAGGTATGAGCTATTTCATGATCAGCAGTAAGCCTTGCATCTTTCAAATCATCCGGAATACTGGTATCATTGATCATCATTGGGTATTCCATATCGGCATACCCTTGAATTGCGGTCATTACATTATAAGGATATTCCACTCCCGGCCACTTTTTAGAAAACCAATCCAGGTTATACTGCATCCATCCTACATACTGTTCAAAATCTTTTGCCCCGTTTTTGTATCCGGCCTGTACGCTTGCTCTCTTCGTTTTTAGCTGAACACTGGCTGCATCCCACACATAGTGATTGCTCATGGCAAAACAAAAATCCGTAATATGATTAGCTTTGAATTTCCAGGTATTCCATTTGTTCTGGCGGGTTACTTTCCCGGATTTCATTTCCTGTTCCGTAGCAATATGCATTACTTTATCACTTTTCAATGAAGCTCTATATCTTTTCAGATATTCAGTGCTAAGCACATCTTCCGGATTAAGGAAATCACCGGTTGCCCAGACAACGTAATTCTTCGGAGCTGTGATGGCAAAGCTGTAATCATTAAAGTCATTGTAAAACTCCTGTCTGTCTGAATGCGGAAGCATATCCCATCCGTTATAATCATCGTATACAGAAATTCTCGGGAAAGAATAAGCTACATAGAACGTTTCAGGGTCTATCTGCCCTTCTCTCCCACTTTGTACAGAAAGAGGGTATTCCCATTCTATTCTGACCTCAGCTTTAGATTTTGATTTTAAGGCAGACTTTAATTTTACTTTTTCCACAGTTCCCCAATCATCACTGTTAATCTCATATTTCTCATTATTTACAATGAAAGATTTGATCCTGAGTCCGGAAGAGAGAAAATCTTTAGATACAAATCCTGATCTTGGCGACTGAGGCTTGTGAAGGTTGTTCACAAATCTTATGGCCAGCTCATTCAGTGCATCCGGGCTGTTGTTGGTATAAACAATTGTTTCTTTTCCGGAAACCACTTTTGTTCCGGCATCCACTTTTACTTCTACATTATAGATTCCTTTATTCTGCCAGTAGTTTTTACCAGGTGCTCCTGAAATATCACGGGTTCCTTTTTCATAGGCCTTTTTGATATTTCTGGGCATATATAACTCCTGCGCAGACCATTGCATCAGCGAAACGACCACCAGCATTCCGGAAAAAATTTTCTTCATATCGATCTTTTTAAAGATAGGTATCAAAAATAGCGAAAAAGTGACAGCTGGCGGTAATTTCTTTTGTAATAATGTTTTATGATAATTAATTATTCACTTATAATATTTTATAATCTTTCTTGCTCGGCAGCCTTCCTGATTGTTTTAACATTTTTCACAGACTGATTTCCAAAATTGAATTTTAATGAAAATGTGACCCCCTGAGCATCTATATAATCAAGGAAATAATTATCCTGATTAGCGTACTTTGTACTGACCTTCTGGCCTGTCGTTCTGAAAATATCAGTGAATATAAGGGATGCTTCAAGCTTTTTACTAAAGAACTTCCTGTTCATCACAAAATATGCAGACCAGTTACTGGAAATCCTGAAAGGCCCCTGAATTCCCGGGGAATAATAACGGTGTCCCATTTCCATTTTCCAGTCACTTGCTTTATCCAAAGTGAAACTTGTGGAAATATTGGAACTCAGATTCCATACTTTATTCTGATGCAGGATCCCGTCAACATCATTGAAATAGTTCTCATTATGCTCAAGGTTTTCAGATACAATAATATTCCACCAGGGCTTTACTTCGAAATTTTTGTATAAGCTTAAGCCAAATGCCTGTGCCTTCTCAATATTGGTGAAATGATACACCACATTATTGGTGGCCGATACCTGATAAGAAATCTCCATAGACGGGAACAATTCTTTACGGTAGTACAGATCCACATTCCAGTTCTTCCAGGAATAGGTAAGATTGAGGTTATGGGTAATGGTTGCCTTTAGCTGCGGATCTCCCTGAAAGTATGAAAACAGGTTATAGTAAGACTTTGCAGGATTCAGCCATGAGTAGGAAGGCCTGCTGATTCTTTTACCATAGGAAAACCCGAATTCTTGTTTGTTTTCTGTAGTATATTGTGCATAAAAAGTGGGGAAAAGCTTCCAGTAATCACTTTTATTAAGTTCATAAGGTTCAGATACAACTCCTTCAAGATTGGTCATTTCAGCACGAAGCCCTCCTTTGAAGTTCCATTTTCCTATGTTGTAGGAAAGTGAAGAATACAAAGCAAAATTATGTTCTTTATAGTCAAAGATACTGCTCTTTTCAGGCCTGTATTCCAGTACTCCGTTTTCATTGTCTGAGAAATTCAATATGCTGCCGGTCTTTACAAAACTGTATTTCGTACCGGATTCGAGCTCCCACTGATCACTTTTCCATTGATAATCCAGCTGGGTAGAATACAGTTGTACATCGGCTTTATTCTGAGTCATGAAATTATCTTCTCCCGGCGGCTGGCCTGCAAAATTCAGATGGGTTATCACATTCTGATATTTTCTGGTATTATTTCCTGTAAAGTAACTGATCCATGACAAACTGCTTTTCTTATTCAGTTTTCGGTCGATCTGAAAGCTTAAGGAATTATTGATTGCCCGGGAGTGATGATCGTTGATCGTAGCGTAATCAGACTCTACAATATCCTGTGCATTGTAAATATGGGTGGGAACGTTGTAAGTTCCAAAAGATTTCGGAGAAAAATACCCTGAATAGTTGAGGCTTAAGTTGGTGAGACTGTCCAGCTCATACTCCACGTTGAAGTTCAGGGTATTCTGGTTATAGTTTTTATCCTTCCTCTTCATCGTACTGACCCATCTGGTCTGGCTCTCAGAGTAATTGACATAGTCTGTCCCTTCTCTGTAGTACGTTCCTAAGCCTCTGTAATAGCTTGCCATGACGGAAAGCTTATCTTTTTTAAAATATTGGGAAAGGCCAAAAACACCTTTCGCATATTGTGTCTGTATATATTTTGAGGAGACAATCCCCCGGTAGCCTTCTATCTTATTTTTTTTCATTACAATATTCAGCACGGCACTTCCTGAAGCTTCATATTTTGCGGGCGGATTTGTGATCACCTCTACAGATCTGATCTCATCTCCCTGTGTGTTTTCCAATAGGTTCTTGAGTTCGTCCCCTGTCAGCATTACTTTTTTATCATTGATGGTCACCAGGATCCCTGTACTTCCTTTCACTGTAAGTACATTATTACTGACACTCACATTGGGAGTATTCTTTAAAATCTCCCAGGCATTCAGTGAAGAAATATTGCTGTTTTCCACATTGAATTCCAGGCGGTCCACCTTTCTTTTCACCAGAGGTTTTCTTTTCGTCATGACAACTCCTTCTATTTCCTGAGTTTCTTTTTTAAGAATAATCCTCAGATCTTCAGGGTTTTCAAGGTTCAGCAACTGCTCATATAAAGAATACCCTTTCACCGTAGCTACCAGTTTTATATTCTGTTCTGCAATACCTTCTAAGGTAAAACTCCCTCTGCTGTCTGTCTTCAACTCTCTGATGAGTTCATTATCAGAATTAAAAAGCTCAATCTTTACCGCCGTAAGTTTTTCATTTTCAATATTTTCAACTGTTCCGTCTACCTTTTGTTTCTGGGCAAAAACCAACACCGAAAAACACAGAAAAAAAATAATTTTGTTCATAACTACATTGTCTTTTATGGATGCAAAACATATTGCGGTTGCTTTACAGGACAAAATTCTAAATTGGGAAGGAGAATTTCGGTTAATAGAAGGTTAATGATGGGTTAATGTCCTTTCTGCCCGAAAATTTACCGGCTAAATTCACTGTTTCTTTGCGTATTATCTTTTAAGCCTTATCTGCAATTTCTTTAGTAGAGAGCACCTGTTTTATTGTATGGTTAATGAAAGGTTAATCTCTCCATATTATTTCAGGAAAATGGCTAAAGCTTTATCTTTGTTTTGATGATAACCAAGAGCAAAAATCTGATCTTCCTCTTTGCCACCTTATTCCTTCTTCTGCTGGGAATACAGGTGTATTTTATGTACAAAACCTATCAGGTAAAGGAAAGAGATATTTACAGATCCGTAAGTGACGGGCTTAGCAACTATGCGGACAAGCTTGAAAACATTCATGATGCTGAGGAGATGAAAAGTGATACGCTTCAGAGGAATATCAGCAAATACTATAATAAAGAAATCGGCCAAAAGGAATTCATCCGTCATTTTGTAGAAGACAGAAAAGCGTCAAGAGAAAGGTTAAACAATTATATTGAGGACCGCCTGAAAAAAGACGGCTATAAAATATCTGCGAGAATTCGGTACACTTCTATCATCCATCTTCCTGACAGCATCAGACTGATCAATCAGCCCATCATTATTTTCGAAACAAAAGCTAAAGTCAAAAAACCTAAAATCACCACTACAGGAACCTGGAGAACCTCTTCTACCAAGGAACATACAGGTAAAGACATTAATCAGGAGAGAGAAACATTCTTTGTCAGCAGCCAGACCGATTTTGAAATTCAGAATATAAAATCCCTGGTTTTCAAAGAGCTTACCCTATTGATTTTCTGCTGCATTATCCTGCTTGCCAGTGTATTGCTTCTCTATATTTTTACGATCAGAAACCTGATCAGACAGCAAAAGCAGGTAGAAGTTCTCCACACCGTTGTGGATAACATTTCCCATGAGTTTAAAACCCCTATCGCAACTTTAAAGATAGCATCCAAAACTTTAAAAAAAGGCTGGAACCCTGATACTCTCCCCCTTATTGACCGGCAGATTTCCAGGCTTGAAGGTCTGATGTACCAGCTCCATAAGGATGAAATACCTGAAGAAATCATAGCCATAAAACCTGAAGACTGGGATTTTTTCATTCAGGATCTTGCATTCACTTATCCTCATACAGAATTTAAATTTGAAAATAAAGTCAATGAAAAGCTTCCTTTTGACAAAAACCTCATGGAAACTGTCATTAAAAATCTCTGTGAAAACAGCATCAAGTATGGGGCTTCCATTGTCAGGATAAACACAGGCTGCTCAGCTCAAAATCTGGACATTGAAATCTCAGACAATGGCCAGGGCATGGAAAACAGGGAACTTACCAACATTTTTGAAAAGTTCTACAGAATACAGTCCAATAATGTACACAACAGCAAAGGACTTGGGCTCGGGCTTTATTTTGTAAAAAAAGTAATCACCTCCTATCATGGTAAAATAGATGTTTCCAGCCAGCCGGGTATAGGAAGCACATTTAAAATATCACTTCCTTATGAAAACTAAAATCCTTCTGGCAGAAGACGATCCGGATTTCGGAATGATCCTGAAACAATATCTGGAACTGGAAGATTTTGAAGTCACCTGGTTTCAGAATCCTGAAGACATTGTCCCGATTGTAACTTCTGATTTTCCTTTTCATATTGGTATTTTAGACGTAATGATGCCCAATATGGACGGTTTTTCTCTGGCTAAAATCATTGTAAAGGAAAGAAGTAGTTTTCCGCTGCTGTTCTTAACTGCAAAAAATCAGAAAATAGACCGACTGACCGGACTGAAAATAGGAGCAGATGACTATATTCCTAAACCGTGTGATCCGGAAGAACTGGTTTTAAGAATTAAAAATATACTGAAAAGAACCTTACCGGCTGTTACAGAAACTCACATCAGAATCGGGCAATATCAATTGGATACCCAGAAACTCCAGCTTTCGCATCCTGATGGGAATGTACGGCTGACAGTTCGTGAACAGGAACTGCTTCTGTATCTTCTGAAGCATAATCATTCTATGATCACAAGAGATAATATCCTGGATCATCTCTGGGAAACCAACGATTACTTCACCGGAAGAAGTCTTGATGTATTTATCAGCAGAATCCGGAAATATTTCAGCCATGATCCGGAAGTAAAAATCCAATCCCTGAGAGGAATTGGATTTGAGGTTGATTTTCCAACCGGATGATTTTTATAGGGAAATATTCACAATGACCGGGAAATGGTCTGACGGATAAAGAAGATTTTCTCTTCTGTCGTTGATATGCCTGTGAGATCTTATAGTAAATCCCTTTGTGAAAATATAATCAATTCTGTCTTTTGGAATTTCATTCACATTGAAAGCCGTGAAAGTTCCTACCGGACCGTAATGTTTGGTTTCTGAGTGATAGAAAGTATCTTTCATATTCGTGGAAAGTATTTTAATCGGTTCGGAATCATCGGTCAGGTTAAAGTCTCCGCTCAACGTTACAGGTAAGTTTTTCGGATTAAGTTCTTTGATTTTTTTAAGGATAAGTTCTGAAGATTTTACCCTTGCCACATTTCCCACGTGATCGAAATGAAGATTCATTGCAAGGAACTCTTTTTTCGATTTTTTATCTTTAAAAACTGCATAAGTACAGATTCTGTTCAGTGCTGCATCCCATCCTTTTGAAGGTTTCTCAGGAGTTTCAGACAACCAGAATGTTCCGGATTTTAGTACATCAAGCCTGCCGGTGTCATAAAAAATAGCGGAAAATTCACCTTGCTCTTTGCCGTCATCTCTTCCTACACCGATATAATTATAATTTTTCAGACCGCTCTTAAGGTCTTTCATCTGCTCCGGCAATGCTTCCTGCACTCCGAAATAATCAGGATGATAATAGGTCAGCAGGTCAGCAACGTCCTGCTTTCTTTGTGGCCAGGCATTTTCTTTATCCGATTCAACATTCAGTCTGATGTTGAAGCTCATTACGGTAAGGTCCTGCGAAAATCCCAATACTGAAAGCATCAGGAGCATCATTGAAAATCTGAAATTCATACGCTTATTTTATCAATAAGAGACAAAAATAAAACTTATCTGCGACAGAGGAGCCTTACTGATATGATTATATTGTTAAATTATTCTGATCTTCTTCTACCGTTAGGAAGTAATCCTGAAATCCGTCAGCTGAAATTGGCTGTTCACACTCGAGTTTCATCACTCCGATGGCTGTATAATGAGCAGCAAGTCTGATATGTCTGCTTTTGAGAAGGGTTTTCAGCTTTTCCAGATTGATATCTTTTTTTAAAACTGCCAGATAAGTGATCATATTCATATTTGTATTAATCCGTTTCCTATATCTCTGTATTTAATTCCTTCAATGGGTCTGGCTTTATTTTCAATAAGTTCCCAGATCTCTTTTGCTGATTTACCGGGAAACTGTTCCATATATAAAGCAGCAAGCCCGGAAACATGCGGTGTGGCCATGCTGGTTCCGCTCATAGCATAGTAAAAATAATTTTTATTCTTTGCATTTTTTGGGTAAGCACTCACGATGTCTACGCCTGGTGCACAGACATTGATATTTCCTCCTGTGGAAGGATTAAGTCCTGCATTTGAAAATTTAGCGACCTTCATCTGCATATCAATCGCTGCAACAGCCATAATCGATTTTGAATTCGCCGGCATTGAAACCGGCTGTGGAATCTGGGGTCTACTGCTGTCATTACCTGCCGCCGCTATAATAAGACAATTATTTTCAAGGGCTCTTTCTCCTATGGTTTCAAAAAGGATGGATGGCTGATCATTAAGTTTCACCGGGGATGCAAGTGAAAGAGATAATATTCTGAACTTTTTTGTAATGGCCCAGTCTATGGCATCAATCACACTACCGGTGGTACCTCTTCCGCTATCAGAGAGTACTTTGGCAATCTTCAGGTTAGAGCTCCCTGCAATTCCATATCGTATTTTAGCATCATTTCTGGTATTTCCTGTGGCAACGCCTGCACAATGTGTTCCGTGGCCATTGGGATCTCTGTTCCAGTCTTCTCCATCTATGAAAGATTTACCTTCAATTTCTCTGGATGAAAAATCCGGATGGGAAGTTTCAAGTCCTGTATCCAGAATGCAGATATCTACACCTTTTCCTGTATACAAAGTATTTTCAAGGCCAATTGCTGTTAATCCCCATTCCATTTCAACCTGTGTTTTCTGAGGCAGAGGTTTGCCGGCCATGTATTTTTCAAGCTCTGAAATTTTTTCCACAAGTCCGGCTGACTGTTTTTTAAGTTCGCTGATGAGCTGCAGTTCATCTGCAGGAAAAAACTCCCGCTCCTTTTCATAATAAATGATAGGATTTGATTCGTTATCCACCGCATTTTTCAATTGCTCTTCATCCATATTTTCTACCACCAGAACGCCAATATTTTTATAAAGAACACCATTATTCTTATTAATAATTTCATAAGAACGGTTTTCACTGGAGAGAAATTCGGAGGAAGTAATACTCACTTCAAGCTCTTTCTCTACTTTTTTGATTGCGGTTTTCTGCTGATCTTCCAGCAGAACAATATATCTTCCGGTTTCCATAACGATCTTTTTTTAAATTAATTTCAGAAATACCTTTTCCAGAATAAGGAAAATATCTTCCGGTATGACGGTCAGCCTGAGTTTTTTATTCACTCCCGAGATGGCTGTATTCTGCGCTATCAGAGAAGTCCAGAAACTCTCAATCTTTACAACAGAATTTAGTTCCTTCAGTTTTTCATCATCCAAAATACCGTTCTGGTATAGGGAAACAATGATCCCTGAAACAAGCTCTTCAGCATCGTCCAGCTTTTTATTTTCCTTTGCATATATTTCCATGAGAATATCATAAATACTTTCTATCCCATTGAATGAAAATCCCCAGAGAAGCTCACGTCTTCCGGTGGTTATTTTCTCCATTTTTATAGGATTGAAGCCTCTTTTAACCGTTGTAACCATATTCATGATCTTCAGCACTTCAGATTCATGGCTGGTATTCCCTTTTGTTTTAAAATACTCAAGGGTTTCATTTAAGAAAGCATCAAAACGGGAATCAAAATCAAAGGATTTTGACAGGTATAAAGCCTGAACGTCATTGAAGTCTTCTAGAAGTTCCTTCAGTTTCTGCACTGTATGGTGGATAAGTTCCTGCATTACTCAAAAGTTATCTGTTCTATTTCATTACCGTCTTTATCTTTGTATGACACAATCCTTATTCCTTCTTCCTCCATTTCTACATGAAGGTTGATGAATAATTTATCTCTGTCTTCTGCCGCACTTGTGTTGGGATCGATGTAAATATTGTTCAGCTTTGCATTGACCAACGTATATTTATTCAGTAAGACTTTTGAAAAAATCTCTTTCAGTTCTTCTATTTCATCTTCACCTGTTCCTTCCTGAGGCCGGAAAATCCCGGAATTAAGAATTTTGATTTTATTTCTGAGATCAAGCTTTAGCACTTCATTGGCAGGAACTTTCCCAAACTTCTGATCATTTTTTTCCAGTTTGCTAAACAGCGATTTGAATTCTTCAGTCTGGATCTGTCTTTTAGTGATTTCAGGAATATTCAGTTTTTTTTCTTTGTTTGCGAGACGAATTCTCTCATTCATTTCTGTAACGAACTGATCCTGATTCAGTTTAAAATTATATTTAGGATCTGAGTCTATATCTGTAATTTTAATGGGAATATCCATTTTTACACAGGGCAGCGCATACCGTGGAACTTTAAAATACTTAAGGTATTCATGACGGGCATATTCTTTGGCAATAAGAACGGCATTTTCGTCAGCCTTTTTACGAGCCTGAATTATCTCGTTATTGAGATAATCCAGGTAATCTGATAATTTGATCATACTTCGTAAATTTTTTATTGCGACAGGAGTCCAAGAACCTTTTCAAGACCTGCGGGCATTTCATCGTTGGTAGCCCTTACTTTTACGCCAAGGGAATATTCTTTTTCAACCTTGATTCCTGTGCTGGATGATCTTTTGTAAGATACATCCACTTTGAATTTTACAGGTCCAAAACCACCGGACGCTCCCGCATTAATCCCGAACTCATCACTTACATCTTTAGTATATGTTGAATTCAACTTAACGTTAAAGTCTACTTCACAGGTTTCAATCCTGAAACTCGGAACATTCAGTAAGGCTACAAAAGGAACGATAATCTCTACCGGATCAGATTTTGTTTTAGGGTTATCATTACTTACAGGTTTATCAGGGTCGAAATCAGGATTGGGAATCGTCTTGGTGTATTTAAACTCTGCCATTCTTAATTTTTTCGGGCTATTGGCGTTGGCAGGGTCCGTAAGCTCAAAACCAACTTCATTGATGAAATTCACCGTGGCAATAGAAGCATTAGACTGCGCTTTTACACAAGCATCCAAAGGCCCGCCAATAATGGTTGCAAAATCTATACTTCCCAGTTCTGCTGCAAAATCTGCGCTGGCAGCATCTGAAGTTTTGAAGATCTCTTCATCCGCAGCCATCTTACCTGCTATCAGTTTCATGATTTCTGAAGAGGCACCGGAAAAAGATTTTTCCCACTTTTCATCATAATTCTTTTTAAAATCATCTACGATATTCAAAAGCTCCTTATTGGTAAGCGTTCCAAGTTCCGACACCTCAATTCCGGATACCTTTTCGTAAACTGCAGGGGTAAGAACTTTTTCTACTCCTGATAAAAGATCGATTAACTCATTTTTTGTTTTTTTGGCGTGACTTGTTTCAAGCACTGATTTTAATGTTTCCATGTTTTTTGTTTTTAAATTAATATTGTTCAGCAAAATTATTTCATTGTCCTTCAAAAGTTTACAGGAGAACCCCTTCACTTTACCCGGAAAAACACCCTAAAAAAACAAAAGCCCGAACTATAGAAGTTCAGGCTTGTATTCTGTTGATACTGACAGGCAAAGTATTACGCCGGTGTCATGCTGTTGTTCTTAGGATTGATATCCGGAACTACAGAAGCAGGATCCAGTTTTACCTCATCGATCTCTTTATTGGAATCTACTTTGAAAGTCCATTCTGTATTTCTCTTCCAGACTTCAACAGGAATTTTCACTGTTTTTGAAGTTCCGTCTTTGAATTTTACCTGAACAGTTGTAGGCATTGGAAGCTGTCCAAGGTTTTCAACGGTAATCTGGACTCCGTTTTTAAAGTCTCCATTGATGTATTTTACATTTTTAACAGCCTGATCAATTTTCCATTTATTCAAAAACCATCCTCTCCAGTACCAGTTCAGTTCTTCTCCCGAAACATTTTCCATCGTATGGAAGAAATCCCATGGTGTAGGATGTTTGAAAGCCCAACGGTTGATATAGGTTCTGAATGCCTTATCAAATTTTTCAGGCCCGAGAACTGCTTCCCTCAAAACAGCCAGCCCTGCTCCCGGTTTGTAATAAGCCAGAGCTCCGATGTTTCTTTCTTTCATATTATCCGGACCTACCATAACGGGCTCCAGATTGTCACCCATCAGAAAACCTCCTGTTCTTGCCAGATCTCTCTTTCTGTGATATTCACCCTTATTAAAAGCTTCTGTGGAAAGCCCGTTGATAAAGGTATTGAAACCTTCATCCATCCATGCAAATAATCTTTCATTAGAGCCTACAATCATAGGAAACCAGTTGTGCCCGAATTCATGGTCCGTTACTCCCCAAAGGTCCTCTCCTTTTGAATCCATATGACAGAAAACAATTCCCGGATACTCCATTCCGCCTTCGTTTCCTGCAACATTGGTAGCTGCCGGATACGTATATTCATACCATTTCTGTGAGTAATGCTCTATCGCTGCTTTTGTATATTCTGTAGATCTTCCCCAGGCTTTATCTCCGGCGCTTTCAACAGGGTAAGCTGAGATGGCCAGTGATTTTTTTCCACTCGGAAGATTAATTTTTGCTGCATCCAGGATAAACCCTGCTGAGGAAGCCCAGGCAAAATCTCTGGTCTGCGTAATTTTAAATTTCCAGGTCTTTGTTCCGGAAGAACTATTTTTCCCGATTTCGGATTCCGGACGTATCATCACTGTCTTGTCGCTGTTTCTGGCCTGATTCCATCTGCTGACTTCCTCTTTGCTGTAAACCTCTTTTTCATTCATAAGCTCTCCGGAGGCTACTACATAATGATTGGCAGGCACCGTAATATTGGCTGTTATATTTCCATATTCCAGATAAAATTCCGAAGCTCCCAGATAAGGCAGAGTATTCCAGCCCATCACGTCATCATACACGCACATTCTCGGATACCATTGCGCCATGGTAAAGATCTTCCCGTTCTTTGTTTCCTGCACCCCCATTCTGTCTGAACCGTATTGCGGAGAAATAAAAGAATATTCGATGGCGATTCTGGCCACACCTCCTTTTGCTTTCAGTTCTTTTGGCAGGTCTATCTGCATTCTGGTATCCGTAATGGTATATTTTACCGCTTTGCCATCAAGCTTTACCGATTTAATGTTATACCCTCCGTCAAATTCCTCACCATGCGCTCCGTTTCTGCTTCCTGAAAGCGGCACTACTCCGTTTCCACGGGAATCTTTGGAAAACAGGTTCTGATCCAGCTGTAACCAAAGAAAGCTTAATTGATCGGGACTATTGTTCGTGTAAGTGATTTCAGCGGTACCTGTAATTTCTTTTTTATTTTCATTCAGGCTGACATTCAGATGATAGTCTGCCGAGTTCTGCCAATATGCATGACCGGGCTGCCCGCTTGCAGAACGGGTTTCTGAGCCCATCTGAGGATAAAAGAACGGTTTGAATGCTTCTACATAATCATATTTCGGAGTTTCCTGTGCATATACAGTTCCTGAAAACATCAAAACTGCAACTGCCAAAACAAGGGTTGGAAGTTTGAAATTCATTTTTAAATTATTATTTAGTACATAGTTATAAAAAAACTCCCGGAATTGTTATATATCCGGGAGTTTTTTATGTATAAATTACGTTAATTTGACTTTTTTGCTTTAATCATTGCTTCCAAAGCATCCCACATTTCTTTCGGAATTGCTTCAAGCATATTGAATTCTCCTGCTCCCTGAAGCCATTCACCACCATCAATGGTTACCACTTCCCCGTTCATATAAGCTGAATAATCCGAAACCAGGTATGCAGCAAGATTAGCAAGCTCCTGATGTTCTCCTACTCTTCTCAACGGAACTTTCTTTTTCATATCGAATTTTTCCTGAAGGTCACCGGGAAGAAGTCTGTCCCAGGCTCCTTTTGTAGGGAATGGCCCCGGAGCAATGGCATTGAAACGGATGCCGTATTTAGCCCATTCTACCGCTAAGGATCTGGTCATTGCCAAAACTCCTGCTTTTGCACAGGCTGACGGCACTACATACGCTGAACCTGTCCAGGCATAAGTTGTTACGATATTCAGAACGGTTCCCGGAGTTTTAG
Organism: Chryseobacterium sp. 22458; assembly: GCF_052044975.1. Taxonomy (NCBI): domain Bacteria; kingdom Pseudomonadati; phylum Bacteroidota; class Flavobacteriia; order Flavobacteriales; family Weeksellaceae; genus Chryseobacterium; species Chryseobacterium sp. 22458. Next base: position 34,347 of record NZ_JBQEOA010000009.1, on the reverse strand, counting down.
AGTCTATCCAGTGTTTTCCTACTGAAAGGGTACAATTTTTCGTTCCTTTTAAAACAATGTCCAGAATAGAATCAAATGCAGAATGAGTCAATTTTTCCGTTGGAGAGATAAAGTTTCCGGCAGCATTGTTCAACAGGATATCAATCTTCCCGAATTCTTTCAAAGCTGCTTCTTTCATGGCTTCCACCTCATCCCAGTTTCTCACGTCACAGGCTACACAAAGTACCTTTCCTCCTGTTTCATCTTCCAGTTCTTTAGCAGTTGTCTGTAATTTTTCAAGATTTCTGGAAGTAATGACCACATGGGCACCCAATTCGAGAAAATATTTGGTCATTGCTTTTCCAAGGCCGCTTCCGCCTCCTGTTACAATCGCTACTTTATCTTTCAGTGCTCCTTCACGAAGCATCGGTTGTGTATATAGACTCATAAAATATTTTTTCTTAAAAATAATAAATATTGAAACGCAATCCTTTAAAATAGATTGATAAATAATGCAGCAAATAATAAAAACAGGCGAACCACAGCCTTATTCAATAAAAAACAACCCAACCGTCAACGGTCAGATTGTTCTTCTTTACTTTTTTAAATATAATAACTAGGAAACAACTATTCCTTTGAATGAAAGCATTTTAGGTGTTTTACTTTCACTAGTGGTAACGTTTACTGTTTTCATAAACGGACCGGCGGCAGCAGCATTATAACTCGCTTCTACAAATCCTTTTTTCCCCGGCTGGATAGGAGTTTTTGTATAGTCAGCGGTTGTACATCCGCATGAAGGTGCTACATTTTGTATAATGATCGGTTTTGAACTTGTATTGGTAAATTCAAATCTGATCAGCTTTGCTTTTCCCTGAGGAATATTGCCTACATCTATAGATTCTGATTTCCATTTAATGGCATCTGCAACCATTTTTACAATAGAAGGCGCATCTGCAGAAAGTATATTCGCATAGAACGGAGAAAATGCCAGGACAGCTAAAAGAGCGGTAATTTTTAGTTTTTTCATGAGTACAAATTTTTGTTAATAATTAAAAAGAAACTGATATTTATCTTTTTGATATAGCAAATGTAACAGTGATTACCGATACGGCTTGTTAAGCGCTTTCAAACATTTGTTAATAAGTTGTTAATGACAAAAAATAAATAGATATTTTTGGATAATATTGCCTCTGTAAATGGGAATCAAAAAACTTAATATCATCATCAGCCTTGGGTTTGTTGCTATCATCGGAATCTTGATAGCTCAGCTTCTCTGGACCCGGCAGGCCTACAATCTTGAAGATAAAAAGTTTAACCAAACCGTGAATATTGCATTGCTGGAAGTGGTAGAAAAGCTGTCAGAAGGAAAGACGTCCTTTACAGAAAGTCCTATACAAAACATTTCCAATGATTATTACGTAGTCAATATCAATAATGAATTTCATCCCACAGTACTTGAATATTATCTGAAAACAGAATTTAACAGGTTCCAGATCAATACCAACTATGTTTATGCACTCTACAATTGCCATAGTGACAGGATGATCTATGGAAAATATGTTTCTACCCATCAGAAAAGCACTCATAAAACGGTCAACTTTCCAAAGCATAAGAATCTCGTCTACTACTTTTCTATACGATTTCCGGATAAGGCTACTTATCTGGTCAGCTCACTACGGTTCTGGTATATTCTGACATTCGCCCTGATTATCATCCTTCTAGTGTATGTATATTCTATTTATACCATTATTCAGCAGAAAAAATTCTCAGAGCTCCAACGGGATTTTATCAATAATATGACACATGAGTTCAAGACTCCTTTATCTTCCATACTTCTGGCATCGGAAGCTCTTACCAAGCAGGAAACAGTCAAGGAAAATCCTAAACTGAAGACCTATACTTCCATTATTACGGATCAGAGTTACAAGCTTAATAATCATATTGAAAAAATATTAAATATTGCAAAAACCGATGCATCCGGATTAACTCTGAAACTTCAGAGAATCGTTTTACTGCCCTTCATTACGGAAATTGCAGACTCTATACAACAGAAAAATGAAAATCTCAACATCCGTATAGACCTTGATGATACCGATGTCATCATTGCAGATGAATTTCACTTTACCAATATCATCTACAATATTCTGGACAACTCTATAAAATATTGTGATACGGCTCCTGATATTTTGATATCTTCCTTTAAAGATTCAAAAGGGCTTCATTTAAAATTTAAAGATAACGGAATTGGAATTCCTTCTAAAAACATACCCCATATTTTTGATAAATTTTATAGGGTAAGTACTCAAAAAAGTGATGAAGTGAACGGTTTTGGGCTGGGACTTTTCTATGTAAAAAAAGTCATTCAGCAACATAACTGGAAAATATCGGTTGAAAATAATACGGATAAGGGAATTACAATTACCCTATTTTTACCGTTTTTAAATTAATCTTTACCCCTCATGGAAAAATCTAAAATTCTATATGCCGAAGATGATGAGACGATCGCTTTCCTGATTCAGGACAGCCTGGAAACATACTACGATATTTCCTGCTATCCCGACGGAAAATCTGCCCTGGAAGCTTTTAATACTCAGAATTTTGACATTTGCCTTTTAGATATCATGATGCCCGGCATCAGCGGATTTGAGCTGGCTCAATATATCCGTGATAAAAATACGGAGATTCCCATTATTTTCATTTCTGCCAAAGCATTGAAGGAAGACCGGATCAAAGGATTGAAAATAGGTGCAGATGATTATCTTGTAAAGCCCTTCAGTATTGAAGAGCTGATCCTGAAAATTGAAGTTTTTCTGAAACGTACCCGGAAGACGAACGCTCATCCATTACAGTATAAAGTCGGGAAATATAATTTTGATCCTAAAAATTACACTTTACAGGATTCACTCAATACCATTACTCTTACCCAAAGGGAATCTGAGCTGTTACTCTACTTTATCCGTCACAAAAATACGGTTGTAAAAAGGCAGGAAATTCTGAAAGCAATCTGGGGAGACGATGATTATTTTATGGGAAGAAGCCTGGATGTATTTATTTCGAGGCTCAGAAAAGTATTTGTGAATGAAGAAAATATTTCCATCGAAAATCTTCACGGAATAGGTTTCCGGTTCTCTGAAAAATAAACCGGAGCATTTTTATATAAATTACAATACGGGAAGATTATTCTTTAAATTTTTAATTATTTTTATCTTTTAATAATCTGATTTTATGAAAAAAACCGGGTCTACTATTTTTCTTTCATTATTATTTTTTGCTTCAGCCTTCAGGGCACAAAAATTTGAAAAGCTGTATCAATATGTAAATCCACTCATCGGAACTGAGAAAATGGGACATACTTATCCCGGTGCTACCGTTCCTTTTGGAGCTGTACAGCTGAGTCCTGAAACGGATACCATTTCTTATGAGCTGAACGGTAAATACAATGGTGAAGTTTATAAATATTGTGCAGGCTACCGTTATAAAGATAAAACAATCACAGGCTTTAGTTCTACCCACTTCAGTGGTACGGGCCATTCTGACCTTGGAGATTTTCTCATCATACCTACCATAGGAAAACTACAGCTTAATCCGGGTACTGCTTCTCATCCCGAAAACGGCTACAGAAGCAGGTTTTCACATCAGAATGAAACAGCAGAAGCAGGCTATTATAAAGTAAAGCTTGATGACCATAATATCCTTGCAGAGCTTACGGCAACCACCAGAGTGGGAGTTCACCGTTATACTTTCCCAAAATCTGACCAGGCCCATATTATTCTGGATCTGATGGCCGGAATTTACAATTATGACGGAAAAAATATATGGACCTACGCCCGTGTGGAAAATGGAAACACAATCACCGGTTATCGGCAGACGAATGGCTGGGCAAGAACAAGAACCGTTTATTTTGCCATGAAGTTTTCAAAGCCTTTTAAATCTTATGGACAGAAAAGCTATGATGAAAAGCAGGTATATAAAGGATTCTGGAGAAAATTCGATCAGACAAAGAACTTTCCGGAAATCGCAGGAAAAAACCTGAAAATGTATTTTGATTTTGATACTCAGGAAAATGAAGCCATTGAAGTCAGGCTCGCTATTTCTCCCGTAAGCCAGTCTAATGCACTGGAAAATCTTGAAAAAGAAACGGGAAATTTATCTTTTGACCAGATAAAAGCCCAGACACAGGAGATCTGGAATAAAGAACTTAATAAAATTACCATCAAAGGTTCAGACACAGAAAAAATCAATTTTTATACGGCAATGTACCATACTTTCATCAATCCCACTACCTATATGGACGTAAACGGAGAGTATAAAGGTCTGGATCAGAATATTCATAAAGCAACGGACTTCACCCATTATACTACATTTTCCCTGTGGGATACTTACCGGGCACTTCATCCGCTATTCAATATCATCCAGCCCAAAAGAAATGGTGATATGGTGAAATCTATGATGGCTCATTACAATCAGTTTTCTATGAAAATGTTACCCATCTGGTCTCATTATGCCAACGACAACTGGTGTATGAGCGGCTATCACAGTGTAAGTGTAGTTGCTGACGCCATTATTAAAGGAAATTATGACGGCGATCCCAAAGAAGCTTTAAAAGCCTGCATAGAAACAGCCAGCAAAAGAGACTACGAGGGCATAGGCCAATACATTGACCTGGGTTATATTCCTGCTGAAAAAAACGGAACTTCAGTTTCCAATACGTTGGAGTATGCTTATGATGACTGGGCTATTGCTCAGTTGGCAAAGCACCTTGGGGAAACAGAGGTTTATAATCGGTTTATCAAACGCTCTGAAAACTGGAAGAATAATTTCGATCCCACCATTGGATTTATGCGTCCCCGTCTTTCTGATGGAAGTTTTAAAAAAGATTTTGATGTTCTCAGCACCCATGGACAGGGTTTTATAGAAGGTAATTCATGGAACTATAGTTTTTTTGTTCCGCAGAATCCGGACGAACTGATCAAAATGATGGGTGGGAAAAAGAAGTTTGCGGCAAAGCTGGATGAATTATTTACGATGCATCTTCCGGATGAGTTTTTTGCAGATACTGAAGATATTACAAGAGAAGGAATCATCGGTGGATACGTCCACGGAAACGAACCTGCACACCATGTTGCTTATCTTTATAACCGGGCAGGACAGCCCTGGAAAACCCAGGCACAGATCCGCCGTATTTTGGAAATGCAGTACAAAGCAACTCCGGACGGATTGGGAGGAAATGATGATGCGGGACAAATGAGTGCATGGTATATTTTGAGTACATTAGGTTTCTATCCTGTTGCTCCCGGCTCAGAGGACTATTCAATCGGAAGCCCGGCTATTGACCATGCGGTTTTAAATCTGGAAAACGGAAAATCTTTTGAAATTGAAGCCATCAATCAGAGTCCGAAAAATGTATATGTTCAGAAAGTTATATTGAATGGAAAAGAAATTAAAGATTTCACATTAAAGCATTCTGACCTTGTAAAAGGCGGTAAGCTTACATTTTATATGGGAAATAAAGCGAAAAAATAAAACCAGTATAAATAAAATTCTCGCAGATTGCACAGATTTGGCAGATGACTGAGCTATAAAATCTGCGTGATCTGTGCAATCTGCGAGAGATAAAAATATCTTTTAATTTCCTTATTGATTTAAAATAAGTTTTGGCTAAAGCCAACGGAATATTTATAATTTTAAAAGCGGGCTAAAGCCCGCTTCTATTGAATTATTATAATATCCGGTTACGATCCGGACTATCTTTTATTACTCCACTTCAAAAAGCAAACGCTCACCAAACTTCTCTTCTCCAACCTTTCCGTTATCATATACCAGATGACCGTTTACAAAAGTATGGGTAACCTTGGAATGGAAGTTGGTTCCCTCCAATGGGCTCCAACCGCATTTGTACAGCAAATTGTCTTTAGCAACAGTCCAGTCAGCATTTAAATCTACCAATACAAGATCTGCTTTATAGCCTTCTTTTACGAAACCTCTTTTCTCCACTCTGAAAAGGATAGCAGGATTATGAGACATTTTCTCCACTATTTTTTCAAGGGAAATTTTACCGTTTTTATAATTTTCAAGCATTACAACTAATGAATGCTGTACCAATGGTGCTCCTGAAGGACATTTTGTATAGACATTATTCTTCTCTTCCGCAGTATGTGGAGCATGATCTGTAGCAATAACGTCAATTCTGTCATCTAAAAGAGCCTCCCATAGGGCATCTTTATCCTTTTGTGTTTTCACAGCTGGATTCCATTTGATCAATCCGCCTTTTGTTTCGTAATCGTCATTGGTAAAGGTAAGGTGATGAACACAAACCTCAGCAGTAATCTTTTTATCTTTTAAAGGAATGTCATTTCTGAAAAGTTCCATTTCCTTTGCTGTTGAAAGATGGAAAACATGAAGTCTTGCACCGGTTTTCTGAGCAAGTTCAATGGCTTTGGATGAAGATTTATAGCATGCTTCTTCACTTCTGATCAGGTGATGAAATTTCACCGGAATATCTTCACCATATTCATCTATATATTTCTGCGTATTGGCTCTGATGGTTGCTTCATCTTCACAATGAACGGCAATAAGCATTTTCGTATTGCTGAAAATATTTTCCAGAGTTTCAGGATTATCTACCAGCATGTTTCCTGTGGAAGAACCCAGGAACAATTTAATTCCGGGAACGTTTCTGGGATCAGTCTTTAAAACTTCTTCAAGGTTATCATTAGTTCCTCCCATCATAAAACCATAATTGGCATAGGCCTTTTGGGAAGCTATCTCATATTTATCCGCCAGCAATTCCTGGGTTACGGCATTGGGTACCGTATTGGGCTGATCGATAAAACTGGTTACTCCACCTGCAATGGCAGCCCTTGATTCACTTTCAATATCTCCTTTATGAGTCAGGCCCGGCTCACGGAAATGCACCTGGTCATCAATCACTCCCGGAAGAAGGTACTTTCCTGAACCGTCAATAATCTGGTCTGCATCTTCTGTAATACCGGAACTTATTTTAGAGATTAAATCATTTTCTATTAAGACATCACCTTCAAAGATCCGGCCTTCGTTGACGATGTTTACATTTTTGATTAGGATTTTCATTATACGTAGAAATTAGATATTAGATCATAAAATTCTGAAAAATTGGTGATTCCGGTAATGAAAATACAGTTAGTTCATTTTTGAATCCCAATACTCAGCTTCTATAAAAAGCAAAATTAAGGTTTATGAATGAATTTTAATATCACCGGATACAAATCAATTTCTAAATATTTACATTTGCATAAAATTTTTCGAATTGTATAAGAAATTATTTGGGCAGACAGCGGTATATGGGCTTAGCTCCGTATTGGTCCGCATCTTCCCATTCATTATTGCACCAATCGTAACGAAGGCTTTCGGGCCGGCAGCTTCATCGCCGTTTGTAGACTGGTATTCCATTGCAGGGGTCATCACGGTATTGCTTACCCATGGTATGGAAACTTCTTTCTTTCGTTTTGCCCAGGAGGAAAATATTGACAGAAAAACATTAATTTCTACCTGCTCGGTGAGTATCATCAGCATGGGGCTCATCTATCTCATTTTAGGATATGTTTTCAGGTTTCAGCTGGCAGAGGCATTTGAAACACCGGATCAGGTCAACTATCTTATTATTTTTCTCTTTATCCTTTCGTTGGATGCTTTTTCTACCATTCCTTCTGCTATATTGAGACTTCAGGGAAAACCTTTTAAATATATGCTGTCTAAAGTAGCAGGGTCATCAGTTTACTTTTTACTGGTCCTATTCTTTATAAGATGGCTTCCTAATCATCCTGAAGGGATTTTCGGTTTAAAATACAATCCGGATTTCGGGGTAGGTTATGTTTTTGTAGCTAACCTGATTCAGAGTATCATTACTCTTTTAATTGTAGGTAAAGAATTCTTCAGTTTCAGCCTTTCCAAATTTGATTTCGGATTATGGAAAAGGATTATGAACTATTCCTGGCCGGTAATGATTGCAGGACTTGCAGGCATTGTGAACCAGACTTTAGACAGACAGTTCCTTAAATACTTACTTCCTGAAGAAGAAGCCCGCCATCAGATCGGAGTATATGGGGCGGTTTATAAAATTGCAACCTTTATCACCGTTTTCAGACAGGCATATCAATTGGGGATTGAGCCTTATTTCTTTTCAAGCTTTAAAAACAAAGATTCTCATAAAACCTATGCAGTATTGATGGATGTTTTCGTTATTTGCAGCTGCATCATCTATATGGGACTCATGGTTAACCTTCAGTGGATCTCTGAAAAATATTTAAGAAACCCACTTTATTATGAAGGGATTGAGATCATTCCTTTTGTTATGCTGGGAGCATTATTTCTGGGAATTTATCTTAACCTTTCCATATGGTACAAGCTTTCGGATCAGACACGGGTAGGATTGTATATTTCAGTCATTGGAGCATGTATCACCATTCTGATCAACTTCCTGTTTATTCCTACTTACGGATATTGGGCAAGTGCAATGGCTGCATTGATCACATTCACGTCTATGATGATCATCTCTTATGTATGGGGACAAAAACAATATCCCATTCATTATAATACGGGAAAGATCGCTCTGTATCTGTTCTTTACAATTGCCTGTTCATTGATCTCTTTTTACGAGTTCAGGACCAATTATCTGATTGGAAATTTATTTCTGATCCTGTTCCTGGGACTGGTGGTTTTTAAAGAAAAAGCAATCGTATCCAAGATTCTTAAAAGATCTTAGAACTTGGTATCTCTTTTGATTATTAGTACTCTTTAAAATTAAAAAACGAATACACTAAGCATGATAAGTATTATGTCTTAAAGGCATTTTAATTATTATATTTAACAAAAAATAAACTACATTTAAACAAAAAACATCTTTATATCATCTATGAAAATTATTGTTCCTATGGCTGGACGCGGATCCAGACTACGTCCACATACACTGACAGTTCCAAAACCGCTTATCCCTATCGCCGGAAAACCTATCGTACAGAGATTAGTGGAAGATATTGCTAAAGTTGCAGGAGAAAAAATTGAAGAAGTAGCCTTTATCATCGGAGATTTTGGCCCTGAGATCGAAAGATCCCTTATTCAGATTGCTGAAAAGCTGGGAGCAAAAGGAAGCATATATTATCAGAATGACCCGCTTGGAACAGCTCATGCGATCAAATGTGCTGAGCAATCTATGCAGGGAGATGTGGTTATTGCTTTTGCTGATACCCTGTTCCGTGCAGATTTCCAGCTGGATAAAAACTCGGACGGTGTGATCTGGGTGAAAAGTGTGGAAGATCCATCTGCATTTGGTGTGGTAAAATTAGATAACTACGGCTTTATTACAGACTTTGTTGAAAAGCCTCAGACTTTTGTTTCTGACCTTGCCATCATCGGTATCTATTATTTCAACAGTGCTGAAAAACTGATGGATGAGATCAACTACATCATGGATAATAATATTAAAAACGGAGGCGAATACCAGCTGACTACCGCATTGGAAAACCTGAGAGCAAAAGGGGCCAAGTTTACGTTAGGTAAGGTAAATGACTGGATGGACTGTGGAAACAAGAATGCTACGGTAGAAACCAACAGCAAGATCCTTGAATATGAAAAAGAGGAAATGACCCACTACCCAGCCTCTGCAGTGATTGAAAACTCTCTGATTATCCAGCCTTGCTTCATTGGAGAAAACGTAAGGATATCCAACTCTAAAGTAGGACCTGGTGTTTCATTGGGTAATAATACTACAGTGGTCAATTCCAATATTGAGAATTCCCTGATTCAGGAAAATACAAGAATCAACCATGGAAACCTTTCCAATTCTATGATTGGTAATTCTGCACAGTATTTCGGTGTTGCCAGAGAAATTTCCCTGGGAGACTATTCTGTTTTAGATTTCCTTTCCAAATAAGTAAGAGTAGAAAATCTTCAACTTAAAATAAGATATAATCAAACCACACAAAACATTTTGTGTGGTTTGGCGTTAATATTGCACCATTTTTTTAAACCTAAAAATAGCTACATGAAAAATTGGATACCATTCTTTATATTGCTTCTTGCCTTATCATCCTGTAAAACCCGTAACAATGCAAAAAACAATGCAGATAACAAACGGGACAGTATTGTGACAGCCGAAGACAACAGAAATCCAAAAGATGTAAATGAACCGGTGAGAGATAAACTCACTTTCTATGAACATGTAGTAGTCCCGCCAAAATTTGAACAAATCAAGATAGACAGTAAAGTACGTGTGGAATCGGGAAGTTATGTACCTACTCTGGATGCAACCATTTATATTGAAAATGATAAAAAGGTCTGGATGAATTTAAGGGCCCTTTTCATTAATGCAGCAAGAGGAATTGCAACCCCTGAAGGAATAAAAGGACAGGATAAGATCAATAAAACATATATTGATTCTGATTTTGATTACCTCAACAATCTGCTTAATGTTAATTTCATTGACTATAAATCGCTGGAAAAAATATTATTGGGACGAACATTTGTGAAGATTAATGATTCTCAGTTTACCCTGACTCAAAATGCACAGGGCTATAAAATGGTTTCCAACGTCAATCAGAAGATTGTAACGGATGAAAAACAAAGGGAATATAAAATAGCATTGCAATATGACACCAATTACGATCTGCTAAGTGTCAATTTAAAAGATATTCTGTCTTCTGATGAGCTGGAAATTTCTTACAGTGACTGGAATGAATACAACGGAATCCGCCTTCCGAAAAATGTTAAAATAATTATAAAAGGCTCAAAATCTAGTCAAATTTTACTGGAAAACACGAAATTTGACTTTTCGAGGATGGAAACACCTTATTCTGTACCATCCAGTTATAAGAAAATTGAGATTAAATGATTAAAAAATTTAGCTTTTTAATAGGTATTTTGATGTTCGGACTGCACCAGGGACAGCAGAAAAAAGAACAATTGCAAAAACAGAATGCCGAACTTAAAAAACAAATTGCACAAATAAATACGGATTTAGCTAAAACAAGAAGCGAATCTAAACTTTCCATAGCTTATCTTACCAATGTTAATCAAAAGCTCGTTCTAAGAGAAAAGGTCTACAATAATACTCAGAAAGAAAAGAGGTTTATTGAGGACGATATTTATCTGCGCCAGCTTGAGATCAACCGTCAGAACAAAGAATTGGCTGTTCTCAGAAAGAATTATGCAGAAGTTCTTGTTAATGCTTATAAAAATAAAGGGGTACAGAATAAAGTAACCTTCATTCTTTCATCAAAGAATCTTGGTGAAGCAATACGAAGAGTACAGTATCTGAAGCAGTATTCTGACTATCAGGATAAAAAAGCCGCTGAAATTTCCAATGCAGCCAATCAGATTAAGAAAACAATTGCTCAGAGACAAAACTCTGTAAAAGAGAAAGAAAGTCTCTTGGTGAATCAGCAGAAAGACCTCGCAACGATCAATGCAGAAAGAGCACAGAAAGAGCAGTTGGTTGCAGAATTTAAGAAGAACGAATCTAAACTTACCGTTGAGCTGAAGCAAAAGCAGGCACAAAATAAAGTTATTGAAGGTCAGATCAGGGCAATCATTGCTGAAGAGATCAGAATAGCCAAAGCGGAAGAAGAAGCAAGAAGAAAAGCTGAGGCTGAAAAAATCCGATTAGCTAAGCTTGCTGCAGAAAGAGAAAAAGCAAGAATTGAAGCTGAAGCTAAAGCAAGAGCTGAAGCCCTTGAAAGAGAAAGAAGAATAGCTGAAGCTGAAGCTAAAAAAGCGGCAGAACTGGCTGCAAGAAGAGCTGAAGAAGAAAGAAAGCGTAATGAAGAAGCTGCAAGAGCAGAATCTAATGCCAGAGATGAAGCAAGAAAGCTTGCTGCTAAAAAAGCATCTGATGAAGCTAATGCCAAAGCTAAGGAAGCAGCAGATAAATTAGCAGCTGCTAGAGCCGCAGAAGCTGCCCTTGTCAAGAAAAAAGAAGCAGAGAAAAAGGCTGCAGAAACCAAAGCAATGACCAGCTATGGTGTTTCTACAGCATCCGGAAACAGTTTTGCAGACAACAGGGGAAGACTTGGTTATCCTGCAGACAGAGCCGGACAGATCACTCACCGTTTCGGAAGACAGCCGCACCCGGTATTCAAAAATATCACTGAAGAAAATAACGGAATCAAAATTTCTGTTCCTTCAGGTACCCGAGCAAAATCAGTATTCCCGGGATCAGTATCTTCGGTACTGGCCAATAATGACGGCACGAAAACTGTTATTATTAAACATGGAAGCTATTTTACCATCTATTCCAACTTAGGAAATGTAAGTGTATCCAAAGGGCAACAGGTTTCTTCAGGAACTGCAGTAGGGACGGTAGCCCAGGATTTTGACGGTGCATATACCCTTGATTTCCAAGTATGGAACGGAAGTACACCAGTTGATCCATTAGGTTGGATTTCATATTAAAAAAAGTGTAACTTTGCAAAAATTTTAAGAGATGAATACACTAACAATACTTGCCTTATCTTGGCAACACATCCTTATCGTAGCAATACTTTTGGTATTACTTTTTGGAGGAAAGAAAATTCCGGAATTAATGAGAGGAGTAGGCTCAGGAATCAAAGAATTTAAAGATGCGGTAAAAGAAGAAGACAAACCAGGTTCTGAAAACAAGTCGTCTTCCAACAATAATTCTTCAAGCAACTAAAATTCCTTAGAATTAATGAAATTTACCGAGACTGCATGGAAAATCTTCAATCAATCTATTGAAGACTATCACGTGTCTGATGACGTTAACACTCTAATTAATAACCCGTTCGAAAAAGATAGTTTGGAACGGATTTTGTATGCAAAGAACTGGATTGATACCGTTCAATGGCATCTGGAAGATATTATTAGAGATGAAAATATTGATCCGGCTGAAGCCCTTCAACTGAAGAGAACAATAGATGCCTCCAATCAGAAAAGAACTGATCTGGTGGAATACATTGACAGCTGGTTCCTTACTAAGTTTGAAAATATAACTCCGAAACCTGAAGCAAAGATAAATACGGAAACTCCCGCATGGGCAGTAGACAGATTATCAATTCTGGCGCTAAAGGTTTATCACATGTCATTAGAAGCCAATAGAGAATCCGCTTCTGAAGAACACAGAAAAAACTGCCAGGCCAAACTGGATGTTCTGCTTATTCAGAAAGAAGACCTATCAACTTCTATAGATCAGTTGCTTGCTGATATTGAAAACGGTAACGTTAAGATGAAAGTATACAAACAAATGAAAATGTATAATGATGAAAGTCTTAACCCAATCCTTTATCAAAAAGGGCAACAGAAATGAAAAGACTAGTTTTTTTTGGAGTACTTATTATACTAACAACTTCCTGCGCAACGGAAAAGCTTAACCTTTCTCCGCTGTCAAACAGCTTTTATAGCGATGCTAAAGGTTCTGACTCTGACCGAAACTCAAAGAAGAATTTTAACATCAATATCAAAGAAAATGTAAATGCTTCTGAAATCTCAAACATCATCTCCACTTTTCCCAAGTTTAAAAACAATGGGCTGAATGAAGAGGTTACAAGTTTGAAATACAGTCTTCAGAACTATTTATATGCTATTGATGCCAATAATTCGACAGGAAAGAAAAGAGCACTGAAAAGCTTCGAAAAATCATACAAAAAAATACAAAAGCAAAGACAAAGTCTGGGCAAAGATGATGACGAAGTTCTCAACAGATATCTGGTTCGTTTAAAAACCAATATTTCTGTTATAGAAGATGCTTTACCAGGAAGTTAAAAAAACTAATTGAACAATCAATGATTAAAATTCAGGCGGAAGCCAATGTTCCTACAGAGCACGGTACTTTCCGAATGATTGCTTTCTCCGAAAATGAAAACGACTGGATGCCGCATATGGCTATCGTCGCTGAGAATACGGATTTTACAAAACCTGTAAATGTCCGTTTTCATTCTGAATGTATTACCGGAGAAGTTTTCCATTCAAAAAAATGTGAATGCGGACAGCAGCTTGATGCTGCAATGAAATACATCCACGAAAATGGAGGAATTATTATCTACCTACGTCAAGAAGGCCGAAATATAGGTATCATCAATAAACTGAAAGCTTACTCTCTACAGGAAAAAGGACTTGATACCGTACAGGCCAATCTCCAACTGGGACTTCCTGCTGATGACAGAAACTTCGGTGTAGCTATTGAGATCCTTAACCTACTGGATGTAAAAGACATCAACCTTCTTACCAACAATCCTGAAAAGGTAAAATATGTGGTAGACAGCAACATTCATCTTAATTCAAGAGTACCCTTACAGATTCCTGCTAACGAAATAAGCAAAGGCTATCTGCAAACCAAAAAAGATTTCTTTGGACATCTGCTGGATGACAATGATAACTAGATAAAACAAAAGCTTCAGTTTTTCTGAAGCTTTTTATTTGGAATCATTTGAAGACCAATGCGGCAGAGTTTGATCTGCAAAATACTTAGGTTTTGGCTAAAGCCAAATGAATGTTATATATTTGAATGAACGGGCTAAAGCCCGTTTCTATTGATGACAGCAATCTGACTCAATTCAATACTAATTTTGATTCAATAATAATGGACTCTTCTGGTCAGATATTTATTTAATTCTATATGGTGATTCCGCTTTACCATTTATAAAAATCAAAAGCCCCGAGATTTCTCCCAGGGCTTTCTTTAATTATAAAAAACTGAAAAGATATTTCTTAATTAATTTACATTGACTGTCTGTACTTTACTTTCATCAAGATTGTAGTACTTAACAACAGCATTGTAATCACTGTAATCTACATTGGCTTTTTTACCAGCAGCTGCTTTACCAGCATTAGCATAAACCAATACAATTCTAAAAGTCTGATTATTTAAATATGTACCAGCTTCCGCAGAGGTCAATGTAGCCGGAGCAACACCTTCTGTGAAAATCTCCACCTTCTGACTGTTAAACAGGAAATTATATTCCAGCTCTCTACTGTTTGCTAAATAATAGGTTTTAGGAATAAGTTGCCAAGCATTACTCGCTGTAGGATCCTTTCTGTATACTAATACAACATCAGTACTCTGAAGATTAAGCAACTCTACATGTGCATAATTATTTGAACTGTTTAAAGAAACATTTACGTCCTTCATTACAGGAAGAGTATCACTGTCTACAGGATTTTGTACAACAACATCATCATTGTTATCACAGCTATAGGCTAAAAAACCAATACCGGCAAGTAATATAAATGGAAGAATTTTTTTCATTTTATAAAAGTTTAGTTATTATTTATATTGCGTATTCAAATCATATACCAAAAATTTCAAAAACATTGTTTTCCTGATTTTTTTAATTGTATTTTTGTTCTTATTCAAAAAGTCATGAAGAAATTATTATATAGTTCACTCTTTATTGCCGCATTGATAAGCCCTAAGGTGAATGCCCAGTATCAACCTAAAAATGCTTCCGCAGATGATCTGAAAAAAGCAAAGCAGTGGGTTGATAAAACGTACAGAAATCTTTCACAGGATGAAAAATTAGGTCAGCTTTTCATTGTTGCACTGTATACCAATAAGGGAGAAGACTATATCAGCCAGATAAGAAATATTGTTACCAATGATAAGATCGGAGGATTAATTTTAATGCAGGATGATGCTGCAAGGGAAATCAATCTGGTGAATGAGTTTCAGCAAAAGTCCAAGGTGCCTTTGATGATTGGAATGGATGCGGAATGGGGACTGTTCCAGAGAATTGCAACAGCTCATAAATTTCCGTGGGCAATGACATTAGGGGCAATCCAGGATAAAAATCTTGTGTACCAGATGTCTGCCAAAATTGCAGAAGACTGTCACAGAATGGGGATCAACTGGGATTTTGCTCCTGTAGTGGATGTCAATACCAATCCGAATAATCCTATTATCGGAAACAGAAGTTTTGGATCTGAAGTGAATAATGTGATCAGTTCTGCCCTATCCTACTCCAATGGTTTGCAGGATAATAATATACTGGCAGCCATCAAGCACTTTCCAGGTCATGGTGATACCAGCACAGATTCTCACCTGGATCTTCCGGTAGTTTCTCACAATACAGACAGACTTAATACTGTAGAGCTGGCACCGTTCAAAGCTTTGATGGATAAAGGAATCGGAGGGGTGATGGTGGCTCATTTATATGTTCCGAGTTTAGAATCAGGGAAAGGAATTCCTGCATCAGTTTCTAAAAACATTATCACAGGATTACTGAAAGATAAGCTGGGTTACAAAGGCTTAATTATCACAGATGCTTTAAATATGGGTGCTGTAGCCAATAAATACAAACCTGGTGAACTGGATGCTCTGGCTTTTAAAGCAGGAAATGATATCATGCTTTTCTCTCAGGGAGTTTCTGAAGGAAAAAAACTGATACAGAAAGCCATTGATAAAGGGGAGATTCCTCAGAACAGAGTGGAAGAAAGTGTAAAGAAAATCCTGTTAACAAAATATTTCCTGGGACTTACACAGTACACTCCGAAAAATCCCGAAAACATCAATGCTGATTTAAATAATGATTCTCATAAAACATTGGTTCAGAATCTTTATGCCAATGCACTGACTTTATTAAAGAATGAAAAGAAACTGCTTCCGCTTACCGGAAAGCAAATTTATTATATTCCGCTGGAAGAGGCTCCTTATCAGACTTTTGCCAATAGACTTGGGAACAATGTAATCATTAAAAAAGCAGGTGAGATCAATACTATTCCAACGGGATCTACCGTAGTTGTAGGTTTCCATAAGGATAATTCAACGGCGTATAAGCCTTATAAAATTTCTGCAGAATCCAAAAAAGTTCTTGCTGATCTGACTAAAAATCAAAATGTAATTCTCAATGTATTCGGAAGTGCTTATGCATTAAAGGATATTGATATTTCAAAAGTGTCAACCGTTCTTGTTTCTTATGAAAATAACGATGATTCAATGAATGCAACGGCTGATGCCCTGAACGGAAAAACAAAAATATGGGGCAGGCTTCCCGTACTGGTAAACGACCAGCTGAAAGCAGGTATGGGAATAGATCTTAATACCTCTGCATTACCCAATAACACAACATCAAAACAACAATAATCCAATGAAAATAGGCATACTTTGCTATCCAACCTATGGAGGAAGCGGAATTGTAGCAACAGAACTTGGAATGTCTCTTGCCAACAAAGGATATGAGGTACACTTCATCAGTTCTGCACTTCCGGCAAGACTGGACATTACCAATCCTAATATTTTCTTCCACAGGGTCAATGTTCAGACCTATCCCCTTTTCCAGTATCAGCCTTATGATATTGCGTTGAGTTCGATGATCTACAGGGTGGTCAATCTTTATAAACTTGACCTGCTGCACGCTCATTATGCCATTCCTTATGCTTATGCGGCATTTACGGCAAAGCAAATGCTTAAGGAAGACAATAATGATATTCCTTTGGTGACGACTCTCCATGGTACTGATATTACTCTTGTAGGTCAGCACCCTAGTTATAAACATGCAGTAGAGTTTTCCATCAACCAGTCTGATGCGATTACTTCTGTTTCTGAAAGTCTGAAAAAAGATACGCTTCAGTTTTTCAATATCAAAAAAGAAATCCAGGTAATTACCAATTTTATTGATAATTCTGAGTTTGACGACTGCTCTGAATGCCAGAGAACGCAGTTTGCCAATCCTGATGAGAAAATTCTGATTCATGTCTCCAATCTTCGCCCTGTAAAGCGTGTAGATGAAGTTCTGCAGATTTTCAAGAATGTGGAGAAAAAGGTAAAATCCAAACTGATCATCATTGGTGAAGGTCCTGATATGGAAAAAGTGAACCAGTTTCTGGAAGAAAATCCTGAGCTTATCTCAAAGATTCGTCTTTTAGGAAAGGTAAATGATCTTTATAAAATCTTACAGCTTTCTGATGTATTTCTTCTTCCTTCTGAGCAGGAAAGCTTCGGTCTTGCAGCATTGGAAGCCATGGCCGCTTATACACCGGTGATCAGCTCAAATGCCGGGGGAATTCCTGAGGTAAATATTCAGGGAGAAACAGGTTATCTGGCGGAGATCGGAAATGTGGAAGCCATGAGTAACTATACTATTAAGCTCTTGAGCAATGAGGAACTTTTAACTCAAATGAAGAAAAATGCGAAAGATCAGGCCATTAAATTCGATTTGAAAAACATTCTTCCTATATATGAGAAAATGTATAGAACAACGATAGAAAATTTTAATAAGGAGCTGACGAAAGTATAATTTTTCTATTATATTTACCGTCACACTTATGACGGAAAAATTACTTCAATATCTTTGGAACTATAAGGTTTTCAAACATTTTGACTTCAAGGATATTGAAGGTAATCCCGTCGAGATCATCCAATTCGGAAAATGGAATAAAAATGCAGGTCCGGATTTTCTGGATGCAAAAATCAAAATCAACGGTCTGGTAATCGCAGGAAATATAGAACTGCATGTACGCTCCTCCGACTGGATTTTTCATAATCATTCTCAAGATCCTAATTACAGTAATATTATTTTTCATGTCGTATTTCAACATGATATAGAAATCAGTGAGCTTACCGGAAAAAATGTTCCAACGTTGGAGCTTAAAGATTATATTGATGAAAATATCCTTGGGAAATATGAAAAGCTTGTTGATGAAAATAAGTTTATCGCCTGTGAGAGTATTTTCAACAAAGATAAAATCCCTATTTTTTTTCACGAAGAAAATATCCTGAAAAAGCTGGAAGAAAAATCATTGGAACTGGAGCAGAGTCTCACCCTGCATAAAAATAATTTTGAAGCGGTTTTGTTTCATAGCTTTGCCTATTCTTTCGGTTTAAAAGTAAATGCCTTTATCTTCAGACAGATTGCGGAGAGTATTGACTACTCCATCATCAATAAAATCCGGCAGAACCCTTTTCAGCTTGAGGCTTTATTGTTCGGAATTTCAGGATGGCTTGATCACCCGAAGGATGAACAGATGAAAATCTGGAAACGGGAGTTTGAATTTATCAGGGTAAAATTTAAAATTCCTGATCTAAAACTTCATCCCAAATTTTTAAGATTAAGACCTCCTAATTTCCCCACTATACGGTTGTCTCAGCTGGCTGATCTTTACTTCCGGCATCAGAATTTATTTTCCAAAATCATCGGAGTCCGAAATGCAGCACAAATTTATGAGGTATTCACACCCATTAAGGCTTCTGAATATTGGGATACTCACTTCAATTTCGGAACAGTTTCAAAGGTCCAGCCTAAAACACTAAGCAAGGATTTTATGGATCTCATTATCCTGAATACCGTGCTTCCTTTAAAATATACTTACCACAAATATCACAGTGAAGAGGCTGCAGAAGAAATTATAGAGCTGTATAAAAATATTACTGCAGAAAAAAATTCGGTGATACAGAATTGGAAAAACCTTGGGGTGAATATAACGAATGCTCTGGAGACTCAAAGCCTGATTTATCATCATAAAAATTTATGTGAAGAAAAAAATTGCTTAACTTGCAGTATTGGATTTAAACTTTTAAAAGAATCTTAAAATGCTGAGTAATATTCGTCACAAAATGGAAAGAGAATGGTTTGGTGTTCTGACGAGAACGGGTGCTAAGCTAGGAATTCCTGTATCCAAATTAAGGATTTTCTTCATCTACTCTACTTTTGCCACGGCCGGTTTTTTCTTTCTGATCTATCTGGGTCTGGCATTTACT
This sequence comes from Chryseobacterium sp. 22458, assembly GCF_052044975.1. Taxonomy (NCBI): domain Bacteria; kingdom Pseudomonadati; phylum Bacteroidota; class Flavobacteriia; order Flavobacteriales; family Weeksellaceae; genus Chryseobacterium; species Chryseobacterium sp. 22458. The sequence continues at coordinate 14,690 of NZ_JBQEOA010000009.1, read as the reverse complement.
TTGTGGATTAAAGATATTTTTATCACAAGAAGACCAAGTGTCTTTGACCTATAAATTATGGAATTTTTACCGATTACTTCAGCCGAAGATCATAGAATTCAGGAAATCTATGCTTCTTATACCAGTACTTTTCCTGTAGACGAACAAAGGGATCAGCAACAGTTTTTAGATTTATTTTCAAATCCGAAAGTAGGATTTATGTCTGTAGTACATGAATCCGAAGCGGTGGGTTACCTCATCTTATGGGAACTCGGATCATTTGTTTTTGTAGAACATTTTGAAGTATTTGAAGCTTTCAGAAGTAAAAAACTGGGATCTTATATTATGACCCACTTATTAGAAAACTATCCGAAAATCATCCTGGAAATTGAGCCTGCAGAATTAAGTGAAGATGCTCAAAGACGTTATTCTTTCTATCAGAGAAACAGTTTTGAACTGATTGATACCACGTATGTACAACCAAGTTACGGAGAAGGTAAGCAATCTTTGAATTTATGGTTATTAGCCAATTATTCACCTGAGAATGTTGAGGAGCTTAAAAGCATTATTTGTAAAACTGTTTACCCTTAAAAACAGACAACGCCAGAAATTCCGGCGTTTATTTTTTGTTGATATTCTGCTAAATGTCACAGACATCTGCAATGACCTACAATATCTAAGTTTTGGCTAAAGCCAATGGATAGTTTTATTTTTATTTAATCGGGCTAAAGCCCGATTCTATTGAATATAATGAATGTATTTTATAGCCAACAACTTTTAATACTCATACGGAATTAGTTCACTTCGTATTCCAGCTTTATGGTAATACTCGCTTCTTTTTCCTTGGAAGAGGTATTAAAGGTTCCGCCATAGGAATAGTCTTCATTTGAATTGGGTGCAGTAATCTGGATCACTCCCATTGTTGCCTTTTTAAGATTACCGAGACCGCTTCCTGAATTTTCTGCAATTTTCTCGGCACGTTCTTTAGCATCTTTTGTAGCAGATGCAATCATTTCCTGTTTCACAGTGGCTAATTTGGTATAGAAATAAGCGGGTGAAGAAGAGGTGAATTCAATTCCCCGGTTGATAATTTCCGTAATATTTCTGGAGAGATTTTCAATTTTGGCTACTTCTTTACTTTCAATAGAAACTTTCTGTGTCAGATTATATCCTGAGAATTCACCCTGTACATAATTTCCGTTGGAGTCATTATAACTTCTGAACTGCTTCTGGATATCTACGGATGAAAATACAATCTCATTTTGTTTTATTCCTTTTGAAAGCAGATAATCATTGATCACTTTTCTGTCCAGTGCAAGTTCATCATAAGCTGATTTAAGATCTGAATTATTTTTGGAGAAGCTTCCGGACCAGGTGATAAGGTCTGAGGTAAACTGTTTTGTTCCCAATCCTGTAACGGAAATTGTATTTTCAGATTTGTTTCTGTTTTTGATGGCATTTCCGAGGAGGCCTAATCCGATTACAAAACCTAGGGCTCCTACTGCAATGGCAATAATGTTTTTATTCATAAAATTTGCGGCTTTTAATTGGTTGTTATCATTATTGCATCAATTTTCATTCCACTATTTTAAGATATTTTTAACATTTCTGTCAGGTATCTTACTTTTGATTCTGTTTCATTTTTTCAATGAAGAGAGGTATTGTTTCTTCCAGCCTCAGCATCACTCCTGAAAGATTTCTGGCCTTTACATAGGTACGTACATGAGGTTTTACTGCAAATGAAAATTCAATGAATTCTGAAATCCGGTCTGCAGGAATCCCTGCTTTGGTAAAATACTCATCCTCTATTCTTTTCCGGATCCAGAGAATATGTTCCTGGAGGTCATCATACTTGTACAGTCTTTTCTGCCTTCTTGCTTTACCGCTTATAAGATCATAAACACCCTGTACATTCAGGTTTCCTAAAAGGATAGGTAAAAGAACACTTTTTACCTCTGCCGGTTTTTCTCTCATCTTCCCTACAGGCTGCGGAAGTCCTACGGCATCTCTCACCTGTTCTCCTTTATCTACTTTGGCCACAATCCTGGAATCCACTTCCAGATCTCCGGTGAGCTTTTTTACGATCTTTACTTCTCCCACATCCCTGGGAATCTGATACAGCGTAATAAACAGCTGAGAATTGATTCCATTGGTAAGAACTCTTCTGGATGTTCTTTTGAAATCTTCTTTTACAAATCTCAGCTCATCGTTGGGATTAGCATCAATAGAAAACATTCCTTCAGCATCAGAGTATACTTTTTTATCCGTAGCGATGTTAATGACAATAACTCCGCTCAGGTTTCCTCCTTCATCATCTACAATTTTCCCCGTTACCGTTTGTTGAGAAAACAAAAAGGCACTATACAAAAAAGCAAAAAGTAGAAAACTTTTTTCCCGGTATTTCTTTGTGATATTTCTAACGCTGTAATTCAATGTATTCTTTATTCTTAAAAAATCAGTGCTGTAAAAAAGGATTATTATCCATTTATTTATCAGACAATTTATTCATTTTACGATATTCAGCAAAAGCGATCATCAGTTCCATCTTAACAATATCATTTTTGAAATCTTTTCTGTGTTTCTTAGCCAGTAAGCGGGTTTTATTAGCATAAAGAAGAAATGTATCTATCTGTTCTTCACTCATCCCGTATTTTTTCAGAAAATTCAGATTAATTTCATTTTTCACCCTGTTCAGGAAATCCTGTGTTTCATTATAATTGGCCTTGGTAATCTTTGGTTTCGAAGCTTTTTTGATCAGACCGGTTACAGCTTTGAAAACACCCATTATATCTACATTCCCTGTTTTGAAATCATGCCCTTTAAATGTTTTCGAAATTGTATTATCCGGTAAAGGCTCATTGAGCGGACTGTACATATACTCTGACATTTCAGATTTTAAAGCCCTTATCTTTCCCGATTCATTAAGGTGCTGGTTGTCTTTGGCAAGGTTCCCTGTGAGTTTGTATGTAATCTTCACTTCGGGAATCTGTATCTCCATTCTTTGAAGTGAAACCTGAAGTGAATTGCTCAGATCTTCTTTGGTGATCTTCTTATCAAACCGGTAATAGCCATCTTTAACGAATCTGATTTCGTCATTTTCTGCAACATCAATTTCAAAATTTCCCTGATCATCACTTTGCGTATGCTGACTATTAGAAATATTGATAATTAAAACAGGATTGATATTAAAACTGCCGCTACCGGTAATTTTTCCGGATACTTTCTGTTGTGCAAATATGAGCGGGCCCGCAGACACAAGTACAAAACAGATTCCTGATTGTAGATATTTTACCATCGCTGTTTACCGTTGGGATTGTGGAGTGCGGTATGTTGCAATTCTGGTCAGAACAAGACGTTGAAACCTGTTGAGATCTGCATCACTGCAAAAACCATATTTCAGGATTTTTTTCCTTTCAAAACCTCCGGCAAAAACATAATAAATAAAATGATCAATCTGTGCCTTATCTATTTTAAGATCTGTAAAGTAGGTCTCACCGAGACTTTTTTTGATATAGCTCATCAGGTCGATATCATCCCATTGATCTTTAACTTTTCCGATAGCAAAACCTTCTCCTTTTGGCTGTACAAATTCTCCGGGTCTTGCAGCCAGGATTCTCGGATCAGATTTTTGTTTGATATAACGGCCTAACTCGGCTTCTAGCTGTTGAACCTTTCTAGGCTTATTATAAGTTTTTGAATCTATTTTCAGATTTCCGGTAAGTCCCTGTTTTACCTCAACCTCAGGAATCTGAATTGTGATTCTTGTAAGAGTGATATTCATAGGAGACTGTATATTTTCCTGGGAAACCCTCCTTGTAATTCGTTCATAACCTGGTTTTACAAAACGCAGTTCGTCTCCTGTTTTTCCGGCAATCATAAAGTGTCCGTCTCTATTTGAAATGATCATTTCATCAGTCCGGATATTGATCACATTTACATCCTGTATTTCAGCACCGTCTTCTGAAGTAATCTTTCCAAAGATATAAGTCTGGGCATGACTATGAACGAAAAATATAAAGGATAAAAGAAAGAATAGTTTAAGTTTCACGGGCTATTTTTTATAGAACAAAGCTAAAATTATTTTTAAATGTAACCATAAGTTTAACCACAGTTAACGCCTTTTAATATTTCTTTTTGATTTTTGTCCTTTAAACTGTTAAATAGCCATCCCTAATTGTTAAAGTTTCTTTTAAATTTTAGCTAACTTGCAGTCTCAATTCTCTTTTAACAATGCAAAATTCTTATACAGTCATCAATGCTTCAGCAGGATCAGGAAAAACATATGCCCTGGTTCAGAGGCTTCTGATGATCTGTCTCCGCTATCCTAATCAGCAGCAATCGATCAGGAATATTCTCGCTCTGACTTTTACCAATAAGGCGGCCAACGAGATGAAGGAAAGAATCCTGTCCTGGCTGGGAAATTTCTCTGCCAGTGACTATGCAGAAAATACAGACCTGAAAAACATTCAGAAAGCATTTGAAGAACAGGGATTAAAGATTACCATCGATGAGCTTCATCACCGTTCTAAGAAACTCCTTGATTATATCCTTCACAACTATTCTACTCTGAATATCGGGACTATTGACCGCTTTAACTCGAGACTCGTAAGGAGTTTTTCTTATGAGCTGGGACTTGCGAAGAATTTCAATCTTGAAATTGAAGCTGAACCGTTTCTAATTGAAGCTGTAGATAAAATGCTGGATCAGATTGGTGACAATGAGACGATCTCCAATTCTTTCATGGATTATGTAGACTACAGCCTTGAAAACAACGAAAGGATCAATCTTAATAAAAACCTTTATGATTCAGCAAAAGAATTTGTAAAGGACATTCATTACGAGCATCTGAAAAGCAATAAGAGTTTTGATGATGCCCATTATGAAAACATAAAAAATACCCTCAGAAAAGAAATCGTTCTCAATAAAAAGAAGTCTGCTGAATTGGCGGCTCAATCCATTGAACTTTTTAAAGCCAGGAATATTGAGATCGAAGATTTTGCCCAGGGAAAAAACGGAATCGGAGGTTTCTTTACCAAAGTCATTGATTTTTACCAACAGAAGAGAACCGGGTTTCCTTTCCCTACCACTTTGGAAGAATCTGTAATTAATAATTACAGGAAGGGGGCCTCTTCAAAGTCAAAACATAAAGAGGCCGATATTCTGGAAATTCTTGACCAGCTGATTGAGAACAGGATGCAGCTTATCCGTTTATTTATTGAGACCCAGAAAAAGGAGAAAGTTCTTTCTGCCCTGCTTCCGTTAAAAGTAAATAAAGATATTCAGGATGAACTGAGGAAAATTGAGGAAGAAAACGATCTTGTTCTTCTTTCAAAGTTCAATATCCTGATCAATGAGAACCTTCGGAATGAACCTTCCGCTTTTATTTATGAAAAAGTAGGTTCCCAGTTTCAGCATTATTTCTTCGATGAATTCCAGGATACATCGGAACTTCAATGGCAGAATTTTGTACCGTTGAGAGACCACAGTGTTGCAACGGAGTACACTTCATTTACACTGGTTGGTGATCCTAAACAGAGTATCTACAGGTTCCGGGGCGGAGAAAGTAAGCTGATGCTGGATATTATCAACAAAAAGGAATTTTCTCCGAAAGAAGCCGATCTTCTTGTCTTAAAAGATAACTGGAGAAGTGCCCGAAATATCGTACAGTTCAACAATGAGCTTTACCGGTATCATTCTGAAGGCCTGGAAGAGGAGCATAAAAATATTTTCGGAACAGATGCCGAGCAAAGTCCGAAATCAAAATTCGACGGGCGGGTAAAGGTCAACCTGATTGAAAATCTTACCAATGAAGAATTCTATGAAGACACCTCAGAAAGGATGCGGAAAGATATTCAGGAATGTCTGGATAATGGGTTTAAATTTTCAGATATTACCATCCTCTGCCGTGGGAACTTCGATATTTTCAGTTATTCACAGAAGCTGGGAAATCTGAAGGTAAAATATCACGGTGAGGAAACCAATATCAAGACTATTTCGGATAAAGGGCTTACTCTTGAGCTTTCCAATACATTGAAAGCCGTTATTGAGTTCCTGAGATGGGATATTAATCCGAAGAATAAGCCTTGTCTGATCATGATGATGTATCATCTGAATACATTGGGGAAAATTCATATGGCGGATTTCACATTGGAGATGAAAGAAATTCTGGATATTGAAAGTCACGAAGAAATTCTTCTGTTCCTTCAGCAAAAATATTCGCTACAGCTTAAACAGGATAATTTTCCAAGGTTTAACCTCTACAACTTTATTGAATATTACATCAATGAGTTTTCTGTGGAAAATAAAGAGACAGATTTCCTGCTTAATTTCCTGGAAATGCTTTTCAATTTTACCCAGAATGCTGGCGCCAGCACGAAAGAGTTTCTTAAATACTGGGATGAAGAAGCTTCATCGTACACCATTCAGGCGTCTGAAAATATTGATGCCATTCAGATCATGACCATCCATAAATCCAAAGGGCTGGAATTCCCGATCGTTTTCATTCCCATGATCAATAAAAACAGGGATAATGAATTTACCAACTGGTTTGAGACCAATGAAAGTGATGCCCTAAAATCAGTCAACATCAATCAGTTCAACAAGAATCTTGAGGTTTATGATGAGCAAATACAGGAGTTTAACAAGAAGAATTCTTATAAAAATTTGATTGACAGGCTGTGTCTGCAATATGTAGCGACAACGAGACCTGTAGAACAATTGTTTTTTTATCTTCAAAAAGCCAACAAAACTTCTAATAATCTTGAGCTTCTGGAATTTCTTCAGACCAAAAATACAGAGAATGCAGATGAGTTTGATCTGTACGAAGTACATCCTGAAATGCTGAAGAAATATTCGAAAACGAAAAGTTCATCTTTTAAAACACAGAATATTGAGGATCTGAAGAATATCAATGAAAAAAGCACCTCGATCAAGATTGCTACGCCTTCTAAAAATTATCAGGTAAGGAATGAGAAAGTGAGGATCGGTCTTTTCGTGCATGAACTTTTATCAAAAATCAATACTGAAAAGGATATTTCTAAAGTGTTGGAAGGCTATGCCCTGGAAGGTCAGATCACCATTGAAGAAAAAAATGAAATAGAAACTACCTTACGGGAGATCGTCAGAACCTATGCTGAATTTTTTGATGAAAAATGGGAAGTGATCAATGAAAAAGATATTATGATCTCTGAAAACGGAGAAAGTCATATTTCACGTCCTGACCGTATTCTGAGGAGCGATGAAGGGTATATCATTGTAGATTTTAAAACCGGGGAACAAAAAAGCAAAGATGAAGCCCAGGTGCAAGGTTATAAAAACAGTCTTGAAAGGCTTGGTAAAAAGGTTCTTAAAACCCAGGTTATCTATCTCTGATCTTAAAAATAAAGCAGCTGTAAAAAGTTGCTATTTTTTTCCCGGAATTTAAAAGGTTTTATTATTTTTAATCAGTATAAATAAAACAGAGTCAATTATTTATCTGATTGAAATTATTAACCATGAAAATATATTTAATCTCATTCTTAATAAGTCTGACTATAACAGTACTTTCCGGGACCATTATATTCAATATTATTGATTATATAGATCCGCCCGTTACTGAGGAAGGGTTCAGATATATGCCAACGGAAAATCTTGTAAAATCTTTTTTCTCCGGTATTCTCATAGGAGCTGTTGTCTTTATACTGGCTTTGAGAATACAACGCCAAAGGCAGAGAAAGTAATTTAACAGATTGTTGCTAAAGCTTATTACTCATACTTTCTCCCATAAAAAAACCGCCATTTCATAGAACAGCGGTCTTATATTGTAGAAACCTTCCGGTTTAAGCAGTTGCATCAGGAGTAAATACTCTCTGTGACAATTCCTGATCAAAAAGATATAATGCAGAAGGGTTATCACAAACCATTTTAATTTTGGTAACATATTGAGAAGCGCTGGCCTCTTCTTCTACCTGTTCGTTGATAAACCACTGCAGGAAAGATGTAGTAGCAAAGTCTCCTTCTTCGTTTGCATTCTTTACGATATTGAAAATACTTTTAGTTACAATCTTCTCATGTGCCAATGCTTTTTCGAAAATATCTGTTGCATTTTCGAACTCATGCGGAGGTTTTGCAATTTCTCCGATAATGATTTCTCCGCCTACATCATTTAAATAATCAAACATTTTATCAGCATGCATCAATTCTTCTTTGCTTTGTACTCTGAAGTAGTTGGCAATTCCGTCAAGATCTTTTCCTGAAAACCAGGCAGACATTGAAAGATAATATTGAGCGGCATATTGTTCGTGAGCAATCTGTTCGTTAATTAATTTTGCAATTTTTTCGCTAACCATAAGTATTAAATTTATAGTCAAAAATAGGGAATAAATGCCCGAAATCAAAAGTTTTACAGAAAATTAATACAGAAAGGATGGAAAAATATCCATCCTTTTCACATTAAAAAATCAAAATTACGAATTGTTATTTCGCTTCAGGAGCTGCTGTATTCATCGGTTTTTTCATCATTTTTCTATCCTTCATTGCCATTCTTCTGTGCTCCATCTTTTCTTTTCTGTCAGCCTGCCATTTATCATATTGCTCAGGGGTAAGAATTTTCTTCATATCAGCATCCATTTGTACTCTTTTCGCTTTCATTTCTTCCATCTTAGCTTGTCTGTCTACCTTACTTTTTTCAAACTGCGCTTTCATTTCTGCTTTTCTTTTATCCTGAAGTGCTTTTACCTGCGCTACCTGGGATTGGTTCAGATTAAGGTCTTTCTGCATTTTTTCCAGATGTTCCTGTTGTCTCTGCTCCATTTTTTGCTTCATTTCAGCAGTTCTTGCCTGTTTGTCCTGTGGAGTTGTCTGTTGTGCCATTGCAAAACTTCCAATCCCGATAAATGCTATTGCTAAAACTAATTTTTTCATCTTTTTAAAATTTTAATTAATTGTTATTTTTGTTATTATACCTTTTTGATTATGAATTAAAACACAAGTTAAATTAACAAGTTCATAAATAATGTTAAATTTTAACAAAAATAAATCAACCATAAATAAAAAAAAGGACAGATTATAAAAACCTGTCCTTCACACCACTTAAATATAATATATGAAAATTAATTCTTTACCAGACTGCCTCTGAATCCGCCATTGCTGCGATTATTCCGGGCCGGAGCGGAACCTTCAGATTTTCTGAATCCACCACCATTCCCTCTGAATCCACTGTTATCTCTTGACGGAGCACTTTCTCTTCTTACTTCACTGTTTCCTCTGAAACCCTCTCCATTATTTCTGAAGCCGTTATTATTTGAATTTCCACGGAAACCTCCGTTATCTGAATTTCCTCTGAAGCCCCCGTTGTTATTTCTTACCTCATTGTTTTCATTTCTGAAACCGGAATTGTCATTTCTGCCATTCCCACGGAATCCACCTGAATTTCCATTGTTATTGTCTGAATTTCTAAATCCGTTATTCGGCCTTTTATTGGTTCTGACAATTTCAAAAGTAGGATTACCTGATCTGCGGAACCTTGAGCGGTCTACCCTATAAATATTGATATTCACATTTCTGTATCTAGGCATCACAGTATATCTCGGTACATAATAGGTTCTTCTGTAATTCTGAAAATATACAACAGGGCTCATTCCTCTGTAGTAATTATTCTGGAAAACAACAAACACTCTTGGCCCTAAGATCCTTTCCAATGCATAGAATCTGTCATAATACCATCTGTCCGGATTATATCGGTAGAAATTATCCCATGCAGAAAAACTTGCATACAGATTATTCAATCTCATAATCTGATCTACTTGCCAGCGGTTTAATCTGTTCTGAATGAAGAAACCGTTCCAATCGATATTAATGATACTGTTTCTGTAATCGTTATAATAACTTTGATAATAGTCGCCTGGATAGTAGTCCTGAGGATAATTGTAATAATAATCATCAGGGAAATAATTTCTGTCATCTTCATCGCTGTAATAGCCGTTTCCATTCTGATAATAACCGTCATCATCCCAACCATTATTCGGATATCCCTGAGCGGACGTCAAAACGCCTAGTCCCAAAGCTAATCCTAAAAATATTTTTTTCATCTCTATAGTCGTTAATTGGTTAATATATAGCAGAATATCTTAATTCTATCTTTTTGATACAAATAAAAAAAAGAAGTTAAATCCGCAGATCAAACTTCTTTTAAAATTTTATTAACTTACTGATAATCAATTGTTAAATTTACATCCTTCCACTATCTTTTATCCAGGAAGCAATTTTTTCATTGAACAAATGTTTTTCTTTCAGGTCTTCAAGGTGAATATGCATTCTGTAGCGCCAGTAATGAGGAAAAACAGCAGGGTTGTTAATTCTTTCATTATCTATGTTGCGGTTAGAAAGGTCTGCATCCGTTGCCAGAAACTCCTGGATCGGGAAAATAGCTAACATAGACTCGTTATACAAGTGCTGTTTCATAATGATTTCTGCCAGATGGGGCGTTAAATCCTCAGGGGCTTTTCCATATTGAATCAGCTGTTGATTAAAGTATTTTTGCGTCAGGGCAGGATCTTCTTTCCACCATTGTCTCAAAGTTGAGCTGTCATGCGAAGAGGCAGTCACCACATTCATATAACTTGCATTTCTGGGATCATAGAATGGAATATTTTCAGCAGGCATACGTTGCACTTTCAGGGCAATAATTGCCAGTTCGTCCATTACCACAGGGACACAAGCAGGAACCATTCCAAGGTCTTCACCACAGATCAGCATCTTTGTCGCATTAAGAATCACAGGAAGTTTTTCCATCGCCTTTTCATACCACAAATGATCCTGTCTTCTGAAGAAATAATCATGATACAGGTCGTAGATACTCTTTTGTTCCCATTCCGGCAGGTATTTATAGGATTCTGTATTGTATACATTAAATCTCGGATGGTAAACCGTCTCCCCTTTTCTTTCTTCAGTTAAAAACAGAACGTTTGCACAAAGCGAAACCAATTTTTCCTCGAGCGGCCCTCTTGGATTCTTTTTAAAGAAATCTACCAGTTTTCTCTGCGTTTCAAATTCCTCTTTAAATGAGTAAGTACCATCCTGATTACGATCTATGAACTCAAGGGCTTTTTCGCTCTCTTTTCCAAAATATTTCCATAAGATCTCATTATTAATAAAAGGCTTACAATACCTGTCAAAATTAAATGGAATCTGCCATGCTTTAAATTCATCTGCTACAACAGGAACGGCAGGATAAAAATAACCTAAAATCCCCTGAACGGCAGAAACAGGCATTCTCCAGATCCTGAAGAAACCTAAAATATGGTCAATTCTCATGGCATCAAAATATTGTTCCAACGCCTTGAATCTGTTTTTCCACCATCTGTAGTCATCATCTTTCATGGCCTCCCAATTGTAGGTAGGGAATTCCCAGTTTTGGCCAAGTTCAGTAAACTGATCCGGTGGTGCTCCCGCCTGGAAATCCATTCCGAAGAGTTCCGGCTCAGTCCATGCTTCTACCGAATATCTGTAAATACCGATCGGAAGATCTCCTTTTAAAGAAATGCCAAGATTGTGGGTATAATCTACAGCATCTTTCAGCTGAAGATGAAGCTGATACTGTACCCATGCATGCAGCATCGAAAGATCATAATCTTTACTTTTTGCAGTAAAAAACTGTGAGATTTTCCCTGCAATATATTTCTTATGGGTTTTCCAGTTGTTGAAATTAGGCGTCTTATACTTATCTCTTAAAACACAGAATGCAGCATAAGGAACCAGCCAGTTTTCATTGTCTTTTATAAATTTTTTGAAATTTCTGTCCTTATAAATTTTGTCTTTTTCTGCTGTAAAAACGGCCTGTAAATATTTCCATTTGCCGGCAATCATTTTTTCATAATCAATCAGATCAAGAGCATTTAAGGCTTCTTTTTCAGCATGGTATTCTTCAACGACATCTTTCGGTAAAGAATAATCAAGCTTTTCTATTGAAATATATTGCGGATGCAGGGCATACACTGATACTGCTGCGTAAGGATAAGAATCTGTCCACGAATAATTAGCTGTTGTATCATTGATCGGAAGAATCTGGATAATTCCAAGATGAGTTTCTTTCGTCCAGTCTGCCAGCTTTTTTATATCTGCAAATTCTCCCACACCAAATCCTTCTTCACTTCTCAAAGAGAATACAGGGACTGCCACTCCTGCATCGTGATACATCTGATATCCTTTAAATCTGAAATAATGATTGGAGACAATCTGCAGAACGTCGGGCATCGGGTTGGTAGCTGTAAACCGGTTTTCTCCGGTCTCAACGTCAATTACCCTTTTCTCTTTTGTATCATAAAGACAGTATTTGAACTGAATCATTTCGTTTTCAGGAATTTCCACAGAGACCTCCCAGAGTCCGAAATCCGTTTGGGATAGAGGAATAGCTTTTTCATAATCCCAACTTCCTAATGAGGGTGTGCTTCCAAATAAAACCACTCTCCAGTCAGGATTATATACAGGAGCTTCTATTCTGAATAGATGAGTATGTTTTTTTAAAATGGCTGCTTTCTCCGGAACGAACGTATGCAGTTTATTATAAAGGATCTTATTATTCAGATAATTTTCAGGAAAGTTTTTATTGTTCCATTCATCGAAAATAACAAACTCCTTATAGTTGTGAGGAAAATGAAGATGGTGAGGAACAAACTCTTCCCTTAATACATTTCTTCTTTCATCCACCACACGATACTGATAGGATATGGATCTTGAAAAATAATCCACTTCACACTTCCATAATCCATTCTCAGCATAAAACATAGTATGGATATGAGCTGCAGTACCTTCCCCGTCAATCACCAGTTCCAGATTCTCTCCGGCCTTTACAATATATCCTACATTAAAGTATAACTTCATCTATATTTTTTTATAAAAGTACATTTTAATATCGAAAAATAAAACTTATTGAATATCAAATAATCATTAAAAAACCTTTCACAAATACTGGAAAGGTTTTAAAATAAGTCAAATTTTTTGAAACTTTATATTCGTTGTATTTTACATTTAATTATTTAGTAACTAAAACCTTTTTGTTCAGGATTATTTTTCCTGATTCATCCGTAATGCTTACAATATATGCTCCGTTTACCAAGTCCTTAAGATCAACTTTTTCATCCAGGGAGCCGTCTCTTACAGATAAACTCTTATTCATCACATTTTTACCTGACATATCAAATACATTCAGTTTGATGTTTCCTTTTACATTTTTATTATTGATGTGAACATTAATATGATGTTCATCCACCCTTGTAGGATAAATATCGAGGTTGGTCAGTGTATTTACCGCAGTTGCTTTATTATTTACAAAATATTTGCTTGCAAGATCATAGATATGCAGACCTTTCTCCCCCGGAAGTTCCCTGGCCTGTAAAGTTTCAAGGTCTACTTCGTATAATGCGGCTCCTTTAGCACTGGCGATTATTACTTTCCCTTTGGCATTTACAGCAGAACCATTTACAGAATAATTATCCGGAATTCCTGCAATTTTGCCTATATATTTAGCTTTTAATTCTTTTGTTATCACTTTGAAAACATTTCCTGAAGCTGAAAAAACATAAAAATTATTGTCAGCATCAGCAATCATATCCCCTCCGAAACCTGTTTCCATAGCAGTAAACGAATTCTTGCCATTGGAAGTATCATCTTTTATGATACCGAGGGCATTTACAGTATAGTTACCATCTTTTTTACTGATCTCGAGAAATTGGGTTCCCGCATTATTTACAGCAAAAATATTTCCGTTATATCCTGTTGCCATTCTCGTCATATGAGAATTGATATCACATGAAGACACTCTTGCCACATTATTTTCAATCAGTGTGATCTCTTTCGTCTGAGGATGTAATACATAGATATTAGACGAAAACATAGGCATATATACCAGGTTATTATTGGACGGATCATAAGCCAATGCTGCCATAGTAACTGCCTGAGAGTTGTTATAGGAATTTCTGTCTTCAGCTATAACACCTCTTTTCCCTTGAGAAAATACCTTTGCAGAAGAATCAGCACTGAAAAATTTTTCACCTGAATTTCCGCTCGTTGCATCAATAGCACGGAAGTCATTAAAACTAATGCTTTGGGTGTCCTTTCCTGTAATGGCAAAAATATCCTGTTGAGCCTGTACGCTCACACCTAACATCAGAAAAAATAGAGGGAATAAATGTTTTTTCATAATATGTATATTTTAGATTCGTAATCATTTTAGTATGACTAAGTTAAGTAAAATAAAAATATAAACATAAAAAAACACCAGTATTTGAATACTATTTATAATAAATTAATATGAATGATGCGATAATCGCAATTATAAGATAACCTCTATGATTTACTTATCATGACAACCTTCTCATCTTCCTCATCACTCTATTATTTTCAGGAGCTTGATCCCGCTATCCACTCATACTCCTCACGCCTTTGTGCTCCCATCCTTAAAACCAGCTGCTTCTCCAACCCATGCTGCGGGGTAACCGTTACTATCGGGGCTAGGGATGGGTGATTAGAAATGAGCAATGAGTAATGAGTAATGAGCAGTCCGGAATTATATCCCCAATGATAGGGCATAAATATTGAAGGCATTATCATCTGTTAAAATCCTGTGGTATCTGTGGTAGATTATAAAACCAGCATACCACTCTGGAAAATGAGTAAACCACACCTCATTCAATAGGGACGGGCTTTAGCCCGTTCTCATCCAAAAGAATAAATTC
>NZ_JBQEOA010000008.1:0-138960 GCF_052044975.1 Chryseobacterium sp. 22458 | reverse complement strand
GACTTGGGTAGATGGGGCGTTATGGATGCGATGTCTGAGAAATACAGTTCATGGAGCCCTTATAACTATGCCATCAATAATCCTGTGATGGTGATAGATCCGGATGGAAATGACGCAATGTTCGCTTCGGGGGAAGCAGCACAAGCAGCTTTTAGGGCTTATGTAGCAACAATGTCTACAAGTACCGAGTCATCGGGAGGGAATATTTTTACAGGATTTGGTCGTAGCTTTGGAGAAGATCCAGATGATCCAAAACCAGGTTTTTGGAGGAGTGTAGGCAATTTCTTTAGTAAATGGTTTAGAGGAGGTAAAACAGGAAGTTTAGAAGTAGGTTCTGCTGAAAGAATAACAGCTGAAGATTATAGTGCCAGTGGAAGCAGATTATTTGGTTTAATACAAGGAGCCAATTATAACCCAATGGCTGAATATCGGGCACGTCGTGATAATCCTTTTTATAATGATGGGGAATCTAGTTTAGATAGATCTTTTAGATTAATGAATAGTTCTCACATAGAAATTATGCAGGATTTTGGTGGAGGCGGCTACAATATGTTTGGCGGATATGGTAGAATTACGAAAGCTGCTAATGCAGTAGCGGCAGTAGACGAAACAGGGAATAGTTTATCTAAAATGCTTTCTTCAGTTGATGAATTTGATCCTCTTGTTACATTATATAGAGGAAGTAGTGGTTCCGAAATTGGAAGTGAATTTTTGTTTCTAACTGATAATATTGATTATGCGGCCAGTTATATTAAAAATGGAGGAACAATCAATCAGTATCAAATTAGTAGGTCTGGGTTATACATTTTGGAACATACTCAAAGATTATCAATTAATCCAAATGGGCAACATGTAGGAATTTCAGGTACTTTTAGTGAGTATTTATTCACAGGAAAAGATGTAGTGCAGGCTTTAAATAAAATAGCTAAACCACACGTTCCTTAATAAAATAAAAAAAATGGAAAATAAAATTTTTTGTTGCGAAAGATTAAGTTTTTTTAATAGACCAGAAAATAAGATGAGTCTTAATTTTAGAATTGTAAAATATGTTGGTGATTTTAGAAAAAAAATGCTTTTACTTGACCCTAATGTCAATGAAATAGGGTTTGTTATTACTTCAGGATATGGAATTAGTGTGAATGATGAAAAAACGATGAGAATGGTTGTAAACTATTGTCCATTTTGTGGTCAAAAATTAAGTGATTTTTATAAATCTGATAATTATGTACAAGAAACTATAGGATAGCTTTTCACAATATTTTTGAAACTTTGCCCCCAGCTGGTGCGAGCTTCTAGCTTGTACCGTATAAACAATCAACCCTATAATAAGTAAGGGTTGACTAAATGTAGATGTATGGTTGACACAAGCGAGACGTTCCCTGTTTGGAAGTTATTACAGTTATAAATACAACGGTAAAGAGCTTCAGGAAACGGGCATGTATGATTACGGGGCCAGAATGATGATGCCGGACTTGGGTAGATGGGGCGTTATGGATGCGATGTCTGAGAAATACAGTTCATGGAGCCCTTATAACTATGCCATCAACAATCCTGTAATGGTGATTGATCCGGATGGAAATGACGCAATGTTTGCTTCGGGGGAAGCAGCACAAGCAGCTTTTAGGGCTTATGTAGCAACAATGTCTACAAGTACCGAGTCATCGGGAGGGAATATTTTTACAGGATTTGGATCCAATTTATTTGGTGATGATTATATATTGAATCGAAATGGTAAGTTTGAACGAATATCAGAAACAAAATATAACTTTGATAGATTGTATAATTGGGATAAATCTAAAGTTATAAAACTAAATAAAGAGTTTATGAAGAATTTGCGTCAAGATATGAAATATGATAGTTATTCCAATCAATATAAACCTACGGAAACGACAATAACATTTGAAAATTCTTCTGTG
This sequence comes from Chryseobacterium sp. 22458, assembly GCF_052044975.1. NCBI lineage: Bacteria > Pseudomonadati > Bacteroidota > Flavobacteriia > Flavobacteriales > Weeksellaceae > Chryseobacterium > Chryseobacterium sp. 22458. The sequence goes on along the minus strand of NZ_JBQEOA010000008.1, from coordinate 137,044 downwards.
TCCACAAAGCAAATAAAGAATTATTTCTATTTCTTAGCCGCAAATACAGAAAAAGAATGGGGTTTTAATCATTTAACTAAAAATGGTTGGTTTTCAGATAGTTCGGTGACAATAATTAATAGTGACCATAATGATGGCTCTGTTGGTATGAGCGCAATTTTTAAATATTTAGAATCTGGTTATAATTTATTAGGGTCCGGACATTCTCATCCCTTCTTAATCTATGACCACCCGGAAAATAGACATTTATTAAAAGGAAGGTATGATGAAATGGCATATCCTTCTGGATTCCAAAAAGGCGGAGCTGTAGATTTTAACCAATCAACTGGTGACAGGAGCAGCTACGAAAATTTATTAAATAAATATGGAGGGCAAATAAAAACTAACCCATGGATATATATAGGCAACCCAGATAACCGACCACATTTTATATATTATGATACGACATCTTTTAGAAGGAAGTAAAGCACTGTTGCTTCTTCTTATCTTATTTTCTTGTAAAGAAAATAAAAAAGAAAACATTAAAGAGTACACTTACCCCAGAATTTCAATCAAAGAAAATCTAAAAAGAGAAATATATTCTTATAAAAAAGAATTGAATAGGCTGCAAGCATCAAAAAGCAATAATATAAGTATTTATTTTAATAAGAAAAATGATACAACTTTTATAGAAATAGGGGATTATAAACCGAACCTTAAGATATTAAATATAAAGGGAGTTGAAATAATGAAAAAGGATACAATTTACTTATTTATTGAAAATAATTCAATAAGTATTGAAAAGTTTTTTGAAAATCAGTCTAATGACAAAATTAATATTATAGATAATTTAGAACCGTCCCTTAATCATTTTGATCCTCATTTTAGATGCCTTTATATTGATAATGAAAATTTAAAAGTATCTTTTTATGGTAAATGTAAATAGTAATAAATTGAACCATAGCAGTTTTATAATCTTATTGAAAAAAATATAACCCTATAAGCTGGCGCAAGCATCACGCTTGTGTCTCAATAAAGCAAAACCACTGTAAAATTTGCAGTGGTTTATTTCAACTTGAAAAAACTATATTCATGGGTAAAATCATTTAGGAAATATACGTTTAAGTTATTTCAAAAATGATACATGAATAGAAGTTCTTGAAGAGAATAATTACTATCCTTTTGGATTAAACCATATCTCAGGATTGATACTACCTCTTATTTCGGAAGTTATTACAGTTATAAGTACAACGGTAAAGAGCTTCAGGAAACGGGCATGTATGATTACGGGGCCAGAATGATGATGCCGGACTTGGGTAGATGGGGCGTTATGGATGCGATGTCTGAGAAATACAGTTCATGGAGCCCTTATAACTATGCCATCAACAATCCTGTAATGGTGATTGATCCGGATGGGAATGACGCAATGTTTGCTTCGGGGGAGGCCGCACAAGAAGCTTTTAGGTCTTATGTAGCAACAATGTCTACAAGTACCGAGTCATCGGGAGGGAATATTTTTACGGGATTTGGTCGTAGTCCTGGAGAAGATCCAGATGATCCAAAACCTGGTTTCTGGGGTAGTATTGGGAATTTTTTTAGTAATTTATTGGGACATAATAAAAAAAACTCAAACCGTTTAATGGTTGGTCCTGCTGAAGAAATTTCTGAAGAACGTTTTGCTAAAAGAATTACTACTTGGCAGGTTGTTAGTGCTTTGTTATTTAACAGTACAGATCCTTATTCAGCAATTGGAAATATGGGAGTAGGACCTTATGCAGAAGAAAGGGAAAATGTAGGCATGGTTGCTATGCTTTTTGTTAATCCTGAAGCTGGGGCGGAGGGATTAGAAAGAAAGCTATTGACAAATATTTTGCCTGTAAGTACAGAAGGAAAGCTATTAGGCTCTATAGTAGATGGCAAAATATTAATGAATGGTTCAACAAAAGCTTCTGGAACTTTTGATTTTGTGATAACAGAATCAGGTAAAACTTTATTAGGAAGAAAACATACTTTTTTATCAAAAGGTTCAAACGTATTGGCTGCTGGAGAATTAAAAATAAGAGGAGGAAATATTGTTAATATTAATAATTTATCTGGTCACTATCTTCCAGGTCCTGATATAGCTAATACTTATTTGGATATTTTTAAGGCTGTAAATATAAATGTTTCAAAGGCACACTTAAAAGTGTATAATTCTCAAGGTCAAATAATTAATCATGTATTGCCAAAATGAAAGAAATAATTTTTAAAAATAATAATTCAAAAATAATAATTGATTCTAATCTCTCATATTACGTATTTTTTAAACTTTTTATGTATTTTTTAGAAGATGATAATATGTCAAAAAATTATATAATCTCTGGGAATAGAATACAAGATTTAAAAAATGTTTTAGAGAACTATTTAAACGAAATATTGAAAAAATGGTATAAAAAACCCGATGAGAAAGAACTTCAGAAACATTCAACTCGTTTTGAAAAAATAGAATTTAACAAAGAGATTTATATAGTTAATTATAGAATGTCTGAAGTAGGTCGTTTAGTATTTGTAGTTTATAATATTTTAAAAATGTTAGATGCCTCGTATATTAATTATGAAAATTTGAATATTATAATTAAAGAATAATGTTCAAAATATGTATAAATCCCCAGCTGGTGCGAGCTTCTAGCTTGTACCATATAAACAATCAACCCTATAATAAGTAAGGGTTGATTAAATGTAGATGTATGGTTGACACAAGTGAGACGTTCCCTGTTCGGAAGTTATTACAGTTATAAATACAATGGTAAAGAGCTTCAGGAAACGGGCATGTATGATTACGGAGCCAGAATGATGATTCCTGATTTGGGTAGATGGGGCGTGATGGATGCCATGTCTGAGAAATACAGTTCATGGAGCCCTTATAACTATGCCATCAACAATCCTGTGATGGTGATTGATCCGGATGGAAATGACGCAATGTTCGCTTCGGGGGAGGCAGCACAGATTGCTTTTAAAGCTTATGTGGCTACAATGTCTACAAGTACTGAAACATCAGGAAGTAATATCTTTACAGGGCTTGGTCGTAGCCCTGGAGAAGATCCAGATGATCCAAAAGCTAATTTTTTTGGTCGAATAGGAAATTTCTTCAGAGATTTGTTTGGGAGAAATAAACAAGGGAAAGAAACTGCCCCCAGCTGGTGCGAGCTTCTAGCTCGTACCATAATAAAAAAACAAGTCCTTACAAAAAAGTAAGGGCTTGTTAAATTTTAAAATTGAAATATTCATAGAGAGTTTTGTATCTATATTTTTTTAACATGAAAAATAGATGTAGATTTATGATTGGCACAAGCGTGACGCTTGCGCCAGCGAAGGGGAGATTTTTAATGTTAAATACTGATATAGATGAGAGTAAATTAGGATATTTTTACGGAATAAAAGAGTATAGTTTTAGAAAAATTATTCTATCCCGGATAAAATTTTTACTTGGATGTCCTCCTATCTTCCTTAAAGATGAAATTTATTATATCTGCCAAAAATTGATAGATTTTGAAAAAATGCTTGAAAAGGATACCGATGTTCATCCCTTGGAAATGGAAAAATTGAGATTAGAGGTGTCAAAATTTTCCTTTGATATATTAAGGTATAAAATATCTTATAAAGATTATAGTAAAGCATTAAAAATTGAACATTACATGCAACATGATGGGTTAAAGGATATTAAAATAAAAGAGTTTGTAAAAAAAATTCCCAATTCGTTTGATTTACAGTGTAACTCATAGCTGATGCAAGCACCCTACCCATCCCATCCTAAACAACAAGCCCTTATTATTTATAAAGGCTTGTTTAATTTAGAAGTTAAAACACTTATTATTCTAATTTCAATATCCTTTTCCAGAGATTTCCGTCAAATTCTAAAACATCATTTCCGCCAATGGACCACATAATTCCGTCTGCGGCTGACAGATGATAGCAGGAAGCCGGAGTAATGTCTTCACCAAAATCAATGGGAATCAATTCATTGCCGGATAACTCATAAACAGCATATAAACTTGAGACATATATTTTGTTATTAAATTCTATCAGACCCCACAGATCTTCATGCTCTGTTGTGATAACTTCCCATTGGTTTTCACGCCCTTTGATTATAATTCCTCCCATTCCGCATCCGTAAATAAAACCATCGGAGGCTGTTCTTATTTTGGTTAAATGGTTGTTAATTCCCAATTCTATTTTTCTGAACTCCTTCCCATCATATAACCAGAGATCTCCTTCCCAGCCGGCACAGTATACTTCATGATCTGAAAATCCGGCAACAGACTCAAAACACTTATCGTATTTTTCCTCATCTTTTCCATAGATCTGCGCTGTTGCATCCAGGCATATCCACTGGTCTTTATCCGTTCTCATATAAACCTGGCGGCAGGTGCCTACAGCATAAGCTTTGCCGTCAATAGCATTTACTTCTCTTAATGGTCCTCTTTTCTGCGGACCTCCATTGGCCGTAATCTCTTTTTCTATAGTAATTTCACCACCGCCTGAAACTTCTATTTGTCCGTATTCGCCTAGTCTGATACATTTTTCTTCGGGGTAATGAATGACTGCTTCTGAAACGACCACCCAGTTTAAAACATCGCATCCCCAGTTTCCCATGTCTAATTCAAAATCGTAGGAATGTTTATGTCCGTTCTTTAATTGTTCATTATCTACCAATGAAAGGTAGCATAAGTCATGATAACGGACTATACCTGTTGTAATGCTGCAGCCTTTCATTGCTTCTGCAATATTTTGTTTCTTGTTTGTCATTGGGTTTGATGATTATAAGTTTTTAATATTGGTTTAATATGAATTATAACTTCACGAAAGCAGATTTTCTGATCAGTGTATTTAATAAAAATCATAATACAGGCTCCATTCTCCGGTATCTTTATTTTTGGCAAACATAAAACTTCCGCTGTCTACCACATTCAGATAAGCTTTTTCGTCCGATGAGATCTGGAAAACGAATTCAGAACCCTCGCCGAAACCATCTTTGAAACCGATGCCAGGCTGGCAAAAGGAAGGATAGCCACCCAATTTAGTACGGTAGCTGTGGTTAATAATGTCGAAATAACTGTTGAAAAGTCCTTCTCTTTCAAGCTTGACAATTTCAGAAATTAAACGGTAATCGATATCCTCAATTCCTCCGCCATCCCATAAAGGTGCATCTTTAGGGAACAATTGAGAACGCATTGGAAAAGGTTTTAGATAAGATGTCGGGCTTTTGAGGTCTTTGATAACAATATCCTCCAAATTATCATATTCCCTGATCACCCAGTTGGCACCCATTTTTTCAAGATTTTCCGGGAAATCATAAGACATAAAAACAGTGAGCAGCTTTTTATCCCTGATGAGTTCCGGTACAAACGGCTGATTGGGGAGATAGATCTGTAAAAGCGGCATCATTGGATTGCCCTTCTGATCCAGAGGAATATCTTCATGTGCGGCATATGCAAAAACACGCCCGATCCATGATTCCTCCAATGTATTCTGTGGTCTGAATCCCCCGGTGATAAATTCCGTGGCAGGCCGTTCTATGGTGTCTTTGATCTTTTGTATTCTCGGATCCATTTTTTGGTATTATATTAAAATTATAGTAAAAGTTAATCTTCTTCCTCATCAAACTCGCTCATCATCAAAAGATGATAACCATTGATCTCATCTTTTTCCTTTGCAGTCCAGATATCGGTTTCAAGGAGCTGTTTTCTTGCGTCAGCCAGTGATATTTGCAGATTATACTGTAGGAAAGCCGCACAGCCGGGGAAGGAAACGTTATTGTCTTTGAGCTCTTTTATGGTATCATAGAGCTCTTGCCGGCTTTCTGCCCTTAAAGTAAGAGCAGCAGCTTTGATCTCATTAATGGTCATATTGATGCTTTCTTCAAAAATTAAAAGTGTTTATAAATAGAATTGGAAATCAGGATTTTATTTCCGTTATTTTTTTAAATAATTCCGGGTATTGAATCACCAGTCCGTTTTCATCCACTACAATTTCTGCTTTAAAATCGGACTGAATATTTTCATAGAGATACCGATCTGAGGACGTTCTGGTGTATCGCTGCTGAGCCGGCCTGATCTGATGATTCAGGACATCAATATAAATAACTTCAATTTCCTGAGCCCTGTTTTCCGGCAGGTTCAGTTTGTTGACCGGTAAGGTATTGGTAAAAGGGGTGAGAGAAATATCAATATATTGGAAACCCTTAAAATCCGGATTGATATTGCCATTAATTTCCCAGTCATCCTGTTGCTTTTTCCCAGTCATCCTATTTTTAACGGTATTAACTTCAGATTCGATTGAAAATTCAAGAATATTCCAGTTGATATCAATCGTAAGGTGATAATCCACACTATAGAGCAGATCTTTAAGGCAGCCGATAATTCTGGAGGTTACAATATGGTTTCCATTGTTCTCTTTTAAAGTAAAATATTCAAGGGACTGGTAAAAGATTCCCTGCCAGATTAATGTTTTCATTATATTTTGTTGATATTTTGCTAAAATACTGAAATTGTATTTAAATTAATGAGTATAAGAGAACAGCTGGCTATAAAAGGATTTAAAATAAAAAGAGCGGTAAAAACCGCTCTTATTGATAAAACAAGTGTTTTTATATGTAAACACATCCACAACCTGATTCTCCTTCCATACAAAAACGTGTAGGCTCCGTACAATGAGTTCCTCCGCCTCCGGTTCCGCCCCCAGTTCCACCTCCGCTCAGGCTTCTGTAGCAGGTATCTCCACTACAATAATAATAACCATGGGTTGGAGGGCAGACTCCATCTACACAAAGTGCATAAGCAGTATCACCACCGCTGATCAGAACCAATTGATTTCTTTTTAATTTCTTTAAATTTTTCATAGTAATTATGTTTTAATTTGTTGAGGTACTAAGGTATATAAAAAAATTAAGACACCAACAAGTGTTTTAAAATTTTATTAAAAATTTATGAGTATTAAAGGAAAATTTAATCGAGAAAGACATTTATTTTCTGAAGCCTGTCTTTTATTTTATGGGTGATTTCTTTTCCGGCAGCGTCAAATATTTTGATATTTCCGTTATACATAGAAGGATTCTCGATGTAGTTTTTTCTAGCTTCCAGATACTGCTTTTTGGTTTTTGCCTTTACGACAGATGAGTAGGGAAGAGGGGCTATGGTTTCATTATTTTTTTGTATACTGCCGGCAGAAATTTCAATAGTCCTGCTCTTATTATAAACTTCCAGCACTGTTCCGGAAAGGCCTTTGAAGTGGAAAGGTCCTTCCGGAATAGGGATATCCTCTGTATACCAGGCAAAAAAAACATCTCCGGTATCACTTGTTGTTTTGGCCAGCCGGCAATGATAATTCTGCACTTTTTTAGTATCAGTGAGAACTTCCCACTTCAGATCAGGTTCTTTAAAACTGAAAATATACTTGCCTACGGGCAGAAAAGCTGTAAGCGTGTTATCAGATTTAAAGATACTGTATTCTGTTTTGGGATATTTCGGAATAACTCCTGCGGTGGTTACAATACCTGCCGTTTTATCAGATCTGGTATAAAAATCTTTTGCTTCCCGATTATAATATACAGATTCGGTGGCATTGCAAAGCAGAATCATTTCGTATTGCTGTACGTTCTGGCGGTTCAGGGTGTCAGAAATAATTCTGGTTTCATAAGTGATCTGCATGACTGCTTTTCTATTTTGGGAAAAAAGAAGGGAGTAGAGCAGTAAAAAAACAAAAACGGATAAATTTTTCATCATATGCTTATTCCAGATCTAAGGTCATAAAAAGGGCTATTTCTTCAGAATTTTCATACAGTCTTGTATTCAGTCCTGTGATATTGAATCCCATTCTCCGGTAAAATTGTATGGCTGGGTAGTTGGTATTCTGGGTTTCAAGCTCAATGACTCTGCAGTTTAATTTTCGTGCTTCTTTAATTGCATTTTTAATCAGCATGATACCCATACCCTGTCTTCTGTGTTTCTCATCAATCAGTATATTTTCGATATAAAAGCTGTTATTCCATGTCCTGGGTTCACAGATGATCCAGCCGGCAAGTTCATTATTGACAAAAGCTCCGAAAGAGTGGTCTTTTTCAATGATCATATTCAGATCAACAATATCTTCTGAAGTAGTTTCCCAGACTTTGGTGTACGGTAAATGTTTTTCTTTTAATAAAAATTCAAAAGAACCTGAAAATTCAATAGACGAGAGCGAATATATGATATCTGTTGAATAGCCGTTGTGTCCCCATTCTGAGCTGGGATTAGCTGTTAATTTTTGTAATTTTTTTATTTCCATAGAGACTATTATTGAATTTCTGTGCAGATTTCTATCAGATAATTGTCCGGGTCTTTGATATAGGCTGTTTTTTGCCCCCAGGGTTTTACAGCAATATCTTCATAGAGAATAGCTCCGTTTTTTACTGCTTCTGCAACCAATGTTTCTACATCATCGGTTACAAATCCCAGTTCTATTCCGAATGGTTTTGCATTCGCCTTTGAAGTTAAAAAACCTTCTTTGATATTGGAACTTGCCAGGCTTACAGAGGCAAATGAGATTGTGGTTTCTCCGGTAATCAGTTCACCATAATCTTTTTCAGGAGTGATGAATTTTATTTCCGTGTTGAAAGTATTTTTATAAAAACTCATGGATTGCTTCACATCTTCCACGTACAGGATGATATATTTGAATTTGATCATACTATTGAATTAAAAAGGGTTTTGTTTTTCATTTAAAATATAGTCTTCATCTGCCATCAGCCTCACATGGGTGTTACGGGAAGGATAGTATTTAAAACCTTCAAGATGGCCGAAGTGGAGCAGAGGATATTTCTCAGTAAGACGGCGTACCTTAGTTCCGAAGGAATTGATATCAACATTTTGGATACTGTCTTGTTTCTGTCTGCCATTGGTAAAGGAAAGCATCAGGTTACAATGATTATTGAAATCGGCCTCATGATAATAAAATACATTGATGTTTTCTTCTTTACAGATCTGTGCAAGATCGTCAATGAGGTGGCTTTTATCCTTCAGAGGCAAGTTGCAGTCGATTCTGATAGAATAATTTTCTGCATTATTCCTTTTAAAGTCAGAGCCTACCATTTGAATAAAACGGTGTTCTATGGTTTCATATTTCTGGTTTTCAGGGTGGAAAATCTTACTGTATTGTATTTCAAGAGGAGCCTGACTGTCGAGTAAAATAGCATTCTCACGGATCAGCAGCGCTTCTATTTCTACAGCAAACTGAAAATTGTAATCAAAAAGCATATGATCGCCTGTACTTATCATCAGTCTGTTGTCACAAATATGAATCTGCAGATAGGTCCGGGGAAACTGGGCTTTCAGGTTTTCCAGTTTGTTGAGGATATCATCGGTATTCTTTACTTCTACTTTCGTTTCCAGCTCTGCAGGGTTATCAGCATGACCTCCATAGCCCGGCAGGAATCTGAAAAATTTAAAATGATACAAATGCTCAGAAAATTTAAAATACCAGTATACGCCTAAAATCATAGAGGAATAGATTGATGAATTGCACAATAATTCAAAATTAAATAAAATTTCACACTCCAAAACTTTCAAAACCCTTAAATTTGTGGTCAATAAAATTTTACTTGGATGCTTAGGAATATTTCAATTGCGGCAGCTACTTTTTTGTCCGTAGTTACAATCAATGCACAGAAGAACAGAAATACCCAACTCGAAAGACCGAAATTAGTCGTAGGACTGGTAGTAGACCAGATGCGTTGGGATTATTTATACCGTTTTTATGGAAAGTATGGAAATGAGGGTTTCAAAAGGTTACTGAACACAGGATATTCTTTAAACAACGTACACATCCCTTATGTGCCTACCATTACCGCTTTGGGACATACATGTATCTATACGGGATCTGTACCTGCCATTCACGGAATTGCCGGAAATGACTGGACAGATAAAGAAACAGGTAAAGGGGTATATTGTACGGCAGATGAAAACGTTCAGCCGGTAGGAACTACCAATACCAGAACAGGAAGCCACTCTCCGAAAAATCTTTGGTCTACTACGGTAACCGATGAATTGAGACTGGCAACCAATTTTCAGGGAAAAGTAATTGGAGTTTCATTGAAGGACAGAGCTTCTATTCTTCCGGCAGGTCACACGCCCAACGGAGCATTCTGGTTTGATGACAGTACCGGAAACTTCATTACAAGTACATGGTATATGAATGATCTTCCTCAGTGGGTAAAATCTTTCAACGCTCAGAATTTACCGGAGAAATTAGTAGCCAACGGTTGGAATACCTTACTTCCTATCAATCAGTATACAGAAAGTGCACCGGACAATTCTCCTTGGGAAGGATTACTGGGGAGTTCCAAAACACCTACTTTCCCTTATAATAATCTAGCTCAGGATTATCAGACTAAAAAAGACAACATCCGTTATACTCCTTTCGGAAATACATTGACACTGAAGCTGGCAGAAGCTTCCGTAGAAGGTGAAAAACTGGGTGGAGATAATATTACAGACTTTTTAGCGATCAACCTTGCATCTACGGATTATGCAGGACATAAATTCGGTCCCAATTCTATTGAAGTGGAAGATGTTTACATCAGACTGGATCAGGATCTGGCAGAATTTTTCAAATATCTGGATTCAAAAGTAGGAAAAGGTGAATACACTGTTTTTCTTTCTGCTGACCATGGTGGAGCGCATTCTGTAGGCTTCCTTAAAGAGCATAAGATCCCGACAGGTTTCTTCGGCGAAGGAGCAGAAAAGAACCTTAACCAAAAGCTTAAAGATAAATTCGGGGCTGATAAACTGATCAACGCAATCGATAATTATCAGATTTATTTTGACAGAAAAGTATTGGCAGATTCTAAGCTTGAGCTGGATGATGTAAGAAATTACACGGTAAAAGAACTTGAAAAAGATCCTACTGTGCTCTATGCTGTTTCTGTAGATAAAGTGCAGGAATCAAGCATTCCGGAACCGATCAAACAAAGAATTATCAATGGAATCAACAGACAGAGAAGCGGAGATATCCAGCTGATTTCTCATGATTCTATGCTTCCGCCATATTCTAAAACCGGAACTACCCATAGCGTATGGAATTCTTACGATTCACACATTCCGTTGATCTTTATGGGATGGGGGGTGAAGCAGGGAGAAAGTAACAAGGCGTATCATATGACTGATATTGCACCTACAGTATCTTCTCTATTGAAAATTCAGTTCCCAAGCGGAAGTGTAGGAAATCCTATCACGGAGGTTATCGGTCAGTAAACTGAATATAAATAATATCAAAAAACATTCCTGCGGGAATGTTTTTTTGTTTATATGCTATAAAGTGCGGATCATTTGCTGTATATCCTTTTGATAAGTCCTGTTCTGTTTTCTTATTTTCAAAATAAAATATAACAAAATACTGATGATCAGGATTCCGATAATTCCGGCAATAATTTTCACAGAGCGGTAATAAGATTTTAGTTTTCTGTTTTTTACAGCACTTTCTTTATTGTAGTTATCAATGGACTGATTAATGGATGCCAGTTCATTTTGCTTCCTTTTGAAGTGCATCTCAAAGTATTTCTTATTATAAAACTGGTACAGGTTCTGTTTTCCCATTGCCAGGTAGTTATCTGCCATTTCTTTATAAATTCCTTCATTGAGGATAATATCGCCGGTGTTTTTGCTGAGGTTTTCAGCTTTTAGTAAAAGATCAAGGGCTGTCCGGTTTTCACGTTTCTGTTTATGTACTTCCGACATTCCTTTCAGGGCAAAGGCTTCCAGGCTTTTAGCATGGTTTTTCCGGGCATAGTTGATAGATTGTACAAATGCCTGCTGTGCCTTATCAATCTGATCCAGGTTGAGATAGCAATAGCCGATATTGTAATAGACGACACTCATATTGGAATAAGTAGTTGTTTTTACAGGAACCTTTTCGAAATTGGCTATTGAGATCAGAAATTTTTCAAGGGCAATTTCAGAATTCGACTGGCTTTTATAGATCATTCCTCTTATGGCGTAGCTTGTGGCTGTTTCTATATACTTTTCCGGTGTTCTGTCCGGAATTTTTGCCAGATACTGATCTGCTTCATTCAGGGTTTCAAGGCTTTTGCTGAAAAGTTCCATTTGCTGGTACTGTATGGCTACCATAACCAAAACGCTGACCTGCTTTTTAGGATCATTTATTTTTTGTGAAAGTTCTTTAGCTTTTAAAATATATTTCAATGATTCATTAAAATCCCTCTTCGCAATATTGGCAGTGGAAAGCAGCATATATATTTCAATGGAGGTATTGATGTCATTGTTCTGTTTTAATAAATTTTTTCCGATCCGTATAGCATTGTCAGGATTATCATAAATTTCAAGACGTGCTTTTTTTATGACAGCATTATTTCCGCCATGTTGTGCCTTCATAAAGATACAAAAGCACAGGCAGACAATTATTGTAAAGACGGGCTTCATGATGTTTTGTTTTTACTGATTTCCTGAATATAGGCATTGGGAGACATCCCGGTAACCGATTTGAAAACCGTAGTAAAGGCACTATGCGATGAAAACCCGGAATATTCAGCCAGATAACTTACTTTATAATTAAGAAATAAGGGTTCTGTTCTCAGAAGATGAGCAATATGGTTGATTCTTAATTCGTTAATATACCCGTTGAAATTCTTTCCTTTGCCGGTATTAATGACTTCAGAGAGGTATTTGGTATTGATCTCCATTTGGGAAGAAAGTGCGGATAGTGACATATTTTTATTCAGATAACGATCAGATTGTTCGAATTCTTCAAGTTTCTTGAGAATTTCTTCCTCTTTTTCCTTTGAAATTTTACCAGAGTCTTTCCCCGGGACTTTTTCTGCAACTTCAGCCTTTTCTATTGACTGGTTTGTCAGAGAGCCGGCTTTCTGTTTCAGTTGGCTCTGCTTTTCAAAAAAATCAAATTGCTTTTTTAAGTCTTTATTTTTATTTCTGATGATCAGGAAAAAGACCAGTAATCCGATGAAGGTCAAAAATAAGGTAAGTATAAATAACCAGAGCGATCTTGAATAATTCTGCTTTTGAAACTCAAGATTTTTATTCTGGTTGGTTTCCATGAGCTTTACAATATACCGTATCCCTTCTCTTGTATGAGCATCGTTCTGGGACTTCAGGTCAGTATAGGATTTATTGTATTGGTGATATTTTACATCGTCATGGAGAGCAAAGTAATTCCTTGACAGAGATTCATAGATTTTGACTTTTAAATTGTTGAAAGGCAGCTTTTCGATCAGTGATAGACCTGTTTCCAGTTTTTCAGCAGATGTTGTATAATCCTGTTTTAAAAAATAATATCGGGATAAGCTTTCATACGCTAAACTGAGAAGGAAGGGCGAATTTTTTCTTTGTTCAAGGTCCGAAATCACATTTTCTATAAGTTGTTTAGATGCTTCCAGGTTATTTTGTCTCATCAGATAGGAAGACCGGAAGACAGCGTTTTCAATCCTTATGATCCTGTTCTCTTCATCATGATGGGTAAGGTATTGGTCACTTTTAGCGAGATTTTCCAATCCTGCACGATAATTTTTATTAATTCCAAAGTTGATAGCCTGCAGTTGGAAAAGCTTGGCAGCTGTGGTTTTTAATTTCGGATCCGTACTTTTTGCTAGCCTGGAATCAGATAAAAGGGCTGTAATGATTTTCTTTGACTGGTTATACAATCCCAGATTCTGATATTGATCGGCAAGGCTATAATCTCCAAAAACCTGTAAGAAATAAGAAAGATCTTTTTTCAGATCAGCATCTTCTTTTTGAGAATAAATATTGACTGACTGTACATAGTCACCTTTCATAGCAAATGCCTGTGAAATGATGTTTTGGAGTATTATTTTATGCTCCGTTCCCTGGTCACTTACAAGAAGCCCCTGTGAATAGCTGATGCAGTCGTCAGGATTCTGATAGAGTTTCTGGAATGCCTTATCTGCCAGAATCTTGAAGTCGGGGCCGGATTGTCCATTAATCACAATGGAATACAGTATAAACAGCAACCCTAAAATCCGTCCACTACTTTCAATCATTTTTCCGGATAATATATTGCTTTTTAATTTTTTTTGAATGATTCTTCTGAAATCTGCTTTCAAAATGAATTGTTTTTATATTGTTTGTTATCAGTATTTTATGTTTTTAATTCTTTTAAAATTCATGAATTGTGAAAGTCAAATCCTTTCATTTTGGTAAATATAAGATTAATATTGTTTTCAATAATTCCAAATACTAAATATAATAATATATGAGAAAAAGTTACAAAATGTCAATGAAAGTATTGGTTGCTTATTTCTTTCTTAATTTTAATCTGACTGAAGCACAGCTTACGGTAATGGGCCTTGGAAATTATAATGTAGGCTCAGTTTCTGACAGTGGAATCGTGAGTATGCATACCAGTGCCGGCGGAATATATAAATGGACTGCCGCAGGAGGACTCGAACAGATAGGAATGATTTCCAACGGATATCCGGCTGCAGGAAGAACGGTTGTTTCCAATGACGGAAAGAAAATAGCTTCTTCAGTTACCAATACTGCAACAGGCTTTAATGAGATATCAACTTATGATATAGCTACCTCTACATGGGTAAACAGAGGAGGGCTTGTACCTACCGGCTGGGATGGGAGCGTAAGCTCTACATGGGGAATGTCTCCGGACGGAAATACGATTGTAGGACTGGGCTTTCTTACAGCAGCCAATGCACATGCTGTGAAATGGGATGAAACCGGTGGAGTGGTAGATCTGGGAAGTATAGTGCCGGGAAGAAGTTCAAGAGCAAATGCCATCAGTGCCAACGGAATGGTGATCGTAGGATGGCAGGATGAGCCAACAGGTACGAGAAGCGGTGCAAAATGGGTAGACGGAACAGAGACGTTTATTACAGATGGTAACGGGAATAATGTAGGTGAAGCCGGTGGTATTTCTGCTGACGGAAACACGATCATAGGGGCCGGAAATCCTAATCCTTATGTCTGGAATGCAACCAACGGGCTCACTTATATAACGCATCCCAATGCTTCATTCTTTTTCAAAGGAGGGGCTACAGGAATTTCTGCAGACGGTACAAAGGTTATTGGATACTACAGAGCATTCGGAGCACCGCCAATGTCAGGGGAAGGTTTTATCTGGACATCGGAAAGCGGACGTATCAATCTGAATGATTATACAGTGGGATTAGGTATTAATACCAACGGAGTAACGATGGGCCTCCCTCTTGCTATTTCCCAGGACGGAAAGAAAATTGCAGGTATGGGGACTGATTCTTCCAATCAGATGGTTGCTTTTTATCTGGATCTTACCAGCTACCTGTCTACCAAAGAAGCAGTGAAAGATAAAAACATGATCAGTATTTATCCTAATCCGGTTGCTGATGTTCTGTATTTCAAGGGAACAGGAAAAATTGAAAAAGCGGAAATATATAATATGGTCGGGCAAAAAGTGAAAACATTTGATGCTATAGAAGACCGTATCGATGTATCATCTTTATCGAAAGGGGATTATATTCTTCAATACTCAATTAAAAGAGGGCAACAACAGACTTATAAATTCATCAAAAGATAATTTTCATATTAAATACAAGTAGTGGTATGAACAGCTGTTTTCAGTAATGAGAACAGCTGCTCTTTTTATTTATATGGAAAACATAGTGTTTTGGTGGTTTTTGTCTAATACATTTAAAAAACTATCTTTGCAAAAATTTTGGTTTCCAGTATTTTGGAATGAAAAGGGAATCGGGTGAAACTCCCGGACTGTCCCCGCAACTGTAAATCGCAATAGAAATTTCTGTAAAAAACCACTGTGAAAACGGGAAGGTACAGAAAGCGAAAGTCAGGAGACCTGCCGGAATTATAATTTTAAAAAAAACATATTGCTTTCGGAGGAAAAGTAAAAGAATATGGGTATAAAAAGATCTTTAGTACTGTTTTTTTCGTCTTATGGCTGTTTTCTTTTAGCACAGGAGAAGGCCATAGATACTGTTTATGTTTTCGACAATCAGATGAGCAGAGTGAAGCTCTTTCATCCCGTGAAAACCATCCCGGCAGAAGAAGTTGAAAAAAACTCAACCAACCTTTCCGAACTTCTCAGATTTCAATCTCAGGTTTATATTAAAGAAAATGGACGTGGAGCGGTTTCTTCTCCATCTTTCAGAGGAACTACGGCACAGCAGACCGCTTTTGTTTGGAACGGAATCAATATCAACTCTAATTTTTTAGGACAGGGCGATATCAATAATATTGCTGCGTTCGGCTATGACCAGATCGGAATAAAAGCCGGCGGAGGAAGTGTTATCTATGGCAGCGGAGCCATTGGCGGAAGTATTCACCTCAATAATACTCTTGACTTTAATAAAGGTTTTCACGGAGCTCTGTTTTCTGAAGTAGCTTCTTTTAATACCTATAATAACTTTGTGAAAGGTTCTTACAGTAATGATAAGTTCAGTTTTAAGGTTTCGGGAAATTATTCTGTAAGTGAGAATAACTATGAAGTGGATGATATGAAGTTTATTAATACAAATGGACGTTATTACAATACAACCTTCAATGTAGGAGCTTCGTATAAAATAGCTGATGATCATAAAATTTCGTGGCAGAGTCAGTTTTTTGATTCCTCACAGCACTATCCCGTATACGAGGATACGGCAATAAAAACAAAATATGAAACCCAGAGTGTAAGAAGTCTGCTTGCCTGGGACTGGAATAAAACGAAATTCAGCAACTCATTCAAAGCTGCTTATACGGAAGAAAATTTTCAGTATTTCGGTTCCCTGGATTTGCCTAAATCAAGCGGTGGTACCGGAAAAAATTACATCCTGAAAAATGATTTCAATTATTTCCTGAATTCAAAATGGAATATTAACGTGATCGGAGAGTTTCAGGTAAATAAAGGAGAAGGCTATCAGAGCGGAATAAGAAATGTAAGCCGAAATGTAGGGTCTATTGCCGGATTATTGAGATATTTTGCCACAAAAGACTTACGTTTTGAAGGAGGAATAAAAAAAGATTTTGTAGAAGATGTCAACTCTCCGGTGATGTATTCCGTCTCCGGAAAATGGAATGCTGTAAAATGGTATGATGTAAGCTTTAATGTGTCAAAAAACTTCAGATATCCGTCATTTAATGATATTTATTATGAGCCGGGAGGAAACAAGGATTTAAAACCGGAAACTTCTACTCAGGCAGATATGACCCATGAATTTAAAATAGGAGCCTTCAGGCTTACGCTGTCTCCTTACTATATGGGAGCCACTAACCTTATTGCCTGGTTGCCGACCGCTATGGGATATTGGCAGGCTTTTAATATCAGTAAAACAGAATCTTACGGGTTGGAATCCCAGTTGTCTTTTAACAAGCAATTCGGTAGTCATAAGTTTAAAGCAAATGTAGGTTATTATTATACAAGATCTATTGATAAAGAAACCCAGAAGCAGAGACCTTATGTTCCGATGCACAGAGGAGTGGCCAACATTGATTATGAATATGGCTTTTTAAAATTCTTCGCACAAGGACAATTGAATGGATTAACGTATACTGATGCTGATGAACATAGAATGACAGCTATTGATCCTTACTTTATTTTAAATGCCGGCATTTCAGCTACAGTTTTGAAAAAGTATACCTTAGGACTTAAAGTAAATAATATAACAGATACTTATTATAAAACTGTTGCTTTTTATCCTTTACCTAAAAGAAACTATAGTATTTATGCAGCAATCAATTTTTAAAAATTAAAATTAATATATTATGAGAATAACTAGGTTTTTAACTGTATTATTCGCCTTCGCACTACTATTTAATATATCATGTAGCAGCGACAGCATTACTTTTGATGAGTCACCAATCACTTATCAGAACGGATATTTTATTGCCAATGAAGGAAACTTTAATTCTTACGGAGCGAATATTATGTTCCTTACGAGAGATCTGTCTCTTAAGCAAGATAATATCTATGCTTATAACAATGGTTCTACTGAACCGTTAGGTGATGTGCTTCAGACCATTGCTTTTAATGGAAATAATGCCTATCTGGTAATGAACAATTCTAATAAGATTGTGATTGTAGACCGTTTTACCTTTAAAAAAGTAGGAGAGATTAAAGAGCAGCTGAATAACCCAAGAGGTATTGCTTTTGCCAATGGGTTTATTTATGTTGTAAATAATAATTTAAATGTTGGAGGCGCTAAAAGTGTTACAAAGTATAAAATCTCTGACAAATCGTTTGTAAAGAAAATTGACTTTACAGAGAGCATAGACAAAGTGGTAGAAGCCGGAGGAAATATTTTTGTTCAGAATGCTACTTTTGGATACGGAAATAAAATTACCTATATCAATACTTCCACAGACGCAACGACAGAAATTTCAATTCCAAACGGAGATATCAACAGAACCATTTCTTACAACTCTGATGTTTACACTATTTCCGCAACAACAACAGATTCTTATATCTATAAAATTTCAAGCACGGGGGCTTTAACACCTGTTATAACATTAACCGGGATTGCTAATGGGACGAATCTTCAGATTGATAACGATAAGTTCTATTTCAGTTCTGCCAATAAAGTATATACTACAAGTGTGAAAAACCCAACGGTTCCTAGCAGCCCATTATTAACTGCTGCTGATGGTGGACTTTATTATACATTATATGGATTTAGTGTTATTGACGGAAGAATTTTTGCTTCAAATGTTAAAGAATTCCAATCCAATAGTGAATTAAAAATATATTCAGCAACTTCAGGGGCTGAAATTTACACTATTAAGGACACTGGAGGCCGAGGAGCTAATGGAGTATTTTTAAATCAATAATACTTGTACTGCAAGCAATGAAAATATAATTTTTTATTTTTTTTCATCATTTGTGTTTTTTTCCGGCCGGTTTCGAAGAAACCGGCCGGCTTTGTTTCCAATGGAAACAAAGAGCCCGGCGGGATGGAACATCCCGCCGGGCTCTTATTATATTCAATAAAGATTTAAATTGTCAATCCCAGTTTTCCCGCTTCAGCAATCACAAATTTCGTAGCTTCTTCCTTTTCATTAGGAATCTCACCTTCCAGAATTGCCTCCTTTACCTTCTCTTTCAGAATCCCGATTTCACGGCCAGGCTTAAGATTAAACATAGCCATAATCTCCTCTCCGGTAATAGGGGGCTGGAAATTCCTTACCTGATCCTTTTCTTCTACTTCCTTGATCTTTACCGCTACATATTCAAAATTCTTTTTGAACTTTTCTTGTTTTCTAGAGTTTTTGGTTGTAATATCAGCCTTGCAAAGCGTAAAAAGATCCTCAAGATTTTCCCCGGCATCGAATAAAAGTCTTCTCAAGGCAGAATCCGAGGCATCATCCGTAATCAGAGCGATAGGGCGGGAGGAAAGCTTTACCATTTTCTGAACATATTTCATATCACTTCCCAATGGCAGTTTCAGGCGCTGGAAAAGAGTTTTTACCATTTTTGAACCTAGAAATTCATGCCCGTGGAAAGTCCAGCCTGTACCTTCCACAAACTTTTTCGTAGGAGCTTTTCCAATGTCATGGAGTAAAGCAGCCCAACGAAGCCAAAGATTATCAGTGTTCTCAGAAATATTGTCAACAACTTCCAGTGTATGGTAGAAATTATCTTTATGAGTCTGCCCTTCAACCTCTTCTACACCTTTTAGTTCGATCAGTTCAGGAATCACCAGCTTCAGAAGCCCCGTTTGCTCCATCAGCTTTAAGCCTATAGAAGGCTTTGAAGACATCATGATCTTGTTAAATTCTACCATGATCCTTTCCATAGAAACAATCTTGATTCTTTCTGCTTCCTGCTTGATTGCTTGCAGAGACCCTTCTTCAATAGTGAAATGTAAAGTAGAAGCAAAACGTACGGCTCTCATCATCCTTAACGGATCATCGGAATACGTCTGGGCAGGTTCAAGCGGAGTTCTTAAAATTTCTTTTTCGAGGTCTTCAATCCCATTGAAAGGATCGATGAGGTCACCGAAATTATCTTTATTTAAAGAGATAGCCATTGCATTGATGGTAAAATCTCTTCTCTTCTGATCATCTTCCAGGCTGCCACCTTCCACTTCAGGTTTTCTGCTGTTTTCCGTATAACTTTCTTTTCTGGCCCCTACAAACTCCAGCTCAAGATCTTTATATTTGATCATAGCTGTTCCGTAAGTTTTGAAAACGGAAACTTTTAATTTAGGATCAATATCCTGAGCAACATTCTGAGCCAGCTCAATACCGCTTTGTTCCGTCACAAAATCGATATCTGTGGATGCTTTTCTTTTCATCAGAAGATCACGTACATATCCGCCTACAATATAAACAGACTGATTGTTCCTTTCCGCAGCTTCAGAAATGATTTTGAAAAGTTTTAAATTTTTATTTTGGTTAAGATTAATTTTCATCGTTAATAATAGTGTCAAGTTCTACCCATGCAGTTCATTAATCATAATGAGCATACATTCTGTTAATTTTCCCTTCCTCATCAAAAAACATAACCTCTACGGCATGCTTATCCATAATAGATTTATAAAATAATGCTACGGAATCTACTCCTGCTGTAGAACGGATCAGATCAAAATGAAGATCCGGAAATTTATCCAGCGCCTTTTTCCAGTATTCACGGATGGCTTCCTTTCCCTGTAAAGAGCTTTCTTTACCACCTGTAGCCAAGGCTATCATAGGAGTTGTGATTTCAATGTCTTCAGAATAATGAGAAAGGATATTCTCCAAATCATGAGAATTCCATGCATTTACCCATATCTGAGCAAAATCCTGATGATTCATAGCATATATTTTATGAGTTGAGTGTGCAAAGATAAAACTAAAAAAAAGAAATCCTGCCGATATAACCAGGCAAGACTCCGAAAAATAAACAGATTGATACAGAATTCTTATTCTCTGAGAACCTTTATCCTGTTATCACTCCATATTTTGATTACCGAAGAACCTGAATATTTTGAAACTTTTTCCCTGTCTTCTTCCACAGCATAATCTACAAGTTTTACCATTTCTTCTGAAATATCAGAAAACTTCAACGGGCTTTTCTCTCCACTGAAATTAGCAGAAGTGGAAACCAGAGGCCTGTTCAGTTTGGATATAAGCTTTTTACAGAAATCATTTTTCACAAGGCGGATTCCAATGCTTCCGTCTTCAGCAAGAAGTTCTTTAGGCAA
This sequence comes from Chryseobacterium sp. 22458, assembly GCF_052044975.1. Taxonomy (NCBI): domain Bacteria; kingdom Pseudomonadati; phylum Bacteroidota; class Flavobacteriia; order Flavobacteriales; family Weeksellaceae; genus Chryseobacterium; species Chryseobacterium sp. 22458. Next base: position 115,902 of record NZ_JBQEOA010000008.1, on the reverse strand, counting down.
ACCTCTTGGTTTTTCATAAACAATAGTCACCGGTTTTTCACTCAGATCAATGATCTCCCATGCCATTTCAGGAACATCTACCAGATCCTGAAGTCTTTTCTCAGACTCTACGAGAATGATCATGGATTTGTTCTTTTCACGCTTTTTAATGTCAAAAATTTTATTGACAGCTTCTATATTGGTCGCATCACAACCAATTCCCCAGATTGTATCTGTAGGGTAAAGAATCGTTCCGCCGGATTGTAATATTTCGATAATGTGTTCCATATTTTTATACCATTCAAATCACTCAGTAAAGGTAGATAATCTGTGAATTTTAGACAAAAAAATGCGTTATAAATACGATGGTGGTATAGGTTTGGGCTAAACCAATGGAACATATGTTTTAAAAAAAACGGTTTAGCCCGTTCCTATTAATGTTTTCCGATTGAAATAGTAAAGATGTTTGCTTTATTCAATAGAAATGGGCTTTAGCCCATTTAACAAAAAATAAAAAAATCATCCGGCTTTAGCCAAAACTTACATTTTAAAATTATATTTTTCTATAAATTCCTGATATTCATCGGTAAAACTTTTTTTCTGGTGGTGCTTTTCCTGGTTTTTAATATAGTTTCTCACCGAATCCACTACTGATTCTGAAACAGAAACAGCAAAATACTCATCCTGCCAGGAAAATTTTTCTTTTGTGAGTTTGTTTTTATTAATCCAATAGGAAGATTCACCTTTTAATAATTGTACAACTTTTTCAATATTCTGATCAGAACCAAGAGAAATCAAACAGTGGCAATGGTCGGAATATCCATTGATCATGTCTAAGAATATTCCTTTTTCCGTAGCATACTCCTTAATGTGTTTCCATACTTTAATCCGTAAATCAAATGTATTAAGAAAAGGGTTCCTATTTTTTGTTGAGAAAACAAAATGGATATAAATTTTGATAAAAGACATTTGTGTTATTTTTATCAAAAATAATATTTTTTTAATAGGTTTTGGCTAAAGCCAATGGAATGTATGTTTAAAAGAAAAACGGGCTAAAGCCCGTTCCTATTGATGTACTCCTACTCTGAATAGGAATATAATATTTTTATCATAGAATGTTTATCTTATTCAATAGAAATGGGCTTTAGCCCATTTATTACATGAACCCCAATTTCGATAAATACCTCTCCTCAATAATATTCAGGTGATGATAATTATGGCCCACAATAAGCTTCCCGATGGTTTCTACGGAAATTTCATGGCCATTGGCAATACCTTTGTTTTGTAAAGCGGAAGGACGAAGGTTTTCCAAAAGGACCTCAGAAGATTTTCTGACCAGTTTATACTCTTCTAATAGAGATTTCAGGCTTCTTTCCTCTGCAAAAGACTGATCGGCATATTCATTTTCATCAAATCCAGGAAGGTTATTTTTATCACCTCTTGCAAAGGCAAGGATCCGGTATTGAAAAACTCTTTCCGTATCGGATAAATGTAATAGCAATCCTTTCAATGTCCATTTTCCTTCGGCATAGGCAAATCCGGACTGTTCTTCAGTAAGGTTAGCATAAATCCCGGTTGTTTTCTCTCCCGAAATTTTTAATTGCTCCAGCCAGTTTCCTGAAGGAATCTGATCTAAATATCTTTGAATGTATTTCTGAAAATCTGTCATATTGTTTGTGTTATAGGTTGTTAGGTTTTCGTGATGCGGGTTAAGTGATTCAAGTATAAATTATTACTCATTAATAATTACCCATTACTTATGAATTGCTCCACTCATAGAAGTTTACCGAATCATAGAGTTCAAAACCGCATGCAGGATACAGCTGATTTCCGATGTCATTGCTTTTTCCTGTTTCCAGAAGGATACCGCAGGCTTTTGATGACCGGCACAGATCTTTAGATTCTTCAATCAGTGCTTTTGAATACCCTTTTCCTCTGTGATCCTGGTTGACGTATAAATCATTGAGTAGCCAGTAACGCTGCATTCTTGTAGATGAAAATATGGGGTAGAGCTGTACAAATCCTGCAAGGTTACCATTCTCTTCTGCAACAAAAATTTCAGAGTCTTTATTCTCAATCCTTTCTCTGAGAAAATTTTCTGCTGCTTGAAGATCAGATTCTTTATGGTAAAATATTCTGTACTGATCAAATAATTCAGCCAGTTGAGGAAGATCGGCTGAAGTGGCTTTTCTGGTATTTTTCATGTTTAGTTTGTGGTGATAAGAAAAAATGAGAAGAATTAATCAATCCTTCTCATTTCATGTATTGTATATTAAGAAAAAGCTTTCTCAAGATCTGCAATAAGATCTTCTGCATCTTCAATACCAACGCTTAAACGTACCAGATCATCGGTAATGCCCAATTCAGCACGTTTTTCAGCAGGAATAGAAGCATGGGTCATTAAGGCCGGATGATTCGCTAAAGATTCCACACCTCCTAAAGATTCTGCCAAAGTAAACACTCTTACTTTTTCTAAAAACTTGATTGCATCTTCTTTTTTTCCGGATTTGAAAGTGAATGAAACCATTCCTCCCGATTCCTTCATCTGAGATTTTGCCAGTTCATATTGAGGGTGAGATTCCAATCCTGGGTAGATTACTTTATCCACTGCAGGATGAGATTCAAGGTATTTTGCTACGGCAAGACCGTTGTCAGAGTGTCTCTGCATTCTTAAGGCCAGTGTTTTGATCCCTCTTAATACCAGATAAGAATCGTGAGGTCCTAAAATACCACCGCTTGCAAACTGAATGAAGTGAAGTTTTTCTCCCAGTTCAGCATCTTTGGCTATAAGAGCTCCGGCAATAACGTCAGAGTGCCCGCCAAGATATTTCGTTGCAGAGTGCATTACAATATCGGCTCCCAGATCAATAGGTCTCTGGATATAAGGAGTAGCAAAAGTATTGTCTACTGCTACTAAAATATCTTTTCCTTTGGCAATTTCCACTACAGCTTTGATGTCCACCAGCTTCATCAATGGGTTAGTTGGAGTTTCCACCCAGATCAGTTTGGTTTTATCTGTAATCACATCTGCAATTTTAGACACATCATCAAAATTGATGAAAGTGAATTTCAGCTGATACTTCTCAAAAAGTCTGGTAAACATTCTGTAAGTACCTCCGTAAAGATCATCTACAGCAATCACTTCATCACCTGGGTTCAATAGTTTCAAAACACAGTCGATGGCAGCAAGTCCGGACCCGAAAGCCAGACCTCTCGCTCCGTTTTCAATACTTGCCAGAGAATCTTCCAATGCCTGTCTTGTAGGATTGGCAGCTCTTGAATATTCATATCCGGAATGTACGCCCGGGCTTTTTTGTGCAAACGTAGAGGTCAAAAATACAGGAACATTTACAGAACCTGTTGCAGACTCATGATGCTGCCCTCCGTGAATTACTTTAGTATTAAAATTCATAATATTTTATAATTTACCAATCTAAGCATCTAACAGTGTACCAATGTTTCTTTGTTTTAAAAATTGTTACATGGGTATCCCGATACATTCTTATATTGAATAGGTTACATTTTTATTTGATTGCCGATTTTACTGCAAATTCTTCTGCGATCTCTTCCATCCACTGTGCTACATCTTCTTCTCCGGTAGCTCTCTGATACGTGCTTCCTAAAGAAATTAAAATCTGGTGGATAAACATTTTCATCTGGTCTACAGGCATTTCTTTAGTCCAAAGATCAATTCTCAGAGCCTCTTTTGTCTTATCATCCCAAACGGAAATCATTGTTGCTTTGGTTTCTTCCTTTTCAATTCCTCCGTCCTGTGCATTCCAGGTGATGTTTTCAGGAACGTGGTTTTCATCCAGCTCTACATCTATCGTAATCTGAGTCTTTCTCATTTTTTCTATTTTTCTAATTCTAAATTTTCTATTATTTAAGTTTCGGTTTATAACCGGACTGATTAAATATGGTGGTTGCATCCATTTTCAGAAAATCAGTCAGTTTTGTTTCCGGTTTTTCTTTAAGGTAGGCTTTGCAGATCTGCCATCCTGTAAAAATTCCGATTTGTGGTGATGACTCATTATCAATTTCTGTATAGAACTTTGAAAATGGCCCCGGTGCAATAAAACGTTCACCTAATCGAGGATCATCTCCGAAAATCAAATTGCTTTCTACAAAATAATTCCAAATGTTGGCTTCATTAGCTTTCGCCCATTCGTATTGCTTCTGTGTATAATTCATTTTCAGATAATCCGGGAAATCAGGAAGAAAAGCATCCTGAAGAATCATCACTTTTCCGTTCAGAATGATCTGATCAATGAATTTCTGATGGTCGGGAGATTCCGTAACAATGTTTTCCGCAAAAAGCTGTGAAACCTTAGGAACAATATTCTGAGGATTCATTGATTTCTGAAAGTATAATTCCAATCCTTTGTAATGGGCATTTCCATCTCCCATAAAGCCTGTAACATCTATAAATAGAAGGTTGCCTTTCTGATCATAAAAGATAGGGTCCTGAATCATTTGCAATGCAGATGAAAACAGATACACTTTGGGACTTTTAAACTTCGGGAAGTAATAATTAATATGTGAAAATAAACTCTGAAGCTCGTTTTGAAGCTTAGCTTGATCTATTTTACCGATGGCTTCCTTGTAGATTTTTATTTCTTCAGCATCAGCTCTTCTTTTTCCGAAATCAGCATCAGAGACACTTCCTTGAAACCATGGGAATTTAGCTTTAAATTGCTCCAACGGAACATTCTGGTCATAGAATTCTTTGGAAATATCTGTCATCTCCACTTTTTCAGCAGGGGATTTTACCTCTACCTTCCATTGGTTTTCAGATTCTTTTTGACAGGAATTCAGGCCTGCAACTAAAATAGAAGAAAGTGCGATATATCTAAAAATCTTCATTATTTTTACATGGATTTTAAGTTTACAAAAATAAGGATTAAATAAACAATATGGGATGAAAATTAAAATATTTGCAGCACTCAGCCTTATTTATGGACTTCTCTTTTTCTACAGACAAAAACCTGTATTTAAAGATAAAAACTTTGAAAAAGCAATCCTTGAAAACTTGGATCAGAACAAGAATGGAATACTGTAACCTTGGGAGATGAACAGGATATTGAATCTGTTCCTGACTCATGAAAGGATCATTTCTGCAGATGACCTGAGCCTTTTTAAAATGTATAAAACAGATGTAATCATTTTAGCACCGAATAACAAACTGATAATATGAAAATAGAAACCAAAAGACTGATTTTAAGAGAACTTGAAGACTCTGATTTTGAACGCATGTTCCTGATGGATTCTGATCCTGAAGTAATGAAATATATTGGCGTTCCTCCATTGACGGACATCAATGAATCAAAAGAAGTGATCAGAATGATCCGGAAACAATATGAAGAAAACGGAGTAGGAAGACTGGCCGTGGTTGAAAAAGAAAGCGGTCTGGTAATAGGATGGAGCGGATTGAAATTATTGACAAAAGAAGTAAATGGCTATCAGAACGTACTGGAACTTGGCTATCGTTTTATCCCTGAATCCTGGGGAAAAGGCTATGCCATGGAATCCGGAGTGGCTTCTCTTGAATATGGTTTTAATGAACTGAATGCTGAGGCCATTTATGCATATGCCCACTCAGAACATGATGCTTCCAACCATATTTTAAAAAAGTTAGGATTTCAGAAAACAAGTGAGTTTGAAGAACCTGACGGTATTTGCTTTTGGTACGAACTGAAACGTGAAAAATTTATTTAATATCCGTGAATTAACTTAAAATAGAAAATAAAACCAATGATACTGGAAACAAAAAGATTGATTTTAAGAAAGCTTGAAGATGCTGATTTTGAAAGATTGTTCCTGATGGATTCTAATCCAGAAGTGATGGAATATTTGGAAACTCCTGCAACAACGGTTGAAGATTCAAAAAAGATGATCAGGACAATTCAGAAGCAATATGAAGAAAATGGAGTGGGAAGACTGGCTGTTATTGAAAAAGAGAGCGGTTTGATGATAGGATGGAGTGGTTTAAAACTTCTGAGACAACCTGTCAATGGATATGTTAATACATTAGATCTTGGCTATCGTTTCATTCCTGAATTTTGGGGAAAAGGATATGCCTGGGAAGCGGCAAAAGCTTCTTTGAATTATGGTTTCAGAACATTAAATGCTGAGACTATTTATGCTTATGCTAATACCGGAAATACTGGTTCCAATCATATTTTAAAAAGGCTTGGCTTTGAAAATAAAGGCGAGTTTGAAGACTCTGATGAAAAATGTTTCTGGTATGAACTGAAACGTGAAAACTATATTGAATAAAGATGATAACAATAAGACAGGAAGAAGAAAAAGACCATCAGCAGGTTTTTCAGCTTACTGAAGAAGCATTCCGGGAAATGGAGCATAGTGACCATCAGGAACAGTTCCTTGTTGAGAAGCTTAGAAAATCTGATGCTTTTATTCCGGAATTGTCATTGGTGGCAGAAGAAAATGGAAAAATTGCAGGTCACATCCTGTTTACAAAAATAAAAATTGTCAACGGTTCAGAATCTTTTGAATCATTGGCCTTAGCTCCTGTTTCCGTGAAACCGGAATTTCAGAATCAGGGACTTGGAGGAAGATTGATCACGGAAGGACATCGTATTGCAAGAGAATTGGGATACCAGTCGGTCATCCTGATCGGACATGAAAAATATTATCCGAGGTTTGGTTACGAAAAAACAAGTAATTTTGGGATCTCTTTTCCGTTTGAGATTCCGGAAGAAAACGGTATGGCAGTGGAACTGGTAAAAGACGGATTAAACAATATAAAAGGGATCGTAAAGTATCCTGAAGAATTTGGAATAGATTAAAAAAATATAAACGATGCAGACACAAAAAGTGATAAATCATATCGTAGGATGGTTAAAAGATTATGCTACAAAAGCCAGAGTGAACGGATATGTAATAGGAGTTTCCGGAGGCGTGGATTCCGGAGTGGTTTCCACACTGGCAGCAATGACCGGCCTGAAAACATTATTGATAGAAATGCCGATTCGTCAGAAAGCAGATCAGGTAGACCGTGCAAAAGACCATATGAACGATCTGAAATCAAGGTTTCCTAATGTAGAAATCATGTCCGTAGATCTTACACCTGCCTTTGAAGAACTTTATAAAACCTTCGATGTAAAGGATGATCTGTATCCTAACGAAAAACTGGCTTTTGCGAATACAAGATCCCGTCTGAGAATGCTTACCCTGTATTATTACGGGCAGCTGAACGGGCTTTTGGTATGCGGAACAGGAAATAAAGTAGAAGATTTCGGAATCGGATTTTATACAAAATACGGCGATGGCGGAGTAGATGTTTCCCCGATCGCAGATCTTTATAAAACAGAAGTATACACCCTTGCCAAAGGTCTGAACCTGATCAAAAGCATCCAGGAAGCCATTCCGACAGACGGACTTTGGGATGTGGACAGAACCGATGAACAGCAGATTGGTGCCACTTATCCCGAACTTGAAAAAATTCAGAAAGAATACGGTACCAAAACAGCCGAAGACTATGAAGGAAGAGATAAGGAAGTATTTCTGATCTTCGACAGGATGCACAAAGCAGCCAGACATAAAATGGAACCTATCCCGATCTGTGATATTCCTGAAGAATGGAGAGAAGGGTAAAAAGTCTGTAAATTGTTACTTAAAATATGATGAACAGTAAAATAAGAGCTGTGCTTTTTATGTGCCTGGGACTTCTTTTCGGAATGTCTGTGATGTATGTCTACAAGAATTTTATTGAAGACAAAAAAGATCAGTCAGATCCAAAGACGGAAGCTATACAATACGGCCGTACCTCTACAGATAATCAACATAGTGCCGGAACTTCTGCCACACAGGTTTCGATTGATGAATTAACGGAAGAACGAAAAGTGATCAGCTATGTAAAACAGAATCATCAGCTGCCGGATTATTATATCACCAAGAACGAAGCCAGAAAACAGGGATGGAACCCTTCAAAAGGTAACCTTTGTGAGGTGCTGCCGGGAAAAGCTATCGGAGGAGATAAATTCGGAAACAGGGAAGGAAGGCTGCCGGGCGGAGAAAAGTACTTTGAAGCAGATGTCAACTATCATTGTGGCGGAAGAAATGCAGACCGTATCATCTTTACAAGAAACGGCGATGTATACCTTACCAAAAACCACTATAAAAGCTTCGAAAAACAGTAATAATCATTGCAGGGAACGGAATGACCGATAATAAGCTATAAATTACGATAAGAACTTTGATAATTAGAAACACTTTTTACCTTTCATCAGTTTTCTTTCTGACGCTATCGTGTTCAGAAAAAAAAGAGGTAAAGAAAGAAATAGAAAAACCGCCTGTAACCATACTTATACAGCCGTTCAAAGATATAAAACCCGGTACCGTAGAGAAAGTAACAGAAGGAATAAAGAAAGTATATCCGAATGTAAAAGTTCTGAGCGTAATAGACTTCCCTGAAAATACTTATTATAAAGAAAGAAACCGCTACAGAGCAGATTCGATCATTAAATTTTTAAACGGCAGAACAAAAGATGGTTTTGTAACCATTGGCTTAACTTCAAAAGATATCAGCGCTACCAGAGGTAAGATCAGAGATTTTGGCATTATGGGACTTGGATACAGACCCGGAAGAGCCTGCGTTGCTTCAGAATACAGGCTGAGCAGAAAAAATACAGATGAGCAGTTTTACAAAGTAGCGATTCACGAACTTGGTCATACACAAGGGCTGCCACATTGCCCTGAAAAAATGTGTTTTATGAGAGATGCAGAAGGTAAGAATCCCACCGATGAAGAAACGGACTTCTGCCGGAAATGCAAAACTTTTTTAATCAACAAAAATTGGAAATTTAGTTCAATATGAAGACAGTATATATCGATTTTACAGACATCGGCGATTACGAAGATTTTTACGCCCAGTTAAAGGAAAAAATTCAGTTGCCGGAACACTTCGGAGATAATCTGGATGCCCTTTCTGATACCATTACAGGAGATCTTGAAATGCCCCTTCACCTGGAATTCGTCAATATGACCGTAGATCAGCTGGAAATTTTTGAAGATCTGCTGACCACCCTGGAGGATGCTGAAGAAGAAGTGGAAGACTTTACTTTCAGCTATTATCTTGAGCAGTACGAAGATGATGAGGATGACGAAGTAGAATCTGAAGAATAACAAAAAAACAAAGCTGTTTCCGGGATGGAAGCAGCTTTGTTTTTTTGTTAAATTTTGTTAGGAATCTTGATATGTGTTTAGCTATACATCCATCAATAAAAATAACTCTGCATAATTACTGAAACTATGTATCTATGCGGTTTAAAAACAATTATTACCCATTCAATTTTTCGTTCTTATAAGAATGTAGAATCAAAATAAAAAGGCAGCAGATCCTTCACAGCATGTACCTTTACCACCTCTTCATTCATGCTGGAAAAATAGAGGTCAATGTTTTCATTCTGTTTGGTTTCGTACTCTATTAAGCTCTGGCGACAGGCTCCACAAGGTGGAATAGGAGGGTTTTTCTCATGAAATTCCTTAGGACCGCCTACTACGAAAATCTTTTTTACTTTCACATCAGGGAAGTTGGCAGCAACCCAGAACAACGTTGTTCTTTCAGCACAAAGTCCAGACGGGAAAGCTGCATTTTCCTGATTGTTCCCGGAATAGATTTCTCCGTTTTCCAACAGCACTGCACATCCCACGAAAAACTGTGAGTAAGGAGCATATGCATTCTCACGGGCTTCTTTGGCTTTTTCAAATAATTTTTTCTCTATATCGCTCAGCTCGCTGCTATTCTTAAAATATTCGTAACTGATCTGTATGTCTTTTTTCATATATTGTAGACTAAAAAAGGGGGGTAAAATTAGTTCTTTTTAATGAAGTGGGCAATATTTTATTCTTCCTGAGCAAAGTTTAATTTTTTAAAAGATAAAATGTTATATACACCAATACAATTCAGAAATGTAGAGTTAAAAAACCGGTGGGTAATGTCTCCTATGTGCATGTATTCCTGTGAGAACGGGCTTGCCAATGACTTTCATTTCGTTCATTACGGAAGCAGGGCACAGGGCGGAACGGGTTTGATCGTAGTGGAAGCTGCAGGAGTAGAACCGAGAGGCAGAATTACAAACCATTGTATGGGAATCTGGAATGATGAGCAGGCAGAGAAACTACAGAAAATTGTAGAATTTGTTCATAATAATTCAGAAAGTAAAATAGGAATCCAGCTGGCTCATGCAGGAAGAAAAGGCTCCACCTGGAATAATCAGCAGATTTCCCTGGAAGAAGGCTGGGAAACCGTAGCACCAAGCCCAATTCCTTATCATCCGTCAGAAAGAATTCCTCATGTGCTGAGTACGGATGAGATCAAAGGTCTTGTTCTGGATTTTAAAAAAGCAGCCGGAAGAGCTGTAAAGGCAGGTTTTGATATCATTGAAATTCATGGAGCCCACGGATATCTCATTCATCAGTTTTTGTCACCGTTATCCAATATCAGGACCGATGAATACGGAGGAAGCTTTGAAAACAGAATCAGGTTTCTACTTGAGATCGTAGATGCAGTCAATGAAGAACTTAATGAAAACACCGCTCTTTTTGTAAGAATTTCCGGAACGGAATATGCTGAAAACGGTTGGGACATTCAAAGCAGTGTAGAACTCGCAAAAGTTTTAAAAGAACATTCTGTTGATCTGGTAGATGTATCCAGTGGAGGAAATATTCACGGTGCAAGAATCTCCGTTTTCGATGGCTATCAGGTACCTTTTTCTTCGCAGGTACGGAATGAAGCTGAGGTGAAAACCGGAGCAGTTGGCTTAATTACAGAAGTGGGCCAGGCCGAAGAGATCCTTCAGAATGGCGATGCCGATCTGATCTTCGTTGCGAGGGAAATTCTGAGAAATCCATATTTGGCAGTTCAGGGGTCATTTGAAAAGCAAGAAGACTGTTTCTTTCCCCATCAGTATACAAGAGCAAAGATTTCCTCATAAATTATTTGAGTCCGGATTAGAGTAAATGGCTGGAAGCAGGAAGAAAGAAGCTGGAGGTTACTTTTAGTTATTTAAAATCAATTGATTATTGTCTGGTTAACATTGGATTAAATTATAAAACCATAAAAAATGAAAGTGGAAGACTTTATGCTGACCTGCCCCAGTAAGAAATTTCTGGGTGTTGAATGCCTTGGGTGTGGTGCTCAGAGAGCAGTCGTTCTCGTTTTTGAAGGGAAATTCTCTGAAGCGTTTTATCTATATCCGGCTGTATATACTTTGTTGTTGTTCTTTTTTACCCTGGGGATAAGCTTTATTGACAGGAAAAGAAAATACAGCAGTATTTTGTTGGGTATGGCAGTGGTCAACCTCATTATTATGGTTGTTGCCTATGCTTATAAACATTATTGATTCATTACCAGTGATTTATATCTGTTGATACTGGAATCATTTTTAAATGAAAAAATAAACGGAACAGTGATCAGATCCCGGAATTGTCGTAGAACTACTACAATTTCTTAAACTGTTGTCCAAAAACTTTTAAAATTAGAACATGTAGTCTATCTTTGTTTTATAATCGTATATACGGAAACAATCATTAAAGATTAAAATGTAAGAAAAATGGCAGGAAATTCAAGAGGAATCTTAAAATTCAATGGAGGAGAAGGTCAGAAATTATTAAAACTTAACTACAGTGTATCAAGAGCTACAGATGTTTCAGGACGTGTAGCATCTGATCCGTCAAATGCATTGGTTAAAGTAACGATCGAAGCAACAGAAAAATCTGATGTACTGGAAAGTTTACTTAACAGTAAATATAAGCCTACAACAGGAGAAATTACTTTCAATAAATCTCACGAAGAAGGAACACTGATCTCTTTAAAATGGGAGAACGGATATGTGATCCAGCATGAAGTAGACTTTGATGCTATAGACAGCAATAATATGCTGATCAGTTTTGTAGTAAGCGCAGAAAGCATTACTTACGGAAACTCATTCTATGAAGGACTTTGGCCTTTAAGCTAAGTCTTCTGAACTACAATATAAAAAGACTGTCCTTATAAGACGGTCTTTTTTTACCCATTATAAAACCAGTTACAAGAAATTTTTGATTGTTTTAAGAATTTTCCGTTTCGATTAAAGAATTTTTAAAAACTTAAACTATCAGCACAAAATATGTTAAATAATCCTGAAAAATTAGGAGCATCATCTTTCCGTCCTACCCAGAACGCAGATGGCGTATCCGAAAATCATCATACAGGAATCAACCGCCTGGTAAAACTTTCCCTGGTTATAGAAGGGAAAATTATCAAATATTATAAACACTTTAAGCTTATACAAAGCACCAGACGCCATCACGAATTTACTTTGACCCTGGCTCATGATACTTTAGGCAACAGACAAACCCATTCTCTGGAAGATGCCAATAAATTCCTTGGGAAACGTCTTACAGCAGTAATCTCATATAAAGATATAGACAACAGCCCCGAAAGAACTTTCGTAGGAGTAATCACCGGAGTAGGTTTCAGCCAGGAGCAGATGAGCCTCGGAAACATCGTACTCACGGGGTATAGCCCTACTATTCTTCTTGACGGAGCGTCACATGTTCAAAGCTTTGGAGGAAGTCAGCCTGTGAATATGGGGATCATCGCAGAAGAGGTGATCAGACAGGGAATTGATAAAAGCCGTTTTGATATCAGGGTAGAAGCCAATAATTTTTCTCAGATCATTTACAGCAGCCAGTATGATGAAACCCATTATAATTACCTGGCAAGAATGGCTGAAGCATATGGTGAGCAGTTCTACTATGATGGTGAAGTCTTACATTTCGGTAAACTTCCGCCTCAGAATAAGCCTATTATCCTTACATATGGAAGCAGCGCTCAGAACATTAAAGTTGAATTGAAAGCAGTTCATACCAAACCCCAATTCTATGGGTATAACAGCAATAAAGATGAAAAGCTTACATCAGGAGCAACACCAATCAAGCATGTAGGTGACCTGGCAAAAACAGCTTACAGTCATAATGATTCCATTTATAAAACACCTGCTTTACAAATTGCTCCGATCAAAGCAAGCACGCATCTTGATGTAGAGTATGCACAGAAAAGTGCTTCCGGAAGTGAAGCGGTCAATGTATTTTCCGTATCAGGAAATACTACGGTTCCTTTTCTGCATCCCGGTTGTGTAGCAGATATGCAGATGCGTAAACCGGATTCCAATGAAACCTCCTATTTCACGAGGATCATGATTACAGAAGCAGAGCATGAGATTGATGCTATAGGACATTATAACGGTAGCTTTAAAGGAATTGCAGCAGATACAGGATTTTTACCGAAACCAGAATTTACCGTTCCAAAGGCAGAACCACAGACAGCAACTGTGATTTCCAATACAGATCCGGAAGGGCAGGGTAGAATACAGGTAAGATTCGACTGGCAGACCAATGATACCACTCATTTCATCCGTATGATGAGCCCTGATGCTGGAGGAACAGATCAGATTACTCAAAACAGAGGTTATGTGGCGATCCCTGAAGTAGGAGATCAGGTAATGGTTAATTTTGTACACAGCCATCCGGACAGACCTTTCGTCATGGGAGGAATGTTTCATGGGAAAGTAGCTTTAGGAGGAGGTATCAACAATCACCTGAAGTCTATACAAACCAGAAGCGGAATCAGGATTTTAATGAATGACCAGGAAGGAAGTGTAAAAATTCTTGACCCAAGCGGGAATATTTACTTTATGGATGGAAAAGGAAATATCAACATGACTGCTCCGAAAAATTTTACTTTGAATGCAGGAGATAACATTACAATCAATGCCGGAAAAGAAATCTCAATCGGTGCCGGAAACAGTATAACAAGCACTGCCAACGACGATATAATTTCTACGGCAGGCCATGATATTGTACAAACCGCTTCCGGAGACATCAGAGAAGCTTCAGATACCCGGACTGAGATGGTGCAGAAAGAATTCAGAAGACAATCCGAGACCTCCAATGAGATTGCGGGAGAAATTTCCATGTTCAGTGAACTTGAAAATATGACAATGCAGAGCGGTAAAATAGTGGAGTTCAACAGTGCAGAAAAATCAAAACTTTTCTGATATGGCAATAAGAAAAACAGCAACCAATATACAGATCACTGTTAATGATTCTTACCATCTGAACGTAGGAAAAAAGGTTGAGAAAATTGCTCAGAAAATTAATGTTGAGGCAAAAAGTGAAAACCTGATCCTGGCAAGTGTGAAGAAAATCGTATCACAGGGAAGTAAAAGCAAATAACCGAATAAGATCTATTAAAATATATGTCAAATATAGTTTTTGGAAATTATACACCTTCCGAAGAAGAAGATGACGGGATACAGGAAGTGATCATAGGCGTCTTTTTTGACGGTACCCTGAATAACGAAAGGAATAGCTACCTGCGAAAAGAATACCAGAAGAAAAAAGCAAAACAGCCTTATGATAAAGAAGCTGCGGATGCTTATCCTATCATTCAGATTGATGCTGATAGCTATGAGAACGACTTTTCCAATGTGGCCAGAATGTACCATTTCTATGATAACAACAGCCAGAACTCTATCTATGTAGAAGGTATAGGAACAGAAAACGGATCGAGAACAGACGATACGCAAGGATATATTACAGGTACGGGAAGCACCGGAGTTCCAGCCAAAGTGAAAATAGGCTGCAGACTTGTAGCAGATAAAATTAAAAGTTTTGCCACCAGGAAAAAAACAGTCAATCTTATTCTGGATGTCTTCGGTTTCAGCAGAGGTGCTGCCGCTGCCCGTCATTTTGTGCATGAAGTTACAAAATCAAGAAACGGAAAAACTCCGGCAAGAGGAGTATTGGGACAGAGACTGGAAAATTACAATATTCAGATCAATAAATTTCAGATAAGATTCGTAGGGCTGTATGATACGGTATCTTCATACGGTGCAGACTTCGGCGATGATGTGGAAGATCTTGGGCTGGATGCTATCAAGAACAGTGCTGTAAAGAATGTTGTGCAGTTCGGGGCTGGCCATGAATGGAGAACCAATTTCAGTCTTACCGATATTACCAGTGCAGGAGAAAAAGGAAAAGAATTTATTATTCCCGGTGCTCATGCAGATGTTGGGGGATGCTATGAGAGCGAAGTTTTTAAACAGGATCACAGCCCTTCCGTATCCCCGGCAAGAGTTATCAATGATCCTGTGGAATACAATCGTATTGCTGAAGCTAAGAAACAGGTCTTCATTGATCAGGGTTGGTATATAAAAGGGCAGATCAAGACAGGTCCGCACTCCAACAAGTATGTCAACCATATTTATTTGCAGGGAGAAAGGTATATTGACAAAAGATATAGCTATATTCCCTTACACTTTATGTGCCAGATGGCCAAAGAGAAAAAATCAGAATTCAATACTTCTTCCGTGGAATTCAAATTTCAGATTCCACAAAAGGCAGGTCAGAACGGAACTCATCTGCTCAGCTATGTCAAAAGCAAGCTGCAGAAATATATTGATGATACCAAAAATATGAGTGCATTTGAAAGAAATAAAGTTTCTTACAAAAAGTATCTCGATTTTGAGAATGAAAAAAAACTCATCAATTATTATGTACACTGGTCTGCTACAGGAAAAATGGGACATGGGCCAAGAAAAGACGGAAGAAGAGAAATCATAAACGGCTGATTCATGAAAAAAATAATACAAATATTTCTATTATCTGCAACACTGAGTAGTTTGCTGTATAATTGTCAAAAAGCTAATGTTATGAACGATACGTACATGTACGAAACTGGTTCGGGATGTGATGAGAGCTATCCTATAGATACTTACCGCCAGGTATTTTATTCTAAGGATAACCAAATGATCCAGATTGATGGAATGGGCTTTCAGAGAGGCCCATGGGGGAACGGAGGCGTTACCTATGTGAAAAATGAACAACAGGATAAAAAACTTCCTGCTACCATGAAAGTAGGCTATTATTCCTATGCGGAAGATAAATTCTATGAAGGAGAATTCAATCTGCCGGTAGAGAAGATCAAAGAATATCTTAACGAAAAGGCAGACGACCCGGAATACGCCAATAAGAAGAACGAAGACAGCAAAGACGGTATTTTTCACAAATATAACCGTATAGAAGTAGGGTTTACATTGGGTGGAATGGTTGTTCTGTGGATGAAAGGCGAAGATGCCCAAAAAGTACTGGCCACATTCACGGCCAAAGAAGCCTTCCCGGACTGGAAATCTGTATTTGAAGACTCAGACCGTAAGGAAAAAGTGGAATACGGACTGAACAATGATGTATACACCCCGAAAGTTAAAAATGAAATCCTTACCAAAACCCTTCCTTTAGACCTTTGGAAGACCTATGATGACCGTTTCAACTGGAATATGCTTGTCAATCTTCCGTCGGGAGGTAAACTTGAAAATATTTCGGTGAAAACAATCAATGCTGAAACAGAAACATTATACAAGGCTGATCACGGAAATAAGAAAAGAGCAGTGCCTTACAATATCGAATTCTTCTGGTCTCTTAACGGTAAACAATACAATTCCAGAATTGTTTTCGGGGAAAATATGAATTATTACAATGCAATTTATAAAGCAACCAAAGCTTCAGCCAGAGAAGCAAGACCTGCAGATTTCAGACAGGAAGAAGTATTTAAAAACTTTCATCAGCTGAAGCCGGCAGAACCTGCACAACTGATCATTAATGTAAGCAATGACCAGTCTCTGAGCGTTTCATTAAAGCAGGGAGATCAGAATCTTGCTTTCAAAAGTATCATTGCAAAAACTTTTGGCCAGTAAATGACGCCTTATAATAAACATGCCGTTCAGAAAAATGAAACCCTGAAGACCGTTGCAGCCCTTTACGGACTGGAGCCTGATGCTTTAAAATTATTTCATAATAACCTCTGCAGCGTAAAAGATATGATTCTTATAGAGCTGACAGGGCAGAAAGAAATCTTCATTCCAAGGAATGCGGTTGAAGATCAGAATAAGCTGGTGAAATTCGGGCATGGAAACAAACTGGCTTTCAATCCCGGAAAAATGTCTTCAGGATATGGTGTGATCATCAGTATTGAAAAAGGAGATCATAAAAATGAGCTTAAATATGAAACTTCCGTCCGCTGGCTGAAAAGTGAAAACAACCTTCATTATTTTGAAATAGACAGAACCTCAAAGCTGTATCTGAACGAAGAAGAGGTCAATGAAATTGCTGATATGCTGGCTTACCGGACTTCACAGGTTTTATATCCTTTGCAGATCAGTGTAGATCAGAAAGGGAAGTTTAATGCCGTAGAAAATATTGATATTTTTAAAAAAAGATGGACTGCGGTAAAAGAAGAAGTCTATAAAGAATTTGATGGTGAAACCGTAGACAGATACTGCCGGAAAATAGAGGAAGTTATAGAAGCGCCTGAAACGATCAGTTTTTATCTTAAGAGCGATTACTTCATCAGAACTTTATTCTGGGGCATCTATCAGACTTTTGGTCCGGATTTTCAGATTACAGGTACAGAAAGCTTTCCGGTCGTGGAAAATCCTGTTGAACCCCAATACGAAATAAAGCTGGAGATCGATCCGCTGAAAGATGAGCATAGCCTGATCCGTATTGATGGAACCGGAACCCTGAATGATGAAAGATCTTCTTATGATTTTATAAGTGGCGCTCCCTTTTCAATGATGATCAGTGATAACCCGATGATTAACAGGGAGGGTGAATTCAGGTTGAGGTATTATCTGAACGGCCAGACAGCATTTCCTGAATCCATATATCTGGAATGCAGTATAAAGCTGGAAGAAGAAAAGAAAATATCGGTAGTGGTGGCTGCCCTTTAAAAAAACAAAACAAAATGAAAATAAAATTAAGCAGGAGACTTTCCATTCTCCTTTTGATCATAAACTTTGGCCTGTGTGTAGGAATCCGGCAACGAGTACCTTACAAGGCCTGTTATTTCCAATAAAGAATTTTAACCATGGCAGAAAAACATGTTGTAGTACAGGGAGCGATGTGCAGATGCCAGTTCGGACAGGCTCCGGACAAGCTGAAAGTGCTTACCCACCAGAAAGAATACGCCAATGATAAAGCCGCTTCCAAAAAGCTGATCGTTACCACAAAAGAAATCGGAGGGGCTACATTTGAAAAGAATACCTTCGGAAACTGTACCAAAATGGGAGGTCCGCCACCACCCTGTAAAATTATGGTTACAGAATGGCAGAACTTTTATGATAAGGTACAGCTCAGCAACGGCGGGTTTATTATTGTAGAAGACAGCAAGGCAGTTTGTGCAGTGGCCGGTACCCCATGCATTGAAATTATTGATCACGGCCAGAGAGCAGAAGCGAGTTCACAGAACTTTAAAAATGCTGATAAAGACGTACAGCAGCAGATCAATCCGCTGGTGGATGCTGAAGAAATGCGTAAAGAAGAAAAAATAATGAGGATACAGCCGGAGACACTTCAATAAATTAGGGTATGGCAAATAAAGGAATTAAAAAAATTGGCATCGTTCCAAGAGCAGACAATGCCAGGATCATATACAATAACGGTGAATATATATCTGTAGAACCGGGTAAGCCTATACGTTTCAATGTTTCGGAATGGTTTCCGGGGACTCCTGATGCCGATAAGAAAAAAGAAATCGTCTGGATCCGCCAGAAAGCAGGCAGAAAAGGAATCATAGAACAGCTCAGAAGACCTGCAGGCTTTGTATATGAATATAAATTTACCAAAAAAGAATGCGGGATTGTTGCCTATTATATTGAGGCCAGCTTAAGCGGAAAACCGGATACAGTCAATAAAGTGGGGTTTCATATCCTCGGATACTGCCCTCCGAAGATCGTAGATTCCAGATGGAGTACTACAGAAGGAGGTAAAGATGTCAGACAGACGTTTTATTTCAGCTATGGACATATCATCCATCTTTATTTGGGAACAGAAGGCCTGAACGGAAGAAAAGACCTTATTGTAGAAATATACAGAAGAATCAGAATGGGAGGAGGTACAAGCGATGACCCTCTGATGAGAAGCTGGACGAATGTAGAAGTGAATGATGGCGAGATCAATGTTGTCGTTCAGAATACATCCCAATGGAAAGGAACCATCAAAAACATCAAAAATGTTGAAGAATTATATGTCAAAGTAAAAGACCCCAGAACCGGAAAATACATTGTTGACGATAATAATGACGATATCCATGGGCGTTTTCTAAGAATGAAAAATGAATTGGTAGCCAAGGCTCCCAAGCCACCGCAAAATGTAGTTCCCACCAAAGTCTATATGCCGGATAAAAACCTGGCACGCTATGAGCCCTGTAAATTTGAAACCATCAGGATCACCGATATCACATTCGATAAGAACGGTGAGGTGAAAACCCCTGTCATGGTTTTTGATAACGGGAAAGGAGTAAAGAATATTGCTGGAAAAGAAACGATCCATGCAACCATCTTTTATGAATTCAATTCTGCAATTATAGAAGGAGATGGGGAGAAAAAGCTTAACAATATCCTTCGGTTCCTGCTGGAGCATCAGCATTCCACAATTACCGTAGACGGCTATGCCTGTGTGATCGGTAAAATGGAATACAATCAGTCTTTATCCCAGAAAAGATCCGATATTGTAAAGAAATTTTTTACAGACGGAGGTCTGGATGTAAAAAGAATCAGATCCTTAGGAAAAGGGGAAGTCAATCCTACAGATAATAAGAATGGGAAAGACAATATCAAATTTAAAGACGAAAAAGAATACAAAAATAACCGAAGGGTAGATATTTATTTCGAATACTTTCCTCATGATGCCAATACCATTATTTATGAAACAATAGCCCCTACTGTTTCTACCAGAAGAAACATTACCATTGACGTTACAGACTATGATACCAAAGCCTGTTTCAGAAATAAAAATCTGCATACCAGGGAAATCAAGCTGCTGGATGTAGGACAGGCCATTGATGCAGGAGATAAAGAAAGAACATTTGCCCCGCCTACATTCAATTACGGCATATATTCGGACTTGTCAAGATTTTCTGTCGTTCCTCTGCAGTACATCTGGCCGGAAGCCACCACCCCGAATAAAATTCATCTGCATGCCCATAGCTGCAGGTTTTATAGTAATACGAACAAGGTTACCGTTTTGGTAAAGGCTTATCCCGATATCAAGTGGGATTTCCATTTCTCTATGAACCTGAGCAATGAGCTTAGTGTAAAATGGCAGAACCTGCCTCCTGCAAAACATAAAGAAATGCAGAGTAAAGCAGGAAAAATAGGAAACGAAAAAAGCAAACAATATACAGCGGTAGACTTTGGTGTTACTCTGGAAGCCAACTGGGACAGAACCGCAGAAGACAAATACAACGGCCATTTTGATGCTACCCTAAAATTTGAGGATAAGATAAAATGGATGTATAAAGTGTTCAGCTCACTGAAAGAATTTTCTACCGGAGTTACAGACCAGACGAAAGGGAAGATCAGAAAACGCAGCTTTACCAGCAAAATGCCCCTGACCATAGAAATGAAACCTCCCAACTTCTGTATGGGAGCAGAATGGCAGCTGGAAAGAGGGCAGAAGAACAGAAAACCTTTGCAGACGATAGGGACCTCGCTGGAACTGTACTTTAAGGCAGAACCTATCATCGGGCTTGAACTGACCATCGATCTTCTCGATATGCTGATCCAGGCCGGAGTAGGCGTAGTGAGCGGAGGAACTGCCAATATTGCTGCCAAAAGGATACTGAACGAAGTAAGAGCATGGCTTGCTGACGAAGACCATCCTGTAACTCTGAATATGTATATCGATCTGAAACTTTTCGGAACCATTTCCGGAGAAACCAAGCTGAATTTCAATACCAATTCCGATGCAGGAGGAGCAAGCGGAAAGCTGGATACACAGATTGGTGTGGAATTGGATGCAGGAATAGAAGTGAAAGCGAAATTTGTGATCATCATTGCCGAAGCCTATGCCGAAGGAAAGCTGAAAGCTACAGGAAAAGCTACGGCTACTTTTGGTCATCGTTTAGTCTATGAACAGAAAAGCAGCACTCAGAAAACTTTATATTACAGACCCGAGGTAAAATTTGAAGGTCTGATAGCCACTGTAATCGTGAAAGCAAGTGTGGGCTTATACATTAAAAAAGGTTTTCTGGAAACCGACAGAAAAATAGATCTGGTGGATTTTGATAAAACCTATGAGATTATTCCCGAGTTTGATGTCATTAAAAAACTGGAAAAACTTACAGGATTATCTGCCCAGATTCCATTCATTCAAAAAGGATAATATGAAGAAAGTAATATTGATCAATACAATCATGCTGTTTAATTTTTGCAGCGCTCAGTCGAAAACAGATCTGTCTGCCCTGAAAACAGGTTCGGCAAATGAGCTGATCGTTAAAAATACAACAAAGCAAACTGACCTGGAGCAGACTACCGGTTATCCGTATTACAGCACTTTTAAAGTAGATCAGTATCAATACGGTGGAATTAATTTTCTGGTAGATTATCCAAAGGAAAAAAAATACCTTAAAAGTGAGATCGGTTTTCTGGTCAATAATCAGAATGATAATATTCTTCAGGGATATTATATCAGTACAAAAAACTTTCAGGAGAGTGATCATCTTATGGCCAGCCTGAAGAAAAAATATGGCCAGCCCACAGTCATATCCGTTGCAACTGATGCATGGCCCTACTCAGGATATTACTGGAAGAATACCAGAGACGGTTTTGATATCTTACTGGAAAAGATCAGAAATAAGGTGATCACAGGTCAGAAAGAAACAAAAGGATTTGAAACCAATCTGTATTTTGTGAAAAGCGGTATCCGTTACGGGAATATGAAAGACCGTGAAACCGTTTTACAAAGTTTTATAACCAGTCATGAACAATAAATAATATGAAACAGTTAAAATACATCCTGATACCGGCAATCTGCGTGGGAATGGCATCATGCAGCCCGAAGGAAAAAAAGAATGATACTCATACTGTGACAGAAACCCAGTCTGTGACCGGAATTTCAGATCTGGCATCACTCGGCATGGGAGAAAACATCAATGATATCTTAAAATCCGGAGGATGGGCAGTGAAAGATACTGTACAGGCTGATGATATAACCTTAATGGGTAACGAAAGATTAGCTTTTGCTTCCGGAAAGCTGATGAAGTACAATGGAGCCAGTCTGGAAGGAAAAAATGACTACAATACCAATAAAGTTATTTTTCATTACGGAAAAGTAGAGAAAGAATTTGGGCCGATTGCTAACGAAAAAAATGAAGAACTGGGAATGTACCAGCTCAATATCTATTCCGAACCGCAAACAAAAGCCCTTCTTGAAAACCTGAAAAAAAACCTTCAGAAACCGGTTTTCACAACTGTTCATGAAAGCTTTGATGCTGAAGTGAAAGACAACAATATCATCCCGACTCAAAATAAATTCATACAGGAAGTAGCCATCTGGAAAGTCAAAGATCTGGTGTATTACTATTGTGAAACAAAGATAGAAAACAAGCCGGAGGAGTACAGATGCAATATGTTTGTTTTTAAAAACCGTGAATGGGTAAACCTCTTGCAGGGATCAGGATATCCTGACCTCAATAAAATCCCTTAAATCAAATAAAAAAACATTTTTAGAAAAGATAAAGATTCCTATGCAGCAGCCTTATTATGTAATAGATTTCAGTGCCTCAGCATGTATGCTGGAGATCAGGATCAATGATTATCCGGTCATCCATATGAATATTCCGAACCAGATTTCCACGATGATCCCCATCAACTATGCCATTCTGGAAAGCGGAGAGCAGAAGATTACCGCCAGTATCTTACCTGTTGCCGGACAGACCGAAATTGATAAGCAGGCCGGATTGAAATTCAATATCAAACTTTTTGATGTTACCAATAATTTTGTATTTGACAGCCAGTTTGGAGACTATCAGTCAAAACCCGTTGAGAATGAAAAGTTACCCGTTATAAGATACGACAGTACCTTTAAGGCTGAAGTTCCTTATCAGCTTAAGGCATGGCAGGACGGTATCAATCTTAAAGATCTTAAAAACTGCAGGGAAAAACTGGAAGCAGCCTATGAAAAGGTCATCAAGGCAATTCAGAATAAAAAATATGATGAGTATCAAAAGATGATCTCCCGGAGAGAAGAAAACATGGCAGCATCTATGTACCTTTCAAAAGGAGAATCAGAGGGGAGATTTAAAGAACTGCTTCAGGAATTCAGTTCAGGAATGGAAATACAGCCCGTTCCCCAGGATGCCGTAATGTTCCTGCATGCAGACAACAGAACCGCTGTTCTGAAAAGACTCAACGGGGATGCTGCATTATATCTTGTAGATCCTAAAACTAGGGAAGAGCTGATGCTGGACATCACTTTTTATATTCCTGCCGGAAAAAATGAATTTGAAATTATATAGCGTCCCGGATTATATCTTGAACATATGACTGTTTTCGGATACTTCATTTTAGCTGTAGTTCTTTTCTCATTATATATAGCATACAGGATTTTTGAAAAAATTTCAAAACAAAGAAATGCTGAAAAAGGAGATGCAGGCATTCTGGAAAAAGGTGTTGTCCTGCTTTTTATCTGTCTTTTGACTGTTGGTATCAATTCTCTGGCAGGCGTCCTGTCCTATACTTACTTTTGGGAGAAAGCCTACAGGGCAGCCAACGAAAATAAATACGAAGCTATCGTTGTAGGGTATAAAAAAGAAACCGTAAAAAATCAGAATTTTAAAAATTCCTCTTATGATGCTAAAGTGGTTTATTTTCCGGAAGTGAAGTATACAGATTCGAAAGGAAAGGAGGTGATCAAAACCGTAGACGTTACAGATAATCAGCCTCCGGTAATAGGAGAACGGCTGAAGATTACCGCCGGCGCATCTAAAGACAGTGCCAATTCCATAGAACTGAATTGGGTTTTCTTTATTTTCGGAGGAGTTTTTACAGGAATCACAGCATTTTTTGCAAGTCTGCTGGCTACTTACAGTACAAAGTTGACCTTCAAAAGAAGACTAAACATATCTTCATACATTGCAGGTCTCATAGTGCTGATTAATATAACGTGTGTCATTCTAATTTATCTTAAACAACAATAATTCAGGCAGCATTCATTAATAAAATGTATTTTTGGATGAAAAACCAAAGCACAATGCAGGGAAAACAATAACAAAGCATGGAGAATATTAGAAAAAAATCATATATAGGCTATGGGATTTTGGGAACGATCGTGTTTTGTTTTCTTTATTTTATACTGTGGACTATTTTTAAAGAAAAAATGCCGCTGCATACATACCTCTATGAAATTTCCAATAATTATGATGCATACGCAGAAAAAGCAATCATCATCATTCCCCTGATCTTTTTTGTCTTTATTTTTCTTACTTTGATGAGACCAACTTCTGCTAAGAGATTTTTAAGGTTGCAGGCATCCCTTCCCACCTCCAAAATAAAATCGCTGGCAAAAGGGATTGTAGAAGTTGAAGGAACCCTGATCATGAAAGAGCCTTTATCTTCACCGGTTGATCATGAAATATGCATCGGATATTATTATACCATAGAAGATATTGACAGGGATTCTGACGGGAAACTTTCTTACAGAACCATTCACAGGGAAACCCGATGCAACCCTTTCAGCATAAAAGACGAGACGGGAACTATTGATATTGAGCCGGAAGGAATAGAGCTTGTTTTGCTTGGAGAAACCAATGTAAGCAGCAGCAATAATAAAAGATACACCGAAACCCTGCTAAAAGACGGACAAAAAATTCTGCTGGTTGGGTACGCAGATGCTAAAAACGGTGTGCCTTTCATCAGAAAAGATGACCATTATAAAATCCTCGGAGTGACTTCATCATCAGGAATCACCGTATGGAATAAATACCAGCCGCTGCTGAGGTCTTTCATGGTTACCTGTTCAATAATCCTTTTAATTATCATTTATATACTCATACAATAATGAATCAGACTGTTGCCATCATATTACTCATCCTTTTAGGCGTAGTGATTATAAGTTTTTTGATCAATTTATATAACAAACTGGTCATGCTGAAATTTAACGTTGATAAAGCTTATGGCAATATTAATGTTGTTTTGAAGCAGCGTGCAGATGAAATTCCGAACCTGGTCAATGTAGCGAAGCACTTTATGAATTATGAAGAAAACCTGCTTTCCCGTCTTACAGAACTCAGAACTTCTTATAACCGGACATCCGATGCCGATAAAAGGACTGAGCTTGCTAATGAAACTTCAAAAGCCTTGTCATCATTCTTTGCCGTTTCCGAGAATTATCCCGAACTGAAATCAAGCAACAATTTTCTGGAGCTACAGAAAAGAATCTCCGAGCTGGAAAACAAAATTGCAGACAGAAGAGAGTTTTTTAACGACAGTGTCAATCTTTATAACATCGGAATTCATGAATTCCCTAATGTAATACTGGCCAAAATGCTGGGCTATAAAGACAAGACCTTACTGGAAATAACAAACGCTGAAAAACACTATGACGGAGTTCAGTTTTAATACCTTCTTCGGACTCGAAACAGAAATCACGGAGCATCCTGAAATGGTGATATTCGGGGCTATGTTTCTTCCGTTGCTGTTGTTTATCCCTGCAGCTGTCATCGGTTGGATATTCAGGAAGCTTAAGTTCAATATGTATATCATCCATGTATTGATGTATACCTTACTGTTTACTTTTGTATTGGGTGCCCTTACCATATTCGTACTTTATTTTATTACAGATAAGAACGGAATAAAATTAGCCTATTGCTGGCTTACCGTAATGGTCGGGATGTTTATTTTCAGCATGATCAACTCCAATACCATTACTAAAATGTTCACCGATTGGTCAAAGATTATTAAGGATAAGGAGAGAAGGTGACAGGTAAAATACCTTTTCTATATTATTTAGCTTTATCGTACCAGCTGGTTGATGGATATTCAAAAGAAAAGAAACAGTTTTAAAAAAAAATTAAAAAAGCCGGTCTCCAAAAATAGAAGACCGGCTTTTTATATTGAAATACATATTATTTTACCAAAAACTGCATCGTAGCATGATCCAGTTTCAGAATATAAATTCCCTGACCCAGATTTCCGGTTTTAATAGAGTTACCATTTCTGAATGGCTGATCAATTGTTTGTAAAACCTTACCCTGAAGTGTATAGATTTCAGCTTTTTTTACACTCTGAAGATCGCCTTTTACAAAGATTTCCTGATTTGTAACCGGGTTTGGTGAAATTTTAAAACTCTTTGTTGCTTCCGGAGAAATGCTTTGAGCCTGTCTTGCCGAAGATTCAGAATAGCATGTCCACGAAAGGTCATCAATAGCCACTCTGTTGGTTGATGAATTGTTCACCAGGCTCACCGTTACATTTCCTGAGACGTTGATATTGCTGATCGTTGTAGTCGTTGCTGAGGTGCTGTATGGAACCGTTCCCACTGTAGTTCCGTTCACTTTCACATCAAAAGTTCCGTTGCTTCCCGAAAACTTCATTTGAGTAGTTACCGTTAAAGAACCGATACCATTGGAAGAGCTTCCTGATGTTAAAGAACCGTTTCTTACCGTAATCGCTTTATTATTGATCGTCTGATCTGTCCTTGCATCCGTTGCCGTCCATGAGATACCGCCGTTGCTCCAGGTTCTTGTTGTATAGGAAGCGCTGGTTGCGGGGATCGTCTCAAAATTTTCATTCGTACATCCAGTAGACGGAGTTGTAGTACTTCCTGCATTGGTTGTCCCTGAAACAGTTGAACTGTTCGATGAAGAATTTCCGGCAGCATCTTTGGCTACTATATAAAAACTGTAGGTTGTGGAAGAGCTGAGTCCTGAAACTGTTGTAGAGGCTGTACTTACCGTTGCTTTAAGGCTTCCGTTCATATACACATCATAAGCCGTTACTCCTACATTATCCGTAGACGCATTCCAGGCAAGAGAAATGCTGTTGGATGTCTTTCCTGAAATATTTAAGCCGGTAGCCGTTGTCGGAGCCTGCGTATCACCTGAAGGCTGCTGGGAACCCCAGATAAGATTAACATAATTGGGATTGTCAATAAACGGATTCCTGTTTCCCTGATACGTATAAGACGCATTATTCCTTCTGATCTCAGCCTGAGAAACCGGATCCTGATTGTGCCAGGCCAGAAGAACATTCAGCTCCCAGGTCTGTAATCCCGGAAAAGCAGAACTCCCCAGCATATTTCCTGAAGTGAATGAAGAAAGCTTACTCTGATAACGGGTCACAAAATAGAAGATCATACGGGCTACATCCCCTTTAAACTCATCGATCGGCTCAAAAACCGTTCCTGAATATCCGGAAGATGCAGAAGATCCAAGTTTAGAACCGTTTTTGGAGGTAAATGTTGCGCTGGCAACCTTCCCGAAAGGATAATTACTCCTCATTCCATTGACCTTTCCGTCAGTGGCCCTGATAAAATGAATATCTGAAACCATTGGAGAAGATTGATTGAACAGGCTTTGAGGGATCACATGCTCTCTGTTGTAGCAATTGCCTTCCGTAGAATACGTTCCGCACTGGTTGCTTCCGGGTGTATATTTATAAGGATCGGCACCTGCAGGTTTTTCAGAATATATATCAAGAATAGATCCGTCGTTTTCGTAATCTTTATCAATATCAGTAGTTTTATAGGCCGTCCACAGTCCGCTATAACCTTTGTCCTGATGTCCGCTGGTAATAATGCTGCTCAATGCAGTTTTCAGTGCTGCGCCGCTTAATCCGCTGGCAGAATTGTAGTATCCTGCAGGAGCCTGTGCATGGGCAAGTCCCGCAAATACAGAGAATAAGATGATTTTTTTCATATCAATACAAGTTTCAGCAAGATTACTACATTTTTACGAATAAAAAATTACATTATCATTAATTTTGAATGTAGAACATTCTGTTTTATGGATATGTAGTCATTCATGAAATCCAACAATGGTTTAGCCAAAACCTGACACAACATAAACATTACCAATATCCTCACCCATATAAACCCAAACAAAAACCGGTACAAAAATGCACCGGTCTGTATATAATAATAGTCCTCAATTTTACTTTCTCTGTGGCGGATAGTTTTTCATGATCTCAGCCATGATTTCAGGAATCTGTCTTTGCTTAGATCTTGGAGAATCTACAGAAATTCCGCTTCCGATACCCTGCCAAACCAGTTTGTTGGTTTTTGCGTCGATCAGGTCAACGATTAATGCGCCTTCATTATAATTGCTCGTCCATGTTCTGTTCATACCGACACCCCATCCGAAGGGCCCGCCCCATCCCCACATTCCGTAAGGAGAAGAACTTTGTATATCCGTAATTTTTTTATGATTTGCTTTTACGTTGATAATAAGATCAGGATTCTCTCCTGACTGAAGTCCTTTACTTTGAAGCTGTCTTGACAACTCATTCAGAACTCTGTCTTTATCAATATCATTCAGTTTAAGATCGTCAATTCTTATTTTATAAGTCTTATAAGAATTGAAATTGGCGGTTTCAGCATAGTCTGAACGTACCTGAAAAGGGCTACAAGAAGTGAGACCTAATGTAGCAGATGCCAACAAAATAAAAATATATTTTTTCATTTTATTTATTTTTTTTATCATTTTTAATGAATGTATCAGTCTTTTTATCGTACCCGTAAGGACAGTGCCTGCAGCCGCTTTTACAGCAATATCCTCTTTTCAGATGGAATTTTTCTGTAAAAACCTTGTATCCCTGTTCATTATAGTAAAAGTCTTCACCTTCTTTGATGTCATAATGGGCCATAAGTTAAACGCAAGTCAAAAAACTTTTTATATTTGTTACTATGATAATTGTATGCCAAAAGCCATTAAAAAAACTAAAAATTAACGGCATAGCTCTCTTTCCCTTTATCTTCATTAGGAAACCCGAAGATAAGGAAAATAATATACTTATCAATCACGAAAAGATTCATTTACGGCAGCAACTGGAAATGCTTATCATTTTTTTCTACATTTTCTACGTTATTGAGTATTATTACTGGTTTTTCAAACTTAAAGACGGCTATCTCGCCTACAGAAGAATCTCATTCGAAAGAGAAGCCTATACCAATGAACATAATTTGACTTATCTCAAAAAAAGAAAATTCTGGAACTTCAGGAAATATTTGTAGAAAGATTGAAAGATTGAAAGATTGAAAGATTGAAAGATTTTGTCGTTATAGAACTATTATCCTGCTTATAAATATAAGGACATCAATATCAATATCAATATCAATATCAATATCAATAGGGGCGGGCTTTAGCCCGGCCAAATAAATTAAAATATTCCATTGGCTTTAGCCAAACCTAAAAATGTGAACACAACATCACAAATAATTTCACAAATTTCATGAACATTTTATATGAAATAATTTACAATCATCTGTGTAAAACTGTAATGTCTGTGGTTAAATGCCCATCAACATCCCATACAAAATTGCTGCATCGTCCAATATGATTGGGACAAAAACTATAACTAATCTTTTACTACTTTTGCAAAAATAACCCATGGATAGTTTAAAAAACTAAAATGCTATTACAATTCCCCACAGAACCTGTTCCGATTCAGGAAATCCCGATTCATAAAAATATCAGGGTTTTCATCAAAAGAGAAGACCTTATTCATCCTCAGATTTCTGGTAACAAATACTGGAAGCTTTTTTATAATGTCAATCATTATCTGGAAAAAAATCCTGAGAAACCTTATATCATTACTTTCGGAGGGGCATTTTCCAATCATATTGCAGCGGTTTCTGCAGTAGGAAGCAAGGCAGGTATTCCGACTTTGGGAATAATAAGAGGAGAAGAACTGCAGCATAAATGGAGGGATAATCCTACTTTACTTTTTGCAAAAAGAAACGGAATGAACCTGAAATTTGTCACCCGTGAAGAATACCGGCATAAAGAAAAATTGACTGAATTCCTGCAGCACGAGTTCCCGGAGGCTTTAATTGTTCCGGAAGGAGGAACCAATGGAGAGGCGGTAGAAAGTGTGAAAATGATGCTGAACGAGCAAACAAAAGATTTTGACTATCTTTGCACCGCAGTTGGAACCGGAGGTACCATTGCCGGAATTTCGAAATTTTGTGAAGACAATCAGAAAGTTATAGGATTTAAAGCTGTTGATGATGCTTCACTGGAAAATAAAATATTTGAATTAACTTTGAAACGGAATTTTGATCTAATAGATTCATGTTTTGGAGGTTATGGTAAAATAAGTGATGAAAATATCCGTTTTATCAATGATTTCAAAGAGAAATACGATATTCCTCTGGAACCGATTTATACAGGAAAGATGATGCAGAAGGTATTTGAGCTGATTGATGCAGAGTTTTTTCCTGAAAACAGCAGGGTTTTATGCTTTCATACAGGCGGATTGCAGGGAATTGAAGGCGCTAATCTGCTGTTAGAAAAACAGAATAGAAATTTAATTATATAAGTAAAATTGAAAAACATGAAAAGACTTTTCCTATCCATAAGCCTTTTAGTTTTATCAAAATTTTCTGCTCAGGGATGGGCAACCGAAGATCAGTACATTCAGAGATTTGCTAAATACGCAGTAGAAGAAATGGAAAAATATAAAATTCCGGCTTCTATCACTCTTGCCCAGGGGCTCCTGGAAACCGGAGGCGGACAGAGCAGACTGGCTCAGGAAGGTAAAAACCACTTCGGTATCAAATGTAAAGAAGACTGGACAGGTAAAACAATGAAGCATACGGATGATGCACCTAATGAATGCTTCCGTGTGTATGACGATCCCAGACAGTCTTATGAAGACCATTCCATATTTTTATCTACCAGAAAATATTACGCTAATCTTTTCAAATTGGATATGAAAGATTACAGAGCATGGGCACATGGGTTGAAAAAAGCAGGTTATGCAACCAATCCACGCTATGCTTCCATCCTGATCACCAAAATTGAAAAGTATAAATTATACGAATACGACAATACCAATTCTAATGAAGTGCTGTACGCCGTTCTTAAAATGTATCCGGATCTGAAAGATGACAGAACTTTCATGGCACAGCTGGAACCTTCAAAGGCAACAAAAAAAGCTAAAGAACCGGTAACCGTAGAAGTTCCTTACAAACAGACCTCTTATGCACAGCAGCAGAAAAGAGTGGAAAGAATCAAAACAAAAGCAGAAATTCTTAATTCCATTCTTATCAAAAGCCACCCGAATGACGGTCTGAAATACATTATCATCCCTGAAGATACCGACGTAAAATTCATCGCCAATAAATTCAAGGTGAGCGAAAGCCGCCTGATGAAGTGGAATGAACTGGAAAATGAGACATTGAAGAAAAATGATATTGTCTTCCTTGAATCTAAAAACTCCTCAGGAAATACAGCAACTTACAAAGCCGCATCCGGTGAAGATATGCATGATATTGCCCAGAAATTCGGAATCAAATTACATAAATTATATGCTAAAAACAGAATGGATGAAGGGCAACAGCCATCTGCAGGACAGCTGATTTATCTGATTGATAAAAAACCACGAAACTAATTTTATTTTTCGTTGAGAGTTTATAGTTGACAGTTAAATGCCAACAGCCACTGTTAACGAACAGCTAAATATATATGAAATACCAAAGAAGTTCGGCTTTATTTGATGAAGCCTACAAATACATTCCGGGAGGAGTCAACTCTCCGGTAAGAGCATTTAAATCTGTAGGAGGTGTTCCTGTTTTTATGAAATCGGCAAAAGGTGCTTACCTTACCGATGCAGATGACAATACCTATATTGATTACATCAATTCATGGGGGCCGGCTATTTTAGGGCATACCCATCCTGAAGTACTGGAAGAACTGAAAATACAGGCCGAAAAAGGATTCTCATTCGGAGCTCCAACAGAACTGGAAACAGAAATTGCAAAATTCATCATTGAAAATGTCCCGAATATAGACCAGATCAGAATGGTTTCTTCAGGAACAGAAGCTTGTATGAGTGCCATCAGACTGGCAAGAGGATATACAGGAAGAGATAAAATCGTAAAATTTGAAGGCTGCTATCACGGGCATTCAGATTCATTTCTGATCAAGGCGGGAAGTGGTGCGGCTACATTTGGAAACCCAAACTCTCCGGGAGTAACTGCCGGTACTGCAAAAGATACACTATTGGCCCGTTATAATGATTTCGAGCAGGTGGAAGATCTGTTCCGTCACAATCAGGGAGAGATCGCTGCGGTGATCATTGAGCCGGTTGCCGGAAATATGGGTTGTGTATTGCCTGAAAATGATTTCCTTCAGAATCTAAGAAAGATCTGCGACGAAAACGGGGCTTTACTGATCTTTGATGAGGTGATGACCGGTTTCAGATTAGCATTCGGGGGAGCTCAGGAACTTTTCAATGTGAAAGCTGACCTGGTAACTTACGGAAAAGTAATCGGAGGAGGACTTCCGGTAGGAGCTTTTGCAGGAAGAAATGAAATTATGGATCACCTGGCACCAAAAGGCGGAGTATACCAGGCAGGAACATTAAGCGGAAATCCTTTGGCGATGAGAGCAGGATTAAAAACGCTTCAGCTGATCAAAAACGATCCTGAATTCTTCAACAGA
Organism: Chryseobacterium sp. 22458; assembly: GCF_052044975.1. Taxonomy (NCBI): domain Bacteria; kingdom Pseudomonadati; phylum Bacteroidota; class Flavobacteriia; order Flavobacteriales; family Weeksellaceae; genus Chryseobacterium; species Chryseobacterium sp. 22458. The sequence goes on along the minus strand of NZ_JBQEOA010000008.1, from coordinate 83,417 downwards.
TTAAACAAAACAACCCAAACACTGGATCTTGAAATCGGAAAAATCTTAAATGAAAAAGGAATTTCCCATAAGATCAACAGAAAAGGTTCAATGATGTCCGTTTTCTTCCATACCAACAGGGTTTCCAATTTTGATGAAGCTCAGGAAGCGAACCATTCATTATTCAACAACTTTTTCCACCAGATGCTTCAGAATGGAGTGTATTTGCCGCCAAGCGGGTATGAAACCTACTTCATCAGTGATGCAATCAAGGAAAAAGAAATTGATATGACACTGGAAGCTGTAAGGAAATTTGAATATTCAAATAAATAAAAATAAATGGAACCGGATTTTTATCCGGTTTTTTTATGCAAAAGAAATTTGATTTGAAGAGTTTGGATTGAAAAAATTTCAAAGCAATCTATATCACTCCGTAGGAGTCTCAATAAGGTAAAACAGCATCATTTAGATTTCTACCGGAATGACAATTTCCGTGGATACTTTCTTATTGGAATATGAAAGGTATTTTAGTAAGTAATCACCACAAAGCATAAATCATACAGATTTTGTAATAAACCATACACTTTGTTCAGGCCGGTTCTTTTTAATTTTGTCATAAACAGATTGGAAATGAAGACCTCAGACAATACCCTGTCCCGTAAGGATTTTATCAGAAATTCGGCATTGGCCATGGCGGGATTAACTTTAATACCTAATATCATGACCGCATCACCTCTTTTTGAAGCAAAAGATACCTCAGCAAAAGGAAAACTGAGCCTTAAGAATGTTCGTCTTGAAACCGGTTTTGAATATGAAGAAGGAGAAGTGTCTTCTACAAAAACAGATCTTTTTTATATAGAAGTTGAAAATGGAAAGATCACAAAGATTGCTGCCAACCAGCCTGATGCTAAAGCGATAGATGCTAAAGGTCTCCTGATGCTGCCCGCTTTTAAGGATATGCATATTCATCTTGATAAAACTTTTTACGGAGATCACTGGCAGGCCGTAAGGAAAAGAACCGGCGGAGTGAAAGGAATGATAGAACTGGAGCAGAAAATGCTGCCTGAAATGCTGAAAAATTCAACATTCAAAGCTGAGAAAATGATCGAACTGCTGCAGTCAAAAGGAACTTCATTTGCCCGTAGCCATGTGAATATTGAACCCACCTCAAAGCTTCAGTCTTTAAAAAATCTTCAGAAAGCTTTAGAGAATAAAAAGAAAGGTTTTGGTGCAGAGCTCGTGGCATTTCCACAACATGGCGTATTTTATACAGACTCAGCTCCGTATCTGAAAGAGGCGGCAAAGATGGATATTGATTTTATCGGTGGTGTAGACCCTTTTAATGTTGACGGGAATATTGAAAAAGTCATAGATTTCACAGTTCAGCTTGCTTTGGATCATAAAAAAGGGATTGATATTCACTTACATGAAACAACAGATTCCGGATTGAAAACGGTAGAATATCTGATAAAGAAAGTGAATGAAAATCCATCTCTGAAAGGGAAAACCTATTTGAGCCACTGTTTTATTTTAGCGAAATTAGAAGCCACAAAGCAGGAGGAAATTGCTGAAAAATTAGCTGAAGCAAAAATCGGGATTGTTTCAACTATTCCTTTCGGAAGAATGATTATGCCGATTCCTGTACTTTATAAGCATAATGTAACGGTACTGACCGGGAACGACAGTATTGTAGATCACTGGAACACTTTCGGGACAGGAAGCGTGCTTCAGAAAGCTAATCTGATGGCACAACTTTACGGCTATTCCACGGAGTTTCATCTGTCGAGAAGTTTAAAGCTGGCGACTGGAAATATCCTTCCATTGGATGATAAAGGTACTCAGCAATGGCCTAAATCTGGAGATAGGGCAGATTTTGTCCTGATCAATGCCACTTGTTCAGCCGAAGCGGTATCAAGAATTTCAAACGTAGAATCGTTGGTTCATCAGGGAAATATTGTTTTTTAATTTTCAAAAATGAATCATAATGAAAGTATTACTATTTCTTCTGTCACTCGGGAGCCTGAATGCCTGCGAGAAGAAACCTGTTGAATTTCAGAAACAAGAGATGATACAGGAAACAAATATCATAAACCTGGTGAAAAAAAATGACATTGCTGCCGTAAAATCAGCATTGGATAATAGGGCAGATGTCAATACTAAGGATAAAAAAGGCCGTTCCTTACTGCTTATAGCAACCATAGACAAGCAGACGGAAATGGCAAAACTGCTCGTTTCCTATAAAGCAGATGTTAATCTTCAGGATGATCAGCTTGACAGTCCGTTTTTGTATGCAGGAGCGAGCGGGCAGACCGAACTGATCAGATTATTTTTAGAAAACGGAGCCAGGTTCGATGTATTCAACCGTTATAGTGGTACTGCTTTGATTCCTGCCTGTGAAAGAGGGCATGTGGAAACGGTAAAAGTTCTGGCAAAGACAAAAGGTTTCCCTGTCAATCATGTAAACCGCCTGGGATGGACAGAGTTGATGGAAGCAGTAATTCTGGGAAACGGAACTCAGAAATATCAGGAGATCGTAAAGATTTTAAAAGATAACGGGGCAGATCTTACCATTCCTGACCGATCAGGGAAAACAGCTCTGCAGCATGCAGAAGAATCAGGGTTTGCAGAGATTGCTCAAATATTGAAATCATAGATAAACTTATGCTGTTGGAGGTTGGATAATGCAAAGGGATTCGAGTCTTTGCATTCATCCGGCCAATATTCCAAAGTATATAATATCAATTTGGAAATATAATTTAGTTAGTGTTTTTCGGCCACAAAGGATGTCTTTGCTTCTTTTGTGGCTATTTTAATTTTTTCTCTCATAAATTTTATTAATTTTAAGAGAAATTCAGGTAACGTGAGTTCTCATACAGATCATTTTCCTATTTTAGGAATTCAGGAGTTTAGCGAAAACCAGCTGAAAGGCTGTCATCTGCTGTTTAATGAACTTTACGGTGCCCGTTCCATAGATGATCCTCATAAGCACGATTTTTTTATCATCAACCTTTTTGAGCATGGGGTAGGTTCGCATACCATAGATTTTACGGAATATCCGGTTAAAGATCATCAGATCCATCTCGTTTTTCCGGATCAGGTACATCAATGGGTGATTGAAAAAGAAACGGTAGGCTATCAGCTGATGATCAGCAGAGACTGGTTCGAAAGTTTCCTGCCTTCATTAAGGTTTTCTGCTTCCTACTATCAGAATCATCCGGTCATTAATCTTTCCGGGGAGGTCTTTAACGCTTTTCTGTATGAATTTCAGGCCATCCAAAAAGAACTCAGTGAAGAGAAAATTTTTTGGGAACTTATTCAGAAAAGGAGTGAGCTGATAGGGCTGCTGGTGAGCAAAACAATGGAAGGAGCTTTCAAAGACTTCGAGGTCTATCACTCCAACCCGATCATTTCGAAATTTCTGCATCTCATTGATGAACATTTCAGAACAGAAAGATCTGTTTCATTTTATGCCGATAAGCTGAATATTTCGGCCAATTATCTGAATATTGTCTGTAAGAAAAATCTTAATGCTTCCGCTTCATCTCTTATTCAGGACCGTATTTTACTGGAAGCGAAACGTCTTTTAAAAGTATCTGAAATGTCAGTAAAAGACATTGTATATGATCTTGGTTTTTATGATCACGCCAGTTTTTCGAAGTTCTTTAAGACACAGACGGGAATGACTCCGTCTCAATTCAAAGAATAATCTGTACAAAATATGACATAATTGATACACCGGTTTTGAGTAAAAGCCGGTGTAATTTTGTGGTGTTAAAATAGTAAATCATGCAATTTCCATATCAATTAACTGCAAAAGGAACATATTCCCTGAAGAATGTCCGCCTGGAAACAGGCTTTGAATACGAAAATGAGGAGGTGACCGGAACAAAAACAAACCTTTTCAGTATTGAAATTGAGGACGGAAAAATTAAAGAAATAAAAGCCAATGATCCCGCTTCCAATGCCATAGATGCCAAAGGATATCTGATGCTTCCCGCTTTCAGGGATATGCACATCCATTTGGACAAAACATTATATGGACTTCCATGGAAGGCACTTTCACCCAAAAGAAGGACGGTGAAAGATATGATTGCCTATGAGCAGGAAATTATTCCCGAACTTTTAAAAACTTCTGTAGAGAGGGCAGAACAGCTGATCAGCCTTCAACAGCATTACGGAACTCACTTTGCAAGAACCCATTTCAATATTGATCCCACTTCAGGATTAAAATCGCTGGAGCGCCTGGAGCAGGCCCTCGAAAATAAGAAAGATTCCTTTAAAGTGGAAACCGTTGCCTTTCCTCAGCATGGAGTATACTATACGGAAACGCTTCCTCTGATGAAAGAAGCCGCAAAACTGAAAAGCGTGAGCTTTATTGGTGGCCTGGATCCTCTGAGCATCGATGGAAGTATTGAAAAGGTAATGGATTTTACCGTACAGCTGGCATTGGATCATCATAAAGGAATTGATATTCACCTGCATGAAGTAGGAGAGTCCGGAATGAAAACCATCAATTATTTGATCGATAAAGCGATTGAAAATCCACAGCTTCAGGGGAAAACTTTTGTAAGTCATGCATTTGCTCTGGCTCATCTGAATCCGAAAGAAACAGAGCAGATCGCTGAAAGACTGGCTGCTGCAAAAGTGGGAATTGCTTCTTCCGTACCTTTTGGGAAAACAATAATGCCGATTCCGACCTTAAAGAAATACGGAGTAAATGTATTGATAGGAAATGATAATGTACAGGATTACTGGAGCACTTTCGGATCCGGAAGTATGCTGCAGAAAGCAAATCTTATTGCTGAACTCTACGGATATGCTACAGAATATGCATTGTCAAGAGCGTTGCAGTTTGCCACACAAAGTATTCTTCCGCTGGATGAAAAAGGAAAGCAACAGTGGCCTAAAGCCGGAGATGAAGCAGCCATTGTTCTGACAGAAGCTTCATGTTCTGCAGAAGCCGTTTCCAGAATCTCTAAAATAGAAGCCCTGATGCATGACGGGAACCTGTTTTGGAGAAATTAATTAAAAGTATATATATTTTTTATACACTTGTTTTTTGTAATCAACCATCGTTTTTACGATGGTTGTTTTATGCAACAAAAAACCATCAGAAATTTCTGATGGTTTTTTATTGAAATGAAGAAACTAGTTATTGTAAAGCTGCTAAAAGGTTTACTCCATCTACGGTAGCCCAAGCTCCCGGTACCAGAGAAACTTTTGTAACACCTGTAGCATTTGTGAAAGTTTTACCACCATTGGTCTGAGCATAACCCCAAACGCCAGGATTATCAGAATTCAGATAAGTAAGAGGTTCTACTTTTACTTTTCCTGCATTCACTTGGCTTGTATTGGTAGCATCATCCTGAATTAATACAGCATAAGCTTTTTGTGAACCAATATTTTTATATCCACTGATATATACATTAGAGAAAATTCCTGTTCCGTGTTTTTTAAACTGAATTGCAGAAATCTCAGGAGAGTTAGCTGTCTCAGGATTTGTATTAGTATTTCTGATTAATGTAATATTTGAAATCTTAGGAGCAACATTGTCTGCATTTCCTGAAGCTTCAATTTCCATTCCGAAGTTACCTGTTCCGGTTTGGAAGGCATACCAGTTTGTATTTTCTTGTCCGCTCCATGCATCCTGCCAGTCAAATGAATCATCATAGTTACCATAAGAAACAAGATTTTTTGCACTTACTGTTCCTCCGAAGAATTCATAACCATCATCTGTTCCTTTGTAAGTAACTAAGTTTTCTAATACTGTGCCTGTACCTACAGCGTAAAATGTCATAGAGTTGGTTTCAGAGGTACCATCACCAATTTTTTTACCAGCATATTCAACACGTACGAACTTCATTACTCCTGAGTTGGATGCAGCGTCACTACCTCCATATTTAACGTTGTTACCATCTTCTGATAAAGCAGATGTATTTCCGTTTACAGCTTTGATCGGCGCACTTCCATATAATGTAATACCTCCCCAGTCACCCGGCATTTTTGTCGCTGTTGTAAATACAATTGGTTCTGCTGCTGTACCTACAGCATTGATCTTACCGTCCTGAAGAACTACTAATCCACTTGTCACAGAAGTATCAACGGTGAAAGTTGCACCGGCTTCAATTGTAAGGGTTGCTCCGTTCATAACTTTTACAACACCTTTCAGTTTATAATTTCCTTTTTTAAATACGGTATCTTTACTGATGATTCCCTCCAAATCGGTTACACCAGGAGTAACAACTGTTTCGCCAAGGCCGTCATTTACTTCTATCGTACATGAGTTTAAAGCTAATGTTAAAACTGCTGTTAATGATAATAATGATAATACTCTTCTTTTCATTTTATACTTTTTTTACTTTATTAAATTTGATTTTTTAGAATGTATAACCTACTGTAAGATTAAATGTAACCCCTCTGTAATAGTTAATAAGTGTATTGTTGCCTTCTTCAAGCTGAAGTGGTACATAATTTTTATCTCCAAGTAGGATTCTGTATTTGTTATTAAGAATGTTTTGTACACCGAATTTCACATTCCAATTCTTTGTCAACTGATTCTGATAAACAAAATCTAGCTGATGGAAAGGTTTTTCATAATAGTTATCTGTACCAGCACCTCCCGTCGCATAAATTTTACTTCCTGAAACATTATAAACTAAAGAGAATGTTTGTGAAAGGTTGTTATGGTTTTTAAATTCATACTTTAAATCCGCATTGATTGTATATGGAGCAGCTCCCTGCAGGCCTCTTTTACGAAGTTTTTCTCCTGTAGTTGGAAACCATGTAGGTTCTTCCATTTTAAGCTGATCTTCACTTCTTTCTACATTAGAATACATAATGGTAGCGTTAGCTCCTAAAGTAAATTTATTTAAAGCTTCAGAAATTCTGCCCAGGTTGAAGATTCCCTCAACTTCTAATCCGTATATGTCTGCTTTTTTAGCATTGAAAAATGTTATTGTAGATCCCGTAGCATCTCCTGACGCTACTAATGAACGTTCAATTGCATTTTTAATATGTTTAGCAAAAAGATTTACAGCAAACATTTCCTTGTTGGTTGGGAAATACTCCCATTTTAAATCAAAATTATAGTTTTCACTATTTTGAATATTTTCATTACCAACAATATTCACGTTATCCGGACTGATGTATTTAATAGGCATCGTCTCAATAAGTATTGGCCTTGTAACGGTTTTGCTAAATGAAAATCTTACATTATTTTTATTATCAATAGCCTTTTTGATGGAAAGTGATGGTAAAATAAAATCTTTTACTTTTTCTACATTCGTTTTATATTTAGCACTCTGCTCAGAATAACGGATAAGAGTCATATCGTGTTCATATCTTGCTCCTAATAAAATATCCCAAGAATCATTTGGCTTTAAATTAATATTAGCATAACCCGCATTAATAATCTGATAGAAACTATTAAAGAATTGAGAAATATCTGATCCTTCCTGATAAAATAAATCTCCTTTTCTTATAGAGGCATCAAACAAGTCTTGAGGTCTGTCTAAATTGGCTACAAAACTTGGATTGAAATCATTTGCACGGCGACCAAAAACGAATCGGTAAGAGGTTTTTCTAAAATCAGTAAATCCATTATATCCGGCAGTAATTTGTATAGGGTAGTCCTTTCTATCACCCTTTTCACCTAAAGATAACTGGTATTCAGCATATGCAGACCCATAAAATCTTGAGTTTACATCAAGGTATTGGCGAATAAGGTTATTACCACCGTATTTCATAAGTATCTGCCCATCAGGAAGCATTTTATTATTTTCATCAGCTCTGTTTCCTTCCAAAATTTTACGGTCTGGTTGGCTGTAGTTATTGAGTACGTAGCTGATTCCTCCTTTCAGTAGATGCCTGTCTGCGATTTTCTGAGATGCAGTAAGTTGTAAATCTAAGAATCTTGAGACGTCTAATTGGTTTGTTCTGAAAAAGCCAGTGTTTTTATTTTGAACCTGCTGATCCTTGTATCCAAAATTATCTTCAATGATATTATTGGTGTTTTGTAGGTAAATAGCATTTAAATTAACATTTGTTCCTCTATTTTTATAACCTAAGCCTAACAAAATAGAAGATTCTGTTTGGTAGTTATATTGCTTACGGGTAAGGAAGTTCATATTATCAATAAGAGTAGAACCTTGTGCTCTAAACTGATTATTATCCCCTTCCTTATATTCGAATTTTGTACCTTGATTTAAAGAAAATAATACTCCTAAATTTCCAGTTTCTCCAGCTTTAATTTTTTGTACAGTCGTAAATCCAATACTTGTATTAGGCATTGCTTTTACATTATCCACATTCCATGAATCTTTAAAAGAGTTCAGTGATTGATCGGCTGTAAATCTATAGTTATTAGGTCTTGCATTTCTAATTTCACCAGGAAGCCTTCTATCTCTTGAGTTCAACCCTAAATACCCATTCATTCCATCAGCACCTTCTGCTACTTTAAAGTTATCTCTGAAAGTACTCAAAGTATTCACTCCTACACTGAATTCTACTTTAGTGAAAGGCTTATCAATCGTAAGGGTCTCAATATCAAAAGTAGCTCCTGCAAAGTCTCCGTAAAGATTGGAGTTGAAAGTCTTATAAATATTCAGTTTACCTACAACATCCGTCGGAAACTGCTTTAGGGCAATAATCTTCTGGAAAGGGTTATTGGATGGTGAACCAAGACCGTTAATTAATAAATAGTTGTATCGTTCTTCAAGACCTCTTACGAAAAGACCTCTTCCTTCTACCGTAGTGATCCCTGTTACTTTCGTAAGACCTTGTTCTACATTGGAGATTCCTTTTCTGGAAATCTCTTCAGCACTTACAGCCTGTTTCTGAATAATCGCTTTCTTCTGTTCTCCTAATACGGCAGTTTCAGTTTTCTTGTTACTGCTTCCTTGGATTACTACGCCTTCAATTTTTTTCTCCTTAGTGATTGTATCCTGCTTTGTTTCCTGAGCATAAAATACAGATCCGGATAAAAATAAGACTGCAATGCTAAGTTTATTAATTTTCATTCCTTTACTTGCTTTATTACTAGATTTCTTTCGGTGCAAAGGAATAAAAGTTTAATGGGGTAAATGGTTTAGTAAAATTTAATTTTTTCTTAACTAAATATTAAGAAAAGAGTATTATTGTTAACTTTATATGAACGATAACTAATTTATTAATCTATCATTCAAAAATGATTAACTTTGAAACAGTAAAAATTTAAAATGAGCCAAAAGAAAATACTCTTAATAGACGATGAACTGGATATTTTAGAGATTCTGTCTTACAATTTAGAAAAAGAAGGTTATGATATCTATACAGCTACCAATGGTAACGAAGGGATAGAAAAAGCAAAGGAAATTGTTCCGGACCTTATCCTTCTAGATGTAATGATGCCGGAAAAAGATGGTATTGAAACCTGTCAGGAACTTCGTAAAGTGAAAGAACTTCAAAAAACACTTATTGTTTTCCTTTCCGCAAGAAGCGAAGAATTTTCCCAATTGGCAGGATTCCAGGCCGGGGCCAACGATTATATCGTAAAGCTGATCAAACCGAAAATCCTGATCTCCAAAGTAAATGCTTTACTGCAATTAACTTCTCAGGTATCTGATAATGCTAAGCTCATAGAAATAGGAGACCTTGTCATTGATAAAGATAACTTCAGAGTTTCCAAGAGCGGACAGCAATTTCTTCTTCCCAAAAAAGAATTTGACCTGCTTTACCTTTTGGCTTCCAACACTGAAAAAGTTTTTAAAAGAGAAGAAATTCTTGAGAAAGTATGGGGTAATGATGTGATCGTAGGAGAGAGAACCATTGATGTTCATATCAGAAGATTAAGAGAAAAATTAGGGATCAATACCATTCAGACATTAAAAGGGATTGGTTATAAGCTGATCGTTTAATCATTTAAAAATCTTAACTTTACGTTCAATTCTTAAAACGTTGTAAAATTGAAATTTTACAGACTTACCCTCGTTGCCTCCTGTCTGCTGACACTGGTAATGCTTTTCCTGGTGGTCGTTTTCGATTCACTGAAAGATATCTATTACGAGACCCCTTTATTTAAAACGGGTCTTTTGATCTGTATTGTCCTGATCTTTATTATCAATTGCGTAGTTCTGGAACTTCTTTTCAACTATTACGGCAGAAAGCAGGTGAAAGGCCTTTCAGGCATTCTTCCTCAGGAGATCGTACATGATCATGACGAAAATATTACCATCAAAGAACTTGGAGAACGATTTTCCGATCTTAACCAGCAGAAAGTAACCGAAATCGATATGATGAAGGAAATGGAAAGCTATCGTAAAGAATACATCGGAAACGTTTCCCACGAGCTGAAGACTCCTTTATTCTCTATTCAGGGCTATGTGGAAACTTTAAGAGACGGCGGGGTGGATAATCTCACCATCCGTGACAAATATCTCGAGAGAATCGACAAATCTGTTGAAAGACTTATCGCTATTGTGACAGACCTTGATATGATCAACAGACTTGAAGCAGGAGAGATCAATCTTACCGTGTCCAGATTCGATGTCAATCTCCTGATTAAAGAGATTTTTGACCTTCTTGATCTTGAAGCTGAGAAAAGAAATACAACCCTGCAAATTCAGACCCTCCATCCGCAGATCTTTGTAGAAGCCGATAAACAGAAAATTTCACAGGTTTTTATCAACCTTATTTCAAATGCAATCCATTATGCCAACAGACAGGAAGCAAAAGTGATTGTAAAAACCAGTATCCTGAAAAATAAAGTACTGATTGAAGTTATCGATAACGGGATGGGAATCAAATCTGAGATCCTGCCTAGGATTTTTGAAAGATTCTACAGAGTGGAAACCAGCAGAAGCAGAAGAGAAGGCGGTTCCGGATTAGGATTGGCTATTGTAAAACATATCCTTGAAGCTCACAACGAAAACATTACCGTAGAAAGCGTTTACCTTGAAGGAACGAAATTCAGTTTTATGCTCGAAAAAAGTAAATAATTCCGGCAAAATGTAAGAAAAAAAAATATTTTAAAAAATCCTGAAATATTTTTTTGTCACATGTCATTTATTATATATTTGCAACATAGATTTATCATAATTATAAAGGCAAAAAAGTAATTTAAGAAACTGATATGGTTTACAAAATCCGCGTAATATTAGATGCGAAAGAGGATATTTTCCGTGATGTCGAAGTTAAGGGAAAACAAACGTTATGGAACTTACATTTAGGAATTAAAAGTGCATTCAGTCTGCAGGGAGATGAGCTTTCTACTTTTAATCTGTTGGAAGATGACGGAACGATCGTAAAAAGTGTCCCATTGGAAGATATGAGTGATGATGGAGATGGCGAGATCATGTCAGATGTTTACATTGATGAGGCTTTTGAAAATGTAGGTGACAAAGCACAGTTCCAGTACGGGCTTCTTGATCTTTGGGAATTCTTCTGCGAGCTTGTAGAAGTGATTGAGGAAACAAAAGGTGTAAACTACCCGATCACGGTATACAGATTTGGAAATGTTCCATTGAAGGCCCCTAGCAAAAACGGAAACTCCGGAGGCAAAAAGAAGTCAGCAATGCCGTTGGTAGATGATGAGTTCGGTTTTGATGATGATTTCGGAACAGGAGGAAACTTTGCAGATGAAGATGACAGCTTCGATGATGAGGAAGAAGAAGACTACAATGACGATGTCTTTGATGATGAGGATGACAATGATGATGAAAGATAAGATGTAAAAATATACAAATTATGGCCCTGGGTGTTGATCCGGGGCTTTTTTATAGCATTTTACTGATATATTATCGGCAGAATTTAGAATCAACGCAAAAGTTGGGGGGCTTACAATATTCAGCTCTATTTAATTTTAAAATTTAACGTAAAGGATTTTTATTATCCGGTGTTTTATTTTAGGAAGCAACTGAATCAATTGTATAGATTCTTTCTAAGCGTACGTATATTTACATAGCTTCATCAGCAACCTTTGTCGCTTTCTTAGCTCCCTTATCAATAATGAATTTCATTTTGTCTTTGCGTTAAATAAAATTCAGTATAAAGCTTAGAAGAGTAAAAAGATAATTCATTTTTTCTTCAGATTAACTAATTTTTTTTAGTCCCCAAATTTTGCACCTGATCCAGAATTTATTTATACTTTTTTGAAATATTAAGGTTGTATTAAGATAAGCTCCGCTTTATGCTTAAAAATCAGAATGATTCATCTTAACTATACTTTATTTCTTAAATCCATTCTTAATGGTTTTAATATATCCCATATTTTTTATAAGCCTAAATACCCCTTACCTTTTTCTCCCCAAAAAACAATCCTTACTTTTGTTAAAAATAGATTAATGAAAAAATTAATTTTATTAGCCGTAATTGGTCTGGGAATTGTTTCCTGTACCACTCAAAAAAATACAAAGAAGATGACAGAGCTGCCAAAAGAATGGAAACATACTACCAATATCTATGAAGTAAATATCAGACAATATACCCAGGAAGGAACTTTCAAAGCATTTGCCAAAGAAATGTCCCGCCTGAAAGCTATGGGAGTAAAAACCCTTTGGTTTATGCCCATCACTCCCATTGCACAGCAGAACAAAAAAGGAAGTCTCGGAAGTCCTTACGCAGCAGCAGATTATACCTCTGTCAATCCGGAATTCGGAACATTGCAGGATTTTAAAGATATGGTGAATGAGGCACACAGACTGGGATTCAAAGTAATCATTGACTGGGTAGCGAATCATACCGGATGGGATCATGTGTGGACGAAATCACATCCCGAATTTTATTTAAAAGATCCGGACGGTAAATTCCATATTGCTTCCGGAATGGATGATATCATTGAGTTGGATTATAAAAATCAGGAAATGCGCCAGGCAATGATTGATGCCATGAAATTCTGGGTGCAGGAAACCAATATCGACGGGTTCAGATGTGATCTTGCTTCATGGGTGGAAGTTGATTTCTGGCAACAGGCACGCCCTGAAGTGGAAAAAGTAAAACCGCTTTTCTGGCTGGGAGAATTCGACGAATTGGAAAGTCCTGAATACGGAAAAGTATTCGATGCCAGCTATTCCTGGAAATGGATGCACAAATCTGCCGATTATTATAAGAAAAATGAACCTCTTCAGGAATTGAAAGATCTGCTGGTACAATATTCCAATATCGGTGACGGTTCAATGAGGGCCTGGTTTACCACCAATCATGATGAAAACTCATGGAATGGGACAGAATATGAGAAATATGCTGTAATAACAAAACCTATGGCTGTATTTTCTGCAACATGGAATGGGGTTCCGTTGTTGTACTCCGGTCAGGAACTTCCTAACATGAAGAGATTGGAATTTTTTGAAAAAGATGTCATCAAATGGACCAATACCTATCAGGTAGCCGACTTTTATAAAATATTACTGGATTTAAAATCTTCCAATCCTGCCCTAAGAGGTGGAGATCCTGAGGTAACAACTTATCTGCTGAATACAACAGCAAATGATAAAATTCTGGCTTATGTAAGAAAAAACGGAAAAGATGAAGTGCTGGTGGTTTTGAATATGTCAAAGGAACCTGTGAATTTTACCATTGAAGACGAACATCTTTCCGGAACATTCAGAAATGTTTTTGATAAGACTAGAAGAGATTTCAACCAGGGAAAAGATTTCAGTTTTAAAGTTTCAGATTACGCCGTATTTGCAAAATGAAATTGGAAATTCTGAAATTTTGAATTATACTGTAAATCTTAACCACTAGTTTTTAATGGTACCTAATTCCCCTCTACCGGAGAGGTGTCAAAATCTATGATTTTGATGGGTGGTCTATACCCTCCACAATAAAAAACAGCAGTACATGAACAAACAGGAAATAATAAACATCATCAGGGAAAAAATTACAGATAAAATCCGGTATTTTGAGAATCTGATCGCCGAGACCCGTGCATCAAATAATGATACCAAAAGCTCTATGGGTGATAAATATGAAACGGGACGTGAAATGCTCCAGCAGGAAATCAACAATCTGCAGAGGCAGCTTAATGAAACATTGAATCAGCAGGCTGTTGTGCAGAAAATAACCTCAGAACCTTCTGAAAAAGTTCAGAACGGGGCATTAGTGAAAACGAATAAAGGACTCTTCTATATTTCCGTATCGCTGGGAGAAATTGTTTTTGAAAAGGAAAAAATTATGACTGTTTCAGCAGAATCGCCGCTGGTAAAAATGATGTACGGTAAAAAGGCCGGAGAATCATTCACGATCAATACTGTTCATCAGCAAATAGAAAATGTCTGGTAAAAAAATATCACAGATCTACAAAGCACATCTACAGCTGCTTAATAGAGTTTGGTTATAGCATCCATAAAAAGCATTCATAAAAATGAGTGCTTTTTATAATCGTTTTTACTAAATTTGGGGCATAAAATTTCTCTCACAATGCAAAATTACCTGGACCTTTTACAGCATATTTTAGACAACGGAACCGATAAAACCGATAGAACCGGTACCGGAACAAGAAGTGTTTTCGGATATCAGCTAAGATATGATCTGTCAAAAGGGTTTCCTTTGGTAACTACAAAAAAAGTGCACCTGAAATCCATTATCTATGAACTGCTTTGGTTCCTGAAAGGAGATACCAACATACAATATCTTAAAGATAACGGGGTAAGTATCTGGGATGAATGGGCAGATGAAAACGGTGATTTAGGTCCTGTTTATGGTGCTCAGTGGAGAAGCTGGAACGGTGCCGACGGGAAGATTGTAGATCAGATTACAGAAGTGATTGATCAGATAAAAAAAAATCCGGACTCCAGAAGACTTATCGTTTCAGCGTGGAATGTAGCGGAAATTCCTAATATGGCATTGGCTCCTTGCCATGCATTATTCCAGTTTTATGTTGCAGACGGAAAATTATCTTTACAGCTGTATCAGAGAAGTGCAGATGTTTTTCTTGGGGTTCCGTTCAACATTGCAAGTTATGCTCTTTTGCTGATGATGGTAGCACAGGTTTGCGATCTTGAAGTAGGAGATTATGTTCACAGCTTTGGAGACGTTCATATTTATAATAACCATTTTGAGCAGGTGAACAGGCAGCTTTCAAGAGAAACAAGACCTCTTCCTGTCATGAAACTGAATCCGGAAGTTAAAAATATTTTCGATTTTGATTTTGAAGACTTTACCCTGGAAAATTATGATCCGCATCCGGGAATTAAGGCTCCTGTTGCCATTTAATATTGAGTAATATTCTGATATTATTTTTTAATTGCGGTAATTCTGTTATTTTTGAAATTGGTAAGCGATTGAAGCTTCCGCTACAAATTTTGAAAAAATACGATGGAAAAAAAACTGAGCCGTTATTATCTGATATTTCTCAATATCTTAATCCTTGTTTATACCCTTTATATATGTTGGTCTGTTTTTACAGAAAAAACTGTGCTTTCAGATGATTTGGCAGGGGTTTATCAGCTAAGAGCTGTTCCGGAATCCTATTTCAGTTATATTTACTCTTTTCTGGACTCCTCTTTGATGGCGGCAAGGCCTGTATCAGGTTTAGTGTCAGGAACCTTGTCCTTTCTGTCAAAAGATCATGAATCTTTCTACTTATTGGGGACCCTGTTTTTTCCTCTTTCATTAGCTGTGCTGTATTGGGTGGCCAGGCATATACTGTCTAAAGAACTTGCCAGCCTGCTTACACTGCTGTATGCATGTTCTCTGATCGGCAGCAGTATTCAGTTTTCCAGTATTATGCTCAATTCAAATCTGGCGACTATTTTTTTTGCCGTAAGTATCTATTATGTATATATCAGGAAAAATTTGATACTGAGTTCACTGTTTTTTATTGCTTCCGTATTGAGTTATGAAATCTTTCTTCCTTTCATCATGCTTCATCTTTTTCTGATTAAAGATCATAAAAAAAAGGTTGTATTCGGTTTGCTGACCTTGGGGATTATCGTAATTTTCAGGAAAGTTATTCAGCCGGCCTTATTTGTCAACTCATATCAAAGGGATGAGATCACTAAAGTTTTTGAGTTCAAAAGAGTCATATTCGTTGCAGTATGTGCGGTGAAATTATTCTTCAGAGATATTTTCGAAGGAATCTGGAAAGGTATACTGAATCTGAAAAAGCTGCATATTTTAGAAATACTGCTGGCACTCATCATATCTTCAGTTGTTTATAAAGTTTTTGCAGGGTATGATTTTAAAAGCAGGATGCAGGAATTAAAAAAGCTAAGTATTATCTCTTTTATCTCAATACTGTTGGGGCTGAGTATTTTTCTCTTTTCATCCTATATTCCGACCCTTTTTGGATTTGACAACCGGAATCTGGGAGCCATACGGCTTTTTTATACCTTATTTATTATTTCAGGGATTATTTATCTTTCTGTCAGGCTGAAACTGCAAAGTAAAATGATCAGTATCTTTTTGGCCGGAATTACTTTTATTCTTGTTATCACCAATATCAGCTTGAAAAATTCCTGGATTTATGCGGGTAAATTCAACAACGAATTATTCAGGCAGCTGAATGTGGCACTGAAGCAAAATAACATATCGGAAGGAAACGTCTGTATAGATTATCATGTGTTTGAAGTCCTAAAGTCTGATCCGAATCTTATGCTGAGAGAGCCCCTTTTTTATAAATATTGGGAAAGCCCTATGCTTTCTCAAATGAATGGGATAGATCCTGATAAAATCCATGTTTACAATATAGAAAATCAAAAAAGCTGTGAAGTGGAGTTTCAATATAAAAATGGGAAAATGATTCGTACGAAATAACTTTTTTCCAGATTATCTTAATATAAAGGGCTTAAAGGAGCTTTCTTTAGTATTTGTTTCTTAAATTTGAAAGAATAACAGTCTGATCCATTCCGGTTTCCGGAAAAGGAAAAACTGGGTATAAATAAAAGTCAAATACTGATCACAGAAATTATGAAGTACCTGAAAATAAATACAGAAGAAGGCGCAGATATTGAAATCCTGAAAAATGCAGTCCTTCAATTGAAAGGAGTCGCTTCAGCAGAAATTGTTGATGATGAAAACCCGGAAAGTGAGCTGAAAAAAGCTTTTGCAAAAACCAAAGAACAGTTGAAAACCGGAGATTATGAAACACTTGTAAATGATATTTTTGACATTATAATAAAAAAATAAATCTAAAAAATAATAAAGTAGACCGATGAGAAAGGCCATTTTATCAATTGCTGTACTTGGAATTTTATTTTCAGCCCAGGTATTTGCACAAACAGAAACATCAGGAAGGGAAAAAGTTTACAGAGCAACACACACCAAAGTCACAGAGCTTAAGCATACCAAACTAAAAGTAAATTTCGATTATCAGAAAGAGCAGATGAATGGAGAAGAATGGCTTACGGCTTCACCTTATTTCTATCCCTCCAATGAGCTTATACTCGATGCGAAAGCAATGCTGATCCATGAAGTGGCACTTGATAACAACGGCAAAAAATTTCCTTTAAAATACGAATACAAAAATGATGTTCTGAAAATTAATCTGGATAAAACCTATCAGAAAAATCAGGACTATACAGTTTATATCAAGTATACATCCCGTCCCAATGAGGTGAAACAGGAAGGTAGTATGGCCATCAATGATGCCAAAGGTCTTTATTTCATCAATGCCCAGGGAACAGATCCGGATCTGCCTACCCAAATCTGGACGCAGGGAGAAACAGAATCTTCCTCAGCATGGTTTCCGACTATAGATAAGCCTAACCAGAAAACAACCCAGGAAATTTATATGACCGTTCCTGACAAATATGTTACCCTTTCAAACGGTCTCCTAAAAGATTCTCAGAAAGAGTCCAACGGTATGAGGACTGATCATTGGGTAATGGATAAAAGGCATTCTACTTATCTTTTCTTTATGGGGGTAGGAGAATATGCTATTGTGAAAGACAAATGGAAAAATATTCCGGTTGATTACTATATAGAGAAAGAATACGAACCTTATGCAAAGCAGATCTATGGAAATACACCGGAAATGATCGAGTTTTTCTCTAAAAAAATGAATTATGACTATCCATGGGCAAAATATGCACAGATCTCCGGCAGGAATTATGTGAGTGGAGCGATGGAGAATACGACAGCAACCCTTCATGGAAGTGATATTCTTCAAAAACCAGGACAGCTTATCGATGAAAACACTTGGGAAGATACCATTGCCCATGAATTGTTCCACCATTGGTTTGGCGATCTGGTGACGGCCGAAAGCTGGAGCAACCTTACCGTAAACGAATCTTTTGCCAACTATTCCGAATACCTTTGGAATGAATATAAATACGGAAAAGATCAGGCAGACTATCACCTGATGAGCGACGTGAATCTGTACATCCATAATCCTGGCGATTTCAAGAAAAATCTGGTAAGATTCAATTATGATTCCCGTGAAGATGTGTTTGACCTCGTAACCTATCAGAAAGGAGGAGGAATCCTGAATATGCTGAGAAACTATCTGGGTGATGACGCTTTCTTTGCCGGAATGAATGATTACCTGAAAACTAATGAATATCAAAACGCAGAAGCCCATCAGCTGAGATTGTCTTTTGAAAAAGTGTCAGGAAAAGATCTCAACTGGTTCTTCAATCAGTGGTATTTTGGCAGTGGAAATCCGAAAATCAATTATTCATCTACATTTGAGCCGATGAAAAAGCAGGTTTCTGTAACCATCAGCCAGACTCAGGAGAAGCCTTTTGAATTCCCTCTGGCAATCGATGTGTATGATAACGGTAAGCCGAAAAGATACAATGTATGGGTAAATGCAGAAGCAAAAAATACGTTCAGTTTTGATGTTTCAAAAACCCCGGATGTACTGAATATTAATGCCGATGGAGTTTTGCTGGCAGAGATCACGGAAACAAAAACACCAGAACAAAACCTATTGCAGTTTACCAATTCCAAAGAATTTAAAAGCAGATATAATGCTCTGACAGGCATTAAGGATCAGGTTGGGAAAAATCCTGCTGCCATCAGATTGCTGGCTGCTGCACTGAAAGATCCGTTCTTCAGGGTAAGAATAAAAGCTTTGGAATTGATGGATCTTACCAATCCTGACCAGATGAAAGCTTTAGGAGCTGACGTTGAAAAACTTGCAGTAAATGATCCGAAAACACTGACCCAGGCGGCGGCTATTGCAGCTTTGGCAAAAACAAAAGATAAAAAATACCTTCCAATCTATGAAAAAGGAGTCAATGCAGTTTCTAATGTTGTAAAAGCAAATTCCTTGAATGCACTTATCACCATCGATCCGTCAAAAGTGAAAATCCTGGCTGATAAAATAGATCTGGATGGAGCTTCAGATGAATTGTTAGCTCTTTTCATGCCGGTTGTTGTGAAGAATAAAATAGCTTCCCAAATGGAATACATTGCTCCTCTTACAGCATTCTATCCGTTTGTTAAATTCCAGGATCCGGAATTGGGGAAAACTGCAGAAGAAGGGTATAACTGGATCATGAGTTCAGATCATCTGAAAGCTGTTGAGAAAATAACGAAGACCTTAGGCTATGCGAAAAATCAGATGGAAAATAATCCACAGGCTAAAATGATGGTTGTTCAGACGCTGAAAGATGGACTGAGCAAAAAAATGGAACTGCTGAGACAGAATCCGCAAAACGCAGCAAGCATCAATAAACAGATCGATGCTATAAATAAAGCAATTGAAAATTTTAAATAAAAATAGAAACAAGCCGGCAAAATTTGCCGGCTTGTTCTTTTCATAATGCTTAAAAAATATAAGTCTGTATAGCTTATTACTACTGAGATTTTAACTTCAGAATCTCCCTGCTTCTATTGGTGTCATATATAAACTTCCTGGTTGGTTTTTAATAATATTACAAAAATCAGTGGTTTTTACAGCTGTTTTTTACAAGATCTTTCATAAATTCGTTTAAAATTTGAAAAATTATGAGTTTTGGAATTGAAGCGGCAAGCTATTATGTGCCTTCTTTGTATTTGGAAATTAAAGATTTAGCGGAAAAGAGAGGCATAGAACCGGCAAAATTGGAGAAAGGGCTGGGACTTCATAAAATGGGGCTTTCTGATGTTCATGAAGATGCAGCTACTTTTGCGGCGGAAGCATTATTAAGATTAATCAAAGATTACAGCATCGCCCCTAAAGAAATAGCAAGGGTTTATTTGGGTACGGAAAGTGCTGTGGATGCAGCAAAACCTACTGCCTCTTATGCTGTACAGATGGTAGAAAAAGTGCTTGAAGAAGAATATGGCGAAAGAAGCTTTAAAAACTGTGATGTGCTCGATATGACTTTTGCCTGTGTAGGCGGTGTAGATGCCTTGCACAATGCTTTGGACTTTGTAAGAGTAAATCCTGGTAAAAAAGCAGTGGTAATAGCCAGTGATTATGCTAAATATGAATTAGCTTCTTCCGGAGAATATACACAAGGTGGGGGAGCAGTTGCCCTACTGGTATCTTCAAACCCGGATCTCCTTGAAATTGAAAATAACTGGGGAGTAGCTTCAGAAAGCGTTTTCGACTTTTTTAAGCCCAGAAGGCAATACAATAAAGAAGCCCTGAAGAATGCACCGGAAAATTATCCTGAGAAAATTGAGATCTTCACAGATGAACCGGTATTTGACGGGCAGTATTCCAATCAGTGTTATCAGGACAGGATCAGGGAAGCTTATCATCATTATAAAGAGATTACAAAACAGGAAAAGCCTTATGAGAGCTGGAAATATATTATTTTCCACCTTCCGTATGCATTTCACGGGAAAAGAATATTTACGGAGATCTACAGCCTTGAGAACGGACTTCCCTATGGGACGTCTGATGAGCAAAAAGCTGTTGCAAAATCTGAAAATTATCTGCAGCTTATCAATAATAAGATAGAAAAAACCCAGCGGGCCTCTTCTGAAATAGGGAATATGTATACTGCTTCTGTTTTTATGGCGCTTTTATCCGCCCTGCAGACTTCTTTTAATGAGAATGAGGAACTATCCGGAAAAGAAATAGGTTTTGTAGGGTACGGAAGCGGTTCTAAATCAAAAGTTTTTGCCGGAAAGGTTTCTGAAAACTGGAAAAACGTGGTGGCAAAATGGAACTTATTTGAAAATTTAAATGATCGAACAGCCGTTGACTTTGAAACCTATGAGCAATTGCACAGAAAGCAGCTTAAAAGGTCTGTAAACAGTTATTATAAAGGTTTCGGGCTTGTTTCTATTGAGACTGATAATCCTGTTTTAGAAGGGGCGAGATATTACGGATATCAGAAATAATATAATTTGATAGGTATTATAAAAAGCATTTCATTTTTGGAATGCTTTATTTTTTTAATTTAAATTGAATCTGATAGGGTAAAAAATCTATGCTAAAATTTTTTAAAAAGAGCTTCCAATAATGAAGTGATTTAAATCAATTATACGAACAAATTTTTGGTATGATTTTCGCCAAAACTGTCTTTTAGTACCTCTTCCTGTTTTTTATCAGATTATTTTTAGTGAAAATTAAGAAAAAATACCCTTTATTCTACGTTGTTTTGTGCAAAATCCGATGATATTAAGTTTTATATTTTTCGTTAAAAAATCTATTTAAGTTTATTTTTTTTACCATAATTGGTTAATTGATGAATTTTGATTTTAATTTCAATTTTTGTTAAAATTCCCTTAATATTTGAAATGCTTTGAGTTTCGTTAAAAATTTAAAAACAATTAAAATTTTTCTTTACCGTTTATTGGAGATTGCTGCGGATATTCCTGTTCTGACAAGCTGTTTTCAGCGTTTATTGAATTGATGTTGTTGATATTTATTAACATATTTGTCACTTCAATATATTAAAATTTGTTAATATGAATGTGAAACTGCGTGTTTTGACAGTTGGAGTCCTGTTTTTTACAGGGCAAGCTGCATTTGCTCAAGAAAAAGAATCTAAGAACGGGAAGGACAAAGAAACTAAGATTGAGGAAGTAGTTGTTTTGGGGTATAGCAAAACTGCTACAAAAGCTAAAACGACAACATCTTCAGTAACTGTAGGTGCTGAAACTTTGGAAAACAGACCGAATATTTCGGTACTGAACTCAATTCAGGGTACGGCTCCAGGTATTGTAGTAAACTCTGCTTCGGGTTCTCCGGGTTCAGGGAAATTCAATATCCTGATCAGAGGAACAAGTTCCCTTAATGGTTCTACAGATCCTTTATACGTTATAGACGGGGTGATTACTTCAGGGTCTCAGTTCAGAAACCTGAACTCTTATGATATTGATACATTCAGTATCCTGAAAGATGCCCAGGCTACCGCTATCTATGGTAACAGAGCTGCAAACGGAGTTGTTGTAATTACAACAAAAGGAGGAAAATTCAATTCCGGACTAAAGGTTTCTTATGATGCCCTGACTTCTTTCAGTAAGTTACCCGGAAATAAATACAACGCATCAAATGCTCGTGAGTTACTACAGCTTCAGAAGATTTTGCAGGCAGGAAAAGGTAATACTTTAACACAGCAGGAGATTGACAACTGGGGAACAGATACTGATTGGAACAAAGTATTTACCCGTATCGGTATTTCTCAGCAACATAACCTTGCCATCACCGGAGGTGGAGAAAATATCAACAACTTCTTATCTTTAGGATACGTAGACAGTGAAGGTACTGTGAGATCTACAGACTTCAAAAGATTTACATTAAGAAACAACCTTAATGGTAAGTCTAAAAACGGAAAATTAACTTTCGGTTCTATCATCGGTCTAGGATATTCCAAGAGAAACCAGCTGGATGATGAAACCAATACAGGGATTGCTAACAACACCCTTCAGAACCCATTATTCGGAGGTATTCTTTCAAGACCGTACATCGGACCATCACCTTATGCAAACGGAAGAGAGCTTTACAATGCTATTGGAAATGATGCAACGAACAACAGACAGTGGATTCTTCAGGATAACGTTAATGGAGGTATCCAGAACAGATTCACCGAATTAAGTATTTCTGCCAATGCCAATGTAAACTATAAGATTACAGATTACCTGAGCATCGGAAACAGAACAGGTATTGAATATAAAGAATATCAGAGAACCTTCGCAAGATCACCACTAGGTTACCTTTCTATCAGTGTTGCAAACAGTGACGGATCTGCTTATGGAGGAAATGAAGATTTCACAACAACACAGGATTTAACATTCAACAGTATTACGAACATTACGTTCAATAAGTCTTTTGGAGACCACACCATTAGTGCTGGGGCATACATGGACTATATCAAAGCTCATGTTAATTCAACTTTCCAGAGACAAAACGGTCTGAACCCATTACAATGGCAGTTTGGTGCGGGAACAGGTTATATTCCGTTTAACCCGGATACTCCGAACTATTACAGACCTTCAGTAAGTGCTTCTAAAGTAACTGCAGGTACACTGGCTTACTTTGGAACATTAGACTATGATTACAAAGACAAATATGGAGTAAGTGGGGTTGTAAGAAGAGATGGTTCTTATCGTTTCCTTCCTACAAACAGATGGGAGACTTTCTGGTCAGTAGCAGGTAGATGGAATATTGACAAAGAAAACTTCATGGCTGATTCAGGATTCAGATTATTAAAGTTAAGAGCTTCCATTGGTACTACAGGTAACCAGAACTTAGGAATTGCTTCGGATAATCAAAACCCATTGGCATTACTTCCCAATAACTTCCTTGACCTTTATTCCGGTATTTCAGGATATCAGAACTTGTTAGGGTACAACTTTACCAACCTTTCAAATCCTTATTTGAAGTGGGAACAGGTAAAACAGACTAACATCGGTTTGGACTTTAATTATAAAGGCCTGATCGAAGGTAGCGTTGATTATTATCAGAAGAGAACAACAAGAATGTTCAATGACCTTCAGAAATCTTCAGTTACAGGATACTATTCTATCAGAGGAAATGACGGAATCCTTGATAACAAAGGTGTTGAAGGGTTGATCAGATATAATGCGATTAAAACTGCAGATACAAAACTATCCATCTTTGCCAATGCAGCTTATAACTCCAACAAAATCGTATCGATGGGAAGTGAAAACCTTGCCGGTGATGTTGTACATGCGATAGGAGGACCTGCTGGGCAGTATCAGTTATATCCATACATCGGAGTAAATCCTGATAATGGAAACTTACAGTTTCTTGATAGAAACGGAAACATAACTGAAGCACCTACATCTGGTGATAGAAGGTTGACAGGAAAATCCCGTTATGCTAAATTTACAGGAGGTTTTGGATTCAACTTCCAGCACAAAGGATGGTTCTTTGATACATTATTCTCTTTCCAACAGGGAGGTTGGATTTATGATAACTTAAACTCCTGGTTAATGGATCCAAATGCAGTAGTCAACAGAAACCTTTCTGCAGATCTGTTAAATGCATGGACTCCTGATAACAGAAACACGGACGTACCTTCATTAGGTGCAAAAAACCTGAGCTTAGGTTCTTCAGACAGATTCTTACGCAGATCAGACTTTGTAAGACTTAAGAATATCTCAATAGGATACAACTTTACTAAAGAGCAGTTAGGTAAATTGCCGGTAAGAGGTATTAAAGTATTTGTTCAGGCTGAAAACCTTTATACATGGACAAAATGGAAAGGATTTGACCCGGAGCCGATTACTTCGTATTCACTAAATGTCTATCCGAACCCAAAAACCGTATCGGTAGGTTTAAATGTTGATTTTTAATAGAGAAGAATTATGAAAAGAATAATAAATACAGTATTAATTGTAGCAACTTTATCATCTGCAGCATTTACTTTGAACAGCTGCCAGGATGCACTAGATATCACACAGGCTGGGGAATTGCAGGAGAAAGACCTTTATACGAATGTAGCCAACCTGAAAGAAGTTTTGAATGGTTCTGTATATGCTCAGTTGGATCCGATGGATGAGATCTATTTTACAGCCGTATTTACAGATGAAGTAAAGCCTGGTTCTGCTAGTGGAGGTCAGGAATATTCTCTACACAGATTCTTCCTTGATGCTGCCAGCCCTGTTGTAACAGGAGGTACTGTAGGGACTGCTGGAAGTGATGGTATCTGGTTAAATAACTACAGAGTTATTAACAGAGTCAACAGACTATTGGAAGGAGCAAAAAGAATTACCCCTTCTACAGATAAAGAAAAGGACGAATATAATAATATCCTTGCACAGGCAAGAGCTATCAGAGCATATTGCTATGTACAGCTAGAGGCTTATTTCTCTAAGGACATGAAGAACCCTAATGAATTAGGTGTTATTCTTTTGAAAGATGTTCCTTCTACAGATGCACAGTTGCCAAGAGCAAAAAATCAGGATGTATATGATTTCATTAATGCTGATTTGGATTATGCAAGAGGAATATTAACGTATTCTGCTGCATCAGATCAGGGAGCAAGATATTTTGCAGATAAAGGGTTTGTGAATGCTGTAACGGCTCGTTTTAATTTGTATAGAGGAAATATGCCTTTGGCAAAACAATATGCAAATGAAGTGATTACAGATACGAAACTGAAGCTGACTGTAGCTGATCCTGCTGTAACTCCAACAGCTCCTGTTATTGATGTTAGTTCTGCTACAACTACTTGGGCTAAAGAGTTTTATAATGTTGCAACTTCTTTCAACCCTTACAGAAACCTGTGGAATGATTCTTCAAGAGGTGAAATTGTTTTCTCTCTAAACAGACTTCCATTGGGTGCAGGAGGAAGCATCGGTTCAAAATGGAATACCAACCAGTCTCAGCTGAATGGTTCACCAATGTGGTTCTGGGGAAGAAACTTATATAACCTGTTTCAGAGTATTCCGGGGGATATCAGAAAATATGCTTATGTAGATCCAAGCTCAAAGGCAAATCCTAATTATGCAAGTGCAACAGCCGGAAATACAAGAGGTGATGGTTTGGTAGTTGATAAATACCCTGGTAAAACAGCGATCGCTACCAGAAATGATGTGAAAGTTTTCAGATTATCAGAAATGTATTTCATTGCAGCTGAAGCTGAAGTGGCTGCAGGAAATCTTTCAGCAGCTCGTGACCTGATCCAGAAAGTAAGAGAAGCAAGAAATTATCAGAATGCAGCGGTAACTCCTGCTTACGCCAATACTCAGGTGGCTTATGCAGATATCCTGAAAGAGCGTAGAGTAGAATTAGCACTTGAAGGGCACCGTTACCTTGACTTGAAGAGACTTGCAGTAGCAGCAAACGTATCTATGGACAGAAACGCTACGGATGATGTGATTGCAGTTGAAAACCTTGAGAATGGTGACTACAGATATACGTTACCTATTCCAATTAAGGAAATGTCGGCTAACCCGAATATCAAACAAAACGACGGTTACTATTAATCGAAGTTAAAATTAAAATACCCCTGGAGTCTTACTTCAGGGGATTTTTTATATTTAATCAGGAGACAATTGGAAATTTTATAAACAGCTATCCAGAATATGCTGTCTGTTCTGATAATTTTTCGGGGTAACCCCTACAAGCTGTTTGAAAACCCGTGTAAAATAGTTGGTATCTGAAAATCCGGTCTGATAAGCCGTTTCTTTAATGCTGTTCTGGCTGGCCAGCAATTCTTTAGCCTTATTGATTCTTTCCTGCAGAATAAAGTCGTTGGGAGAAGTCCCGAATTCATCTTTAAACATTTTAAAGAAATTAGATTTGCTCACATAGGCGAGCTTTGCAATACTGTCTATGGAAAGCTTCTGATGCAGGTTTCTTTTGATATAATCTACCACAAACCCTATTCTTGATCTGTTTTTTACAATATTCTTTTCAACCATACTTCTGGCCTGGGTCTGCATCAGTCTGATCAGAAGTTCTTTCAGGGCAAAATCAGCCATGATATCCTTCTGGGAATTATCATCCATAGCAATTCTCATAATATTATTAGTAGCAGAAGCCAGTGCCTGATTATTAAAAAGAAAATATTCATCCAGCTGAATGTTCCATTGGGAAGACTC
The DNA here is from genome assembly GCF_052044975.1 of Chryseobacterium sp. 22458. Classification (NCBI taxonomy): domain Bacteria; kingdom Pseudomonadati; phylum Bacteroidota; class Flavobacteriia; order Flavobacteriales; family Weeksellaceae; genus Chryseobacterium; species Chryseobacterium sp. 22458. Next base: position 56,567 of record NZ_JBQEOA010000008.1, on the reverse strand, counting down.
ATCCACCTTAGGAAGATTATAATTTAAATAATTAAGAGAATTCTCTATAAAATCAGGATTAAGGCTCAAAGAAATACATTGTGTAGGTGTATTGTCTGCTTCAGGAAAATCAATCACCATTGTTTCCCCTGGCGCTACCAGAATGCTTTCTCCCGGAAAATAATCAAAATAACCGGTCTTATTATCCAGTTTCATATGTTTTTTGCCCCGCAGCATTGCTGTAAAAGCTATATTTTCAAAATGAAGTTTTACCCCGAAAGCCGTCTTATGTGTTTCATAAATGCTGAACTCACAATTATTCAGATTGAATTTTGTCTGGTTTTCAACAAGGCTCAATAGTTGGTTTTCCTTATGTAATTCGGGAGTATTTAATAAAATCTTACTATTGTTGTTCATTTCTGACTTTTTTTGAAAGGGAAGTAACTCAAATATAGAAAATTTGACTGTACGTTGCTGTTAATAAAATTATAAAATTCAACCTCTGTAGCATTCTGCACTTTTTTTATACGATTGTGCTATGCTTTTTTTTTCCGTACCTGTAAATTGGCATTATTCAAAAAATTAAAATAATACAGATATGAGCACTCTTACAGAACCCAGATCAACAACTCTTTTACAGCGACCAGAGTTCAAAAGCAGATATGATAATTATATTGACGGAAAATTTACACCACCTGTTAAAGGGCAGTATTTTGATGTCGTGTCTCCGGTAGACGGGAAGAATTTTACCCAGGTAGCCCATTCATCCAAAGAAGATTTGGAACTCGCTGTAGATGCTGCAGCAAAAGCTTTTCAAACCTGGAAAAATACCTCATCCACAGAGCGAAGCATTATCCTGAATAAAATTGCAGACAGAATAGAGCAGAACCTTGAATATCTGGCTACAGTAGAAACCATAGACAATGGGAAAGCAGTCAGAGAAACATTGGCTGCAGATTTACCATTGGCTATTGATCATTTCAGATACTTTGCCTCAGTAATCCGTGCAGATGAAGGCTCTCATAACGAACTGGACAAGGATACCGTATCACTGATCGTGCATGAACCTCTTGGAGTCATTGCCCAGATTATCCCGTGGAATTTTCCGATCCTGATGGCTGTCTGGAAACTGGCTCCGGCACTGGCAGCAGGAAATTGTGTAGTATTGAAGCCTGCAGAAAGTACCCCTGTTTCCATTATGATTCTGATGGAGCTGATAGGAGATTTATTACCTCCGGGAGTCATTAATATCGTCAACGGTTTCGGAGCAGAGCTGGGAAGAGCTTTAGTAACAAATCCTAAGGTAGCTAAGGCTGCATTTACCGGATCTACAGCTACAGGACGTCTTGTAATGCAATATGCAACGGAAAATATCATTCCGGTGACATTGGAATTAGGAGGGAAATCGCCGAATGTTTTCTTCAATTCGGTGATGGATGCAGATGATGAATTTTTAGATAAAGCCATTGAAGGAGCCGTTCTTTTCGCTCTTAATCAGGGAGAGATTTGTACATGCCCTTCAAGACTGCTGGTTCAGGAAGGTATTGCTGACGCTTTCATTGAAAAGGTGATCGAAAGAGTAAAAGCCATCAAAGTAGGAAACCCTTTGGATAAAACTGTAATGATGGGAGCTCAGGCCTCAAAGATTCAAAAAGATAAAATTCTTTCCTATATCCAGCTGGGAATTGATGAGGGAGCGGAAGTACTGGTAGGAGGCGATGTCAACCATTTGGGAGAAGACCTGGAAGATGGGTTCTACATTCAGCCAACTGTTTTCAAAGGAAATAACAGAATGAGAATTTTCCAGGAAGAAATTTTCGGTCCTGTGCTCGCATTTACCACCTTCAAAGATGAGGAGGAAGCAGTGAAAATTGCCAACGATACGATGTATGGCTTAGGAGCAGGAGTATGGACGAGAGATGCCCATCAGTTGTACAATATTCCACGTCAGATAGAGGCGGGAAGAGTTTGGGTGAACCAATATCATTCCTATCCGGCCGGAGCACCTTTCGGTGGATATAAACAGTCGGGAATCGGAAGAGAGAACCATAAAATGATGCTTGACCATTACCGTCAGACCAAAAATATGCTGATCTCTTACAACAAAAATAAATTAGGCTTCTTTTAATATTAATTTTAGGGCGTGCCCGTTTGCCCTGGCTTTGTCCGGGGGCGACGGTCGGGCTATTCAGGGCTGCACTTCGTTTCGGTGCTCCATTGCATTTCGCACCGGCTCGTTCCTCGCCGCCCTTACTATCCCTCACGCAGAGAATTATGAATAAGCTGATCAGCAATGCCGGACATACTGAGCAGAAAAAGTAATTGATAATATAATCATAGTGGATATTACCAACTCAAATTAGACATGATAAGAGTTGAAAGGTTCGGCAAAGCTTTTGCCGGACTTTTTTACAGGCAGACCTTCTTTACAATGAATTGAAAAAAATAAAAAAATGGAAACAGGAATATCAAGACTTTCAGCAACAGAGAAAGCACTTGAAGTGATCAGGCAGCTTGAAGAGCAATATGGCCCACTGATGTTTTATCAGGCAGGAGGCTGTTGCGAAGGAACGCAGCCCCAATGTTTTGAAAAAGGCGGTTTTTTTCCAAGGATGAACGATGCGATGATCGGCACAATCAACGGCTATGAATTCTGGATAGACCGTGATCTTTTTGAATACTGGAAATACTCACATTTCACCCTGGATGTTACGGACGGATTCGGCCCGGGAGGCTTTTCTCTTGAAACACCTTTGGGAAAAACCTTTAAAGTACAGTACAGACTCTTCACACCGGAAGAATATGAGCATCTGGAACCTGTAAAGCGTAGTGAATAGAATGTTTTATATAAACAATACTTTAGCAAAGTAAGTTCATTGGTTCTTAAAGAAATTAAGAGGAGACCTTCACAAACCGGTTGACAAACATGGCGGCGACAATATCTCCAACAGAATTCAGAACCGTAGCCAGAGGGTCTACCAGAGTTCCGATAATCATTACTGCAGGAATGGCTTCCTGAGGGAGTTTATAAACCGAAATCATAAGCATTTCCCCAATATATCCGCCATTGGGTATCCCACCCGCCACAATACTTACAAACACTGTAATTCCCAGGGCTAACAGCAGGTTGGCAGGATCAAAGAAATCTTTTCCAATAATTAAAAAAGCCACATAGATTTTAATAATCGAAGACATCGAAGAACCATTCTTATGCAGGGTTGTTCCAATTGGAATTACCAGATTCGCAATCGAATTCGGAATTCCTATTTTAGAGGCTGCCTGTAGATTGGCCGGCATTGTTGCAAAGCTGCTGCAGGTGCTTATCGCTGTAAGAGTAGGGTAGATCGCATTGGTCCAAAAATTTTTTACTCCTCTCTGCCCACTGGCCATAAACGCATACATTGAAAAAAACACAAGAAAATAAATAATTCCGGCAACATAATACAGACCTAAAGGTTTAGCATAAAACCCGAAAAGCTGTGGCCCCAATGTAGCCACCTGGTAAGCAAAATAAGCTCCCAAACCAATAGGTGCCAGCTTCATTACCAACAGAAGAAGCTCCTTCATCACCTCATACCCTGATGCTATAAAAACTCTGAAAGGCTGCCCTGCATCACCTGTTTTTCGGGCTGCAAATCCTGTCATGAAAGCAAAAATAAGAAGCGCCAGCATATTCTGCCTCGAGAACAGGGCTGTAAACTCTCCTACGGTAAAGAAACTTACAATCCTGTTTCCCCAACTGTCCTCATTCGCAGCTTCTGTAATCATATCAGAACTTCCTGAAACTCCGGAAACCGGAAAAAGATAGACTGCACAGATTGTAAAAATAGCTGCTGTTAAAATAAAGAATAGAAAGGTAAGGGCCATCACAAGAATAATCCTACCGAATTTAGACTGCTGGTCCAATGATGCAATAGAATTGGACACCGCAAAGAATACAAGAGGGACTACACTCACAAAAAGAAGATTAAGGAAAATATCCCCTAAAGGTTTAATATATTCCACAAAACCCGGAGCAACAATTCCTATGATGCTTCCAACAGTGATTCCCAATAGTAAAAATATAATTCCTGAATAGTTCTTTAAGACCTCTTTCATGTGGCACTTTTTTATCAAAGATAGGTTTATTTTTAACATTTCGTTGTACAATTTTCAGACCTAAATTTCATAAATTTGGGTAAACATCGTTTCTATGGCTTATATAGATTACTATAAAATTTTAGGTGTAGACAAGAATGCAACACAGGATGATATCAAAAAGGCTTACCGGAAATTAGCCAGAAAACTTCATCCTGACCTTAATCCTGATGATAAAGAATCAGAAAGAAAATTCAAAGAGCTGAACGAAGCCAATGAAGTGCTCAGTAGTCCGGAAAATCGTGCAAAGTATGATAAGTATGGAGAAAACTGGAAGCATGGTGAAGAATATGAGAAAGCTCAGCAACAGCAAAGACAGTATCAGCAGCAACAGAACTACAATGGTGGTTTTTCCGGTGCAGATTTTGGTGAAGGCGAAGATTTTTCAGATTTCTTCCAGAACATGTTTGGCGGATCCGGCGGCTTCGGCAAAAGTTCAAGAGGAAGGGCTTCCGGAAAATTCAAAGGGCAGGATATACAGGCAGAACTGAACCTTACATTAAGGGATGCTGCCGTAACTCATCCGCAAACTTTTGAGATCAATGGTAAAAAAGTGAGAATTACAATTCCTGCCGGAGTCTATGATGGGCAGAAAATTAAATTAAAAGGTCATGGAAATCCCGGAGTGAATGGCGGCCCAGGCGGGGATCTCTATATCATATTCAATATTCCTGCAGATCCTGATTTTGAAAGAGTTGGTGATGATCTTAAAACAAAAGTGGCTATAGACCTGTATACTGCAGTTTTAGGAGGAGATGTAAAGGTGAATACGCTGGATGGAAGCGTCAACCTTAAAGTAAAACCGGAAACTCAAAACGGAATGACCGTAAGGCTGAAAGGAAAAGGCTTCCCTGTCTATAAGAAAGATGGAGAGCATGGTGATCTTTTTGTAACCTACGAGGTAAAAATGCCTACCAACCTTACAGAAAAGCAGAAAGAACTTTTTGAACAACTTAAAAATTCCTAGGCTATGAATGAAAAAATATCACGGGAAGAACTCGTAAGAATATACAATATAGAAATCACCTTTTTTGATGAGCTGGTAGATTATGGCCTGTTAAAAGTATATATTGAAGATGATATTCATTATCTGATGTATGAAGACCTGCCTGATCTGGAAAAATTTGCCAACTGGCATTATGATCTTGAAATCAATCTTCCGGGTCTGGAAGTGATTCATAATATGCTGAAAAAGCTGGATGCCTTAAACAAAAGAAACCGGGAGCTGATGAATAAACTTTCCGCAATAAGTGACAAATATGAAGATATTTAATGTAGTTTTGTAGCTTTTTAAAGCAAGTCATTATGAATGAGGAAAAGGTTATCACATTGAAACCGGACAGAAAGATTTTTGAAGATATTTATTTTAGCGGTAATCAGGACAGCCTGCTTTTTTCCCAAACGACTAAAAGCAAAACAATAACAACTATTCTCGTTGCTCTTATCCTGGCAATTGTATTTCTTTTCAAAGACAGTTTGAGTAAAGACAGCAAGGGAATCTTATATTTTCTGAGCTTTATATTTCTGCTGTGTGCCGTTTTCCTTTCAGTAAGCGTTAATAAGGTTTCAAGATGGAAAAAACAGGTAAACGGCTACCTGAATCTGCTTGAAAAATGCAAAGTATATGAAATCAGATTTGACCAAAACTTCTTCACAGTCAATATTGATGGTGAAAAAGAAACCAGCGAATGGAAAGATTTCGGGTACTTCGACAGCAATAATGAGTTCATTTCCATGGAAGGAAAATACAGTTATATGTTCCCCAAAAAATCAATGAGTGAGAAAGAGTACAATCTGCTTAAAAAAATTGGTAAGGAAAATATTAATATATAAAAAAACGGAGCAAAATTTTGCTCCGTTTTTTTATTGGCCATAGGGTTCTGTAAATCACAGACTCCCATTTAATTTTCTTTGTTTTATTCCAGCCAGCCCATTTCTTTCATCCATTCATCATTGTAGATTTTTCCTACATATCTTGAACCGTGGTCGTGAAGCAATACTACAATAACATCATCTTTAGTGAACTGATCTTTCATCTGGATTAATGATGCAATCGCACTTCCTGCAGAATATCCACAGAAAATACCCTCTTCCTTAGCCAGCTTTCTTGCATAGATGGCACCATCCTTATCCGTTACTTTTTCAAAGTGATCAATTACAGACATATCATAGTTCTCTGGAATAATGTCTTCCCCGATTCCTTCTGTAATATACGTGTAAGCATGATCATAGTGAAGTTCTCCTGTTTCATGGAATTCTTTCAGAATAGATCCATAAGTATCTACACCAATTACTTTGATATCCTTGTTTTTCTCTTTGAAGAAAGTTCCACAACCTGTAATGGTTCCTCCCGTTCCTGCTCCTACCACAAAGTGGGTAAGCTTTCCTTCTGTCTGTTCCCAGATTTCCGGAGCTGTAGATTCGTAATGAGCAGCTCTGTTGGATAGGTTGTCATATTGATTAACATACCAGCCATTTTCCGTTTCTTTGGCCAGTCTTTTGGATACTGAATAATAAGAACGCGGGTCAGTAGGCTTTACATCTGTAGGGCAAACAATAACTTCTGCTCCTACAGCACGAAGAATGTCACATTTTTCTTTTGATTGCTTGGAATTCGTTACAAAGATACATTTGTAGCCTTTGATGATGGCAGCCAATGCCAATCCCATTCCTGTATTTCCGGAAGTCCCTTCAATGATGGTTCCGCCCGGTTTTAATCTGCCGTCTTTTTCAGCATCTTCGATCATTTTAAGAGCCATTCTGTCCTTTACGGAATTTCCCGGATTGAATGTCTCTACTTTTGCTAAAACTAAAGCTGGAAAATCTTCACCTAATACATTGTTAAGTTTTACCAACGGTGTATTACCTATAGTTTCAAGAATATTTTTTGCGTATTTCATAAATGTTTTATAAGCGGTGCAAAGATAACGCTTTTAAAATTATCTGTACTCCGGATCGTATTGAAAATAAATGAAAAGCTGCTCAAGCAGCAGCTTTTTTATCTTTAAAGATTAGTTATATTTGATAGCCTTCACAGGAGAAATTTTACTGATCAGGTAACTCGGAATAATTAAAGCAAGTCCGGAAATAATCAGAATTCCTACAGAAATGGAAACAATGGCAATAGGGTTAAGATCTACCGGAACGGTACTTACATAATAGTTTTCCGGGTTAAGTTTTATTATCCCAAAGAATTTCTGAATTAAAATCAAGCCAAGCCCTATGGCATTTCCATATAGAAGTCCGGGGATCATGATGATCAAGGTATAATTGATGAAGGTTGCTCTTATCTGAGAATTGCTTGCTCCTAAAGTTTTAAGAAGCCCGATAGAGTTTGTTCTTTCAATAATCAGGATCAGAAGAACCATAATGATATTGATCACCACTACAATCAGCATAATGATAATGATCAGGGCAATATTGGTATCGAAAATACTGATCCAGTCTGTGATCTGAGGGAACTTTTCCGTTGCTTTTTCAGCATAGTTCTTGTAGCCGATCAGTTTTTCTATTTCAGGGAAGTCTTTATCAATATCATTAACGTTCGTGAGGAAGATATCAATTCCACCAATCTCATCAGTCTTCATATCCTGAATTTTTCTGGCATGATTGATCCCTCCGATAACAAATTGGTCATCAATCAGTTTAATATCAGTTTTATAGATTCCTATAATCCGGAATTTACGGTAAAGTGGTTTTTGATCGGCTTTTAAAAATACAGTGACAATACTGTCGTTGACTTTAAGGTGCAGATCGTTGGCTATTTTCTGAGAAATGGTAATATCATTATTAAATCCTTTCTCCGTTACCTTTGGAGTAGTTCCTGAAAGAAGAAATTTTTTAAATCTTAAGCTGTCAAAATCTTTCCCGATTCCTTTAAAGATAATCCCTGCAAAGTTATGCTCGTTTCGCATAACCCCGGTAACAGTGACGTATTTCTGAGTGCTTGCCACATCCGGAAGGTCTTTTATTTTAGTAATATTCAATCCCTGCTTATCAAGTACAGAGGTATTGTAAGAAGAATTTGAGCGTGTGGATCTTACGGTGATATGTCCGCTGAAATCTGCCAGCCTCTCTTTGATAGCCTTTTTAGAACCGAATCCTGTGGCCACGGTAATCAGGGATACGATGATTCCCAATGCTACGGAAAGCCTGCCAATGAAGATGATAACCCTTGAAAGGTTATTTTTGTTATCTTTGGAAAATGCTATTTTTCTAGAGAAATATAAAGGAAATTTCAAGCTTATGAATTTAGATTTCAAAATTAAAAATTTACTTCTGATTTGCCTAATTTTTTTAGGAGTATTCAACCAATATTATTCTCAGATTCAAACCCAACCGGATTTTAAAACGGGGGCAGACCAGCCTGAGGTTTATCTTCCATTATTAAAAAATAAAACGATAGGAGTTGTTACCAATCAGACCGGTCTGATGAGTGACAGAACCCATTTGGTAGATTTTTTAGTAAAGAACGGAATCAGGATCAAAGCTATTTTTGCACCGGAACATGGCTTCAGAGGCGATGCTGATGCAGGAGCAAAAGTAAAAAATGGAGTTGATGTGAAAACGGGAATACCCATTGTTTCTTTATATGCAAGCAATAAAAAGCCAAAACCGGAACAACTGGCCGGAATTGATATTGTTGTTTTCGATATTCAGGATGTAGGAGTAAGATTCTATACCTATATTTCTACATTAACTTATCTGATGGAGGCTGGTGCTGAAAATAATGTTGAAGTTCTTGTGCTGGATCGTCCTAATCCACATGACGGATATACTGACGGCCCGGTATTGAGAAAAAAATGGGCAAGCTTTGTAGGAATGCACGAAGTTCCTGTGGTGTACGGACTGACAATAGGAGAATATGGAAAAATGGTGAACGGTGAAAAGTGGCTTAAAAATGGTGTTCAGGCTAAATATACACTGGTTCCGATGAAGAACTATCATAAAAAGCAACGCTATCCGATACTGGATAAACCTTCGCCTAATCTGCCGAATGATAAAGCGATCAACCTATACCCAAGCTTATGCTTTTTTGAAGGAACTCAGGTTTCTGTAGGAAGAGGAACAGATCTTCCTTTTCAGATATATGGTTCCCCATGGACCGGGAATTTGCCTTATCAGTTTACTCCCAAGCCAAGTTATGGAGCCAAAGATCCTTTCCTGAACGGGAAATTATGTTACGGAGAAAATCTTTCCGATTATCCAAACGATCTACGGGAACTGAACCTTGAATGGGTTATGAAGGCATACAAAAACTATAAAAACCCACAGCAGGATTTCTTTTTGAAGAACCTTTGGTTTGATACCCTATCCGGAACTGATGATTTCAGAAAACAGATCATCGCAGGGAAATCAATTCCGGAGATCAAAGCTTCATGGAAAAAGGATCTTGAAAGCTTTGAAAAGATCAGAACCAAATATGTGGTTTATGAAGATTAATTAGCGTCAATCTGAAATGAAAACTTCCAACTTTAAAAAGTTGGAAGTCATAAGTCATAGGAAATGACTTTTATCTCTGTTTTATACTTTTCAAAAGAATACTTAGTGTAACGACTGAAAGTCACCTTAAGCTTTCACCTTTGAACTTTTTAATCAATCAAAATTCTGAGGAGGATTCTTGTCATTTTTACCCTTATTTAATATAAAGAGTCCGATCGTTAATCCTACAACGCCTGCAAAAGCGGTCAGGAGTGCCCTTTGTAATTTATCCGGGAGGTCATTTCCAAGATAATTCATTAAAAAAAGGATCACAAAAGTGATCACTGAAATGATAATATGATTTTTTCCGAATGGTTTCATTGTACTATTTAAGTTTATAAGAAATCATAATGCCCCCTCTGTAAGGTATGATTTCACCACTTTTATTAAATTTCTCTGCAGAATCATAACGCCTTCCTGTTGAGCGGTCATAACCTTTGTAAAACCCTTGTGATGATCCTATTGTAGCATAAATGTCCAGGTTCAGGCGATCAGATAACTGGAATTGATAGCCTCCTGTGACTCCAATCATAACGGAATATCCTTTTTGATAGAGATTGGAGCTATCAAGAACTTCACCACTATCAGTCACAAACGTTCCACTCCAATAATTCCATTTTTGAAGATTATAAGCTGAAACACCAACGTTAGCCCCTACATACCAATGTTTGAAGGCTTCTTTAAAATAATACCTTCCCTCAACCGAAAGAGAGTACATCTGTAATTTATGTCCCGCAAAAGACTTCCACGGTGAAATAAAGACATCCCCCTGAATAGTATATTTAGGACTTATTTGTTTTTCAATACCGGCGTTTAAAATACCTATAGGAATAAAGAGTGCATTACCTTTTATATATAAGCTCTTATCTTCATTTTGTTCCTGCTCCTGTGCGTTTATAGATCCCATTGCAAGGAAAGCTAAAACACCCGTTAATACTCTGTATTTCATCAATCTGTTATTGTATTTTCTTTAATAATTCGTCTGCCAGTGTAGTATCTTTATTCACCTGGGCAGCCATGTTTTTGGACATTTCAGCGTAATTTTTTGCTGTTTCCTTATTTCCAGTCAGGTAGTAAAGTTTTGCCAGAATATAAGTATTCTCCGATGTTTCTCCTCTCATGACAGACTTTTCAGCCCATTCCGTTGCTTTTTTTAATGATGATGGGGTTTTTACATGATCTGCAAATACCCATGCTGCTCTTAAAAGTTCATTAGGGTCAAATGTATCTGAGTTTTTATAATATTCTAAGGCTGCTTTTTCGTATTCAGGGAAGTTGGCGTTTTGCTCATAGTAGCTAAGCTTTGTCTGATTGAGCTTTGCCGTAGCGGCTTGCTTTCCTACCAATGGCTCAGCCGTTTTCATGAAATAATCATCATTGATCTTTTTGTTTTTATCATCAATAGACTGTTCCACAACTTTTGCTAATCTAAGCTGGGCATTAAATTCATTATAAGTCTCTTCGGGTAAAAATTTTATGATCTCCGCCTTTCTGGATACAAATACATTATAATTGGCATCTTCAGATGACTTGATAAAATAAAGCAGAAGACCAATCTCATCCTTGGTCATTTCTTCTGTTTTCTTTTTATTCTCAAAATACCTTTCTGAAGCCTTTTTGGCAAATTCATAATCCGTACTGGAATTCAGCTTCATAACGTTGATCAGAAACTCAGGGTCTTTTTCTCCGTTGGCAAACCTTTCTTTAAGGGATCCTTTTTTATTCCCGGGTGCATTGATATCCTGTGCCATGGCTACAAAAAGACTTTCTTCCATATAGCCTGTATTTCGGGATACAAGTTCTCCTTCACCATTCAGGAAAAGATAAGTAGGATAAGAGCGTACTCCAAACTTGGCGGCAATATCTCTGCCTTCTCCCTTTTCCATGTCAAATCTTGCATTGATGAAGTTGCTATTGTAATAATCACTCACAGATTTCTGGGTAAAAACATTTTTCTCCATCATTTTGCAGGGACCACACCATGCAGCATAAGCATCAATGAAAACCAGCTTCTTTTCTTTTTTAGCTTTGGCTATAATATCTTTGAACGGGAGTTCCTGGAACTGAATATTAGTCTCTTGTGCTGAGATAACGATAGAGCAAAAAATAGATATCCCGGAGATGATCTTCTTCATTTTCAAATAAGATTTGTAAGCGAAGATAAATAATTTTCAAAATATAAAACGTTGAATCTGCTGATGAATAAGGATATTAACTAATTTTAAGATTTCTGTATTGTACTTTGATTGCTTCCGATTCACTGTAAAGAAGAAGATGCATTCCACTTTTATGCTGAAATGAACGGGTAATTTTCTCTTAACTCTTCAAAAATGAGAATAAAAACAGGTTGATTGGGAATAATTATATAATTATTGACCGATGCCGGAATTTTACAACAAAATTATATTTACTTTTGTTATCAACACTATTGATTATCAGTTAACAATAATATTAAAGTTCATATGCTTTATCTGTCCGGAGTTTTCTTGGCTTTCTTTCTCGCTTTTCTTTTGATTACAAAGAGAAATAAAAACACAGCTGATTTTATTTTAGCAATGTGGTTGTCATCAATAGGACTTAATCTGGCCAGTTATTATTTGTTTCTTACCGGTAAATTTACAGAATATCCTTCATTAGCTTTTCTTGGCTTTACACTGCCGCTTGTATATGGTCCGTTTTTATATATCTATGTTAAAAAACAAACTTCTCAGGGATCTTTTTCATGGAAATATTTGGTTCATTTTATTCCTTTTCTGATCTGTAATCTGTTGTTTGTGTCATTCTATACAGCTCCTTTTGAGAAAAGAGTGGAAATCTTCAGACATGAGGGAAGTGGCTTTGAAACAGAGCTGCTGATCAGGCTCTATGCCGTTTATATTTCAGGAATTGCTTATGTAGTAATGTCTTTCCGTGCTTTGTACCAGTTCAGGAAAAATATGGTTCAGCAGTTTTCCAATACAGAAAAGATCAATTTCAACTGGCTGCTGTATCTTATTATCTGGATTGCGCTGATCTGGGGACTTGTTCTTTTCGTTAATATCAATATTATTTATGGAGCTGTAGCAATATTTATTGTATGGCTTGGATATTTTGGAATAAAGCAGGTTCAGGTTTTCAATCAGCCGGTATTGGCTTTTATGGGCAATGAAGTGATCACAAGCCCTGCTATTGAAACTGAAAAAACAGAAGAACATCATTTTCCTGCTGAAAAGAAATATCAAAAATCAAAACTTACAGAAGAAAATCTGGACGAAATTCATGATCGTCTTAAACGTCTTTTGACAGATGAAAAACCTTTCATCAATCCCAACCTTACCCTGAATGAACTGGCGGCAATGCTGGAAGTTCATCCCAATTATCTGTCACAGGTCATCAATTCCAAAGAAAACAAAAACTTCTATGAACTTATCAATGAAAAAAGAATTGAGGAGTTTTTAGACAGAGTTTCAAAACCTGAAAGCCGGCAGTTCACCTTACTATCCATTGCCTTTGAATGTGGATTTAATTCTAAAACTTCATTCAACAGAAATTTCAAAAAATATACGGGAGCCACTCCAAGTGAATATCAGAAAGTCTGATTTTGCGTTTCATCTTTCAGGGAGAAGGTTTCAATCTTCATATCTGTAATATAATCAATTAGTTGTGTTTTGTTTTTTTGTGGGTTCAACTTTCCTGATGGGGCGGTTTGCTTTCAGGTATAATGAATCTTTGCATCATAATTTTTTAAAACCAAAAGTATGATTGCTTTCAGAAAAACGAATCCGGCTTTAGCTGTTTTTACCATTTTTACTTTGTTGTTTTCCTGTACAGATGGAAAGACGATTGATCAACCCGGTAATCTCGTTCCTAAAACGGTAGATCAGGATCCTTCTCTTCCGTCTGTCTCAATAAATGGAGCCAGATTGCATGCAGAAGCATTTGGTCCTGAAAACGGGACGATTGTTATTCCCTTACATGGTGGTCCGGGAGGAGATTACCGTTATCTGCTCCATTGTAAAGACCTTGCGGACAAAGGCTACAGAGTTGTGTTTTATGATCAGAGAGGTTCCGGCCTTTCTCAGCGTTTTCCTAAAAAATCTTACACCTCCTTAGGGGCAGGAGCAGCAGACCTGATGTATGATGAGCTGCACGCTGTTATTGCTCATTACCGTAAAAATCCAGGACAGAAAGTTGTTCTTTTAGGACATTCATGGGGAGGAATGCTGGCTTCAGGATATGCCGGAAAATACCCCAACGATATACAGGGGCTTATTGTCTGCGAGCCCGGAGGACTGATCTGGGATGATGTGAAAGACTATGTTAAAAAATCAAGATCATTTAAACTCTGGAGTGAAATTCTGAATGACGCAGCCTATCTGGATCAGTTTATTTCAGGAAAAGAAGATCAGCATGAGATTCTGGATTATAAAATGTCTATGCTTTCTTCAAAAAACAGTATTACAGGAGAAGGTGATTTTGATCCTGCCATAAGCTGGAGGAGCGGAGCTGTTATAATGGATGCGCTATTCGATAGTGGAGAAAAATATAATCTGGATTTCTCAAAAGGAGTTCAGAATTATAATGGCCCGGTATTATTCTTTTATAGTGAAAAAAATAAAGCCTATCCCGATTCATGGGCCCAGAAAATTTCCGGAAGCTTTAAAAAGGTGACCAGAGTGAAGATCTCCGGAGTAGGGCATGACGGGATCATTAGCAACTATAATGCCTGGAATACCCAGACAAAACCTCATATCATTACGCTTATCGACGGTCTTTAAAAACTAATACAATGAAAAAATATATAATATCAGTCTTATTTGTAATACTGGCAGCTAGTTCTTTAAAGTCACAAACGGTAAACTGGGCTGGCCTTAACAACAAAGAAAAGCACATCCTGAATGCTAATATAGGTACAGAATATGGAGTGATCTTTGGCCTTGGATACGGATACAAGTTGAATACAAAATGGTTTCCTATGATTACCGGAGTTGAGTTTTCCGTTCCTTCAGGAGGTATATTGCTGGATGATTTCAAGGCAAAAGCAGGGGCAAACATCCGTTGGGTGAAAGTGAATGATTTTCAATTGTCTACCAGAGTTCAGGGGATCTTCCGCCGATTCGAGAATGAGAATGTAGCTATTGCTAATTTCGGATTAGATATGGCGGGAATCATTGGGTATTACAGACCGAAATGGTTCATCGGTATTGAAGCAGGCTTTGATAAGGCGATTGTTTCCCATTTTGAGCATACAGCCCACTATAAAGAAATATTTCCTGATGTAAAAAACGGATGGTATGAGCCAGCTACCGGAGGGAATTTCTATTATGGCATCCAGGGTGGGTATTCTTTTCCTCATCAGGAAATCTATCTGAAGTTGGGAAATATAGTTTCACAGGATTTTAAAACCAAACCGCAGTTGCCTTTTTTAGTTCAGGTAGGTTATAATTATAAGCTATAAAAGAAGAGAGGCAGTCTCACTTTTGAGATTGCCTCATTACTTTTTGATCTCTTTATGTTCCTTACCCCATATTTCAAGCTGATCCAGAACAGGAATCAGCTTTTTTCCGATTTCTGTCAGCTCATATTCTACTTTTAGCGGAACTTCCGCATATACGGTCTTTATAATGAGTTTTTCCTGTTCCATTTTTTTTAACTGGAGGGTAAGCATTCTTTCGGAAATGTTGGGGATCTTATCTTTCAACTCAAAAAATCTTAATTTCTCCCGCTTAAGATGATAACAGATAGAGAGAATCCAACGGCCACTGATCAGATTGACAGCATATATTTCTGAGCAGCTGTACTCCAGTGTTTTTTTATTTTCATTATTGGTGGATGATTCTTTTATACCCATACTTACATTTTTGTTCGTTCCATACAATCTTTTGTATACTTGGAAAGCACCATATCGATAAGCTAAATTTACAAATAAATAAGAAATATACAGCCGAAAAGAAGCTTAATTATAGATGTAGAATAAAATATTTGTAATAGGATGGATTTTAATAGAATAGACAAGGAATTAAAATATAGTATTGAAAATGTACCTTATTCATTGGAAATTGATGAAAATTTATTTTTGAATGCTCCGGAAGTTATTCAAAAGGAAAGAAAAGAATTTACAAAAGCGCATCCATTTAAAAAACCGGACCATATTCTTGTAAAAGATATTTTTACACCAAGCTCAGAAGATGGATATGAAATCAGGCTTCATATTTACCAGTCTGAAAATTTCAATCAGGAAAGGGTCCTTCTTTATTTTCATGGAGGAGGATATGTTTTTGGAATGCCAGAGCAGGTGGATTATCAAATGTTTGAAATTGCGGATAAACTGAATGCAACCATAATCTCTGTAGATTACCGACTGGCACCTCAATACCGGTTTCCAACACCTGTTTTGGATGGGTTTGATGCATTGCAATGGGTAATCGGGTATGGTGAAGATCAATTGGGAATCAATCCGGATCGTATTACCGTATTCGGGGCAAGTGCCGGAGGGCATTTGGCTGCTGCTGTGGCTCAAATGGCTGCCGACCGTGGTATTCAGAATATAAAACATCAGTTTTTATTATATCCCGTGATTCATCATAAGCTGAATACCTCTTCAATGGAAGAATTTACCGATATCCCATTATGGAATAAAAAGTACGCCCAGACTGCATGGTTACATGTACTGGGTAAAGAAAATAAAGATAAAAGTATCAGGTATTCAGATCTGACCTATTATGATAACTTTTCCCGATTACCACAGACTACCATTGTTGCTTGTGAACTTGATCCTTTAAGAGATGAAGATATCGATTACGCTCAGCTTTTATACAAAGCAGGTGTGAAAACTGAATTATGGGTGATCCCCGGAGCGCTGCATGTATTTGATCTCTTTGATTCTTCCATGAATGATGAATATAAAAAGTTTCTTCTGAACAGACTTTTCAAAATGATACCATAAATTGAAGAATATGAAACTAAGAGATAAAAACCCGGCACTGCTTCTTATCGATATTCAGAAAGGATTTCTTGACGAAAACTATTGGGGAGGAAACAGGAATAATAAAGATGCAGAAAAAATCAGCGGAAAAATACTGGAAAGATGGAGAAACCTGAATTTGCCGATATTTCACATCCGGCACAGCTCTACCAACCTTTCCTCAAAATTGCATGAAACTCAGCCAGGATTTGAATTTAATGAATATGTTTTACCGCAAAATGATGAATGTGTTATTACCAAAAATGTAAACAGTGCTTTCATAGGAACTGATCTGAAAGAAAAACTGGATCTTAAGAAAATAAATACGGTAGTGATTTTGGGAATTACAATCAATCATTGTGTTTCTACCACAACAAGAATGGCAGGGAACTTCGGCTATGAAACTTATGTGGTTTCTGATGCTACAGCCGCTTTTGACAAAACCGGAATACATGGTGAAAAATACGATGCGGAATTAGTTCACCTCATGGCACTGGCTAACCTGAATGAAGAATTTGCAACCATCCTGAACACTGAAGATTTATTAAAAAAACTGTAGAGAAAATTACAGATTTATACATTAAAACGGTCTTGTTTATGGCCGTTTTTTTTATTTTAAAAAAGAAAATCGTGTAATTGCTGAAAAAAAATAATTCACTTTATAGTCCTGAAAACTTTGTTATATTTTTGCAAATTAATAAGTTATCGTAGAAGAGATGCTCCGTAAAGTAAAATACTTTGTTATACTTTTTGGAGAAAATAAGAATGTAGAAGAATTGAATTTTAAGCACGCCCTTACCCGAAAATCCGTTTATATTACTGCCCTGTCCGTCTGTCTGATCGCTGTGGTGGCATTTGCTGTTCTAAGCTTTTTGATCACCCGTGACAGCCGGAAAAATACTGAAGATTTTGCACGACGAACCTTCTTCCGCAAATATGAATCGATAGAAAATGAATTCAGGAATATTGAAGATTATCAGTACCTGCTTCGTGCCCTGATCCGTAAAGATGGTCTGAAAAACTATAAGGACTATTCATCAGTCTTGAATGACCTCAACAAAAAAAGGAATCTGCTGGCTTACAGCTGGTATTATTATGACAGCAATAGTACCGGAAAATCTGAAACCAACAGCCCTCTGTCTGATATTTTTAAAAATAATGAGAACCCGGAAAAACAGGTTACTCTTAAGAACAGCGGATCCGGATACTTCAAAGACCTTTTGATCAGTCATAAAGACAGCTTATACTGGATGAGCTATGATTCTCTGGTAATGCCCAATAAAAATATGCTGTATTATGGCTCTGCGGTGAGTCTTGATGATCTCCACCAATATTTCATCAATGTAGATAAAAACTCGAATACCTATGCTTATGTCTTTACTAAAGAAGGAATTTGCATTACCCATCCTGAAAAAAAATATCTGGGAAAAAACATTACGGAGTTTACAGATATCAAACCTAAAGATACCCTGTGCAGCAAGTCGCAGACAGGTTTTACACAGGGAACCGCAATTTCCGAATATTTAGGAGTTGAAGTGACCCGGTTTATAAAACCGCTGAAAACAGATAACTTTGAAGGCTACACTGTTGTAAATCATGTCAACTTTATTATTGATGAAAATGTATATAAGGTAAGAACCTATACTATCTTTATTTTCCTGGCGGCCCTTTTTCTTATTGTAACAGTATTTATTCTTTTTCAGAGATCAGCCAATATTGCCTATAAAGAGAAAGAAAAAATACAGTCTGAAAAGAATCTGCTGCTGATAGAGAATGAGAAAATGCACAAGGCAGAAGTAATTAATCAGCTTCAGCAGCTTAAAAATAACATCAATCCCCATTTTCTTTTCAACTCACTGAACTCACTATACATGCTGATCGGGATCAATAAGGAGAATGCTCAGAAGTTTACCATGAATCTTTCCAAGATCTACCGCTACCTGATCGTACCTCCGAAAGAGAATATTGTTCCGGTTTCACAGGAGATTAGTTTTATCCGGAAATATATGGAACTTTTGAAAAGCAGGTTTGATGAAGAACTGAGTTTTGAACTGATCATCAATCATAAAGAAAGTTTAGAAAAAAGAATTCCTTATCTATCCCTTCAGGTTGTTACGGAGAATGCCATCAAACACAATATTGCAACCATTGATCAGCCTTTGGAAATCATCATTATCGTAGATGAAGACGGGATTACGGTAAAGAATACCTGGCAGCCCAAGACTGAGCCGGTACAGGGAGAAAAGTTCGGAATTGACTATTTGAATCAAATTTATGAATATTTTAGGATTAATTCTCTTAATATATCTGTAGATGGTGAATATTTTGTATGTTTTTTACCATTATTGAAGTGAAAATAAAAATCCATTCACTCCCAAAAACCAACCGCTCACTCCCTAACAATACCCCTTATTATTTCTTTACCTATAGCTTTGCCGGCTGAAACTAAGATATTTACTATTTGGAATGAATCGGACTATTTTAATGAAGAATTACAGACTTGCACTGTATCTGGGACTGGCTATAGCTTCACCAATGGCAATGGCTCAGAAAAAAGATACGGTAAAAGTCAATAAAGACAAAACTGATAAGACTGAGGTTTCATCATCAAAGAAGACCAAAAAAATTGAAGACCTGATCAAAAAAGGAACCTATAAAAAGGGGCTTTTCAATACGATCCAGGTAAAAACAGATGTTTATTTTGAGATTCCGGACAGTTTGATGAACCGTCAGTTTCTGGTAGTCAATAAGCTGTCTCAGGTACCGATGCAGGTGAATGAGGCGGGATTGAACAAAGGGATGAATTATGAAAATAAGATCATTTCTTTCCACCGTGACAATGTGGCCAAAAAGATTTGGGTTAAAACCTCAGACGTCAAAGTATCATCGCCTAAAAATGATGCAATTACAAAATCTGTAAAAGACAACTTTTCAGAATCTGTGATTGAAGTGTTTGATATTGAAGCCCAAAACAATGATTCTACTGCAGTAGCCATTAAAGTGAACAAAGTTTTTGACGGTAATCAAAAAAGCTTTAATGATGTTCTTGCGAATGTAGGACTTGGAGGATCTGTGAAGTCAAGCCTTTCGTACATCGAAGGTGTGAAGACATTTCCTCAGAATCTTGTTGTGAAATCCCAGCTGACCACTTCTGTGAACGAAGGAGGGGTAGATCTTCCGGTAACATTGGGAGTAACCACTAATATCGTACTGCTTTCCAAAACGCCTATGAAGCCAAGGATTTCTGATCAGAGAGTCGGCTTTTTCAATGAAAAACATTGGGCGTTCAATGACCGCCAGCAGAAAATGGATGAAAAATTCTTCATTACCCGATGGAACCTGGAGCCTAAAGACGAAGACAAAGAAAAATACCTGAAAGGTGAGCTGGTAGAACCGAAAAAACCGATCGTTTATTATATAGATCCTGCAACCCCAAAACAATGGCGAGAAAAGATCATAGCTGGAGTTTATGACTGGCAGGCTGCATTTGAACAGGCAGGTTTTAAAAATGCCGTTATTGCTAAAATGCCCGATGAAAAAGATGAAGACTTCGATATTGATGATGTAAGATATTCAGTGATCACGTATGCCGCTTCCCCAAAGTCAAATGCAATGGGACCTTCTGTGGTAGACCCGAGAAGTGGTGAGATCATTGAGGCGGATATTATCTGGTGGCACAATGTAATGACTTCTCTTCAGGAGTGGATGAGAATTCAGATTGGTCCTATAGATCCTAAAGCGAGAGGAAACAAATTCAGTGATGAATATATGGGTGAGGCAATCAGATTCGTTTCATCCCATGAGGTAGGGCACACCTTCGGGCTGAAGCATAATATGGGATCTTCTTTTGCATTTCCTGTAGAATCACTCCGTTCAAAAGAATTTACCGATAAAATGGGGGGAACTGCTCCTTCTATCATGGATTATGCCCGTTACAATTATGTGGCACAGCCGGAAGATGGAGTTACTGCCATCACTCCAAAAATAGGAATTTATGATAAATATGCGATAGAGTGGGGCTACCGTTGGTATCCGGATGAGTTTTCTGAGAAAAAAGCACTTAGAAATTTAATTGAGAAACATCAGGATGACCCTTTGTATTTCTATGGTGAGCAGCAAAGTTATTTGGAAACCATTGATCCCCGTTCACAGTCAGAAGACCTTGGTGATGATGCCATGAAAGCCAGCGAATATGGATTGAAAAACCTGAAAGTCGTTATCAATAACCTGTTACAATGGACTTATGAAGACGGGAAAAGCTATACGGATGCGGGTAAGTTGTATTTTGGTGTCATCGGACAGTGGGATTTGTATACAGGGCATGTGATGGCCAATGTGGGTGGAATTTATCTGAACAATACCAATTTTGGAAGCAAGAAAAAAGCATATGAAGCAGTACCGGCTGAGACTCAGAAAAGGGCTGTTGATTACCTTGTGAAAAATGCCATCAACCTTCCGGAATGGTTATTCTTCAACCCCATTGCAGAAAAAACTTACGCTGTTAAAAACTCACCGATGGGACCGTTTGAGCAGACTCCGTACACTTTAGCAAGAGGAATGCAGTATGCAAATATCTACGCTCTGTTGATGGATGACAGGCTTCTCAGATTGCTTGAAAACGAGTTGAAGCACGAAATGTCAGGTTCAAAAGAAGAAATCTATACGGTAGAGAATTTATTTGATCAGGTAAGGAACTCAATTTTCAATAAAAAAGGCACGCTCACTATTCTTGAAAGGATGACGCAGAAGAATTATGTGGATGCCCTTATCGTTTCTGTCAATAAATTATTTGAAAAAACAGCAGTGAAGGGATTGAAAGTATACAACACATTGAATATACCGATGATCTGCAACTTCCATGGTGAAGAAAAGAACATCAGGAATATCAATTATTCATCCATGAAAAGAGTATCTGAAGTAACTACCTACAAGAGAGCAGAACTTCAGAAAGTACTAGACCTGCTGAACAGAACCCGATATAAGGGCGATGATGCTTCAAGAGCACATTACACAGATTTAATTATTCGTATTGAAGAGGCTTTAAACAAATAAACAGCTATGAAAAAAACTCTAATCCTTTTACCTCTTTTGGCTGCTAATATTGCACTAGCCCAGCAAAAGAAAACCATCACCGGGAAAATAGAAGACGGAAATACTTCCGGCAGCATTGCCGGTGCATCTATAAAAATAGAAACACAGTCTGTTTCTACCAAAACCGACCTTACCGGGATCATTGAAAGTGTATCGGTAGGTACGGTAACCGATAAAGACGGAAAATTCATCCTGGAAATTCCGGCAGATACAAAGTCTGTATTGGTGAGCTATCCGGGCTATGAATCCAGGCTTATTCAGATTACTGAAGGAAAAACTCAATATACCATAAGACTGACTCCTGAGATTTCAGATAAAAATAAAATCCAGGAGGTGATCATCACCGGATACCAGAAGATTGAAAAACGTAAACAGACTTCAGCCGTTTCTACGGTGAAGATGGATGCCATCAATCAGTCCGGGGTTGCCAGTGTAGACCAGATGTTATCCGGGCAGATTGCAGGGGTAGTGGTTACGCCTGAAACAGGATCACCGGGAGGTGCCGCAAAAATCAGAATCCGTGGAACAGCGTCTTTATCCGGGCCTCAGGATCCGTTATGGGTGATTGACGGTCTTCCGCTGGAAGGAAATGATGTTCCGAATTTCAGTGATAAAGACAATATTGACCAGCTTCAGAACTTTTCTATCGCAGGGCTGAACCCTAATGATATTGAAGATATTACCATTCTGAAAGATGCCGCTGCAACAGCTATCTATGGTGCCAGAGCGGCCAACGGGGTTATTTCAATTACCACGAAGAAAGGTAAAAAAGGAACCATGAAAGTGAATTTTTCTGCAGACACCTTTATTACATCCCGTCCTGATTTTGATAAGCTGAACCTTTTGAACGCATCTGAGAAAGTTGATTTCGAGTTGATGCTTGCAAAACGTACCGATCTTACCTATCGTGCCGATAAAGGAGAAGTCATGAGAATATTGACGAAAAACAATCAGCTTGATGCTTTCAGAAATGCAGGTTGGGACGCATTGGATCCTATGACACGTCAACAGATTGATGCCTTGAAAAACAGCAATACAGACTGGGGGAAACTGTTGTATAGAAATGCAATCAACAAACAATACGGATTGAGTGTTTCCGGAGGAAGTGACCGTTCAGATTATTATTTCTCACTGGGGTATTTTGATGAAGAAGGAACAACAATCGGTACAGGTTTTAAGCGTTATAACCTGACTTTAAAGAACAATTATAAATTAAGCGATAAGCTGAATGCGGGAATCTCTGTTTTCGGTACACAAAGTGAACGTTCATCTTTTATGACGGATGCTGATGCGGCGGCGAGTCCCATTAACTATTCAAGAAATGCAAATCCTTATCTTACGCCTTACAATCCGGATGGAAGCTACAGATATGACCGTGATATAGATGGCTATGCAGATCAGTACGTTCCTTTTAATTTCCTTGAAGAAAGAGAAAATACAGATTATACGCTGAAGAATCATTCATTAAAGGCTATCCTGGATTTAGAATATAAAGCGTCTAAAAGTTTGATATTCACATCCCAGTTGGGACTTCAGTACGATATCAATAAAACGGAGAAATTTGCTGCTGAAAATACCTATTTTACCCGGAAGATGAGGGAAGGTACCCGCTATTATAAAGATGGTGCGTACCGTTATTTCCTGCCTGCAGGAGGGATAAAGCAGAATTGGGATAATGATTTTTTCCAATATAACTGGAAATTACAGGGAGCATACAGCACCAAAATCAATTCAGTACATGAGATTGATGTGATGGCCGGAACTGAAATCCGTAAAACGTTAGATAATACTACCGTAACCAGAGCATTCGGTTATAATGGATTTACCAAAACAGGTGCGCCTATTTCATTCCCTACCACAGAATTTGCGGGAGATAAAAAGTATGAAACTTACAGAGAAATGCCTCCTGTAGAGAATGCTTATGCTTCCATGTTTGCTACAGCTTCTTATACGTATGATCAGAAATATACCTTTTTTGGAAGTGTAAGATACGACGGTACCAATTTATTTGGAGTAAACAAAAAATATAAATATCTGCCGATCTGGGCAGCTTCAGGGTCATGGTTGGTGAGCAAGGAAAACTTTATGCAGGCAGTTCCTGCTGTGTCTAATCTTAGGCTGAGAGCTTCTTATGGTTTGCAGGGGAATATAGACCGTAATACATCACCATTCTTTATCGGGGAATATTCTGAAGTCATTATTCTTCCGGGAACGAAAGAAGAAATAATCAATGTGATGAGTCCTCCTAATGATAAACTCCGTTGGGAAAAAACAACCAATGTGAACTTTGGGGTTGATCTGGGATTGTTCAAAAACCGTATCAATCTTACTGCTGATATATACAGCAGAAAGGGAACTGATATGATCAGTATGAGAGAAACCCCTCTTGAAACAGGGTTCAATTATACGATGATGAACTGGGGAAGTTTAACCAACAAAGGTTTTGAATTGGCCATATCTACCAGAAACATTGATAAGGAAAACTTCAAATGGTCTACCACTATTAATTTTGCTCATAACAAGAGTAAAGTTCTTACAGAGCAGCCGCGTGAAAACTCATTGATTCCTTCAAGAGAAGGACTTCCTGTAAACGCAGTTTTTGCTTTGAAAACAGCAGGAGTAGATGAAAACGGAAACCCGATGTTCTGGAAAGGAAATGAAAAAATGAAGATCGAAGATTTCTTCAAGCTGTATGATGTATATGAAGAGTTTCTTCCCGGGCAGCTTGTAGGATCAAGACTTTCAAGCGAAGAGATGAGAAACCTTTTCACTTACGTAGGAGATAGAGATCCTAAATTTACAGGAGGAATTATCAATACATTTAAAGTACATAATTTCGACCTTACTGTTTCTGCTGCCTTCAGTTTTAAACAAACCGTAATGCGATCTCCTTCTTACAGGGGAATGGAAATAGACAGAGGTAGAAACTATACCAGAGATATTTATGAAGCGGGAGGTTCATTGCCTGCAATTACAGGCTCTGAAATGGAAAGCAACCCGGGATGGATGGGGAATAAATGGTTGAGAGATAACCCTTCTAATGCTTATGGTTTGCTTGATGTATGGGCTAAAGAGATCAGCTATCTGAGGATCAGCAGTATCCGTTTAGGATATACACTTCCTAAAGAATTTACCAGCCCAATGGGAATCAGCAGTCTGAGACTGAGTGTTGAAGGTCGTAACCTGTTTGTATTCAGCAACGGACACAAAGGATATTTTGATCCGGAAACGTATGGTAATATTTATGCCCAGCCTATCGCCAAGTCAGTTACAATTGGCTTTAATGTTTCTTTTTAAAACTTGAAAAAATGAAAAAAATAACTCTATTCATTGCATTAGCGGTAATCAGCCTTACCAGCGTAAGCTGTGACCGTTTTCTAGATATACAGCCTGAAGGAAAAGTAATCCCGGTTACCGTAGAAGATTACAGAAAAGTTCTTACATCAGCTTATTCGAAATATCCAACCCATAAATCTTTGACAGCATTTCGTACAGATGAGGTTTATCTTAATGAAAATTTAACCGAATTTAATGTTTACCGGGAACTTGCAATGTGGAAAGACAGTAATTATGATTCCGGGACCGCAGAATATCCATGGGTGAATTTTTACATGACGGCTTTTTACCTGAATCAGATCATCAATGAAGGAAGTAAGACCATGAGTAATTCTCCCGAAAAACAGCAGATTCTGGCGGAAGCTTATGCATTAAGGGCTTACTTATACTTTGATATGGTGAATTTGTATGGTAAACATTTCAATAGTGCTACCGCTGCCTCAGACAGAGGGGTACCAATTAATCTTGAAACAGATCTTGAAGAAGTGTTGAAGCCATCTTCAGTGCTGGAGGTATATAATCAGGTACATGCGGATGTGAAAAAAGCAGAAGAACTAATGGTGCAAGAACAACAGGTATCCGGTGTTAACTACAGATTCTCCAAAGTTGCCATAAAAGCTTTCCAGGCCAGAATAGCACTTTACCAGGGAGATTGGGATGCTGCGAGAACTTATTCTGATCAGGCGTTGGCAATAAAAAGTACTTTAAGCAATCTAAATACAGCCAATGTAGCACCTAATCATTATACTTCTGTAGAGTCTATTATGGCTTTGGATAACCCGGCAGATATGAATGTGCAGAATTTGGGTATCATCTCTCCTGAACTGATTTCAAAATATGATAATACTTCGGATAAAAGATTCGTAATGTATTTCGAGAAGAAAAATAACCTGTATAAATTGATCAAAGGGGGAAGCACAAATTTCAGAGTATCCTTCAGAACTGCGGAATTGTATTTTATAAAATCTGAAGCATTATTAAAGCTTAACAGGCTTGATGAAGCTAAAGAAACATTACTTACCGTTCTTAAAAACAGATATACTGCAAATGGTTATACTTCTGTTCAGAGCCAGGTGAATGCAATGAATGCCGCAGATTTCACGAATTACATAATGGATGAGAGATTCAGAGAATTTGCACTGGAAGGGCACAGATGGTTTGATCTCAGAAGAACCAGCCAGAAAAAAATAGTACATACCATAAGTGGTAAAGAATATATTCTTCAGCAGAATGACCCGAGATATACCATAGAATATCCGATGAGTGCAAAGAAGAACAATCCTAATTTATAATATTTCATATTAACAACCCTTGAAACCGCTGGAGCTTAAACGTTCTAGCGGTTTTTTTGTACTTTTGTACCTGTTATGAAAATTGCCATTATAGAAGATGAATTGCTGGCTGTTAATTATCTGAAAGGTCTTTTGGATAAGCAGACCATCATTCCTGTTACTGAAACAGTGGTTCTTCGCTCAAAAAAACAGGCAATTGATTTCTTTCAGACTCATTCTGCAGATCTTATCTTTATGGATATCCATCTCGGAGACGGGATGAGCCTTGAGATTTTTGAGCATGTGGAACTTTTCACCCCGATTATTTTCATCACAGCATTCGATGAGTATGCGATGAGGGTTTTCCGGCATTTTACCATAGACTATCTTCTGAAACCTTTCGAAGAAGAAGACCTTCACAAGGCCTTACAGAAGTTTATCTCCATCAGGAATAATTTTGATCCGGAATCGACACTGAAGTCTATTTCCAGTTTACAAACCGGAGATTCTGATATGATGAAACGCTTTATGGTAAGAGAAGGAAATAAGCTGAAATCAATAGACGAACATCATGTCGCATATTTCTTTGCATCCGGGAAATATCTTTTCTTAACATCAAAAGACCATCAAACCTATATTTACGATGATACCATCAAAGATATTATTCAAAAATTAAACCCACAGGTTTTCTTCAAGATAAACCGTAAGTTTATCATCAATAAAGAAGCTGTTACGGATATTATCAAGCACACAAGCCAGAAAGTAGAGTTGAAACTTTCCCCGGAACCGGAGGTGAATGCTGAGGTTTTCATCAGTAAAGTTCAGATCGCAGAATGTCTGAGCTGGCTGAACAGCTGATTTTATTTTGCCGGAAGAACTATAATCTCTATTTTGGACGGAAAAAAGAAGAGGAAGGCCAATGAGATCTGATCAGATTGAAACCATCAGACTTGGTCATTATTTCAGGTTATTTCCTTTTTAATAGATGATATACAATGACAGCAGATATAACATTTGAGAATGAATTTGAAAAAGCTATTACTTCTGATGAAGCAGCAATAAATCTGCATTTTCACAAGGTTTTTACAGTCAATGCCGAAGTTTTCAGAAAAGAAGAATATAAAAATAATATCCTGATCAGTGTTATTCATTATCTGAAGGCTGATGATAATGAACAGTTGATTCTTTCAGAGCTTGTGAACCACTATCCGGATCTGGATTGGTTTGAAATACGTATCATAGAGCAGATTGGTGTTTACAGAAAGGAAATCCAAAGGTTTTTATTGTCAACGGGTGCGTATGAAGATTTTCAGATCACTTTGTTACGGAACGAAGATGGATTGCCTATCTTTGAAAGAGAAGATGAAATTGTAGATGAGAGGTCTCATAGTGGTACCAGAAAATACTATTATGATCCACTGTCAAAACAAGAGAAATTTGAATTCATATATAAGCCGGATGGTCATTTATCTTCAATGCGGGGCTCAGAACCACCGTTTGTCGCAGAAAATGACTATTCAATAAAGTATTGCGAAATTGAGTTTTTCTTTCCCGGCTTTTTATCAGAGAATCCTTACTATCAAAACGCTGATCTGTTGCCGTAGAGACATTTTTCAAATCATCGTAAGTCACAATAACATCTCTATAGACCATGGGAAAAACGCTGGTAGAATACGAAAAAGATAAAGGATTCTGGATATCAGAGTCAATGATGCAGCTGGTATTGCATTATATTTTGGAAGAGGCTGAGAAACCGGAATGTTCTCTCCCTGATAAGGAAGACCTTGTGATGGACTTGAAATTTCATATCAACGGATACAGCCGGGGCTATATGTCTGTGGGATTATTTGATAGTATCGAATCTCCGGCTGATGAACAGCTAATGATACAGCTGCTGAATGATGTGAAAACAGGATTACAGAAAAAAGGAAACCTTATTTCTGTAGAAGAATTAATGAAGATTCCGACTGAAGATCTCGCTTTTAAATACATTCTGGATAAGAAACCATTTCCCACAGCAGAACTGATCCGTGTAATGAATGCTCTTATTCAGATGCTGGAAAGAATCTGGGATCATAAAGACTATCAGATGGAGCTGGACTGGACTTATTTTGATTAGCTTGCCGGAACGGGAAACAAAAATACATACCTGTCTGAAAAATGATATTTCAGTTTTAGACCTAAATGAACAAATGAGTATACTGGATGATTATAATATTAGCTTTACAAATAAAGTTATAGCATTTAATTCTGATCAAAAATGCAATGTTAAGATAGCAGATCATCATGTGAGTGATGATTTTTGGGGATATTTTTTAAACCATTTTAAATCTGTTTCAGATATTGATGAAATTGCAGGAGATATTGATTTTATAGGATCACAAGGAGGATATGATCCGGAATATTGTTTGGAAATCTATCTGGATAAACTAACCGTAAGATATACCGATACAACTGCCCGTTTTTTAGATGAAAAAGATCATTTTATTCAGGAAATTTCATTGAGTGATTATAAAGCCGTTTTATTGCTATGGAAAGATTTTCTTCAAACTCCTCCTCTGGATTTTGAAAGTCTTTAGATAGAAGTAAGTTAATGCGTAAAAAATAATAGAATGAGTGTCTTAGAAGATTATAAAGTGAGCTTTGTTATAAAAACAATTCATAATTCAGATTATAAATTGATGCAGTCAATAAGCCCTGCATTAGATGGAGTATTTTTCGAATTTAGACGTATAGAAGAATGTGATATATTGTTAGAAATTATAAATGCACAGCTTCGTAATCCTCAATCAGGAGAATATTTTTTTCCTACTCAAGGGTTAGAGCTTATAATAATCACTCATTTCATGACGAGTATTTATATCGATGTAGAAAAGTATGATACAAATCCTGAAATAAATCCTGAAGTAAATGCAGATTATACTTTGCCTACAGCAGACCTCAAAGAAATCGTTGAAGCATGGAAGAATTTTGTGGTTAATGGTGAGGGTGAAGAGGGCAGAACCAACTTCTATAGGGATTGATATTTTAAATAAATTAAGACATTAAAAATAACAGGATGAGTATTACAACAGATTATAAAATAAGTTTTGGAGTTAAAAAAATACATGATCGGGATTTTAAATTCATGCGTTCCATAAATTATTCTTTAGATTCAATTATTGCTGATTTTAGAAATATTCTTAATTGCGATAACTTATTAGGAGCGATTAATAGTATAATGGAATCACCCTCACCTGGAGAAATACTATATATCACAGAAGGATTGCAGCTTATTAAAATCACACACACCACCACTGAAATTTATCGTGATTCTGTTAAGCATGATTCAGATCCGGGCATTACAGCAGATTACACTTTACCTACAGCAGATTTCAAAGAAATTGTGATAGCTTGGAGAAATTTTGTAGTTAATGGTGAAGGTGAAGAGGGCAGAACCAGCTTCTACAGGGATTGATATTTTAACACATTATGAAGATAGAATTAATAGGATGAGTAGTATAGCAGAGTATGAAATAAGTTTTGGAGTGCAGGAAATACATGGTAAAGATTATAAATTCATGAAATCTAATGAGTTTATTCTGAGTAATTTAATGAGTGAATACAATACCATGAGAAAAAGTGATGAGCTTGTAGAAGCCATCACGTATGCCCAGGAGCATCCACAAGATGGAAGTGTAAGGTTTACTACAGATGGGCTGCAGTTCGTGGAAATATTTCCATCAGTTACAAAAATCTATACTGATAAGGATGATTATCATGATCAGAATTCAATACCTGATTTTGCTTTGCCAACAAATGATTTCAAAGAGATCGCATGGGCATGGAGAGATTTCGTCTGTCATGGAAAAAGATCACTAAAGTAAATATCGCTCGGGAAGAGCCTGCTAATAAATCAAATAAAAATATGGCAACAACATTTATAGATTATAAGGATAAAAAAGGATTCTATATCAGTGAATCATTTATGCAGTTGGCAATTTATTATATTTTTGAAGAATTAAAGAAATCACAGTATACGTTTGTCAACAAAACAGAGCTGCTTGATAGTTTTGATTCTATTATTAATGGCTATTGCAATGGTTATTTAGTGTTGTTGTGGGATGAAGAATTAGATGGAACCGCTGATGAACAGACAATGATTCTGGTACTGCAAAACGTAAAAACTTCACTTATAAATAAAGGAGATATGATCAGCTTAGCGGAGTTAAAGGCTATTCCTACTGATGATAAGGGTTTTGAAATATTATATAGCAGAAACCCGTTTCCAACATCTGAACTCATTAAGATTATGGATGCACTTATACAAATGCTCAATGGAAGCTGGACTTCAACCAATCTTTACCTGGATATTAATTACAGACTATAACATCAATCAATACAATCAAACAGCTCGAAGATGGCAACAGAAAATATGGACTATAAAGGTAAAGGGTTTATAACATCAGATATTTTTATGGAGTTAGCTCTTTATTATATTCATGAGGAGCTTAAAAAAGACCAGTATATTTTCATTCAGAAAAGAATTCTTACAAACTATCATCTGATGGTAATCAATGGTCAAATGGGAGGTTGGTTTGCATTTCTCTGGGACGAGTATATATCAAATTCCTCAGAGGAGCAGACTATGGTTCGGATTCTTCAAATTGTAAAAGACAGGATTCATCATAAAGGGGAGTATATCTCTTTAGCGGAATTACAAGCTATCCCAACAATGGACGATCATTTTAAACTATTTTATAACAAACCTTTTCCAACAGCGGACTTAATCCGGATCTTAGATGCTTTAATCCGGATGCTTCAGGGAAATTGGGAGCATGAAGATTATGATATGCATATCAATTACTATTATTCTCTTCTTTGAAATTGAGCTTATAGGTCTGCTTTTAGAATTCAATATATTTATAAAACTTTTACCGTTACAAAAAAACAGCAGGGTAGAATATCCCTGGAATCTAAAAAGAGTGAAGAAAGCGGTCTGTGATGAGAATTACGCAGGACAGTATACATTTCATAGAGTTTTGTTTGATAAAAGTAAAAAAAGGCCTACCTTCAGGTTGATCTCCCTAAAGAACAGGCAAGATTCGAAATTGTAGGACTACGATTAAAGAAAGAAAACGGAACATGAGAATTTGAAAAATAACTCATCAGCATGTAAGAAAAAGAAATGATGGAAATTAAGATATTAACCTATTTGAAGGATAATCCGGCAATAAATCCGGGAAATAAAGAATACGAAGGAAGAATAGAACCTATGTCTTTTTCCGAAGTTCAAAATCATGAAGAGATCTATAATAATGGCAAACCATTTCCTGAAGCAGTAAGGGAGCTATTATTTCTGGCGGGAAAAAGATGTCATGTGCTGAGCCATAATATTCTTGATATTAATGAACTTCAGGAGAATCCGAGAGAATGGATGCAGGAGAATAATAAAGCGATTAATCGTCCCTTCTATGTAATTGAGTGCTGGGCATATGAAGAATCTTTTTTATTTGTTTATCTTGATGAGACTGATGATCCTATAGTGCGCCAAGCGTACCTGTTTTGTGAAGATTATAATATACCTTTTATTTCGAACCTGTCAGGTCATACATTATCAGAATTTATAAACCATAGGATTAATCTCCGGAAACAGGGCTATAATCCGTTTTAATAAACTTTCAGCACAATTTTAAATACTATGAACCTAAAAGAACCGGAGAAAAAAAGAGTAGATTTCGAAGATATTGAATGGGGCGATTATGACCATGACGGGAGTAGTCTTGTTCTGTATAACGGACGTTTGTATACAGGATATGTGATATTGGATAAATTCCCGAATGGAAACATTGATGCAGAAATGGAATACAATTCCGGAAGTCATATCGGATGGAAAAATGAGTATAATGAAGCCGGAATTCTTATTTATTCATGCTATTCGGTGGGACCAACCACTCAGGAAGTCTATAATTACGATGATGAGGGAAATCTGCTCGACTATTACACACTGTAAATTACTGATGAGATAAAGATGAACTTAAAAGAATTTCACAAACCCAGAATTGAACTGAAAGATGTCTGCTGGGGTGATTATGATTATGATGGGAGCTGTCTGGCGATGCATAATGGTGAGCTTTACACCGGCTATGTTATATTTACAAAATATCCGGACGGAGTGGTTAAAGCAGAAGTAGAATATAATTCAGGAAGTCATATCGGTTGGGAAAATGAGTATAATGAAGCCGGAATTCTTATTTATTCATGCTATTCGGTTGGACCTACCACTCAGGAAGTCTATAAATACGATGATGAGGGAAATCTGCTCGACTATTACACATTGTAAATTACTGATGATATAAAGATGGACTTATAAGAATTTTACAAACCCAGAATTGAATTAAAAGAAATCTGCCGGGGTGATTACGATTATAATGTGAGCCCTCTGACTATGGAAGAAATTCAGACATTGAGAAAGATCATTAAAGATTAGTTTTTCTGTCAGAATGTGCCGAAATCCGGCCTTCTACTAATCATGAAATGAATATAAATAG
Organism: Chryseobacterium sp. 22458; assembly: GCF_052044975.1. Classification (NCBI taxonomy): domain Bacteria; kingdom Pseudomonadati; phylum Bacteroidota; class Flavobacteriia; order Flavobacteriales; family Weeksellaceae; genus Chryseobacterium; species Chryseobacterium sp. 22458. The sequence goes on along the minus strand of NZ_JBQEOA010000008.1, from coordinate 23,799 downwards.
AATGATCAAACAATATGAAATTAACTGATTTTTCCATGATCAATCATAAAATAAGTTTCAATAACCATACTACGCCAATTTGGAAAACCTATTGAATAACGATTTTAAAACTCCGGCGGCAGTAACCCCATTTTTAGTAGAACTCGTTTACCTCAATAAAAATTGGGAAAATATGGAGATTAGAGAGGCATTTATAGAAAAAGAAGGCGGTTATTGGGACTGGCAATCGCTTAGCGAATTTAATGTAACAGGTAACTGGTTTACATTTTTCAAATTTGAAGATCTTGGTGGTTATATTGATGTTGATACCAAAACTTTTTATTTGGAAAATTCTTTGCTCCCGAATGAACCTATTATTAAGATGTCGGTAGATGAGTTTATAGATGTTCTGCAACAATGGAAAACAATATTAAATCAATAAACCAGATCTCAAGAAATTTCAATTTCTCCAACAACAGAGTATGACCAATCAGTTTCATTTTGATTTATAGCTAAAAAAGCTTCTTCAGCGACAAAACCACACTCTTTGCTCCCTTAAAAATATAACATAAAGAATAGAAAACTTTGCGTGCTAAAAATATCGCATCAGTCTAAAAAGAGAAGTCTGTGTGTTAAAAACAAAAAAACCTCTGAAAAATCAGAGGTCTTCAAGTGGTTTCTCCAGGAATCGAACCAGGGACACATGGATTTTCAATCCATTGCTCTACCAACTGAGCTAAGAAACCATTATATTGTTGTTTATTACTTCGTTGTTTTAAAGTGATGCAAAAGTAGTACATTTTGTGATATCACGCAAGTTTTTTCGTGATGTTTTTTAGAAAATTCGCTGCTGTCAATAGTTTTTTAATTCAAATGGCTGATCATTAGTGATTTGTGATCTTTGTTTTTTTATATTATGATTCGCTGAGATTCCACCTTATAGGTTTTTCACCGGACATATGATCGTAGAAATACTACACTTTTTAAGATTTATACCGCAATGATCCTTTTGACAGAAGAATTCCTTTTATATTTATCGGAATCAATAAAAGGAGGATGGTTTTTGGCTGCTACAGAATTATTGATTTAAAAAAATACATTAACTATGAAAAAAATGCTCAAAAGAATATTGATTATTACCGGAATTGGAGTCGTATTATATTTCGGGGCAGGTTTTCTTGCTGTATTCTTCCTGACATATTTCTCTTCGCCAAAGCGGATAGAAAGTTTACCTAAAGAAAAAGTACTGTTGCCCGGTTAAAAAAAGACTATCATTTAGAGAAAATTGAAAGGTCTCCGGAGACGGAACATCAGCTTTTGGCCCCTAAAGATACTTTGACCTATACACTTTACCTTTCAAAAATAGACTGTGGTAAAAGTGAAGAAGAGATGAAGTCCGGAGCCTTGGCAATAGCAAAAGAAATCAATACCCTTGATTGGCATCCGAATTTCTATAAATATGAAATCTTCTTTTATTGTAAACAGTCTCCACCGGGAATCGCAACCTATCGGTTTTTACGGAAAGATCTTAAATGATATACAGCATCTGTCATAGAAAACACTGAAACATTAAAATAAAATATGATGAAAAAAGCAAATCCTATGAAATTTTCACTTATCATGCTGATGATTGTTACTGTATGTTCCTGTAAAAAAGAACAGAAGGCAGATACTTCTGATAAGAAAAACAGAAATATCATAAGGAAAGATACCGTAAGTACTAAACCTGTTACAACTATAAAAAAGGAAGAAACAACAGTGTATACAGAAATCCGGGATGTAAAAAAAATAAGGAACTATGGAGAAGGGCCTGTGCAAAGTCTTGATGTACGGTTTAAAGATCATGAGTTCAGGATCAGATATATTCAGGAAAGAGCTTATATACAGTATGCTGTTAATGGGGGGATTATTCAGGACTGGCAGTTTTGTAATACCAACTTTTATTATGACAGTTCCTATGAAATTGCAGAAGAGGGAAGTTATCTGCTTTATAATGAAATGATTTCTTCGGGGATATTATTATTTCCAAGCTTTACAGAAGAGTATGCTGCATTCTTTGTATATGAGTTTGATAACGGAAAGCTTCAGTACATAAAGGATGTTATACTCGAACAGGGGCTTTCTGCTGATGTTTGGTCAAACACTTATACTTTCAGAGCAGTAAGAAAAAAAGATACGATACAGATTAGTCTTATTGACAAAAAAGGAAAAGAATATATGTTTCAGGACAGAGAAGAATATCCTGAAGAAGAGGAATATAAAAAAGCGAACCTTTCAGCTGATTTAAAACTGCTGAACGAGAAATAATGAATATAAAACTTCTTTAGCGGGAAAGTCTTATTCTTTGCTCCCTTAAAAATATAATATAAAGAATAAAAAACTGACGTTAGAAAAATATGTCATAAGTCTAAAAAGAAAAGTCTACATGTTAAAAACAAAAAAACCTCTGACTAATCAGAGGCTTTCAAGTGGTTTCTCCAGGAATATCTTTAATTATGCTTAATAGCCATTGTTAGGGCTTTTAAGGAATTTTATTTTTTTAGGTAACCGATTATTCCACCTTCAGAAAAAAGATAAATTTTCTCAAATCGTATTAAGTAAATATACATATTTATATATCATTGAGCAAATTTAAATATGGAAGTAAAAATTCATATCACTACACTGGTTAAAAATAGATACTTCTGAAGTCATTTAAATAACAGGTTTTGAGATTACCTTTTAATATTTTCAAAATACCTTTAGAACGCTAATAAAGTTTAATCTTCTATCTTACTGGCTAAAAAAGGTCTAAAACTCTGTGATGAAAGATCTTTTATGGTATCTTTTATATTATAAGTTAGGTAGATATTTTCCCAATCTTCATCAGATATAATTGTACAATAGATTGGTTTATCATTTTTGTTTTTGAGTATATAAATAGATATTTTATTTGGTTTATTTTTCACAAATTCATAGTCAATATTTTTTTGTTTAAAATATGCTTCTATTTTTTTGTTAGTATCAAATTTCTTTAATTCTTCTTTCTTGTAAAATTTCAAATAATATCTAAAAACAGGGATGTCTTTTGAATATATATATGAAGTATATGTTCCTCCCATTTCTTTCTTTATATACTTATAGAAATACTGTAAGTCATAAGATTTATAATTTACAATAAGTCCTTTGCCTCTATTTATATTAGATTTACTAGGGGGTATAGGTGAATACAATGAATCTGTTGGAGAAAAAGGGTCTAAGATAGAATAATTATAATATTGTTTTTTTATTACTTGTTTATTAGGATATAAATTGACAAAATCTTCATCTAAAATTTTTCTATTGTTGCTACATGAGCTTAATCCTAAAAGAAATAATAAGATAGCTATAAAATTGATCTTGTATTTAAACATTAGTTTATTTTTAAGATGGTTTGTAATTTTTTAAATTGCTCTAAGGCATTCATTTTTCTCCCAACATCTACTGAATCATACGCCGGATCTTTTTGAGGAAATAAACAATCATATTTACCTTTGTCATCTGTAAAAGGAGTATTTCGATATGAATGAGTGAAGACATCAGAGATAACTACAGGACCTCTATACTCATATAATTTTTCAGATAAACTAAAGGTTGAATCTATATCACATAAATAAGAGACTATTCCAACTGCTGTTTGTAAACTTTTTACAAAAGCTCCTGCTTCTATGGTAAAAGGGATTGCTGCTAATCCAATAATAGTTTTTATTTTTTCAAAAGTTTCTTGCTCCTCATTCGCAACTGCATTTACAAAATGCATATCACAATATCGGTTAAAAATAGATGCTTCTGAATTTTTTTGAATAATAGGTCTTGAAAACCTATTAAGATTTTAAGAATGTCCTGTTGAACGCCAATAAAGTTTAATCCTCTATCTCACTACCAAAAAAAGGAGTTATGCTTTGATACGAAAGCTGTTTTATAGTATCTTTAACATTATAAGTAAGAAATACTTTTTCCCAATCTGAATCAGAAATAATGGTACAATATATAGAATTTGTGTCATTTTTCTTATTTAATAAATAAATTGACACATTATTCGGTTTCTTCTTCACAAACTTGTAATCTATATTATTCTTTGTAAAATACTCTTCTATTTTTTTATTTGTATCAAATTGTTTTGATTCTCCTCTTTCATACATCTTTAAATAGTATCTATAAACAGGAATATCATTTGAATATATATATGAAATATATTCTTTACCTATATTTTCTTTTATATACTTATAAAAATAACTCAATTCGTAAAATTTTAATGGCTTTATTAAAGCTTTTGCCTTTTTAGGATCAGATGCTCTAGGAGCTATAGGTGTATATAATGAATCATTTGGGTAAAATGGATCAAAAACAGAATACTTATAATATTGTTTGCTAATAATTTGTTTATTAGGATATAGATTGATAAGATCTTCGTCTAAAACTTTTTTATTCTTATTACAGGAACTTAATCCTATAAAAAGTAATGAAATAATGATAAAATTAATATTGTATTTAAACATTAGCTTATTTTTAAAATGGATTGTAAATTCTTAAACTGTTCTAAAGCATCTTTTTTATTACCAACAGCTCCTGAATCATACGCCGGGTCTTTTTTAGGAAATAACCAATCATATTTACCTTTGTCATTTGTAAAGGGAGTATTTCGATATGAATAAGTGAAGACATCAGAGATAACTACCGGGCCTCTATATTCATAAAGTTTTTCAGATAAACTAAAAGTTGAATCTATATCACATAAATAAGAGACTATTCCAACTGCTGTCTGTAAACTTTTTACAAAAACTCCTGCCTCTATGGTGAAGGGTATTGCTGCTAATCCAATAATAGTCTTTATTTTTTCAAAAGTTTCCTGTTCTTCATTGGCAACTGCATATACAAAATTCATATCGCAACATCGATTAAAAATAGAAGCCTCCCTAAGTAACTTAAAATAGACAGACTTTGAATTTAACTTTAAATCCTTCAACCCTAATAAATCCTTTTACAAAACTTTCCTAAATGGAGGCAAAAGGGAAAGTCTTTATTTATTTCATTTTAAAGAATAAATCAATACTCAAGTTTTTTTCCAATATATGGACTAAGTGAGTTTCTGATAAGAGACTGAACAGTGTCTTTAGCGTTATAAGTAAGATATATTTCAAGTTTATCTTTCTTTGCACTAATCAAGCAATAAGCAGGGGATTCGTAGCCATTTCTTTTTAATAAATAAGCTTGATTCCCCTCTTTATTTTGTTTCAAAAAAGTAAAGTCAATTTTATTTTTTTGAAAATAACTTTCTATTTTCTCTTTTGTATTAAATTCTTCATTATCATTATTTTTAAACATCTTTAAATAAAATCTAAAAATAGGTTTGTTATTTTCAAGTAAATAGGATGTATATATTCCATTCATATTATTCATGATATACTTGTTTAAAATATCATAACTGTATGGCAGTTTAGCTTCAATTAATACTTTTGCATACTTTTTATCTTCTTTACTTGGCTCTATTGGTGAAAATATGGAATATCGATCATCATAAGGAAATCGATCTCTGTAATGATAATATTCTTTTTCTAAGGTTATACTCTGTGGGTAAAGATTTATATAATCTTCTTTAATTAATTTGTTATTTGATTTACAAGCAAATAAAGATAAGATCCCTATTAAAAATATTATGTAATTATTCTTTTTCATTTTCTAATTCTTAAATATTAAAGACATTTTTGAGATTTTTGAACTTTTCTAACGCATCCGACTTGCTTGTAATCGATTGTGTTTCGTATGCTGGATTTATTTTAGGCATTCCCCATAATCGTTTTCCTTGATCATCAAAATAATAAGAATTCATCCATACTTTTAAGTATACATCTGATATAACAACAGGGCCTCTATATTCATATAATTTTTCAGACAAACTAAAAGTTGAATCTATATCACATAAATAAGAAACTATTCCAACTGCCGTTTGTAAACTTTTTACAAAAGCTCCTGCTTCTATGGTAAAAGGGATTGCTGCTAATCCAATAATAGTTTTTATTTTTTCAAAAGTTTCCTGCTCCTCATTCGCAACTGCATATACAAAATTCATATCACAACATCGGTTAAAAATAGATGCCTCTCTAAGTAGCTTGAAATAAACAGACTTTGAATTTATCTTTACATCTTCAAACCCATCAATTCTAATAACTCCTTTTACAAAAATTTCCTCGTGAAGATCCATTCCTTGAGATTTGAAACTACGAGTTATATTATATTCATCCTTTATCTTCTTTTCTATACGAGCATCACTTGGCATATTCACTGGGCTTTCCATTTTACCATAATATTTTACTGTTCTGTAAAATCCCTCAACTATAAACCCTCCTCTATCTAAATATATTGTGAAAATTTTAATAATTCTATCAAATGGAGGAAGATCAAATGAATCCCCTTTATAATTCCCCCTACTATCTTCCACCCATGTAATAGCCGTAAGATTGGCATTCAATTGATCTTTATATCTTTCACCAATATTCATTTCTATGAGCTTATTTTTGGTATAACCTATAGCAAAAGAATTCGTTGACCTATCTTCATAAGAACGTAAATCATCTTCTAAAACTCCTGTAAAATCCTGTGGTAAATAAACTTTCTCCATCACTTATTATTTTTTAGAGGGATTATCATTCTGTTTCTGTAGGAACTTAGCTAGTTTTTGGGTATCGTGAGTTATTTCGTTCAGTAATACAGTACTGTAAGTTTTATCTTTATCTTTCATTTTTGTAATACAAATAGTATCTCCCATTTGGGCTGGCCCTCTCAGGGTTTCTACTTTCCCATACTTATTAGCAGCCTCATTAAGAGATAATGTATAATTAAATATTCCAAATACTTTTTTAAACAATGATACTCCACTAAACTTTTCTATTGCCTTATCCAATAAAGGGCATGAGATGGTTATGTTTGTGTAATCCTTCATCTTTTCAATATACGCTTTTGGCTTCTTGGTAAGCATAAACACATAAGAAATATCCAAAGCTCTGCATACTTTACTGGCTTCTACCAGATAAGCCGCCATTTTGTTGTAAAAGTCTTCGTTTCCCATTCCTCCTTCATAATCCATTTCATAGGTAGTTCCATTTTTAAGGCTAATCTTTTTATCCAGAAAAATTTCATCATGCAAAGCTTTTCCTTTATTGGCAAGTGGAAAATTCGTGGTTGTTATATTCTTATAATTTCTGGTATTCATTCCAAATTTATCCTGTTCATCTACCATCACAGAATTGTCACATAGATAAGAAAACAAATCCAAAGTACCATATACAACCTCACCTCGATTATTCATATAAATACTGAAATTATACATCCAATTATGCAGATAAAACTGATTTTTCATTTCCTCATCTTTGGCTTCAACCTTCATCAACATGGTAATACAAGTAAGACAGGTTTTGACATTTCTATCCATATTAATTTCCTTCAATGGGAAATTTTTATTAATAGTTGAACCAATATATGTATAATAGGTCTTAAATTCTTTAAAATTTTTCCAAGGTTCGTATGGCTTAGGGGCATCAAAAACAATACCTCCCTCATTCCCTTGTTCCTCATACTTTCCTCCGGCAGAGGAAATAATATTTCCATCAGAAAACATATAATGATCACCTCCGGTTATCTTAGTATATTTTCCCTTTACAATTCTTATTCTGCTCATGTTTAATGGGAGTTAGATTTTTCACCACCGTTGTTATATAATGTCTTTTGGGAATACTTTTTTATATTTCCTTCTGATTGTACCTCCATATCCTGACTACTGTATTCCTTCCTCTCTTTTTTAGATTCAGATACAGTGTCTCCATCAATTATTTCCATAAGCTTCCCTGTAATAAAATGGCTTGAATTTCCTGCAATTGTACTCATATAATTTACTCCTACTGCTTGTGTGTAATTCAACGTTGCTGATGCCATGATATTGGTTCCTGCTATGACATTTATGTTTTGTCCGGCATTGATGCTTATATTCTGCCCGGCATTAAATGTCATATTCTGGGGAGCGGTGACTGTAATATTCCCTTTACCATCCATAAAGTAAATATTTCCACTTGGATCTTCGATATGTATACTGCCTTCAGCATCATTAAAGATAACCTTATTACCACTTCTGGTCTGTATGGATTTAATATGATTATCTATATTTCCACCAATTCCTGTTCCACCATGAAACATTCCACCCATTACAAAAGGTCTGTCCGGATGGCCATGTTGAAAGTTAACCATTACCTGATCCCCAACCTCAGGTATGGCAACGTAACCTCGGTTTTGAGTGATTTGGTCAGTTCCACCTGCATCAGGACTCATTACCCTAATAAAATTCGTGGTATCATTCAATTGCCAGTCAAATTTCACCTGAACTCTTCCCTGTCCTTCAGCATCTGTATTGGAGATTACTGTTGCTATTTGAGGTAAAGCAGTCGGAATAGTGAAATCAGCTTTTGGTAAGAATCCTGTGTCTGCTGCAATAGCTACAAAACTACCAGTATAATGTCCAAGTGTATCTATCTCATGGTTTACTTCAGTTATCATTACTTTGGTAAAATAAGAAGTTTCATTACTATCAGCTTTTCTCATTTTAACATCGGCTACACATCCGGGATACAGGAAAGGAACCGTAGTTTTCCCTGAAACTGTAAACACCTCTACAGCCTGGCTTCCTGCTGTACTGGTCTGGGAATTGGTGACATCCATATCAGTTCTCGCTTTAATAGGAGCAACTTGAAGGGATTGTGTTTTAAAGATACCATTGTTATTTTTATAGGCAGTCTGTGCCAAATCACCCTTGTGACTAATCGGAGTTTGTCCCGATGTTAGTTTTGTGTTGTCACTGCTGTTATAGCCGTAAAAACTAGGATTGATATGTACGGCTTTTAATTCTACATTAATATCGGAAACATTACTCCCATAAATAAGTTCCAGAACTTTATTCTGAGGTGGCAGGTTCCCAAAATGCAGCACTTCACCATCATAATAAAACTGTTCACCATAAGCCTCCGCCATTCTACATAAGTAATTGTAATGGGTTTCTTCATACTGAGCACTATAGATAATTTGTGAAGAAGCTTTAGCATCAACACGATAGTCATATTTACCTTTATCTATACCTTGCTTAAGAATTTCAGTGGCAATAATACCCATATTAACAGGCTGTCCACCTCCAAAGCTTTGAGTATGAGGAGCAGCATCTAAAAGTATTGTTGGGCTAAAACCTTTCAGTACAATGTTTCCAAGACTATGATTATCCTGACTGAATCCTACCTTCGTGATGACTCCAACAAATACTCTTTCGGGACTGTTGTCCACATCTTTATACATGATTCTGACGGTTAGTCTGCCACCAAGAAATTTATTGACATCTTCTAATGTATGATCCTGTCTGTTTTCAAGACTATCATGTGCCAGAATGAGCTCAAATTCATGATGGTTTCTGGTACTCTGTTTTAGCTTAAAATCTTTAAAGTGTGGAATGATTTTACCATTCACAATGCATTGTAGTTTTACAACACGATTAATACCTGCAATACTATTCTCTTTAATAGCATTGGCATTATCCGGAGCTTTATATCCGTCAGGTTTGAAGAAAATATCTTCAGGAGTATTTTTCTTTTTCATATTTTGTTTTTGTTTTAGTGTTTTTTTGGTAAGTATCTTTAATTAATAGTAATCAGATAAAATTATTGTTGATTGATACTGGCTGATCTCTATAAGAAAATAGCTTTTCTGGATGTTCAATAATTAGCCAGTTTCTTAGACGCTCTGCCATGTATAGTGTCCATACTCTTTCAAAATCATGACTAAAGTCTTCATCAGATTCGCCACTGATAAGGCTAATATTTTGAGGTTGAACCCGATTATATAAGGTCATTTGGCGTGGAATATCTGCCACTACGATCCAGCGGTAGTTCCTTATTTTGTCTTGGACAGACCCAATAATGAAATCATTGGTAATCTGATGGATTTTATAAATCATTTGTGTGATCTTGGTGTTTATATCCAAAAATAGTGATTTTTTTGAAAATAAGCATAAGATGTTTGGAAATTAGTAGATTATGAAAATCCTAAATAGGTATATTTTCTAAATGATAATCAGAATATTTTTCAAATTCCTTCTATACTGTAATTGAGGAGAATATATTTCACGATACTATAGCTAGAACTTATAAAATTCCCAACTCTCTTATCGGAATATCACTTTTTATTAAATAAATGATACCTAAAATCTAAATCTTCCATTTTATGAATTTGAACTAAAGATGATAGATTCATACTGTTTTTATTTCTTAGCACGACTTCATTTTCATATTTATTAATATGGTATTCCTGCATGAAAACGTTTGTATGAAGTATGTAGGTATATCCTCCGTAATAAAATTCATATAACCTATAGTTTTTTTGAAGTTCATTATGTGGTTCCAGAAAATTGAGCCGAGGGTTATCAAACTGTTCTTGGTCGATAAATATTATAGCATTTTGGGGCTTTAAATAGTATAAAGGAATATCATTCAGGTTATATCTAGAAAATTCTCTAATAAAATTGAATTCTTCAGAGTGGGAATCTCCACAAATTCTTTCCCGTTCCTCTAAAAATATTTTATATATGCCGCGTTTGAAACTTCTGGCAAAATTTTCTTGAAATTTTGCCAGAAGCTTGTATTTCATTTTAAGAGTAATTTTACGCTGGTCAAGATTTATTTTAAAATATTCCGAACTGAATCTTTTGTAAGATGATATGTTCTTTTTATCTGAAATTAAAAATCTAGATAAATTAAAAATCTCCTTAATTGCTAGATCCACAGAGGGCTGAAAACTTTGTTTATTTCCGAAAGCAAAGTTACATTTGTCACAAACATTTATACAAATATTTTTTCCTCCCAATGATTGAGGGAAAGTATGAGCAATAGTTTTGAAACTTGTGTGGTTATTATCACGGTTACACCAAATGCATTTTTTCATATATTATAAATCAAGATTTTGTTTAGCTGTTTCAAAATAATATGTAGCTCTGCAATCCCTATCATTTATATAATATCCTGGTATAAAAGGTATTTGTTCAAAGTAGGCATTACCATCTTTAAACTCAACAAATATCGTTGGATACTCTCCATCCATTTCGATATCAACTATATTTTCGAATGGGATTCTTTCAAGAACATCGACTTTTCCGAATTTTAAAGACTTATCAAAATTTCCCTTCTCACGGTCATTTAAATAATTCCATTCTAATTTATCATTAATAACAATCTCAACACTGTACATTATTCGTACTTCTAAATAGAACTCTTTGACATCAAATGCAAATACTTTATACCAATCTGCACGTTCTCCAGTAACAGGATCATCAAAATCTGGATAACATTTGTCTTCAATAGATCTTATAATAAATTCATCGCAGAAAAATTTATATGGAGGATTATAGTAAGAGATTAATGGTTCGTCTGTTGGATTATATGTGCCAATGAAGGACTTTATTATTTTCTTTCTAATAGATTGATTTTTCTTAAACAGTTGTTTCTTTGAATTATTCTTTGTCTGAAGTTTTATTTTATCATTTTTTAGAATATTTCTGATTTTTTCAAGTTTACTGGTAGGCATGAGCGAAAACCTGGAGACAATTTTGGAAAAGTCAAAAATATGTTCCTCCGGATTAAATACAAATCCATCTTTTATTTTTAAATTAGGGTATGATTTCTGTTTTTTACCCAGAATAAAAATTATTAAAGTGTCATAATTTTCTTCAAGATTCGACTCAAAAAATTTATTTAATGTTTCTTGAATTTTCACTTTTCTAGAAGTGGCTGTAACCTGCACAGCTATTCTATTTGTTTCATCCTGTAAGTCAATTGCTGTTTGATTTTTTCTGTTACTATTTGAATTGCTTAATTTTAAATCCAAAATAATATTTAGAATTTCTTGAATATGGTATTCAGAAACAACATTAATATCTTGTAGATTGACTTCAGATAATAGTTCAATCCTATTTCTAAGGATACTAAATTCCTCAATAATTTCTTTTATAAATAGTTCTCTTTTCAATTTGGTCTGATTAATTATTTTGAGAGTGAATTTAGTTAGGCTTAATCGATTTGGTGTTTGTGTTCATCCTTTCCAAAAATTTCTGCATTCTTTCTTCTTTGTTTTTTTTGATTTTTGCAAGTTCTTTTATTGTAATTTTGTCAGGGTTAACAAATCGCTTAATATATTTTACTAATTCTTCTAACCCATTATTTTCTTTTGAATAATGTAAAACTACAATACACTGTGGAGAATAGTTTTTTGAAATAACACTCCAAACAAAATCTAAATCCTCATTGAAGGTATTAAGCTTTTGCTCTAAAATATTTTTGCCTACTTCCTCTTCAAAACTTTTAAATTTGGTATAGTTAAATCTTTCTAAATTTACTCCCGTGGAGTTTTTTATGATTAACTTATTTGTTTTTGTAGCAATTTCTGTAATATCATTACAACCTCTTATTTCCTCAATTGATACATTCTCATTTAATCTATAAAGTTCAGATGTAGTTATTATTATGGGAATAGGGAAAAAAATAGTGCCATTAAAACTCTTGGAAAGGATTTCATCTGTTTGATGATGCATCCCTGAAATAATCTTTTCCGCCATTGCATAGGAAAGCTGTGCCATTGCCTGATCGATAGTTTTAGGATTTTGCCCCTCCGTTGTTATTTCAATACCTTTAGAACATAAATCTGCAAATTTGAAAGGATATTCAGAGTTTGGATAGCGTCCATTTTTATTAAAATGGTCATTAAAATGAAGAAAGCTTGTGAAATTTGTTTCATCAACTCCTTCATAATCTTCAGGGAGAAATAACCATTTTGTTGAATTGTGCCGATATTTACATTCTATCATTAGCTCAAAGAAAAAAGGCGGGTATGCATACGTTGCATCTATGTCGTATGAAAATTCTGTAATTTGATTTTCTTGATTTTCTCTAAGATAAGTGTATTCAAAATTTGTAATAAAGCCATTGTTTTCCAAATATTCTTTAATTTCATATTCTAATGGAAGTCCACTTTTTAACAAAAAATCTTTCCACTTACTATCTTTGCTCATAGGTATTATTTGTTTTAAAATCATTAGCTAAATTGCAATATACAAACATTTATATATTAGCGTATTAAAGTAATAAATCCCAACTCTCGTCAGGATTTATTGGTTAACAAAAAAGTTGATATTATCTAAACAGAGTATATGTTCTATTACTGAATATCATCTTTTAAGATTTATTATTGCTGTTACTTTTATAATTCTAAAATTAAGAAATATATTAAAAGTGTATTTACGGGAAACCGTAAAAAAAACTCTAATTTACTTGCTAGGATTTTTTCTTATTTTGATTTTTAAATTTTGCTTCTAACTCCAATGTTTCAAGTTTAAAAGTTTCAATTTGATTTTCATCTACTTTGGTAACCAAGTAGCTTATATCTATTTCAAGAAAATTACATATACCAATAATTACCTCAATCGTTGGGTTAGTTTTACCTCTTTCAATTATACCAATATAATCCTTAGTGAGGTCAACTTCATTTCCTACTTGAAATTGCGATAATCCCTTCCTAAGCCTATATAGCTTGATGATAATTCCAATTTGAATTTTCAGTTCTTCAACATTCCATTTATACATTTAGTAAAATTTAGGAATTAAATTGCTTTTCATGAAGAAGTATATTTCGTTTTGAATATTTTTTATTATATTTGCATTATAAGTTACAATAAAGGTAACTTTGCGATACTTCAACGAATAATAAATAGAAGCTATTGCTTAGAATCTCAACTTGAAAACTGGTAATTTTTAAATCCCTGAGATGATAAGTAATGAGGCTCACGACCATGGCGTGGGTTTCTCTCTTATCTTGGGATAGGTATACCAGTGCCTCAAGTTAGATATTGTAGAGTTTCCCATGCCGTTTTTATTTCTATGCTGTCCGATCTACTCTACAATTCTCTAAGACGCTCCTACCGTAAAAGTATCACTGTGGACAGTTACAGTGGGTGTACAACCATTGCGGGAGCAATCCTTATTTATGAAATCTTTCTCGTCTTATCAACCAGATTTTTTGCATTTAGCGGGAGAATATAGTTATGAGATATATTTTCCTGCTTTTTCAAAATACAATTTCAACTGCCTATGATATACCAATAACTTCGTATTCATCATTGGAACACTACCAATGGCATCTTTAAGCGTGAAAAAACAAACTCTTCCAGCACCTCGTGAAGTAGCATTTACATAAAGTGAGGAAGAGTAATCAGAAATAGTTTATTTAAACTCATCAAAAGTATGAAAAATTTCTTTTGCAGGGGGCGTGTGTCCCTTATTTTAGCCGTAACAGTAGCTGCCTTGGCATATTCACAAAAAAAAACTCTGAAAATAGGTGATACCGTGCCAAATTCTGTTTGGACAGCCCCAATGGAGGTTGTCAACCATCCACAGAAAACTATAAAATTATCCGAGGATAAAGATAAATTGATTTTACTTGACTTCTGGAATACATGGTGCAGTGCGTGCCTTACAGGTTTTCCTAAAATGGAAGAACTTCAAAAGAAGTTTAGTGGCAAGATAAAAATACTGGCTGTGAGCAATCAGGATAGAGCCACTCTGGAAAAATTCTTTGCCTCTAAAAATGGACAAAGGTATAAGGAGATCCTTTCCGTAGCAGGAGATAAAATTCTGCATTCTCAATTTCCTCATAAAGGAGTCCCTTATATTATATGGATTAAGGACGGAAAACTACTTAATACCACCGATGGCGCTCAGGTCAATGAAAATACCATAAATGAAGTATTAAAAGGAGAAAGCTCCAGTCTTCAGACCGTTGTATACATGAGTAGGGAAAGACCTTTAATGTTATCAGAAAGTTTCGATCAGGAGAAAGGGACCAGCCTTACAAATTATTCACTTCTTTCAAAAGGAAGGATAAGAAGTATAGGTTTCGGTTCAGGCTTCCATAGAAAAGGAAATATTGTATATGGCCGCCAATTTACCAATCTCTCCCTACTAGAGATCTTTACCGCTATTACCGATGAAATCTTTCAACAACGAAAAGAATCTTTCAGTAATAAAAGAATAGTTATAGAAGTGAAGAATGGGGCTGCACTGGATTATATAAAGAATTCAGAAGGACGTGTGGAGGATAACAATCTGTATAATTACGAATATATCGTTCCGGTATCACTATCTGATTCACTCTATCCTATGATGCTTAGAAATCTTAGCCAATTTGCCGATTATTCCGCCAGTATAGAAAAAAGAAAGGTAAAATGTCTGATTCTTAGAAGAACCTCGCAAAAAGATAAGATTGCTACCAAAGGAGGAGAAATGAAATATAGATTTTCAACCTCTGAATCGGACTTACAAAATATTTCCATGTATGCTTTTGTCAATAGTATTAATGGAATTCCTGAAATAAAACTACCTATTATAGACGAAACAGGATATACCGGAAATGTGGATTTAAAGTTATTGGGTATTTCAGATCCTGTCTCCTTGAATAAGGAACTTTCAAAATATGATCTTGAGATCATTGAGGCAGACAAGGATATAGATGTACTTGTCATTAAGGACAAGTCATAAAGAGAATACCCACTATTCTTTAGCCCTCAATAATAAAACTCTAATAATATACTATGAAAAAAATACTCATGCCATTGATACTATGCAGTAGTATATCACTTATGGCTCAACATACTATTTCCGGACAGGTGCTTGATGAGTTGAGTCATTCGCCATTAAGGAATGTTACCATAGCTCTAAAAAATAGCAATACCGCAGTAATCACAGATAGTAATGGCTTTTTTAAATTTCAGACAAAAGAAAATAAAATTGAAGTTATAGCCTCAGTTCTGGGATATGAATCCAAAACCATAGAATTAAACCTTCTTCAAAGTATCCCTGTAAAAATTACGCTAACGGCTAAGTTTACGGACATAGAAGCTGTTAATATAGCCACCGGATATCAGAAAATTTCAAAGGAAAGAGCCACGGGATCTTATTCTCATGCAGATAACAAACTCTTAAACCAACAGGTTGGAACCAATGTTTTGGATCGTCTCTCCAATATGATAAGCGGCGTAACAATAGACAGAGGAACCTCAGGGACTCCACAACTGATGATTCGGGGTATCAGTACAATCAATGGTCCTAAATCACCTTTGATTGTCGTGGATAATTTTCCCTATGAGGGCGACATTAGTAATATCAACCCTAATATGGTCGAAAGTATTACGGTACTAAAAGATGCTTCTGCGGCAAGTATTTGGGGAGCTAGAGCTGCCAATGGTGTTATTGTCATTACAACAAAGAGCGGGAAATTCAGTCAGCCACTGTCACTAGAGTTCACCGCTAATACAAGCTTAAGCCCAAAACCTGATTTCAATTACCTAAAGACCATCTCATCATCAGATTTTATAGATGTTGAAACGGAACTCTTTAAGAGAGGTTACTATGAAAGTGATATTAACTCTTCATTACATCCTGCTTTATCTCCGGTGGTAGACCTACTGAATAAGCAGAAAAGGGGCTTATGAGTGAGGATGAAGTTAACCGTCAGATTGGAGCTTTAAGGAACATTGATGCCAAAGATCAGTACAGGCGATATATGTATCTGCCCTCTGAAAAAAGACAGTACTTTTTAAACATTGCAGGTGGAGCACCAAAATTTTCGTGGACATCCGGAATTGGTTATGATGATAACAAAGGAAATCTTGGAGAGAAATATACCAGAACCAACCTTCGCTTTCAGAATACATGGCGACCCATAAAGCAATTAACTGTAAATACCGGAATATATTATACCGATACCCGTACAGAAAGTGGGCGCACGAGCTATGGTGGGATTACAATGGCAAGAAACTCAGCAGTTCCTTATATGCAGTTGGCAGACAGTGAAGGTAATCCTAGTATAGTGACAAAGGGCTATGATCAGAATTATAAAGATAGTTTTGAATCAGGAAAGCTTTTGGACTGGAACTATTATCCACTTTTAGACTGGCAGAATGACCGCACAAAGACTAATGGAACGGAAGTGATGATTAACGCTTCTGTTAATTATAAAATTCTAAGAGGATTTGAAGCTGAATTCAAATACCAATACCAGAGACAGAATGATATTACAGAAAGCCTTCATAATTCGCAAAGCTACTTTGCCAGAAATTATGTGAACAGTTTTGCCCAAGTGGATACCAACGGAAATACGAACTTCATTGTTCCTAAGGGAGGAATCTTAGACAAGTCAGGAGCATTAACCATTATCAATAATGTAAGAGGACAATTAAACTATACAGGTAAATGGTATAAACACGGCGTCACAGCAATTGCAGGAGCAGAGAGTCGTGATGCGGTAAGAAGCTATGAATATAACCGTTACTATGGGTATAATGAAAACAGTATGGCTTCCGGGAATGTTGATTATACCCGGCAGTATACACTTCTTCCAACGGGTAATATGGAATTTATCCAGAGAGGGCAATCTATTGGAAAGAGAACAACTCGTTTTGTTTCTCTGTTTGCAAATGCTGCCTATACATTTGATAACAAGTATACTATTTCGGGAAGCTTTCGCAGGGATGCCAGTAATCTGTTTGGGTTAAATACCAATGACCAATGGAATCCCTTTTGGTCAGTGGGAACATTATGGGAAATTTCCAAAGAAAATTTTTACCATGTAGAATGGCTTCCATATGTAAAATTGAGAGCCTCTTATGGGTTTAATGGAAATATAGATCCAGCAATGGTCGCTGTAAGTACCATCGCTTTTGATACGGACAAATCCCGTTATACCGGAACATCAGTGGCTCGTTTTGACAATTATTTTAATCCAAGGCTTCGTTGGGAAACTTCCAGAATGATTAATGCAGGAATAGATTTCTCTTCTCGAAACAGCAGAATAAGTGGCTCGGTTGAGTATTTTACCAAAAAAGGAACCAACCTTTTTGGTCCCAGACAAATGGATTACACAACGGGTATAGATTATATGCTTTCCAATGTGGCGGAGACAAGCGGACATGGAGTTGATGTTGAACTAAAGACTATAAACATTGACAGGGCAGTAAAATGGAATACTATTCTAAACTTCAGCACTTACAGGGATAAAGTCACAAAATATTATCTGGCAGATCCTCTGGCAAGTCAATTCATAGGGAATGGCTCTTCTGTACCTGTATCAGGAATAGAGGGATTACCTGTCTATTCTATATTTGCGTATAAATGGGCAGGATTAGATCCTAAAACCGGAGACCCGCAGGGGTATCTTAACGGACAGGTCAGTAAGGATTATTCCCAAATGGTGGGTGTAGGTACTTCAGTTCAGGATTTAAAGTTCTACGGCTCAGCAGTTCCTACAGTCTACGGCTCATTTGTGAACTCCTTTAGCTACAAAAACTTGAGTATGGATATAGGTATTTCTTACAAGTTTGGATACTGGTTTAGAAGAAACTCAATAAACTATACCAACTTATTTACCAGTTGGGCTGGGCATAGTGATTATGCCTTGAGGTGGCAAAAAGAGGGGGATGAAGCCTTTACCAATGTACCATCCAATAATTATCAGAGTGATGCGAACAGGGATGCATTCTATAGCGGATCAAGCATACTTGTTGAGAAAGGAGATCATATACGATTACAATATATCAACCTCACTTATACTTTTGATAAGGCTCTTTTTGGATCTCCACTTTTTGAAAACCTGAGTGTATTTGTGAACCTAAGCAATCTGGGCATTTTATGGAGGGCTAATAAAAGCGGAATAGACCCGGATTATAACCTTGGGATTAATGGATTGAGACCTCCGGGTGTTTATACAATAGGGCTTCGTGCCAAATTCTAACCTGATTATTTCAATACTATATTATTATGTTATGAAAGAAACATTGAAAAAAATATTTGGATTTTTATTTGTATTAGTAGTGTTAACGAGCTGTAGCAGGTTTTTAGATGAAAAATCTGACTCGCAGTTGGCTACTCCCCAAACCCTTGAAGATAATCAGGCATTATTGGATAGAATAACAGATGTACTGGGAGATTTTGCTTCCAGTGGAATGACCTCCTCAGATGAATTTTATTTATCAGATAGTGATTATAATGCCTTGGAATATAATGAAGATAAAAGATTGTATACGTGGCAGCCTGATTATGTTTCTACCAATCAAGGGGTAGGAAATGACTGGTATTCTTGTTATAAGGCTATTTATGTAAGTAATGCGGTACTTGACAATCTGGAAACCTATCATATTTCAGGAGCTGAAAATGTAAAAGGTCAGGCATTAGCACTGCGTGCCATACGCTATCTGGATGCTGCGCAGATATGGTGCATGGCTTATAATGAGGCAACAGCAGAACAGGATTTAGGGCTACCACTCCGATTAGATTCTGATATGAACCAGACTTCGGTAAGGTCTTCGGTTAAACAAACTTATGATCAGATTTTAAGGGATTTAACTCAGGCTGTGGAATTACTGCCTGTAAAGCAGGTAGCTGCCAGCAGACCCTCAAAGATTACGGCACTTGGATATTTAGCCAGAACCTATTTATTTGTAGGAGACTATGAAAAAGCTTTACAATATGTATCGCAGGCATTAGAGTTGCAAAATACATTAATGGATTTTAATAAGCTGAAATCATCAGATACTTATCCTATTAAGGATATGAACGCTGAAGTTTTATTAAGAACTACGATGCGTATTTCAGGACCTGTACGCTTTGCAGTAGCTAAGATTCCCTTAAATTTATTTCAATTATATCATGAAAATGATCTTAGAAAACTTATTTACTTTAGAGTAAACCCTAATGGGGATATTATATTTAAAGGAAACTATACAGGAGGTTCTTCGGGAAAAATGACCAGTGTTGCAGTGGATGAGCTATATTTGATAGCAGCAGAATCTTATGCTCAGACTGGTGATGTTACCAAATCTATGAAAATGCTTAATGATCTTCTAATCACCAGATGGAAAGCCGAAACATTTATTCCTTTTATGGCTAATTCTAAAGAAGAGGCATTACAGCTTATTAGGAAAGAAAGACAAAAGGAGTTATTGTTTAGAGGAATTCGCTGGGCAGATTTGAAAAGATACAACCGTGATGGAGCGAATATAACCTTAACAAGAACTATTGAAAATAAACAATATTCTTTGCCTCCTAATGATCCTCGTTATGCTATAGCTATTCCAGAGGAAATTATTAAATTGTCGGGGATGCCTCAGAATCGTAGATGAAATAATAAATTGTGATTATATATAATAGATTTACTTAAAAAAATTAAAGGTTGGCAATTTTGCCAACCTTTGTTATAAATTAAGGTTTACGATTCATACTAATCGAAAGTACCTGAGCATTTGTCTTACCGGAAAGTACGGTGTTTGGGGATATAACCAAAAAGTAAGGTTTAGTACTACTGCTATTGCTGTATACCTGTATCTTCTGAAATAATCTATACATTTATTTTCAGGGAGCGGTTTTTTTTAGCAAAATACAGGAACTTATTATACGATTATATAGAGAAACGAAAATGACAGAAATACTGCCAAACGGCTACCTGTTATTCTTTAATTTCGGAATTGCACTCATCCGTATTTCGGATTTGTACTCATGTGGAATTCGGAATTGCACTCGCTGAAGTTAAAAAATTGTTAAAATTGGGATTTTTATGATGTCGATTTCGGAATTGCACTCATTTAGGTATTCTAAAATCGTTGAAAATTGTAGATAAGGTAAAAATAACAGAAGAAAATAAAACCAGATTCGGAATTGTACTCATCTGGTAAAAGCTGTTTTTTCGGAATTGCACTCATTTGTGTTTCGGATTTGTACTCATGGGGAATTCGGAATTGTACTCATTCCGAATTGAAGATGGATGCTTTGTCATAAGGGGATGTGGCTAATCACTAAAAGTATATTAAAAGTAATTAAAAAGTCTTTTTTTATTTAAAAGGAAAAGAGACGGGAAAATTTGCTTTGAAAAAAGAAAAAATGAACTGTAAAGAAATAAAAAAGAATATTGGAATTAAAAGGGTTTTGGAATCCTTCAATCTGTTTCCGACAAAGGAGAACTTTCTTTTATTAATCTGTCCATTAATATAGTTTAATTCTTTTCATGATTCACTTTAATAATTACAACATGCGTGAAAATTACCCACCAATTTCTCTAACCTGAGTAATTTTCACCCATCCTGCTGTGGAACGTGAGTGAAAAAGTAGCAGGCTATGACCAAGGGTGTGTAAAATAGATATAGGTTAGCAAAGATCCTGAGTAATTCTTATCACTCAGGTCTTACTCTAATAATTCATCGTCTTTTTATGTGATAGTCTGTCTAGTCCTAAAATAGGTTTACACATTTCGTAACTAAAAAACTGTAAACTTTTTTCAGGACTAAACTGTCTCATAGTTTTTAAAATAATTACAGCCTGCGTAAAAATCACCCACCTATTTCTCTAACCTGAGTAATTTTTACCCACCTTGTTGTAGAACGTGAGTGAAAAAGTGGCAGGCTATGACCAAGGGTGAGTAAAATAGATACAGGTTAATGAAAAACCTGCGTAATAATTACGCAGGTCTTCCCTCCATAATTTGCCGTTTTTTTTTCTTTCAATAGCAAGAAATCTTGAATTGAATCGTAATCAACTAATATATAGCGTGTTAGTTGTTTGTTTTTTACTTTTTCAGAGCTCTAAAAATTAGGCGTTTTTTTCTCGGCAAGATGTGTCTTTGTACGTACAAACTTTTCAAGTTTTTCCTACAAAGACTCTCTTGCCTTTTTTGCAAAAAGGGGGAAAAACTTCGGAACTCAGTTTTTTTATTTTGGGAAAATCAGGTATAATATTCCAGATTAACCCAGTATATTCTTTTTTAATCTTTGGATATTCCAGATAAGTCCAGATCATTCTTATTTAGCCCAAGCCCCTTGTATACTATTGCTTTTAATGTTTTTACACCCCAATTTTGCAAAAAAAATAATCAGAAAATATAACACTGATTTATTTTTTCTATCCCTCATCAAGGCCGCAATATCAAACCTTACTTAGAAGCGCTGAGCTATTTTAATTAGATAGATCTGTACTAAAGTTATTTATAACTGAAAATGAATAAACATGGAAAAGGAGGAAAGGATTTACATAAGAATTCAAAAATCCAGAAAAGAAAACTGGAAAAAGCTTTGTTCCAAAAAGGGAATCTTTCTGAGTAGTCTAATCATTGATTCAGTAGAAAATAGAATTTTTAATGATGAAAGAAGAATGGTAATGGCTTTCATTGAAAAGCAAGGCAACGTTTTTTTCAAGATTGAAACCAATATCAACCAAGTTGCAAGAATCGTAAATGGGCAAAAGTTTATTTCTGAAAAGTTATTGGAAGATTTTTCAAATACACTTTCTGAAATTGAAAAATTGAAGAAAGAACAGAATATGATTTTTTCCAGAATCTATTCTATGCTTGGAAAATGATTCTGAAGATAATGTAACCTATGGGATCATACTCTCGCCAGATTCGACATCAGATTAAGAATTTCTCAATGTATAATAATACAAATATCAATATTGAACATGAATAAAAAACTAACCTTATTTTGTTGTTTACTGGCAATAGTACTACCAGTAATGGGCTTTGCCCAAACAGACAGTGATTACAGTAATTTACTTCAGTTTTTAAAAGGTGATAGCCACCTCCTACCACAAATGCCTGAAGAATCTCCACTCTTCGGGCTATATTGATTATCAGCCGTCATATAATCCGTTTGTAGGAAGTCAGGTGGTGATGTTGGATTTTGCTGAGGAATTGAAGCCTGTTTCTAAAGCTTGATGTGTTTTTGTCATAATGAGTTTTTATATTAATCTTATAAACCGAAGAAACTTCTTTATCCTCAAACTTAAACTGATGGAACCGACTGTTTTCGGGAAGCAATATGATATCATAATCGCTTTTTTCATTCTGATAAATCATATTACGAGAAGTTCGCAGACGGAACCGTGAAATGTGTTGATGAGGAGATACCTTTTGAGATACCGGAGAGTTGGGAGTGGTGTAGATGGAGAAATCTTTTCCAAATTAATCCCAAAAACACAATAGAAGAAGATGTTGAAGTTTCTTTTGTACCTATGGCCCATATAAAGGATGGATATGCAAATGAAGCTAAATTTGACAGGCGACAATGGAGAGACATAAGATTAGGATTTACACATTTTCAAAACAATGATCTGGGTATAGCTAAAATTACACCTTGTTTTGAAAATAGAAAATCTGTAGTATTTAAAAACTTGTATAATAATTATGGTGCAGGAACTACAGAATTACACGTATTTCGCCCCATTATTTTTCCTATTATTGCAGAATATGCCTTGTACGTATCAAAGACGGAAAATTTTATTTCAAATGGGATAGCAAATTTTTCTGGAGCCGTAGGACAGCAACGTGTCGGAAAAAATATTATCGGAGATTATCTTATTGCACTTCCACCCCTAGAAGAAATATCTAAAATTCTCTCAAGTATATCAAAATTATTTTTGATTGTTGATGGCATTGGGAATGATGAGAGTCAATTATCTTCTTATATACAAAAAACAAAATCAAAAATCCTAGACCTCGCCATCCGAGGCAAACTTGTTCCTCAGGATCCAAACGATGAGCCGGCATCCGTACTGCTTGAACGCATAAAATCGGAGCATCCCGAAAGCAAAAAGAAGACTAAAAAGACTGGGGATAACTCACATTATCAGAACTTGCCTCAAGGATGGGCGGAATGTACCTTAGAATGTGTTGGTTCTTGGTCTTCTGGTGCAA
>NZ_JBQEOA010000007.1:0-162309 GCF_052044975.1 Chryseobacterium sp. 22458 | reverse complement strand
ATGAGGGTATAAGTGATGGGCATACTTATATTATAGATGCTTTTAATATTATACTGTGCTATTCAATATAAAGAAGCGTGTAAGAAATGAGTGTTGACATGCTTAAGGCATGACAAACTGGTCGCATATGCCTCACATGGGCAGTTTGTGTTTTCAGGTTTTGGCTAAAGCCTGTGGAATTTATTCTTTTTGAGGAGAACGGGCTAAAGCCCGTTCCTATTGAATACAATGTACCTTACTATATTATTACTTATTACTTATTACTTATTACTTATTACTTATTACTTATTACTTATACTTGTGTATTCTCCCCCTAGCCCTGATAGGAACGGTTACCCCGCAACATGGATGGAGAGATGCTGGATTGACCCCTGGAAGCGCAAGGCGTGAGGAGTATGAGTGGATAGCAGGAAATAGCTCCTGAAAAATAAAACTTCTATATTCTTACCACTCCAAAGAATTATAAAAAAAATAAATTACTATGAGATAGTCTTTAATACTGGACTTTTATTGTTTTTCCAATCATTATAACAGATGTAATCGTCATAAAAAAACAGAAAACATTTTTTTGATTGCTTACATTTGTAACACATTCCGGATTTTAAGGAATGAAATGAGTTTACTATATGATTGACAGAAAATATAAAGAAACAGTTCACACTGCCCCCAACAATTACGAATATATCACCATAACCCACGATGAGAACAGAGTCAGAATTTATACTTTAAAAAACGGACTTAAGGTTTTTCTTGCCCAAAATTTTGACGCACCCAGAATTCAGACTTTTATTCCGGTAAGAACGGGAAGCAATAATGATCCGGCCGACAATACTGGATTAGCCCATTACCTGGAACATATGATGTTTAAAGGAACTTCCAGAATCGGGACTCAAAACTGGGAAAAGGAAAAAGAACTTCTGAACCAGATCTCTGCACTCTATGAAGATCATAAAGCTGAACAGGATCCTGAAAAGAAAAAGGCCATCTATAAAAAGATAGATGAAGTATCCCAGGAAGCCAGCCAATATGCGATCGCCAATGAATATGACAAGGCTATCTCTTCCCTTGGAGCTACCGGAACCAACGCCCACACCTGGTTTGACGAAACGGTATATAAAAATAATATTCCGAACAATGAGCTTGAAAAATGGCTAAAAATAGAGAAAGAAAGGTTCTCCGAAATGACCCTCCGCCTTTTCCATACGGAACTGGAGTCTGTGTATGAGGAATTCAACAGAGCCCAGGACAATGACACGAGACTTGTAAGCTATGAACTGATGGATGCTCTTTTTCCAACTCATCCTAACGGTCAGCAAACAACACTGGGAAAACCGGAACATTTGAAAAACCCTTCCATGAAGGCTATTCATAAATATTTTGATGAATATTATGTTCCTAATAATTATGCAATGGTTCTTGTAGGTGATCTTGATTTTGAAGAGACGATTCAGCTCGTAGATCAGTATTTTGGAGCTTTACCTTATAAGCAACTTCCCCAAAAAACACCCGTTATTGAAAGACCTATCACCGAAATTGTAGAAAGAACGGTAAAAAGTCCTACTACTCCACGGGTTCAGCTGGCATGGAGAACAGATAGCTACGGAACAAAAGAAGCTATGCTGGCCGATGTGGTTGCCAATATTCTCAGTAACAGAGGAGAAGCAGGTTTGTTAGACCTTCATATTAATCAGACTCAAAAGATGCTTTGGGCACAGGCTTTTTCTGTAGGGCTTAAGCAGTATGGTTATTTTTCTATTGTTGCTGTTCCTAAAGAGACTCAAACCCTTGAAGAAGCAAAGCAAATGGTTCTTGAAGAGATCGAACTGATCAAAAAAGGAGATTTCCCGGACTGGATGCTTCCTGCGATCATCAATGATTTTAAACTTCAAAGAATGAAGGGTCTTGAAACAGCAGAGGGACTGGCAACAACTCTTTACGATTCTTATATAAAAGGAAGAACCTGGGAAGAGGAACTGAATGAAATGGATGAGTATGCAAGTTTTACTAAGGAAGATGTTATCCGTTTTGCCAATACTTTTTTCAAAGACAATTATGTTGTGGTTAATAAGGAAAAAGGAATCAATGACAGGCTTCTAAGGGTTGAAAACCCTGGCATCACTCCTGTAAAGATCAACCGTGATGCGCAGTCTGAGTTTTTGAAGGAGATTTTATCTGATGTTACTGAAGACATAAAGCCTGAATTCATCAATTATCAAAAGGAAATCACGATTGATGAAATTAAAGGAAAGAAGCTAAGTTTTGTAAGGAACAAATACAACGATATTGCCCAGGTACATTTTATTTTCCCTTTCGGAAGTGATCATGACAGGGATCTGGGAATATCTACTCAACTGTTACAATATCTGGGAACAGACAATCTTTCTCCTGAGGATCTGAAAAAGGAATTCTTTAAAATCGGGGTCAGTAATGATTTTAAAACAAGCAATGACCAGCTGCTGATTTCCCTGAGCGGGCTGGAAGAAAACATAGAAAAAGGAATTGATCTTCTGCAACACTGGATGCATGATGTAAAGCCGGATCAGAACATTTACAACCAGTTTGTAGGAACTGTTCTGGAAAACCGCCAGGCCATGAAAAAAGATAAGAACCGCATCATGACTGCCCTGACTAATTATACGAAACTGGGCACTACATCACGTTTTACGGATGTGATTTCCAAAGAAGAGCTTGAAAGCAGCGGACCTGAAGTTTTTACCGACAGAATGAAAAAGCTTTTCAAATATCCTTATCAGGTATTTTTCTATGGAAAAGATTTTGAAAGTTTTAAAGGGTATATCGGTCAGTATATGGAAACGGAAAGCCTTCAGGTTCCTGAGCCTAAACAATATCCTGAACCGGCTACAGGAGGTAATGTTTATTTTACCACTTACGATATGGTTCAGATGGAAATGAGTAAGATAGGAAAAGGAAACGAGGTGAATCCCCAGCATTTCGGAAAGATCAATGTCTTTAATGAATATTTCGGCAGAGGATTATCTTCGATTGTCTTCCAGGAAATGCGGGAAAGTAAGAGTCTTGCCTACTCTGCTTATGTTTCTTATGCAGCCAATGCAGAGCTGAAGCATCCTGACTATATCACTACCTACATCGGAACGCAGCCTGACAAGCTGATGATTGCCGTGGATACATTGAATGAGCTGATGAATGAGCTTCCGGAAGTGACCATTCAGTTTGAAAATGCCAGAAATGCAGCTCTGAAGCAGATCGCCTCAACCAGAGTTACCAGAAATAATATATTCTTCAATACTTTAAGACTCAAAAAACTGAATATCTATCATGATTTCAGAAAAGATATTTATGAGCAGATTCAGAAGCTGACATTTGAAGATATCAGACAATTTTATGAAACGGAAATCAAATCTGTTCAATTTAATACAGCCATTATCGGAAAGAAAGAAAATCTGAATATGGAAGCTGTTCAAAAAATGGGAACCTTCAAAGAAGTAGATCTGAAAGATATTTTCGGACACTAGAATAAAAAACGCCTGATCAGTTCAGGCGTTTTTTTATAAAGTTATGTCATCATGCAATCTCCGTCACCATCCTGGTACCGGGGATTAAAATTCTCCGGCAGGATTTGTAAGAGCTGTTTATGAAAAAGATATTCTCTTTTAAAATCACGTTTGTAGATTTCCGGGAATGCTTTGGATTTTTCTATAGCATTATTAAGCATTGTCTGATAACTGGTAAACGCTTTCACTTTATTTTTAACAATGAAATAATTTAAAAAGTGAACTGCTTTATCCGGCTCAGTATTTGAAAAAAGGTAGGGAATTTTAAGATATCCGTCACGAAGCTGTAATAGTAAGCATGTTTCAGGCTTGTTATTTTCATCATAAATCTTCACCCAAAAATACTGAAAAACCTCAGCAAAGCTCGAGAAAAGATATCTGCTGTCTTTTTTCCCTTCCAGCACCCACGGATTGTCTATGAATGTGTTGATTGCTGCCGCATCACGCTGACCAGAGAATTCAGCTATAAAATCAGCACTTTCCGTATCAATACGGTTAAGAATTTCATAATGAAAATCCGGTTTTCCTTTTGTAAGGTTTTTGATTGAAATTAAAGAATTGGCCGCTGTGTCTATGAGCTTGAAAAGAGGTTTCAGTTTTTCTGTCCCCGGCTTTTTCTCAGGAATCATTTTTGCAGCATCAGTCCTGAAGTAATAACGCTTCCCTTCTTTCGGAAAGGCATAATCAAAAACACCCATAATATTATAAAGTGCTTCTGCTTCTCTGGTAAATTCTGTGATAGCAATTCTTCCTTCGTATTCTTCAAAAACTTTTTTCAGCAATTTTTTGGCAGGTCTTTCTTTTCTGAATTCCGGGTTTACATATAACGTACTGAGCCATGCGTAGCTGATCTTTTCACCATTTACCTTGAAACCATCCGGAAAACACCCCACATAACCTGCCAGTTTATCTTCACAGAAAGCAAGAATAAGAAGTGTATCTTCATCTGATGCCTCAGGATTTTTGATCTGGGATAAAGCACGATGTTTTGTGACCGGAAGAAAATCGTACTGCTGAAAAGCACCGGACAGCACAAAGTCTTCCAGTTCTTTCCTGTTGAATGTTTTCAGCTGTATCATTTTCTTATAATGGTATTTTTATTCATCAGTTTTTTCAGTCTGAAGTAGGCGATTTCCTTTTTCAGTATTGCTTCACCAGTCTCCCCCATTTCCATTGGTATTCTCTGGAAATTTTTCCGTACGCTGTCCAGTTTTACACCGGCACATCCAAAACTACAATAGATCTCTTTATTTTTAAAAAGTTCTTCGAAGAAATCCTGCTTTACCTGGAAGTCAGTGAACGGAAAAGCAAAAGTTTCATACAGGAATCCGTTTTCTTTTAAATAAGCAAAAGTCTGATCTGTAGTTTCCATCTGTTCTTTTAAAGACAGGTCTCCGTATTTCGGATGGTCCCAGCTATGGGATGCAATCCCAAATCCTTTATCAGTAAGTATTTTTAACTCGTCAGTACTTAAATAAGGTTTGAATTCTTTTGAATAAGCTGTAAAATCAAATTCAAGTTTTTCAGCAAGAAGATTCAAAATATGTTTTTCCTGATAAGTGATCTTTAAAATCTGCTTTTGAACAGTTTCTTTCGAAGAATTATTCTGAAGAGACAGGATTTGGTAGATTTCAGGATTTACCATGTTCTTTTTTTCCAGCAGATCAATCAGCAGGCTGGCTTTACACCTGAACATCATGTCTTTATTGTCAATAAAAGCCGGATTGATAAAGTTACAGGCATAAATTCCTTTGCGCTCCAATACAGGTGCTACCGTATCATAAAACTCTCTGAAGCCGTCATCAAAAGTGAGCAAAGCTATTTTTTTTCCTGATCTGAAGTTTCCGGAACTAAAGTCCTTAAACTCCTGCCAGTCTACAAACTGAAAGTATTTCGAAATATAATCAAGATCATCTTCAAACTGCCTGGTATTTTTATACCGGATCACATGCCTGATATGGGGCAGCTCCTGATCCGAAACCGAATGATAAAGAGGCAGGCAATATTCCAACGGAAAAGATTTCCCGATATTATCTTTTTCAAAGGCGGTCAAAGTGTTGATGATCCTATCTTTCATCTTGTTAAAAATAAAAAAGAATCTATTCAAAACTCAATTCAAATAGATTCTTAAAGGTATAACTTTTATAAATTATTTTATCACTTTCATTTCATCTACAAGCCATTTGGAATCGGCAAATTTTTCAACGATGAAAAGGATGTATTTTGTATCTACCATGATGTTTCTGCTGAAACGAGGGTCGTAGTTGATATCACTCATTGTACCTTCCCACTGTCTGTCGAAGTTAAGACCTACCAGGTTTCCGTTGGCATCAAGGGCCGGGCTTCCCGAGTTTCCTCCTGTAGTGTGGTTGGTGGCAGTAAATCCTACCGGAACGTCTCCCGTTTTATCTTTATAGATTCCGAAATCTTTTTTGTTATAAAGATCGATCAGCTTTTTAGGAACATCAAATTCATAATCACCAGGAACATATTTCTCCATCACTCCTGCCAGATGTGTCTGGTAGCCATAAGAAACAGCGTCTCTTGGTGCAGAACCTTTCACTTTTCCATAGGTTACACGAAGGGTAGAATTGGCATCCGGGAAGAATTTTCGGTCTTTATCAGTTGCCATCTGCTGTGCCATAAATTTCTTCTGCAAAGCATCAATTTTGGTCTGAAGAGCGGTGTATTGCGGATCCGCAGTTTTCATATATCCTTCTTTCATAGAAACATACAACTGATACACAGAATCTTTTTTCAAAGTCTTGATCAGCTTATCCTGATTAGAAAAAGCTTTATCAATATCTGTATTCAAAGCCGCTCCGTTTACAGTAGTTCTTCCTGTGATAATAGAGTTCTTAGACATATCTTCCACTACAGACATATTGGCTGCCTCATCTTTGTACTTAGCAAAACCTGCCGGTAAAAACTGTGGTGCAGTTTTATTCACATATAAAGCCAATAGTTTAGCAGTTACCTTCGCATCAAGCTCAGCACTGTAATCTTTATAAAATGAAGTTAATTTTGTTTTTAGTTTGGCAAGCTCTTTCTCATCCATTCTGCCTGCTTCCACCGCTGTTACAAAATCATAATAATCGCCTGCCAGCTTCAAAGTCTCTGCATTTCTTACCACTTCGGTATAATAGGCATTGTTTAATGCATAAGGGGCCTGCTCGTTGTAGAATTTGTTCAGCTGATCCAGAGTTGTTTTGATCTCAGGATTTTTAGCAACCAGAGATCCCTCGTACATTACTTTTTTCTCAACGGCATTGGATTTTTTCAATCCTTCCACTTCCCCGATCCATTTCTTCCAGTAATTGGCAACTGAAGCATATTTTGAAGCATATTTGATACGTGTTTCATTGTCCACACGCATTTTTTCGTCCAAAGTTTTCAAAGCAACATCACGTACGGCAATTCTTGCAGGATCAATTTCTTTCATGATCTTTTCTACTGCTACTGCCGGAAGATATTCCGTAGTTCTGCCGGGGAATCCGAATACGAATGTAAAGTCATTTTCATTCTTATCTTTGATAGAAACCGGAAGGTAGTGCTTAGGCACATAAGGTACATTGTCTTTTGAGTACTCTGCAGGTCTGTTGTTTTTATCTGCGTAGATTCTGAACATTGAAAAGTCTCCGGTATGTCTCGGCCAAACCCAGTTGTCTGTATCGCTACCGAATTTCCCGATGCTTTGAGGCGGTGCCCCTACAAGACGGATATCTTTATACGTTTCGGTTGTGTAAGCATAATACTTGTTTCCATAGTACATAGGTTTTACCATGATCGACTGGTAAGATTCTATTTTCTGAGAGTTTTTATAAACCTCGATATTGTTATTGATCTTTTTAGTAAGTTCAGGCTCCGTAAGATTATCCGTACCTTCTAAAATCTGATCTGTTACTTCTTTTATATCTACGATAAAATCTACTTTTACTCCCGGATTAGGAAGTTCCCCCTGCATATTTTTTGCCCAGAAGCCATTAGAAAGAAGGTCATTCTGTACTGTAGAGTGCGCCTGAATCTGGCCATATCCACAGTGGTGATTGGTAAGCAGCAATCCTTTAGGGGAGATGATCTCTGCGGTACATCCACCGTTAAACTGTACTACCGCATCCTTTATGCTTGGTTTCTGAGGGTTAAAAATATCTTTAGCAGAAATTTTCATTCCCAAATCCTTCATTTCCTTTTCATTCAGCTCTGTAGGAATCCACATTCCTCCATATTGTTGTGCAAATGCCATTGCAGCTGGCAAAAGAAATACAGATAAAAGTATCTTTTTTGTCATAATCAAAATTTTGCCCCAATTTACGAAGAAAAATAGGAATAGACTTCATAAAATAAACGGAAAAGTTACTAATGGAGTTTTTTACAAAACGGACAGAAAGAGATTTGAATTGAAAACAAGAGACGGAATATAACAGACAAAGAAAGAAGGGACCTGAAATTTAAGTAAGAATCCGAAACCTGCGACTCATTACTCATTAGCCCTTCCACTCTCCTACTCTCCATCCCCCAACCACCCTATCTGGCTCGATTTTTGTCTGTTGTTACGTACTTAATAAACATCCTTAAACTATTTATTATGATGAAAAACAAAATGCTTATCCTTGGAATTGGAGCTGCTTTATTTTTTACTTCTTGTGCAAAAGATAAAAAAGACGGCCAGGTAGGTGAACCTGCAGACGTTGTAACAGATTCTACCGCTGTTTCGCAACCCACTGCAACAGACAGTACACATGTAGTAACAAGTGCACAGGGAGATACCTCTGAAAATGCATTAGACTGGAACGGTACTTATGAAGCTACAGTTCCTTGTGCCGACTGCCCCGGAATCAAGACTTCACTGACATTGAACAATGATAAAACCTTCAGCATTACTGAAGAGTATATCGACAGGAAGTCAAAAAATGAAGATAAGGGATCTTTTACCTGGGATACTACAGGAAGCATTATCACTTTAAAAGGTAAAACTGCCAATTATAAATACAAAGTAGGTGAAGGCATGCTGATCCAGCTGGATATGGACGGAAAAGAAATCACCGGTCCCAACAAAGATCTGTATGTATTCAAGAAGAAATAGAAAATAAAGGCTTCGGCCTTTATTTTTTTGCAGTAAAGTTAATTTTAACAGATTTGAGTCATCTGTTTAAAACTGATAAGCTGTAATTTTCGGATCATCTACAAGCCGTCTGATAACTTCTTCATGATGGGTATTTTTCCCTGTCAGCCGCCATACAACTGTAAGACTTCCCTGAGTGTACTGCTGCTTAATCATAAGATATTTTAAATGATGTTCTTTAAAGATACTTTCACAATATCTGACATCTCCTGAACTGATAATTGTTATTCTGTATTCTCTTACTTTATTATAGTTGTCTATAAAACTCTGAAGATACGTTAAAGCGCTTAAAACAATAAGCACCAAAGCGGTTCCCAACAGGGAAAAGTATACATAACCTGAACCTACGGCCATTCCTATTGAAGCGGTTGCCCAGATGGTAGTCGCAGTCGTGATTCCCTCAATTTTATTATCTCCTTTAAAAATCACACCTGCCCCCAAAAAACCGATCCCGGTAATAATATTAGCTGCAAGACGGTCCGGATTCTCCACTCCTATTTTGATGGAAAGGATCGTAAACAGACAGGCACCAAAACAAACGAGAATAAAAGTCCTGAGGCCTGCAGATTTATTACGGTATTCCCGTTCGGCACCAATAAACAGTCCCAGAATGACGGAAATAAGAATGAGCATTAATTCATTTTTTACAACGTAATGATCCTGAAGAAAATCCATTTTTTACAATTTAAACATAGAATAAAATTACAATAAAAAAATTTATCCGTAAATTCAGTCATTCAATAGTGTTTGGGGATAAGAAGATTTTATCTGACTGAAAAACTTTCGTAATATTACAGTCTCAATTACATGATACAGGGGTATCAATAAACAATTAAACATTCAATATATTTTCCAATGGATAAAGAAATTTCACACTTCTGGTTAGGATATTTTAAAGATGAAGAGGACTTTTATAGTTTCGTAGAAGAGGATGAAAATTATTATATAGACGAAGAAACTGAAGACCAGTATGTTTCAAAATTTGCAGAATCACAGGGGATCAAGTGGTTTGATGATGATTTTATGGAATATGGTTTTGAAGATGAAAATCTTGGGCTTTACGAGAAATTTTCTGAGTATTCCTATGCAGACGAATGGCTTCCGGTTCTTGAAAACAGACTTAATGAAATGAACCTGGACACTCCGGTCAATGCCATTATTTTCGCCAGCAGATTTGCTATTCCTAACCCGGTTTCTGTGGATGGGGAAGAAAATAAGCTTTATTATATGGGGGAAATTGAATTCAATACTTAAAATATATCGGAGACTTTAGCTTCATTCCTAAGTATGTATAATATATTACTGATGATATTATAGCTTTGGGTTCGGTTTCTCACAAAATTCATGAAAACATATTCCTCATTACAAATCGGTGATTATCATACTCTTCATTGTGAAGACGATCTTCTGATTAAAAAAATCAATGCTGATAAAATCGTTTGTGCAGTAATGGACGGCTGCTCTACTGCTATGGACAGTCATTTTGCCTCAACACTTTTTGCTAAAATTTTACGAAAAGCCATTGTTGAAGCAGGTTATAAAGAATTATATGAGAAAGAGGTCCAGCGTAATTTGGAGGAAGAACTTAGAGATATTGTAAGGAGCTTATTCAAAGAGCTTCTATTTATTAAGAATCACCTGATGTTGAATGAAAAAGAGTTATTAACAACTTTAATCATTTTAGTTTACGATAGAAAAGCTGACAAAGGAATTATTTTAGCTATTGGTGACGGCGTTATTTGTATTAATGGAAAAATCACTGAATTTGACCGTGATAATAAACCTGATTATCTCGCTTATCATCTTCATGAAGATTTTGAACATTGGTATGACTCATTACAACAGAAAGTTTTTTTCGAACATATGCATGATGTATCTATAGCTACTGATGGAATCCTTTCTTTTTCAAAAATCAAAAAAGTAGAATTTGATAAAGTCATCAATTGTATGGAATATTTAATGACCAACCTGTCTAATGATGATACTGAAGAAATGCTTAACAAAAAGATTAAGATCCTGGAGCATCAATATGGTGTAAAGCCCACAGATGATCTTGCGATAATACGTTTAATAAAAAAATAAAGTATTTAATATTGTTGCCACTAATTCGTGCATCATTTGGTAAAATAAAAAACAGACTGCTTCATATGAAGTAGCCTGTTTCATTTATTTTGATAACGTTCTTATCTTTAATGAGCTTCCAGCCAGTTGTCTCCCACTCCTATTTCTACCAGTAACGGAACCTGTGTTTTTAAAGCATTTTCCATTTCTGTTTTAATCAATTTTGAAGCGGCTTCAATTTCATGAGCTGGGGCTTCGAAAACCAATTCGTCATGTACCTGAAGCAGCATTTTGGTTTTCAGCTGCTGTTCTTCAAGCTCTCTGTCGATTTTAATCATGGCAATTTTTACAATATCTGCGGCACTTCCCTGAACCGGGGCGTTGACAGCATTTCGTTCGGCATGACCTCTTACAACAAAATTATTGGAATTGATATCTTTTAAGTGGCGTTTTCTGCCTAAAATGGTTTCCACATATCCTATCTGCCTGGCTTTATTTACCTGTTCTGCCATATATTCTTTCAGCTTCGGATAGGTTTCAAAATAGGCTTCGATCATTTGTTTGGCTTCTGTACGGGATAATCCGGTTTGCTCTGCCAAAGCAAAAGCTCCCTGGCCGTAGATAATTCCAAAGTTTACTGTTTTGGCCTGGCTTCTCTGTGTTTTAGAAACTTCTTCTAAAGGAATTTTAAAGAGTTTCGCTGCTGTGGAAGCGTGAATGTCTTCCCCATCCTGAAAGGCTTTGATCATATTTTCCTCTCCTGAGATCTCTGCAATCAGACGAAGTTCGATCTGGGAATAATCGGCAGAGATAATTTTCTTCCCTTCTCCTGAAACAAAGGCTCCACGAATCTGCTGGCCTCTCAGTGTTCTGATCGGGATATTCTGCAGATTCGGGTTTACACTTGCCAGACGTCCTGTAGCGGCTGTAGTCTGCGAGAAATTGGTGTGTACCCTATTGTCTTCCTTATCAATCTGTGAAGGTAAAGCATCCACATAGGTAGATTTCAGCTTCTGATAGGTTCTGTATTCCAGGATATGTTTGATGATCTCGTGTTTTGATGCCAGTTTCTGAAGTACATCTTCTGAGGTAGCATATTGGCCTGTTTTCGTTTTTTTAGCTTTTGGATCCAGCTGCATCTTCTCAAACAGGATTTCCCCCAATTGCTTTGGAGAGTTCATATTGAATTCTTCTCCGGAAAGTTCAAAAATAGTGGATTCCAGCTGCTTCAGGTCATTTTCAAGATCAATACTTTCCTGAGCCAGCCATTTTTCATCCAGTGAGATTCCTGCCAGCTCCATTTTGGCCAGCACTTCCATCAGAGGCATTTCTATGTTGAAGAAAAGGTCTTCCAGGTTTTCTTTTTTCAGCTGTGGAGCAAACAATTCATACAGCTGGAAGGTTATATCTGCATCTTCTGCAGCATAATCGGTCTGGGTTCTCAGGTCTGCATCTCTGAAATTCCCTTGTTTTTTGCCTTTCTTTCCGATGATGGTTTCTATAGATACGGGTTTATAATTCAGGTATACTTCTGAAAGATAATCCATACCGTGTCTTCCATCCGGATTCAGCAGATAATGGGCGATCATTGTATCGAACATGGCACCTTTTACGGTGATGTCATACTGCTTTAATATTTTATAGTCAAATTTCAGATTATGAGCAATTTTCAGCAGGTCTTCTTTTTCAAAAAACGGTCTGAAAATTTCCAGTGTCTGTAAAACTTCGCCTCTGTCTTCAGACAAAGGAATGTAATAGGCAAGTCCTTTTTTGTAGGAGAAACTCATTCCTACAAGTTCTGCTTCAAGCTCATTCAGTGAGGTTGTTTCTGTATCAAAACAGACAGCTTTCTGCTTCAGAAGGTTGTCTACGAGTTTTTTCTGGGCTTTTGGATTGTTGATGAACTGATACAGGTGATCATTATGCTCAATGGTAGATTTTGTAGAGGTGGCCTGATCCAGTTCTTCGAAATTGGCAAAAAGATCAAGCTGCATTACCTGCCCTTTTACTTCTGTTCCTGCCGGAGTCTGCTTCACTTCCACTTCACTTACAATAACAGTTTCTGTGGCTGCCGGAGCAAAAGCTCTGTATAGGTTTTCGTAGAGTCTTCTGAATTCTATTTCATCAAAGACCTCTTTTACTTTTTCAAAGTCCGGAGTTTCAAGATCGTACTGCTCCTGGTGAAATTCTACCGGTGCGTCACAGATGATGGTTGCTAATTTTTTGGATAAGATCCCACGTTCTGCGGAAGCTTCCACTTTTTCCTTCAGCTTTCCTTTCAGCTTATCTGTATTGGCCAGTAAGTTTTCTATACTTCCGAATTCTTTAAGGAACTTCATCGCAGTTTTTTCTCCTACTCCTTCCAAACCGGGAATATTATCCACCGCATCTCCCATCATAGCAAGGAAGTCTATGACCTGCTTAGGATCTTCGATCTCATATTTTGCCTTTACTTCTTCTACCCCCAGGATTTCTATATCACCGCCTTTTAAACCCGGTTTATAAATTTTGATTTTGTCTGTCACCAATTGTGCAAAGTCTTTATCCGGTGTTACCATAAAAGTGGTATAGCCTTCTTTTTCTGCTTTGCAGGCAATCGTCCCTATGACATCATCAGCCTCATATCCTTCCACCCCAAGAATAGGAATGTGCATGGCCTCAAGGATCCTGTGAATGTATGGAACAGCAATCTTGATGGCTTCAGGAGTTTCACTTCTGTTGGCTTTGTAGTCTGAAAAATCATCCGTTCTTACACTGGCCTGCCCTACATCAAAAACAACTGCCAGGTGGGTAGGTCTTTCTCTTCGGATCAATTCGATCAAAGAATTGGTAAAACCGAAAATAGCAGAAGTATCCAGCCCTTTGCTGGTCAATCTCGGATTCCTGATTAATGCGTAATATCCTCTGAAAATCATCGCATAAGCATCGATGAGAAACAGCCTTTTATCTTGTGTTGCGTCCATATTGTCTATAATGAACAAATATAAGAAAATAGGAAGATAAATTGCTAGTTTTGGAGGGGATTCAGAGCTGAGAAAGTATGAAAGATTAACGGGATATGGATTGTGAGATGCCCTCGTTATGAGGTGACAATATTGGGAAGGTTTATTAATAAAAAAGAACAGTATACTCTGTGAGCATACTGTTCCGGTAGTTTTTTTAAGTGTAAATAGCTTATTTACCAGCTGCAGGCCATAAACCATCGAAACGGGAGTTTCCATAGTCAATTCCTTCTGCACTGATTACGAAGCTGATCAACATACTGTTGCTGTCGATAGCGTCGAAGTCTACTTCATGCTGGATCACATATCCGTTTTCCCATTTAAGGGTGATCAGTGTTCCTTCTTCGTGAGATTTGTTGAATACAATTTCTCCTACTGTAGGCTTATACTTTCCGTTTAATAAGCTTTCAAGGATGTCTGATTTGTCAGTAGCTTCTACTGTAACTTTGATTAATGCATTGGAAGGATCTGATGCTACACGTCCGGATACGTCTGTAGATCTCGATACGCTGTAGTTCATTTTTAATAATTTCTGTCCTTCACCGTTGTTGAATTTTAAGATTCCTCTTGAGTTTCTTTCTGCCATGATTGTAAATTTTAATCGTTAATAATATTTTGTTGTTCAATAATTATATAGCAAATATAAAGCGGTTGATTTTGAAAAAAAAGCTTTTGACATGAAATCTGAAAAATTGTAGTAGTTCTACGATTTCTTGTCGTAATTCTACGATATCGGACCTCAAACAAAATATAAACAACTAGTAATAAATGATTTAACAACAATTTAAAAACAGAAATAGAACCTCTATTATTCCACCATCAGGAGAGATATGGGCAGCAAAAAGCTCATATTATTGGATTTTTTCCCTGAACAGGATGGGACATCCAAATGATGTTTAAAGCTGATCACCCGAGTACCAATAAATATTCTGATAATTATTTTTCCTTTCTTTCTTTGAAAATTTCAGTTCATTCTGAGCTTCTTTCAAAAACCTTTTCAATTCCAGGCCTTTTTCTTCTTCAAACAGATTTTTGTATTCTACATCATATAAATGGATGTTTTTATTATCCTTCAGACAGAACTTAAAATATATTTTTGAACTTTGCAGCTGTGAATTTTCTGTTTCATAATCATGGGCATAAAATCCGGTAATATCGGCCCTGAAGTATTTTTCAAATCTGCGATTTCCTTTTTTAATATAAAGATAATGATCATCAAACCACAAGGTCACTTCTACAGAAACAGCTTTCAGAATAAGGTAGCAGGTCCCGAAATAAAGCAGTGTAAAAAGCATTACAAAGGCAAGATTGAAATTACCCTGCAGTAAAAAGTAATATAACGCTCCATAAAAAGCCATAGAAGGGATGATGATGAATATTGTCCAGATCATATGGAAAGGCAAAACATTTTTGAAGATGAACTCTTTTCTTTTTTTCATTCTATACATAATATTCCTCAAAAATAGAGCTATTCCTGCTTTGCTTCCAAAGCTGATGTTATAAAAAACCTTTATACTTTTCAATGTTATTTATACGAACCAATCCAAATACCATAATAAGGAAGACATTGACCTAAAATAAAGAAAATAATTTTCGAAAATGTCAATATTCTAGATTTGTTTTCAGTAACAGCTCTTATTGGATTGCGGTTAAGATTAGCCTGATTATTTGTCTGATGAAAGCGAATAAGAAAATCAATTAAATTGTCAACGACCAAGAGAATAAACAAATTCAAAAAAAACAGGCATAGAAATGATAAAAATAAACCTTTAAGAACTTTATCTATCTCATTATGATCGATAGTAATTACTTTTGAAATTCCGAAAATAATAAGTGGACTAATAATAAATAATAAAACAGTCAGTACCATTCCAACTCCATAGAAAATGATTAATCTTTTCTTTTCAATTATTGCTGGAGCTTTAAACATTAAAAATAATGATAATACAATAAAAACAATCAAAAATATTATTTCCATAATTAAGGCAAAATATTCCGGACAAAATATATTAAATAAAAAATGCAGAAGTTTTTCTTACATATGATGTAGTATTAGAATAAATACGGAATTGATATCATTGTTTAAACATTTTTGCAAACTCATCTTCAGGCATAAAAAATTTCAAATATTGCTCTACAAATATAAAATTCAAAGGATCCGAAACATGAAAAGGATCTGATGTAAAACCTCCTTTCAAATTGTGTATATCTCTTGGAAATACAGGAACAGGATTATTTTCAGTACCATATTTGGGATCGTTAAGCTGATTCTGGTTGATCTGAACAGAGATTTTATCTCCTTCTTCATTATCTCCTAATACCCACCATCTATCATTAGATTTTTTGTCAAAGCCATCAAAAATCAATAGAGCAAAAAACTTTTTATGCCGACTGTCATAAAAATAATATTTATTTAAAAAAGCAGATGGCTGACCTCGCCTGCTTAAGCCAACAATATATTGTTTATTCTCGGTTTTAGCATTTTGTGGTAAGGTGATCATTTCTTTTTTTGAATGTGATATATAACTGTTTACTTCTTTTTCTGAAGGATCATTTCCTCTGAAAAACAAGAAATTAATAAGAATTATAAATAAAGGTATACCTATCAATAGACCAATTACGAAACCCATTTTTTTCATAAAATATTATTTTCTATGTGCAATCACTCCAATACTATTTTTATTATCCGCTTTATCCATTTCTCTTTGTTTTAGCATTGCTTCAGACTGCAAACTATTCTCATACACATTCACCGACTGTTCTAATGCAAAACCTACCACAGCACCTCCTAAACCAAGTCCTACTCCCTTCAGAGCGTCTTTCCAATTATAATCTAAAAAAGAAAGGGAAGCAATGTCTGCAGCCAGTTCACGACTTGTCAGAAGACTCTATTTTAAAGTTTAAAGCACAAAAAAGACCTTTTCAGGTCTCTTACTTTATTGTTTGTTCCAATGAATCTAAAATCTGCAGATTTCTTTTACTGTTTGGGTTTCCAAGTTTATTAGATTCCTCCAGAAAAAGTCTGGCCTTTTTATAGTTCTTTTCCTTCGTATAAGCAATTCCTAACATATTTGTAATTTTTGAACGCTCATCTGCACTATAATTTTTACCATGATACGCAGGTTCCAGATATTGAATAGCATTATATGCTTCTCCTATCTCCAAATATGAATCTGCCAGTGGCATTACAACTTCAGGATGGTCTTTTAAATCCACCGACACAAATTGGGTAATCGCAAAACTATAATCTCTACCTTCATAAGCTTTCCAACCTTTATCCAAACGTTCACGATCTCCGAATGAAAAAACATAATTGTTTTTTGCAATAACTACTATACCTAAAACAGCTATTATGCCTATAATGATAATTGTCAACTTCTTCATATAATTTTATTAAACTAAAAATCTCAAAAATAAAGTAATTAAAAATAGGATAAATATTTGATTTAACTTTTTATACCCTTTTATATTGTACATTTCTTCTAATTCAAAGTCTTTATGATTAAATACTTTTTTAATAAATACGGCTAATGGTATTGGCATAAACATAATCAATAAGGAAATCCAAAGAGAATAATTATATTTCCATAGATCCCAAAAAAGTAGAAATTTAGACGGTGACTCGCCTATTTTTCTCAATCCCCCTTCAGAGCGTCTTTCCAATTATAATCTAAAAAAGAACGGGAAGCAATGTCTGCAGCCAGTTCACGGCTTGTCAGAAGACTCTATTTTAAAGTTTAAAGCACAAAAAAGACCTTTTCAGGTCTCTTACTTTATTGTTTGTTCCAATGAATCTAAAATCTGCAGATTTCTTTTACTGTTTGGGTTTCCTGATTTTTCAGCTTCCTGAAGGAAAAACTTTGCATTCTTCAGATTTCCTGTCTGAAGATAGCAGTATCCTAAAGAATTTAAAATTTTACTATAATCCTCCAAACTGTAAGCTTTTTTATTTTTGTAGGCCTCCTCAAAGTTAACTATTGCTTTATCATAGTTTTTTAGTTCTAAATAGGAAGCTCCTAAAGCCATAGGTGCATCAGGATATTTGGCTTTGTCTACTTTGCTAAAATAAAATGCTGCCAGCTCATACTGCCCTTTTTCATGCGCAGTCCATCCATCATCATAAAACTGGGTATCTGCATCTGTAAAAATTGCATTTTTAGCAATAACAATAATAAAGCCTAAGGCAATGATTCCGATAAGTATGAGGAATGTTTTTTTCATTACTATATAATAAAATTAATAATATTTATAAATGATAAAATCCAAAAAATATAATCATTCAGTTTAGTAAATCTTAATTCACTCTGTATTTCAAGAGTTTTAAATCCAACCTTTTTAATTAATAATTTTAACACAAATGGGGTTAATAGAAAAATTAGAAAAACCCACCAGCGATAATTATATTTCCATATATCTGACAGAAGAACAAATTTATTAGCCTTTACATTAATTTTTCGAAGTCCAAAAAAAGGAATTGATTCTAATTCGTTTAGTTTCCCTCCAAAAATATCTTTTCTGTATGTAATTTCATTGTTTTCAATCTTCATATAATCCCTGTCCCGAATATAAAATGAAATATCAAGTTTTTGATCTTCCTTATTAATTCCCCATATCCATGTATTCACACCTTCCAAAATTCCAGGATATACACGACTGATTCTTACATGATCCTTTACAAAATTATAGGTAACTGTTGTACTTCTTCTGCTTGAATATACTGTACTTTGGTTTTCAGCTTGTCTCCAGGTTATATATTTTATGTGAGAAAAATCGTAAAGAGAGGCTGCAATGGTATAAAATGTATATAGTACCCATAAATAGATAAAAAGAGGATGTAAAAAATCTAAATTAAGTTTTCTCATTAATCTTTTCCAGCTAGTACTGTTATTTTTGCTTTGGCAGCTGATTCTTCATTTTGCAATGCTTTCATTAAGTCCTCAGCCTGTCCCTTTAAAATAAAATTTGTTACTCCTTTATAAGCATCCTGTAACAATCCCATGTAGAAACCACCTCCTTGTACACCTCCTTTAGCACCTCCTTTAGCGGGATCAAACTTAGGCCTTCCAAAGTTATCTTTTAAAGCTCCTATCCCTGAATTATATGCCATATTACCAGATCCTTTTAAAGATAAATCATTTTTGGAATATTGAGAATTAGAAGTAAATTGATTTTCTTCAATAACCTGATACCTTCCTCCATAATCTGAACCTGTCACCACTCTATAAGACTCACCGACATTAGGATTTCTTCCTGGTATTGCGCCATCAATCCTATTTCCGGTTGATGTTTGTACAGGTCCTCTCTCTTCAATATCATCTAAACGGACAGACTGGGATGTTGTCTGTTCATAATAGGTAGACGTCCTGTTTCCTATCGTTTCCTTTCCAACTCCTGTTGCTCCTCCTACATCATTTGCATGTTCATAAAGAGCCTTATCACCATTGGAATTAGCTATTCTATGATTTTCCACTATCTGTCCTGGATCAGACTCAAAGCCATCTACATATTTTTTAACTGTGTTTCCATCACCAGTGGGAATAA
The DNA here is from genome assembly GCF_052044975.1 of Chryseobacterium sp. 22458. Classification (NCBI taxonomy): domain Bacteria; kingdom Pseudomonadati; phylum Bacteroidota; class Flavobacteriia; order Flavobacteriales; family Weeksellaceae; genus Chryseobacterium; species Chryseobacterium sp. 22458. Next base: position 143,050 of record NZ_JBQEOA010000007.1, on the reverse strand, counting down.
TAGAATATAATCCACCTTTAGTCTGGTCAATTCCCCAGCCTACACCGTATGCAGTACCTGTTGTCAAAGCAATGCCTCCTAAGTAGTTCCATCCAGCCGTAGCTCCAAAGGTTACAAAAGTAGTTTTAGCTGTAACTGCCGTAGTACCTATTGCTGCCAATGCCGGATATAGGATATAAGAAAGAGCTATAACCCCCACAGTATTTATGATGGTTCTGCCTATTGTAAGATCAGTAAACTCATCAGCTGCTTTTTCAGAGTAAAGGATCATGACATTGCCTCCTAACCTACATGGTATTTGAGAATTTTCCAGCAACGGATGCTTTCCAACAGTTAGAACATTCGTATCAAAAGGTTTCCAACTATGAAGGAACATTCCGCAAATTGACGGTATTAAGGAGATGCCTGCTCCTGCTGCAGCTCCTGCTGCGGCAATAGCTGCAACAGCTAAAGCTCCACCAGATATTACAGATCCGGCAACAAGAGCCAGTCCTGCTACCGCACCCACTATGGCACCTATAAGAATCATTTTACCACACATAAAATTGCCTCCAGGTCTGTCATCTACAGTTGCCTTAAGATATCCCCCGGCAATAGTTACTTTTCCCTGACTGGTTACTTTTATCTGTTGCTTTTTCATTCCGTTGGAGCACACCAGCCATGCCCCATCTGGTACGTATAACTTAGCCATTTTTGTTAATTTTTAAGGGTTCGATTTTATGTTCTGTCAGATGACTGTACTTTCCAGATGCCTGTTCTTTAATTTTAGAATAGCAAAATATCATTTTACTCTGTGATATATCAAAATGGTATTCTACAGACCAAGTCAATGAATAATTATATTCTTCCTCTAAAAAAGCCTTTAATTTAGTGTTATAGATCTCTCTTAAATGCCTATTTTTATTAGGATCAGCTTCTGAATAAAATTTTATTTTTACCAGACTCCCTTCTTTTTCCACTCTTCTTTTCTTAATAAGAATCACTTTTTCATTGGCAAAAATCTGTGACATATATTCTTCCTTGTCTAACTCGATAAAAGTATTTAATTCTGAATACTCATGAAAAAAATCATTATGAAACAAAGTATAAAGAGTATTATTCTTTATTAGGGGAAAAGTATCACTAAAATCTTTATCTCCACCTTCAATCATATTCTTTTCTTCCAAAGTATTTCCTATTTCTGGATTCAATTCTTCTTTCAAATTATCCCAGGCCTTATTTATTTCATCCTGATTGACAAGAGATTTCATAGCACCCGTAGGAAAAAGCTCAATAACCAAATGTTCCATTGGTTTATTAAATTTCTGCATGTACTCAGCAAACTGACGATAAATAGATTTAATATATTTTACCTGATGTGATTTCTGCTGAATATCACCGTAAAAAACATTCTCTTTTTTAATTTTGCTGTATTCCCACACTATTTCTGTTTCCGAATCTATCATACTATTTCCGGAAACTTGCATATCTATATTCTGCCTGATCAAATATTGATTAGGGCTGATTTCTTTCTGTATGAGTAAAACTTTTTCAGTAGATAATAAATCTTCTTTTCTCTTCTTCAGAATCTCTACAGAGTCAGGAATAATAATAAATTTTGACCAAATAGGCAATGACAAATCATCTTTAATCCATTCATGAGGTCTTGAATAATTATTATGATAGTCTCTTATTTCAGAAACTGTTAGCCCCAATTCATCTGCAATTGAATTTAGGGTATCTCCATTCTTTAAGTAATATTTATGCAGCTCCAATGCTTATTTAATTTTCTACGATTTGACTTCCCGATATTATAGTATTTCCGCTGAATAAAGCTTTTGCCGGGCTTGCACCTTCTATTGATGATGAAGTTGTTCCCTTTATTTCAATAACATCACTTTGAATGGTAATTTTCCCACTTGTAATTTCAATGTAGCTGGTATCAGACACTTTTATCTTCACTGAGGTTTTCCCACTCAGATCAATAACTCCATCACTACCCATTGTAAGAACACTTTGCTCTTCTCCCACAGTATGGGTGCTTTTTGAGGTGACGTTAACAGTACTGTTATTTCCAATTTTTACTGTACTGTCGTTTCCGATGTCTTCCTTGCTGTTGTTACTTACCTTTGTATCTATATTTCCCGTTCCGCTCAAAGTAACATGGTTTCCGCTTCGGTCTTTAATCTCAATTCCGCATCCGTCATGAAACTGGATAATATTTCCGCTTTTACTGCTTAAGCTCATGATATTATTTCCGGCGCCTCCACCGCCTCCAATACCTCCATGGTACATTCCTCCCATTACAAACGGGCGGTCAGGGTGCTGGTGTACGAAATTGACAATTACCTGGTCTCCTACTTCGGGTACAGACATGAAACCACGGTTCTTATTGACTTTATCACTGCTTCCCGCATCGGGTGACATGACACGGATAAATTCTGAGATATCAGGACCGTTCTGCCAGTCAAACTGTACCTGAACTCTTCCCTGATTCAAAGGATCTGTATTGGAAATCACTTTGGCAAACTGGGCTTCTGCTCTTGGGGTTTCAAATTCCGGCCGTGGGATAAAACCTGTATCGGCAGCAATTGCTTCAAACTGGCCGTCATAATATCCTCTTGCATCTACTTCATGGGTAACTTCCAGAATCATCAATTTGGTAAAGTAAGACGTATCACTACTGTCTGCCTTACGCATTTCGATATCAGCGGTACACCCCGGATAAAGGAAAGGTACTGTTGTAGTTCCTGAAGTAATAAAAACTTCTGAGGCTTTACTTCCTGCGGTTCCCTTCTGAGAAGCATCGATATCCATAAAAGATGAAGCTTTGATGGGAGCAACTCTTAAAGAAGGCGTAGTAAAGGTCTTTTCTGAGATTTCATAGGCCCTTCTAGCGATATCAGAGGTATGGTTTATTTTTGAACTTCCGGCGGTAAGCTTTTCATTCTTGCTGCTGTTATAGCCATAGAAAGTCGGGCTTACATGCTGTGCTCTCATTTTGATGGCAATATCACTTACAGTGCTTCCATAAGTAAGCTTTACAGGTTTCTCCTGAGGTGGAAGTTTTCCGAAGTGCAGCACTTCCCCGTCATAGTAAAACTGCTCACCGTAAGCTTCCGCCATTCTGGCAAGGTAGTTATAATGAGTTTCTTCGTATTGTGAGCTGTAGGAAACATTGCCATACTGGGCATCTACCCTGAAGTCAAATTTATTTTGTCCGAGGCCTTCTCTGATCACATGATCTGCAATACTGTTCAGGCTCACCGGCTGGCTTCCTCCAAAGCTCTGAATATGCGGAGCGGCATCCAGAAGTACAGTGGGGCTATATCCTTTAAGTACGATATTACCAAGACTTCCCTTTTCCTGGCTGAAGCCTACTTCCGTCACTACTCCTACGAAGTTTCTTTCTGCCCCTTTATCAATATCTTTATATTTAAAAACGACAGTAATTCTTTTTCCTAAAAAATTCTGAGCGTTTTCCAGGTTATGATTTTCAGCACTTCCTAAGGTATCATGGGCAAGTGTCAGATGAAATTCATGATGTTTGGCTGCACTCTGCACCAGTTTGAAATGTTTGAAATGCTTAATCATCTGTCCTTCGATGATTATATCCAGCTTCACCACACGGTTGATACCGGCAATAATACTTTGGGGGATGGCTTCGGCATTGTGTATTTTTGAGGTAGGCTGTTTGGCCCACACTTTATTTTCAACAATAGACGGGTTGTTCGGAACAAAAGTCTGGTTCATAAACATATCTGCACCCTGTACAGTGCTTATCCCCTGTTGTCCGGCTTGTACGGTATTCTTTACTTTTTCTCCCGTTTTCTTCAACTTTGCATCTGTTTTTTGGGCAATATTTTCCTTCACTCCATTCTTCAACTTCTCTTTGCTGCCTTTTACATCATTCTCCGGGTTCTCTACTTTAATTGTCTTGTCATCCTGAAACATAGCGTTTTGTGTTTAAATTAACTATTAAATAAACTGCTGATAATACAGCATACACAGAATCAAAAAATATAGGTTGAAATCTTAGTATTCTATAAACTGGGTTAAAAATCCAGCACACTGTACATGGAAAAACAGAACAGCATACTCTTGCAAGCCGCTGTTCTGTACCAATTTTATTTTTACTAAGATGATGAATAGGCTTATTTACCTGCCGAAGGCCATAAACCATCGAAACGGGAAGTTCCGTAGTCAATTCCTTCTGCACTGATTACGAAGCTGATCAACATGCTGTTGCTGTCGATAGCGTCGAAGTCTACTTCGTGCTGGATCACATATCCGTTTTCCCATTTAAGGGTGATCAGTGTTCCTTCTTCGTGAGATTTGTTGAAAACAATTTCTCCTACTGTAGGCTTATATTTTCCGTTTAGTAAGCTTTCAAGAATATCTGATTTTTCAGTAGCTTCTACTGTAACTTTGATTAATGCATTGGAAGGATCTGATGCTACACGTCCGGATACGTCTGTAGATCTCGATACGCTGTAGTTCATTTTTAATAATTTCTGTCCTTCCCCGTTGTTGAATTTTAAGATTCCTCTCGAATTTCTTTCTGCCATGATTTGTAAATTTTAATCGTTAATAATATTTTGTGATTCGGTGATTGTGTAGCAAATATAGAGGCTCTTTTTTTCTAAAAAAAACTTTTCACCATAAATCTGAAAAATTGTAGTAGTTCTACGATTTCTTGTCGTAATTCTACGACATTTGACTTAAACAATAAATACAAACAACTAAAAACCAGTATTTTAAATATAAATCATAAAATCAAAAAGGATCATATTTTTCCACTTAAAAGAGAAATATTAATAATTTTTAATAAAAATTAGCAATCTTTTAACAAATGATTTAATCAAAAAAATAAACCACTGTTTGAAAAAATAAATGTTAACTCAATCAGGAAAATTGAAAAAACAAAGACCTGCTACCCAAAATAGTAAGCGAAAAATTCTCTGAAGACTGAGTAAAAATCTCTTATTTCAAAATATTGCGGACTTGAACTCTCAATAGCATAGAACTGAGCTTTTTTGAAGAGCTTTTTAATTCTTGTCTGATGATAATACTGGGAAACGGAAATAACTTTTTTAAAATGCAGACTGTCAGATATCCGGATGGTATTTTTAACGGTCATTTCAGTATTGTTTCCGTCATTATCCACAATGATATCTTTCTTTGCGATATGGTTTTTCACAAGATATTCCTTCATTTTGTTTCCTTCCCAATAGCCTTCTTTGCCCAATCCTCCGCTTACGAGAATCTTTTTTACCCTACCTGAAGTATATAATGCAATACTCTGGTCCATCCGGGCAGCCAATCTATCCGATAAGGTACCATCTTCATTGACTTTATTTCCAAAAACTACAGCGAGATCTGCTTTTCCCTGTCTGTCAATCAATCCGTCTGCGATGATGTAAGCACTATGAATAAAGAACCATAGGAACGGTAACAGGAGAATATATTTTAATTTATTTTTCATCCTTTAAGCTTTATAGAATACAATAGGATCTCCTTTAAAAAAGAAGATCCTACTATTTTATGCAGATAACATGTACTACCTTATTGCTGAACAGCAGCTCCTTCTTTTATGGAACGCATCAGTATTTTATTCTTTCTTAAGAGAAAATCAGGCATCAGATCCGTTGGCAGATAGAGGGTACTTTCTCCTTTTTTCTGTAATTCTTCTTCAATTCCGGGATTCCAGGCAAGAATTTTGTCAATATCTACGTTCAGTTCTGCAGCAACGACCTTCAGATTAAACCCGGCATTGATATCTGTTTCGGAAAGAACCTCATCTACCACTTTACGGTTTCCGTTTTCAAAGAAAACTTTATGAAGTCTCGAAGAATTATAATTGCTCAACACACTTTGAAGTTCACCTGTAGCATAGCATGCATTCAGATATTTCTTCACGTGATTGATGGTTTCTCCCGGAAGATATTTAGAAAATTCATGGTACTGAGAGGAACCTGCTGCCTGCATGGCTTTAGCGATATTTCCTTCTCCACAGTTATAAGCAGCCACTACCGTTACCCAATTATTGTATTTTTTGTAAAGATTACTCAGGGAAATTGCAGCTGTCTTTGTACTTTTATAAATATCTGTGCGGCCCTGCTCGGTAAGCCCGTATTGGTTCGCATGTGCGGTCATAAACTGCCAGATTCCCACTGCTCCGGCTCCTGAAGTAATATTTCTGTTAAAATGGGATTCTATAAGCGCAAGATTTCTCAGATGTTTTGGAAGCCCCTTCTGAAGAAGCAGCTGCTCAATAAATTCTACAAGATCTTTATTGGCATTAATGATTCCCTTATACTTTTTCACACTGCTTTCCGAGGTATCAGAAGCAGCAAGAAACTGCCCGTTTACAAAGACAGTTGTTCCCATTAGCAGTAAACCTGTAAAGATATTCCTGACAATCGTTTTCATTTTAAATGTATTTAATAAGCAAAAAAGGTAAAAAGGCTCAAAGGCAGGTTTGCTGTTAAGCCTTTTCACGGTATCATTTAATCTACTTTCCAGCTTAATTTATCTTCTTCTTTATTCCAGTCTACGTGTATGGTCTGGCCGGATTTTACTTCTTCTCTCACAATCATTTTAGAGATTGGTCTGGCAAGCTGTGCACGGATCACTCCTGAGATCTGTCTCGCACCATATTTGCTGCTGAATCCTCCCAATGCCAGGTTTCTTACGGCATCATCACTGATCTGTAAAGCAATTCCTAATCTCGTCAGTGAAGTATGGAGTGATTTCAGCTGGATATTGAAGATTCTTTCTGCAATGGACTCCGTGATCGGTGCAAAAGGAATGATCTCTGTAATTCTCGCAAGGAACTCCGGTCTGAATCTGCCTGAGTTTGACATGATCTGCATCAGTGCTGATGATTCCGGAACTTTTCCTTCTTCAAACTGTTTTACAATTTCTTCACTTCCGATATTGGAGGTAAAGAGAATCAGAGCATTGCTGAAGTCTCCTTCTTTGCCCAGTTTATCATGTACTTTTCCTTCGTCCATAATCTGAAGGAATACATCAAAAACGGAATGGTGGGCTTTTTCAATTTCATCAAATAAAACAACGGTATAAGGCTGTTGTCTGATCTTATTGACCAGCATCCCTCCTTCTTCATATCCTACGTATCCCGGAGGCGCTCCATATAGCAAAGCTGCGGAATGTTCTTCTTTAAATTCTGACATATCGAAACGTACCATGGCCTTTTCATCGTTGAAAAGCAATTCTGCCATAGATTTTGCCAGCTCCGTTTTACCTGTTCCGGTAGGTCCTAAAAGGAAGAAAGATCCTATCGGCTGTCCCGGTTTGTTTAATCCGCTTCGGTTTTCTACGATAGCATCGGAAAGGATTTTTAAAGCATGATCCTGTCCTACAACCCTGTTTAGGAGAAGGGATTCCATATTCAGGAGCTTTTCTTTTTCCTGTGCCTGAATTTTCCCGATCGGGATATTGGTTTTGGCAGCCATTACAGCAGCCAGTTCCAGGCGGTCTACTTTTTCTCTTTTCTTTGCAGCATGCTGTAAAAGCTCTGCATAAGTATCTTCAATGATTTTCTGAATCTGGTCTACCGGCATAGCGTTATCCAGGGCAGGCTGTTCGCTCAGGGATCCCCAAAGAATAGGGCTTATTTTATCCCTTAGCAGGTTATACGTCCAGATCAGCTCATCAGCTTTGTCTTTGCTGTCTGCATATTCTTCTTTTAAAATAGCATCATAGCTTTCTTTCCAGCTGTCCAGTTCTTTTTCTGAAAGCTCATCAAGCATTTTGATGGCTGCCATTGTCCGGTCTAATAAATCAATTGCAGCATCCGGTAATTTTTTACCTTTTGCATATCTTTTTGCCAGACGTACGCATTCCGGAAGGGCTGTTTTTTCTACCTCGATACCATGGTGCTTTTTATAGCCTTCAAGAAGTACATCGATCATTTTCACACAGGTCTTTTCATCCGGCTCATTAACGGTTAATACCTCGAAACGACGGTTGAAAGCCTGTTCCGGTTCTATAATTTTTCTGTATTCTTCCTGGGTAGTCGCACCGATTACAGTGATTTCCCCTCTTGCCAATTCAGGTTTCAAAAGATTAGCTACGTTTCCGATGCTTCCTTTCGGGTCTAAAAGGGTGTGGATCTCATCAATGAAAAGGATTGCTTTTTCAATTTTTTTACATTCATTGATCACTTTCTTCAGGCGGTCTTCAATTTCTCCTTTATAAGAGGTTCCTGCAAGCAATGCTCCGGTGTCCAGCTCTAAAAGAGTTCCGTTTTTAAGCATTTCAGGAACGTTCCCTTTTGTAATTTCAATGGCAAAACCTTCTACCAATGCTGTTTTTCCTACTCCCGGCTCACCGATAATGATTACGTTCGGTTTGCTTCTCCGGCAAAGGATCTCTACCAGCATTCTCAACTCTTTATCTCTACCGATGATGTTTTCAAGCTCTCCTTTTCTTGCCTGTGCTGTTCTGTCTACACAATAGCTTTTAATGGAAGGAAATGAGGAATCTGTATAATCTGATCCGTTGGAAAATATTGATGAGAAATCTCCATCTTCTGAAACGGTGAAGGGTGTATCTTTTCTATACAGGTTAAAGATTTCATATTCTCTGAGCGGAAGTGATTTCAGCTGTTGAAGTGAAAAGACCACCTGAGGTTTTACAATGGCTGTCAGAATACAGATGGGCGTAATCTCATCCAGCCCCAGTTTTAAGCGGATGTCATCTGCTTCTTCTATAAGGGTATCTACAGCATCGTCCTGTCCTACTTCATCCGGCAGGTGAGCTGTTTTAGGATATTCTTCAATACGGACGTCTGCCCATTCGTAGAAATATCCCGGATCTTTATCTATGCTTTTCAGGAATTCATTGAGGCCGATATCTTTATGCATCAAAGCCTGCAGAATATGCGGACCTCCATAAGTTCCATTATAATTTTCCTTCGCTATCGACTGAGCAATATGAAATAGTTGCTTTACTGTTTCGTTGGTTACTAGTACTCCCATTTATAATTTTTCTTATATTAATATATTTGCGTTCTGTTTTTGATCTTATTTCCGGATCATCTGAACATGTTCCGGAGATTATTTTTTAGTGTCTCTAAAATTAAATATTTTATTCTAAATGAGATAAAGATAGTTAATTCTTCTATCAGAGAAGTAATAGAGGCTTTTTTCTTTTTTAAACGGTTGCTGCAACCATCTATACATCACCCATTTCAGGATCTGAATGAGCTTAAATATTCAAAAAGTACAATAAAATTAAACTTACCCACTGCAGGCCTATATAGATATAGAAAATCATGGCCGAAGGTTCTGCCAGCTCGTGCAATTTTTCAATAAGGGTTGTTTTAATGATATCATAGAAGTTGGCATGCTCATCTCCCAGATTCAGTTCTTCAAATTTTATTTTATTCAAAGCATAGCCCAGAATACGTTTGAGGATTTTATTTTCTGAGCTGTTCCTGAATTCGTTCAGAAGTTTCACTTTGGCCAGCGCATAATCTGCACTGGTACGAACTACTGTGGGCTGATTGTTTTTAAATTTATCCAGTACCTTATCAATAAAAGGAATCAGAATTGTTTTCGTATGGTCTTTGAGCAGTCTGCTGATGATTCCTGCCATCGCATATTTGGTAGCAAAAACGGCAATTACAAACGGGGCAATAATGATCAGCAGATAGAAAAGTCCTGCTGATACAGGTTTAGCCATAACCGTTGCCACTATAAATGCGAGAGCTCCACTGTGGCCCAGTGATGAGCCTAAGCTTTCTGCCAGAATATAAATTCCCAGTACGAGGACAGTAATAGTCGAAATTATGCCTATAGCATAGATCTTAAACAGGCTGAAGATGAATACAGCGGACAGTTTTGAGAAATATTTCAGGTGATCGGTGATTCTGTTCATTGATGGTGTTGAAGGTATCAAGTTATGGTTTCGCTTTTCAAGATAAGAAAATTATGAAACATAGATATTTAGGTTGTAAAGTTAATTTAACATTTTTTAGGATAGGAAGCCAGAAGCTGGAAGAGGGAAGTTTTGAAAGTCGCATAGAAAAGTAATTTCCTGCCTCCTGCTGCCATTTTAATCTCGTTTTCAACCAGACTCAGATCACACTATTTTAATATTGTTTCAAATCAGAGAAACTCAAGTCCTTAATTTTGGGTAATGCATTGATTTTTATTCCTTTTTCTCTTTTGTTTAGAATTTTATCTGAACCCAATTCCTGATCAAACTCTACTATGGTTTTTGTTAAAAAATTAATTTCAGTTTCAGACGTTGTGTTTTTCCCATCCCAAATTACCCGTGATATTTTAATCAGTTCAAAATTGTTCTGCTGATATCTGAATTCATATCTGCTTTTCCGGTTATTGATTATCAGTCAACATTTTTAAGCTACCTTCTTCAATAAGAAAATCCGGAATAGTGTTCCTGCGATGCTGTCCTTTTTTATCTTTAGGATATTCGCTTTCTATTAATTTTGTTGAAGAAACCACCCGTTTGAGTTTATGGCCGGGCTGCGTAAGGAATATCTGTAATCTTAAGGGTCTGGTTTCATCTTCCAGGTCCATTTCTACAATCACCCGGTCATTCGTTTGTCATTATTTAGGTCGCCTTCTTCCGTTTGTACCTGAAATGTGTAATTATCTTTATTTGTATGTTTCTGTGAATATAAATTAGCACATACAAAAAAAGGAATATAATAGCATGTAGTGATATTTCTTTCATGAGTGTTTGTTCTATTCTGACAGTTGAAATATAAACTTTATTACAAATCATATTCGAAATAGTAAGCTTTTTGTTTCTCATGATCATACCAGAACATTTTATGAAAACTCTTCCCATCATTAGTGGAATCCCATGAATAGCTCTCCAGCTCATTAATTTTCCTCTTGTCCCACCAAAAGAAATCGTGTTGTAACCCTTCCGGATTATTTCCCTTCACACTATCTTTCATCAGGCTATGATAGTTTATTATTTTTGTTGCAGTTTCAGAATTACAGTTAAATGAAAACATATAATCTGCATCTTGCCCGATAGCATCATCAAAACAATATATATTTTTCACATCAGGAGTAATCTCCACTTTTACAAAGTTTCTAAAATTCTTTTTGTTTGCATCTGTATCTGGTATATCACTGTCAAATGTTGGAAATACTTTTTCAACGGCACTTTTGGTAATTAGCACTGTTTTTTCTTTACCTTTTTGTAGTCCCAGATACAATGCATATGCCCCTATACTAAAACTTATCAAAAAAGAAAGAACAGCCAGAATAAATAAGCTTTTTGTCTTCTTAATAAAAGTAAATATTAATATCACTATGAAAAGAATCAAAAAGATTATTGCTGCAACTATCAGGATAATTAATTTTATCATATTATTTTCTAACGCGTATTATCTTTTTTAAGCTGGTTTTAGTAAGAAAATTTCATTGTTTCTTTAAGTTCTTTGTTTCTACCAAATATTTCTTTTTGAATTATCCTTCCAATATTGTCTAGCTTGTATTTAATAATTTCATAATCTAGAAGTTCTTTATTTCCTTCTATCTTGCCATTATTCATTTTATTTGAAAAACTGAATTTATTAATTGTTACTTCTATCTTGTCAGATTGATAAGTGTATTTTTTCTCAATTACAGAAAAAGGTATTTCAGATTTACTTCTAAACTGTTGCCAGCTTAATTTCTTTTGTTCTTCAATAGTTATAGGCTTCCATTTTTTATCGATAAGAACTGAAGAGTTTACAATATCATATTCAAATTGCATTTCTTCAACGATCTTGTCATTATTATATGTATAATTTTTTTTGATAAAATGATTAATTATTTTTTGTGAATCATTTTTGTCAAGCATTCCTGAATATTCTATAATCTCAATAAGTCTTCCAGAAGAATCATATTTATATTCTGTAATTAAATTCTGATCATCACTAAACTTTTTGTCTAGATTGCTTTCAGAATTATAAGCATAATTAAGAATATATTTTTTATCTTTTTTATTTCCTTCTTCCCTTATAACTTGATTGTCTTTATCATAAAAGTATTTTATACTTTTTTCAGCTGTTTCAGACTCTAACAAATTAGCACCCTCATCATATTTATATTCAGCAATTATCTTTCCTCCATCATCAACCTTTAAAAGCTCTGCAAATCTATTATAATGATAAACTACCTTGTTCATTTTTAACTCTCCAGACTGATCCGAAATGTTCATTTTTGAAGTACTTATCAACCCTAATTCATTTACTGTATTTTCAGTAGAAAAAATACCTAAAGAAGTTTCTGAATCTCCAGTTGAAAATTTATAGTTCTGTTGTACTTTTTTAGGGAGGAAATATAAAAATTCATTTACTTTGAGTAAATAATTTACATAATTTAAATCTGGTTTATATACTGTATACATAGATCTTTTTAAATCTATATATAAAAGTTTTTCACCTAAAGGATTATATATTATAACTTGATCGTTTATTTTCTCAAAAGCTGTTTTGTGATTGGGAAACTGGTCTTTCATTTTTAGTTGATTAGCAGTAGTATTAGTTTCTTTACTATATTTAGATTGACAAGAAATCATGGCTGATCCTGTCAAAAATAGTAAACAAGATATTTGAAAATACACTCTCATAGTTTTATTTTTTTACTAATTCTATCAAATTAGGATCCTTTCTCATAATATCCCACTGAAACTTCCATAAAGAGATTTTATTTGTGATTAAATTTACATCATTAGAAGGATCTTTATCATTATTCTTAAAATTATAGTCATAATCCATAATATTATCTGTTGTTCCTTGTTCTAATGTAATACCTTCACTGAACCAACTACCTCCTCTTTTTAAAAAAGTATGAGGAAGATTAAATGTATGACCTGCTTCATGAATAAATGTGGAAGCATCAGCCTGAGGAGTTAGCATCGCACTATCAGCCTTGTATGATACATCTTCTGCTTTTCCTAATAAAATAGTATTGTTTTTACTTTTAATTCCAAAAGGTAATAAAAATATTATAAGCTCTTTTTTATCTTTTGTTTCATTTGATTTAAATGTGTCATTGATTTTATCTCTAATCCTTCCTGAATTGAACTCTTTATCATTATCATTTACTATATAATGACTACTTCGTCCTTTTTTCAGCTTAAGTTCATGAAAAAAAGAATCTATGTTTTCAACATCAATTTCAAGTTGTTCATAATTAGTACTGTTCTTTTCCTTATATCTTATCAATGGTTGAGACATCATATCAATAAGTGATTGCTTATTGTTACTTATAAAACTTGTATACCGATTGATGGCTTGCATTTGTTCATTATATAAATCAGTAGAAATTTTTTGTCTTTTTATGACCAAATCTTTTATATCTTGAAGTTCTTTTTCCTGTTTCAGAATAATGTCTTCAATTTCTTTCACTCGTATTGAATTTCCAACGTTCTGTAATGAACTTTGTAAGCTTCTTAAATTAGCAATTCCTCTAGTCAAATTCTTTTCCCTTTCTGCTAACTTTCGATTTTCCTGGTAACCAACTGAAGCTCCTGATAAATAAACCTTATCTTCAAAATTTTCAATATATATCCAACCTTTAAAAAATACTTTAACATACCTGAAAACTACCTCATATTCCACTGAATTGTTATAAACATTTAATATTCCCAATAGCTCCCCTGCACTTACATATATTGTTTGAGGCCCTGTAGGAGTTTTTCCACTTGCAATTTCGTCTTGTCTTTTCTTTTCCTCTGCTTTTTCTTCTTCACTTTTTTTATGAAATGTTAGAATGATTGAGCTGTGATCTGAAATATAGTCTAAAAAAGAGATTCTTATTGTTTTAGAAAATAGTTTAGGATGGCTCTCATCTATATTAAAAAAAGTATCTCCACTATCAATAAAAGCAACTTCAATTTCATCACTTTTACTGCTGATTTTGATATTTCCTTCCACCGGCTCCTCAATATTAAAAAAAACATCCAGTTCATAGCTTTTAGAATTTCCAGAGTCATCTTTTGCAAATGCAGAGAACCATGGAACAAAATAAATTTTGCCATTGAGATTTATTATTGAACCACCAGAATTTTTACCAGCCTCCATATACCCTAACTCCCTAATCGGGATATATTTTATAAAAGAAGTATATTCTTTCTGTAACTTGTTTCGCCCACTCAATACCGTTTTGTTGTCTTCAAAATCATAAGGTTCATTATATGTAGTTCCGTATTTATTTCCGGCATACCAATCAAATCCAAAATCCGGTTTATTACTATAATCTGCTTTTCTTCGAAAAATAGCCACCCCTTTTATTGAGTTCTTTAATTCTTTTTTATTTGCAGGAGGAATATTATATGTAACCCCCTTTTGATCTCCTTTTTGTCTAACAAAATTTGAAGCCAAATTGCTTATGAAACTTCCTGCATTATTTTCAATCTCTTGACTTGATCTTTCAGAAATTTTTCCACCTGCTATTTCTGTAATATTTCCCATGATAACAATTTAAAAGTTACTACCTTTTTCCCCGCTATTGTTTTTCACTTCTTTCTGCGCATTATGGTGAATGGTTCCTTCTGATGAAATCACTTCAATATCCTTACTGGCATTTCTTTTCACATTTGTTGACTCTGAAGAAATATCTCCTTTTGCAACTTTCATAATATTAGCAGCCATTAAAGAATAATCCAATATGGCATTCTGCCAGATATTTGCACCTGCAGTTTCTGTAATATTCATTCCTACAGAATTGCTCTTATTCATCCCCACCGTCGTCGTCATGTTCTCCCCCACATTAATATTCATATTCTTACAGTTCAGAGTCATGGTTTCCGGTGCTGTGATGGTGATATTGCTTCCCGTAGTATCCAGATGGATCTCATTACCGCTTTTATCGGTGATGATGATGCTTTCATCTTCTGTAAAGATAACTTTGTGTCCGCTTCTGGTCTGAATAGATTTCACACGGTTATCAATTCCGCCGCCAAGGCCGATTCCACCGTGGAACATTCCCCCCATAACGAAAGGTCTGTCAGGATGATTGTGTACGAAATTGACCATGACCTGATCTCCTACTTCGGGAATGGCGACATAACCACGGTTTTGGGTAATCCTATCCGTTCCTCCGGCATCTGGACTCATAACCCGTACAAAGTGTGTGGTATCATTCATCTGCCAGTCGAATCTCACCTGCACCCTTCCCTGTCCTTCAGGGTCTGCATTGGCTACCACGGTTGCAATCTGAGGCTGAGCGACAGGAACCGTAAATTCAGGTTTGGGTAAAAATCCTGTATCGGCTGCGATGGACTCAAAACTTCCGGTGTAATGCCCGATGGTATCAATTTCGTGAACGGCTTCCGTAATCATCACTTTGGTAAAGTAAGAGGTTTCGTTGCTGTCAGGTTTTCTCATATAGATATCTGCAACGCAACCGGGATGCAGAAACGGAACTGTGGTAGAACCTGATACTGAAAATACACTTACAGCTTCACTTCCAGCAGTGCTTCTCTGGGAATGTTCCACATCCAGATGGGTAGATGCCTTGATGGGGGCTACCTGAAGTGCCGGCGTTTTATATATTTTTTCGTTATGGCTGTATGCTGTTTTGGCAAGATCACCCAAGTGTTTTACAGGGGTTTCTCCTGATGTCAGTTTTTCATTTTTACTGCTGTTGTAACCGTAATACTGCGGTTTTGTATGAACAGCTTTCAGCTCTACCCTGATATCATTCGCATTGCTTCCATACACCAGTTTGATAGGCTTGTTCTGAGGCGGAAGCTTTCCGAAATGCAGAACTTCACCATCATAATAAAACTGCTCGCCATAGGCTTCTGCCATCCTTGCGAGGTAATTATAATGTGTTTCATTATACTGACTGCTGTAGATGATCTGAGAATAGTCATTGGTATCCACTCTTATATCAAAACGTCCCTTATCAATTCCCTGTTTGATCACTTCTTCCGCAATGATTCCCATATTAACAGCCTGTCCGCCACCAAAACTCTGGATATGCGGAGCTCCATCCAGCAAAATAGTAGGACTGTATCCTGAAATCACAATATTGCCCAGGCTCATTTTTTCCTGGCTGAAGCCTACTTTGGTAATAACCCCTACGAAATTTCTTTCCGGGCTGTTTTCAATATCTTTGTAGGCAATAACTGCTGTGAGCCTTTTCCCCAGGAACTTATTTGCTTCTTCAAGAGTATGGCTTTGCCGGTCTCCCAATGCATCATGGGCTAAAATAAGACTGAATTCGTGGTGATGATTAGCTTTTTGCTTAAGGGTGAAATGTTTATAGTATTTAATAATCTTACCTTCCACCACCAGCGACAGCTTTACCAGCCGGTTGATTCCTGTATGATGATTCTCAGATATGGCATCTGCATTTTGAGCGGGCCGGAAAGACGGTCCCTTCGTTGACAATTCGGTTTTCATATGCTTTGTGTTTGATTTGGTGAGTATTAAAGATAATAATATTCTACGAAATGGGTATCTGTTAAATTTAAATAAAGAAAAATTTAATCAACCTCGTCTGAGGCAAAAAAGACTGTCTTTAATAAGGACAGTCTTTTTTTATGAATGTTGATAATGTGTATAATTTTCAGATACATCAGCTTATTTACCAGCTGCAGGCCATAAACCATCGAAACGGGAAGTTCCGTAGTCAATTCCTTCTGCACTGATTACGAAGCTAATCAACATACTGTTGCTGTCGATAGCATCGAAGTCTACTTCGTGTTGGATTACATATCCGTTCTCCCATTTCAAAGTGATCAGTGTTCCTTCTTCGTGAGATTTGTTGAACACAATCTCTCCTACCGTAGGCTTGTATTTTCCGTTCAGTAAGCTTTCAAGAATGTCTGATTTTTCAGTAGCTTCTACTGTAACTTTGATCAATGCATTGGAAGGATCTGATGCTACACGTCCGGATACGTCTGTAGATCTCGATACGCTATAGTTCATTTTTAATAATTTCTGTCCTTCCCCGTTGTTGAATTTTAAGATTCCTCTCGAATTTCTTTCTGCCATGATTTGTAAATTTTAATCGTTAATAATATTTTGTGATTCGGTGATTGTGTAGCAAATATAGAGGCTCTTTTTTTCTAAAAAAAACTTTTCACCATAAATCTGAAAAATTGTAGTAGTTCTACGATTTCTTGTCGTAATTCTACGACATTTGATTTACAAACCACTATACAACCACTATTAATAAAGCATTTTAAATTATTTCCCAATTTTAAGAAAAACGTTATTTTTACACTATAACGAGAAATAAAAGACGAAAATTTAAACAAAAAAAGGGAAAATTAAGAAAGGAAAACAAAGGGAGTAATAAGATAATTCCGGATAGAAAATTCATCAAAAGTAAATTTCTGGATTCAGTTTTTCTTCAACAAAAAAAGCAGAAGTACTCTCTTCTGCTTTTGATATTATTAAAACTGACAATTAATGTTTAGTATACTCCGGCTGTTCTCTTGGAATTCTTGTTGGGGTAAAGTATTCATTAAGCCAGTAGAATGTCTGTCCGTTCTGCTGAATTTTTACTGCAGGGTTGTTTCTGTTCGCAAGCATTCTGTCTGCCAGATTTTTATAATGCTGGAAATAATTTTTTACCGTCTCATTAGGAACTACTTTTGATTTTTTCCATCCTTTCAGTTTATATTTTGCCATCAGTTCTTCTTCTGAAAGGTCGAATCCTGTACTCATTCCAATTGCATAGGACATTGGCAGTTCATAAAGCTCTCCTTTATCCAGGAATTTAATGGTAGGATTGTACTTCTTCAGCAGTTTCACGTACTCTTTCACAGCTTTTGCCTGGTTAAAGTTCGGACGATCTGCTTCGGTATTCTTATATACTTCCGTATAGAAAGCTTTAAGGTTATCATATTCTGTTTCAGAAATCAGGATCCCTTTTTCTATAGCAGGCTCATAATCTTTCAGATCTTTTGGAATGTATCCTTTTACCAGGAACGGATTTCCGTAGTTGATCAGCTGTGCAGCAATTCCTGCAGATACAGGATTGGTAAGCCCCGGATACAGATACTTGTACTTCAGATCAACATCTGTTTTACCCGCTCCTACAGAAGAGTGGAAATAGTTATTAAGTGATTTATCAATATTCTGGTTATCTACCGTTACCTGTGCAATAAGGCTGTCTACAGATTTTTTCAGGAATCCAGGCGTTGCAACATCTCCTTTTTTAGGGAAGATTACAAAGCCCTGAGACATACTTTGCTTAGGATAAGCCAGTGAGAAGAATCCTTCGTCTCCCTCTACCAGGCTGAAGTTATTTTTGGTAAGAACATCATACTGGTCAGTGATCTTCTGCTTTTTAAGTTCAGCAATATTTTTTGCGGTGTTGGTTACCACATTTTCTGCCATCAGTACGAAATCATTGTAGTTATCTGAAGATCTCGCATTGGTCTGGAACATGATCAGCCTTGCCTGAGCCTGTGTAAGGGAACTTATCACGCTGTACATATTCCCGCTCTGGCTGGCAGAAGTACCTACGGTCACTACAATATTGGTTTCATCAGGAACATTTGAAAGAAGGTTTCCGGCAGCAGAAAGCGCCTCACCTACCGGCTGGTAACCACTGTTACTCGCACAGTTCATTTCATTGCTCTTCTCATTGATAAACGTGGTAATTTTGCTATAATCAGTACTCAGGTTAGAAACGGAAACATTATTTCCGCAAGGATTATTTTTGTATAAAACCACCCCATATTTTACGGTACTGAAATAAGAAGGTTTTTCGAATCTAAGCTGAAGATCCTGTAATAATGATTTTACAATGGAAGCATAAGGTGCATTTGCAGCACTGATATCCAATGCAAAAACAATATTCATTTTTTTATCTCTTTCCGTAATTTCCTTATAACGGTCAAAATAAATCTCTTCTCCCAAAACGTTGAATACGTAGTTCTTACTATAATCTAAAATATTGGTGAAATATTTTGTCTTAAGATCAGGAGTAGGCGTTCCTTCCAACGGTAAAGTTACCGGGAAAATATTTTCTAACGGAGGTCTTTTATTAACATCTGTAAGAAGAATAGCTGTTTTGTTTTCTGCATCTGATCCTGATCCTCCCGGATATCCTTCATGGATTCCTAAACCGGTATCACTGATTCCTGTGGTATTTTTCAGCTTTATGGCAGAACGCTCACCCCATGTGGAGATCACATTAGAGCTTACCCAACCGTAAAGGCTGGTGCCAATGCTGTCTATATCAATAGTAGGTTTCTTCCCTACGAGGAATCTCTTGTTATTTTCAGCCTGTTTGTAAACATATACCATCTGCCCGTTAGGGATTTTTACATTGGCTGTTTCAATAAGGCTTGGTGAGTTGAACACCATGATAGAGTCATTCTTATAGTATCTTTCAGCACTTCTGATGACTTCACTGTTGTTCGGGACTACTGCTACTCTTACAGGATATCCTGTTCTTTCGCTCTTAAGGGAGTTGTTCCATAGAAGCAGGTCGGATTCAGGAATCCAGCCATATGTTTTGATAGATTTTGATGAAACTTTTTTCATTAAAGCATCAGGAACATATTCTGCTACTTTTACCATTCCATCCCTGTGTTTCAGAACCATCAGAGGTTCCAGGAATTTCACTTCTTTGTATGATTTTTCATCATCTTTATCCAGATAAGCTGTATTTCTTGAACGGTCTGAAACCACAATCCAAGGCACTGACTTTTTAGGAAATCCGTTGACTACAGGAGAGCCGTCTACCATACTGTATTGAGAAGGCTCGGGGGTTTTCTTAGACGGAAGCTTTACCTGGCAACTCGTCAATAATACTGATAACCCTATATAATATGCTGCTAGCGGAAATTTATTTTTCATCCTATTTTATCTTTTTAT
Organism: Chryseobacterium sp. 22458; assembly: GCF_052044975.1. Taxonomy (NCBI): domain Bacteria; kingdom Pseudomonadati; phylum Bacteroidota; class Flavobacteriia; order Flavobacteriales; family Weeksellaceae; genus Chryseobacterium; species Chryseobacterium sp. 22458. The sequence continues at coordinate 123,228 of NZ_JBQEOA010000007.1, read as the reverse complement.
GATTGGCGCATCCGGAGTTCCGGACGGTATTATTTGCTTTGATTGATATCTACTTTCGTTACGCAATTCTGCTTATCATCGAAATTCACCTTTACAGTCTGAATCACGGTATTTTTGTCAAACTGAAGACCTGCACAATACATATAGAAATTGTTTACCTTGCTGTCATTTACTTTTACCACAGTATTTTCATTGTTACACAGGTAAGTTTTCAGCAGGTAATTGTAGTGCATATTGAAGCTGTTCCCGTTAGCAATCTGCTGCAGATGGTATTTGAAATCATCATCTATTTTGGCATAAGAATCTTCTACAGATACTTCTTCTTCAGCAAGGGCATTATAAGCAGGAAGAATTTTGATGCGGTGGTAGACAGGGTTCTCATTTTCTTCGGTAAGCAGGGTTACCAGATAATCGCCCGGCTGTTTATAAGAATAAATAGCAAATTTTTCTTTGGCATCAGTACCACCTGTTTCCCCGAATTTCCAAGCAAATGATTTAGCTTCTGAAACAGCACGGAAAGACACATTTTCATTTTGCATTGCCTGGGCCGGTGCCTCAATTGTAGTTTTGATCTGTGCCGTATCTTTCGCTTTCTGGATACTTCTTGCGTTTACCATTACCGGGAAAGACTTCGTATACTTGTTGTCTATGATCAGACTTACCTGGTAATATCCCGGTTTATTGTAAAAGTGTATACCGTTACTTTTATCAGAAGTTGTACCGTCTCCGAAATTCCATCTTTTGGTTTTTGCAAATTGGGTTTTATCTTCAAATAAAAGAGTATCTCCTACTGCCAGAGAGTTGGGGTAAACCACTCCAACAATATCATCGGCAGAGTGAATCACTTTTTTCTGCAGCCACAAAGCAACCAGTGCCGCAATGAGCAATGTTGCTATAACACCAATAATAATGTTCTTCTTGTTCTTTTGAAAATAATTCATAGTTAATAATTGTGATGTGTTTTATTTATAGTTCCTAGTATTTCCATGCTTTCCCTACTGCGTTCTTGCCTTCAGGTCCTTTTCGCGTTCGTAAATTTTGTTCTGTTTGTCTTTAAATCCGATTCTGCAGTCTTCCACCTGTTTTTCAAAGATCTTAATATCTTCTGTGGTGGTTGCAATTACCTTTTTGTCATCAAAATACATTTTGTAAAATTTGGCAATCTGAGGATAGGCATCCTTTCGGATATCAATGACGTTATTGTTGCTGAAATAGCTGTTAAGATCATTCACTCCCAACTGGATATTATTTTCAGCAAAAGGTTGTGGGCCGTCAGTCGTAAGTTTGGTGATCATGGTATAAGTACTGTCCATGATCGGTAAAATAACCTTTTGGTGCTGTTCAAATTCAGCTTTCTGTTCCAGGTTCTGAATTCCTCTTACATCTTCATCAGAAAAAGGGGATACAAATCCTTTCAGAAAAATGATACCCAAAAATATCATTGCAGTGATCAGCATCAGTATTAAATAAAAAAACTGATAATGCCTTTCCTTTTTAGATAATGTGATTTGTCCTTGCATATCTTTTCTTTTTATTTTCTTCTTTTACTTCCCGTGAAATTTCTTGTCGGATCTTTTCTAAGCTCACTGTTGGCCCTGTCTATTTTATTCATGCAGTCTTCAAGATCTCTTTTAGCAAATTTTTTACGAGATTCCACAACCATAATGTCAGCTTTTAACTTCAGCATGGGTTCTATCTGCTTCATCAGTACCGCATAATGCTTAAAATTCTGAACACTGTCTGCTTTCATAATATTTTTAACGTCTCTTACGTTATCCATAATACTGGTTCTGAGAAATACCTCATTTTCCACCTTATTAAGACTAAGCTGGGTCATTTTATCATAGATTTCATCAACTTGATTTTTCAGCACGTCGCTCCGAAGCATCAGTTCTTTGTACGCTTCCGAGTCTTTGCTGATCCCTTCCCGCTGCATATCATAGCTCTTAAAGAAGAGAAACAGACATGCAAACGATACCACTGACAAAATGGCAAAAGACAGAATAAACTTCCAAATGCCTATTCTGACGTCAGATTTGTTTAATTTTTTTTCCCTGTTCGAAGACATAATTTGCGATTTGTTTGGCCTGTGAAAATATAAAAAAAAAATTTTATGCACAATACGTAATTTCCCCAGGCCGGTTTCGTGAAAACCCTGATTAAATTAATATTAATTTCCTCTTTAATAAGTTTTTCATAAATTAGGCCTCGGAATTTTAAATATCATTCGCCAAATCGATATTGAAAAATGAGTAAAATATTATCTAATACCGTGCGTTTCTCAATTGCAGACAGTGATTTTTATTTTAAGAAAATAATGATCAAAACACTGATGGAGAATCCTTTTTATATGCTTCTGAATGACTGTAATAATGGGCATGAACTGGTGAACAGAATCTACAGAAGACAGGAAGACGTGTTCATCATCGAATTGTTTATGCCGGTATTAAGCGGAATTGAAGCGATCAAATACATCAGAAAAAACAATTCTGAAACTCCTATTATCACCTATTCCGGTACGTATCAGGAAGATATGGCAGATATTCTTGCCAAAATACCCAATATCTATTATTGTGAGAAAAAGAGTACCATTATTAAAGATATTATCAAAGGTAGTATAGCCTCTGAAGAGTTTGATTATCACGCCTATTCCAAAGAATGGGAGCAGCAGCCTCTTGCAGTACAGGAGTATATGGACAGACAGAAGAAAGGACAGGAAGAGCTTTCTCCGGCCGAGATACAATTGATGAGATTCTGCTATGAAGGTTTCAGTAACAAAGAAATTGCCGAAAAGCTTAATCTGAGTACAAGAACTATTGATACTTATATCAACCGTCTTACAGAAAAGCTTGGACTGAAAACAAAACTTCACCTGATCCGCTTTTGTGTAGAAAACGGCTATTATAATTCAAGTATGTAGTACCGACTGGATTGGGAAAACATTGTATGCAGCCATAGGACTTCCGGACAATAAATCATTGTCTAACAGTTATTAAGAAAAATTATTTCAATTAATTATCTGTAGAATCCGGCTTATAACGGGGCCATATTATTAAATTGTTAAATTCTCCCGAGACCTCCTTAATATAGTGTATACATTAAAATCTCAAGTATCTGAACAAAAATATTTTGCCACTAATTTGCTAGTATTCAATTTTTTTAACTAAATTTGCACACCTAAAATTTAAAATTAAAATAAGGAAATGACAAAGGCAGAATTGGTAAACACCATCTCAAATAAGTTGGGAACAGAAAAGAATGAAACACAGAAAGTTGTAGAAGCTTTTATGCAGGAGATCAGAACTTCTATGTATAATGGGGATAACGTTTATCTGAGAGGTTTTGGATCTTTTATCATTAAAACAAGAGCTGCTAAAACAGGAAGAAATATTTCTAAGAATACTGCAATTGAGATTCCTGCTCATAACATTCCTGCTTTCAAACCTTCAAAGTCTTTTGTAGAGAAAGTAAAAACTAAAGTTGCAGTAAAATAAGAACATTAACTGAATATTAACTAGTTATTAAAAAATTAAAATTATGCCAAGCGGAAAGAAAAGAAAAAGACACAAGGTTGCGACTCACAAAAGAAAGAAAAGAAGAAGAGCAAACAGACATAAGAAAAAATAATCTCTTCTTCTCGAGATTTACAATATAATAATATAGTTGGTGGTTTTATATTTTTAAAGTTCACCGACTATATTTTTGTTTGCAACTATAAGATTCTGCGGAAAACGGAAGATTTCAAATATTATTTTAATAAAAATATACAGGTTTTCATTCTAAATCCTTATATTTATTAGATGAATTATTCGAGAAAAAACATCCACTTCCTATAATCTTAAACAATTTTATCTTATAACAAAATGAAGAAAGAACTAATAGTTTCGCATGAAGATGATCTTACAAAGATTGCACTGCTGGAAGACGGAAGACTATGTGAACTTCATGAGCAAGAAGACAAAAGCGATTTTATAGTTGGAGATCTGTTTATAGGAAAAGTAAAAAAACTGGCACCCAATCTGAATGCGGCGTTCGTCAACATCGGATATGATAAAGATGCATTCCTGCATTATCAGGATCTGGGTCCCCAATATCTTACATACAGAAAGTTTTTAAAAGATACTATTTCTAAAAAACAAAGCACTTCAAGCTTAAAGAATTTCGAGATACAACCCGAAATAGACAAAAACGGAACAGTAGATAAAGTGATCGCCAAAGACGATCTGGTTCTGTTACAGATTACTAAAGAACCAATATCTACAAAAGGCCCCAGAATTTCTACCCAGATCTCTCTGACAGGACGTTTTCTGGTACTGATCCCTTTCGACAACAAGGTTTCAATATCCAAAAAAATCAGAAGTTCTGAAGAAAAAGAAAGACTGAGAACTCTGATTGACAGTATTAAACCTGAAGGTTTCGGAGTAATCATCAGAACAGTGGCCGAAGGAAAAAAAGTTGCCGATCTCCATAATGACATGAATCAACTGGTTCAGAAATGGGAAAGCACTTTTAAAAATATTCAGAGAAATAAGGTTCCATCTAAAGTTTTAAGCGAAGAAGATAAGGCTTCAGCTATTTTAAGAGACAATTTTAATCAGGATTTCGTCAATATTATCTGTGATGACGAGCAGATGGTGAGTGAAATGAAAAATTACATTGAGGTAATTGCTCCTGAAAAGAAAAATATTGTCCAGTTTTATGATTCTCATATTCCTCTTCTGGAATATTACAATGTTGAAAAACAACTTAAACAGAGCTTTGGAAAGCACGTCAATATTCCAAGTTCTAAAGGCGCTTATCTTGTTATTGAGCACACAGAAGCTCTTCACGTCGTAGACGTCAATTCCGGGAATAATATTACCACCGGAACCGCTGTCAATAAAGAACACGCACTGAAAGTGAACAAAATGGCAGCTACCGAGATCGCAAGGCAGCTTCGCCTCCGTGATATGGGAGGAATCATTGTGATTGACTTCATCGACATGCCGAATTCTGAACATAGAAGAGATCTCTATGAACATCTTAAAGAGGAAATGAAGCGCGACAAGGCTCGCCATAAAATACTTCCTCCAAGTAAATTTGGACTGATCCAGATCACCAGACAAAGAAACCGTCCGGAAAAGCAGATCGAAACCAAAGAAGAAAACCCGAACAAAGACGGAGAAATTGTAGCTCCGATCGTAATCGTGGAAAGAATGGGTGAAACTTTAAGAAACATCCTGCAGAAAGAAAAAGGAAAAATCTACCTGCACGTACACCCTTTCGTAGAAGCCTATTTAACCAAAGGCATCAAAAGCATCCAGATGAAATGGTTTATCAAATACAAAAAGTGGGTAACCATTGTACCAAGGGATTCTTTTAAATATTTAGAATACAAAATCTACAATTCCAAAAAAGAAGAATTGATAGAATTCTCTAATTAAGACAAAATTCAAACCTCCGGCTGTACCGGAGGTTTTTTATGATGCAATAGAGAACATAAATCTAAGTCAAAGCCCTATTAATACCGATATCCTGACAATTACATTACAAGAATAACAGTTGTTTAACGACAATATCTAATATCTAATATCTAATATCTAATATCTAATATCTAATATCTAATATCTAATATCTAATATCTAATATCTAAATAACATGAAAAATCACCATTACAAAATTACCATTCAATGGACAGGAAATAAGGGCACGGGAACCACCGGCTACAGGGATTATGAAAGAAGTCATACTATTTCGGCAGAGCATAAAGCTGTCATCCAGGGATCTTCTGATCCTTCATTCCGTGGAGACAGAACCAAACATAATCCTGAAGAACTGTTTCTTTCCTCGCTTTCATCATGTCATATGCTATGGTATCTTCACTTCTGCTCAGAAGCCGGGATTATCGTTACAGATTATACGGATGAAGCAAAGGGTATCATGGAAGAAACAGCCAATGGAAGCGGGCTTTTTACGGAAGTAACCCTACATCCTGCTGTTACGGTAGCAGAAGAATCAATGATTGAAAAAGCAAAAGAACTTCATCATAAAGCTAACGAATATTGTTTCATTGCCAACTCCGTTAATTTTCCGGTGAAACATATACCTACTGTTTTAGTTAAATAAGACGTTCGATTTTTAAGAAAATTATCAGTATGCTAAGCATACAAGTTGTTGTATTCATTCGTTTATTAACATGTGGTTTTCCATTTATCCGCATAGGTTAATTAATGTTAAGTCTCCCGTTTCTTCAAGATATATTGTTAAATTTGAGCTATGGAAAATTTTGGAAAAGATTTATTACGGAAAATAAAAAGTATAGAACTTCCCGGCGAACATGCCCATGGGGTATTTTCCCCTCCCTACCGTCCCGTTTTCACCTACGATGAAGTGCTGGCCAAAAATCCCAAATTTGCTGCTGTCAATATTGTTTTGTATCTGAAGGATAACGAGTGGTATTTTCCATTGATCCAGAGAACCATTAATGAACATGACAGGCATAGCGGGCAGATCTCTTTACCTGGCGGAAAGCGTGAGGAAATGGACAGGGACTTTGCAGAGACAGCTATTCGTGAAACTTCTGAAGAAATAGGTATTGATAAACATTATGTACGGATCATCAGAGAGATGTCTCCCATCTATATTCCGCCAAGCAACTTTTATGTATATCCCTATATTTCATACACCAAAAAGAATCCTACATTTATTTTACAACAGAGTGAAGCGGTGGAAGTTATCGAATTTCCCATCACCTCATTTTTAAGCCTTTCGGATACTCCTGAAATTATGGCACTTCCGAGTGCAGGAGGAAAGGAAGTTCCTGTCATCAACTTTAACGGGTATATTATCTGGGGTGCTACAGCGATGATATTAAGTGAATTCAGCCAGTTGCTGAAAAAAATGTAACTTTGCACTACCGTGTTTAATTGAAAAATGGCGAAGAAAAATATTTTCACCGATGCATTCGGTACCCCTTATTTTTTGAAAAGGTTTATTATTTTTATCTTGGGAGTTGTATCCTACAGAAGGTTTAATGGCTTTAATAAACTGAAAATTACCGGCACAGAGCATCTTGTGGATCTTCCGGATTCCAATGTATTGTTTGTGTCTAATCATCAGACTTATTTTGCAGATGTTGCTGCCATGTATCACGCTTTCTGTGCCGTAAACAACGGATATTTAAATACCATTAAAAATCCGATCTATCTTTTGAATCCAAAGATTGATTTTTACTACGTTGCAGCCGAAGAAACCATGAATAAAGGTATTCTTCCTAAAATTTTTAAGATCGCAGGTGCTGTAACGGTTAAAAGAACCTGGAGAGCTGAAGGGAAAACCGTAAACAGGATGGTAGACATGAGTGAAGTAGACAACATCATGAAGGCATTGGATAACGGCTGGGTGGCTACTTTCCCGCAAGGAACAACATCCGCTTTCGCACAGGGAAGAAGAGGAACCGCAAAACTGGTGAAAAATCAGCGCCCTATTGTAATTCCTATCAAGATCAACGGATTCAGAAGGGCTTTTGATAAAAAAGGACTTCGGGTAAAGGTTACCGGTGTAAAACCTACCATGGAGTTTAAAGCCCCTCTTGACATCGATTACGATAATGAAAAAGCACCGGAAATTTTACTGAAGATCATGACTGCCATTGAGCAGACTGAAGACTTCAACCTATTACACAGTTATGATGAAGAACTTAAAGCTAAAAAATTAGAACAAAAGGACTCAAATAATTAAAGTAAAAAAGAAAATTATGAACAGAATACTTGGAATCTTATTCGCAGTCATAGTATTAGTTTCATGCAACAGCCAGAAAGTATATTCGGATTTTGATATCAGCTATGCAAAAAGCGGAGGCTATGCTCCTGTATACGAAAACCTGCTTATAAAAGGAAATAATGCCCATTATTCTTTTGAAGGCCAGGGAAAAAAATACAAACAGGATTTTAAAATTTCAGATGAAGATTTAAAGAAACTGGATCAGACTCTTTCTCAGAATAATTTCAGAAGAATTCAGGAAGACCGTCAAAAATTGTACGACAATATTTCTACGTCTATCAACATCAAGAAAGGTCCTAATGAAGGCAGTAAATCAGATGCCAGCATGATCACTCCAAACTATCAGACCAATTGGAATAATATTCTTGAGGCTTTCCAGCAGATCATTAATACTAATGTTAAAAAACAGTAAATACAATTGAAAACCCACTTCATTGCCATTGGCGGAAGCGCCATGCACAATCTTGCCATCGCATTAAAAGATAAAGGATATCAGGTTACCGGTTCAGATGATGCGATTTTTGAACCTTCAAAATCAAGACTGGAGAAAAAAGGAATACTGCCTCAGGAAATGGGCTGGTTCCCGGAAAAAATCACTCCGGATATTGATGCGGTCATTCTTGGGATGCATGCCCATCAGGATAATCCTGAGCTGGCAAAAGCAAAAGAGTTGGGCTTGAAAATATATTCTTATCCTGAATTCCTGTACGAACAGTCTAAAAATAAAACAAGAGTTGTCATTGCAGGATCTCACGGGAAAACGACAATTACCTCAATGATCCTTCACGTTCTGAATTTCCACAGAAAAGATGTGGATTTTATGGTAGGAGCACAACTGGAAGGTTTCGACTGTATGGTAAAGCTTACCCAGGATAATGATTTTATGGTGCTGGAAGGAGACGAATACCTTTCCTCCCCTATTGACCTGCGTTCAAAATTCTTACTATATCAGCCGAATATCGCTTTGATGAGTGGTATTGCATGGGATCATATCAATGTTTTCAAAACTTTTGATGATTATATTGAACAGTTCAGAAAGTTTGTGGCAAGCATTACTGCAGGAGGCGTTCTTGTTTATAATGAAGAAGACCCTGAGGTAGTGAAAGTAGTGGAAAATGCAGAGAATTATTTCAGAAAAATCCCTTACAAAACTCCGGAATATGAAATCAGCAACGGGAAAGTTTATTTAAAAACCGAAATGGGAGATGTTCCTCTTTCTGTTTTTGGTGCCCACAACCTGCTGAACCTTGAAGGAGCCAGACATATCTGCCAGCAACTGGGGATCATGGATGAGGATTTCTACGAAGCGATCATGAGTTTTAAAGGAGCTTCCAAACGTCTTGAAAAAGTGGAAAGAGAAGATAAAGGAACGCTTTACAAAGATTTTGCTCATGCACCCAGTAAAGTAAAAGCTGCTGTAAAAGCTTTCAAAGAACAGTTTAAGAATGAAAAGAAATACGGGTTCCTGGAACTTCATACCTATTCAAGCTTAAATCCAGCTTTCCTGGAACAGTATGATCACGCTATGGACGGTTTGGATGAAGCCATTGTTTTCTACTCTGAAGATGCTTTGAAGATCAAAAGAATGGAACCTATCTCTCCTGAATTCATCAAAGAGAAATTCAAAAATGAAAACCTAAGGGTATTCACCAATGCCGATGACCTTCACGCCTATTGGAATACTTTAGATAAGACAGATGGAGTCTACCTGATGATGAGCTCCGGAAACTTCGGAGGACTGGATCTGACAAAATAAACGAATCTTCAAAATAAGCCGGTTTGAAGTTTACCATCAAATAACCACTTATACACAATACTTAAATTCCTTTCAGTTAACTCTGGAAGGAGTTTTTATTTTATAACATCAGTAAAATAAGCTGATATCATCCTTACAGCTGTTTTTCAATTAATTAAAAAACAGCTGATAATAGCTGACATCTCAAAACCTAATAGATTTCAAAGTCATACTGTATCTATAATCTTTGCATTTATTGATGCAGCACTTTTCTGACACCATTTTTAGTAATAAAAATAATTTATCATACATAATTCAAATATGTTTAACATTTTAATAAAAAATTAATTTATTAATTAAAAATATATGCATATAAACAAATATGAATATTAAAAAAATTCCAAAATAAAATTATAAATATTTAAAAATCAGATAGTTATATTATTTATCATAAAATATTTTTATATATTTGATAGAATAAACAAAACATAAAATGAAAAAAACGATTCTACTTATTGCAGTACCCTGCGCTATAAATGCACAAGTTGGTATTAACACAACCGCACCAACAAAATCACTTGACATCAATGGAGAATTACGGATCCGCACTTTACCCATAGGCGTAGCGGCTGATGATATTCTCTCTACTGACACAAATGGAAATGTAAGAAAGATTTCCAGAAGTGATCTAGGCAGTGGATCATCAGGATTTAATAATACCATATTAGGCTACGATCCCAAGCCGGTAGCTACAAGGCCTCAACCGCCCGGATCAGTACCGGGAGGAGGAACAGCGGCAGAATTGGGATGTAAAAAATGGTCCGGGAATAATCATACGTATTGTGCCTATCAAATTTCACAGCCTATTAACTGGTTTAACGCATTCAGCTTTGGAAAACAGATGGGAGGCTACCTGGTAACTATGACTAATGATGCAGAAAGGGCCTGGGTAAATACTAATATCGTAAACTCAGGAACAGGATATAACCTGGCCAATAACATATGGATTGGATTCAATAAAATTCAAAGACCCGGAAATCCGGACCAGCTTCAATGGATCACCGGAGAAGAGTTCAAAATCAACTGGTCTACCAATCCTGCAACAACAGAAAACTGGTTTAATCCCGGTGAACCCAACAACTCGGGAGGAGGAGAAGGGGCAACCCATATATTTGCAACCAGTGTAAATTCTGAAAGAAAATGGAATGATTTAAATGGTACTTTGACTGCTAATTCAAGTATTTCTATGAACCAGCTCATCATTGAGTTTAATGAATAATAAAAAAGAACCACATGAAGAAATCAATTTTAGCATTCATTGTCTTACCGTATTTCATAAGCGCTCAGGTAGGTATCAATACAACAACACCGACAAAGTCACTTGATAATAACGGAGAATTAAGGATTCGTACTCTACCACAGGGAGCTACCAATGATGATATACTTTCTGCCGACACTAACGGAAATGTAAGAAAGATTTCCAGAAGTGATCTCAGCAGCGGATCATCAGGATTTAATAATACGATATTAGGTTACGATCCCCAACCGGCAGCAGCAAGACCTCAGCCACCAGGTTCAGTACCAGGAGGAGGAACGGCTACAGAAGTGGGATGTAAAAAATGGTCTGTAAATAATCATACCTACTGTGCATACCAGCTTACACAGGGAATCAACTGGTTCAATGCGTTCAGTTTTGGTAAACAAATGGGTGGCTATCTGGTTACGATGCCCAGCGATGCTGAAAGAATCTGGGTAGCAACCAATATAGTAGCTTCAGGAACCGGATATAATCTGGGGAACAATATATGGATTGGCTTTAATAAGATTAAGAGACCGGGTAATCCGGACAGGCTTCAATGGATCACCGGAGAAGAGTTCAGAATGAACTGGTCTACCAATCCTGCCACTACAGAAAACTGGTTTGCAACGGGAGAACCTAATAATTCGGGAGGAACTGAAGGCTCCACCCACATCTATAATACTTCCGGAAATGCAGAAAGAAGATGGAATGATTTAAGCGGCTCTACAACCACCTTTACCGGCTCAGCCATGAACCAGCTTATCATTGAATTCAACGAATAGAAAAAAGGCTGGCTCACTTTTGAGACAGCTTTTTTTTGGTTTCTAAAGTAATTTTCCCCCAATCGTTAATATGATCAAGTAAAGGGATAAATGTCAAACCCAAATCAGATAAGCTGTATATCACTTTTACCGGAGGCTTGGTCCCAAACACGGTTCTTGTTATGAGCTGATCTCTTTCCAGTTGTCTTAATTGGATGCTTAAGGTTGTCTCTGTAATAAAAGAAAGCTCTTTCTTCAGCTCACCAAACCTTTTATCTCCATTTTTTAAATGGCAGAGAATAACTCCTTTCCATCTTCCTCCAATAAGATCCATAACAAAACTTACTGCACAGGGATAAGATTTTTGATCAACATTAATATAGGAAGTCTCACATTCTTTTTTCATTTTTTTAATAGTATCTATATTGATAGTTATTTTATACTAATGGTACAGGACCTATTTTTACACAATATTAATAAGAATAAAAGAAATAGAAAAATGTACCAACTAGCACAAATTAATATTGCCAGAATGATTGGAACCAATATTGAAGATCCCATAATGACTGAGTTTGTAAGTCATCTTGATTCAGTCAACCAATTGGCCGAAGAAAGTGATGGATTTATCTGGAGACTGAAAGATGATGAAAACAATGCTACAGGCTTTAATCCATTAAATGATGAACAAATCATGATCAACTTATCTGTATGGAAAACCATAGAATCCTTGGAATACTACACTTATAAAACATTTCATGTAGATTTTTTGAGAAGAAGAAAAGAATGGTTTCAAAAATATGGAAAAGCTTACTATGCATTGTGGTGGATTAAAAATGATGAATACCCTGATATAGATGAAGCTTTGAAACGTTTAGAATATTTGCAGGAAAACGGTCCTTCATCCTATGCATTTAATTTTCAGTCTGTTTTTCAAAAGCCATAGTCGAGAAATTTAATGTAAACCAGAACTTTTATGTTCTAAACAGCCTCTACCTGTTCAATCAGATTTCTCAGGATCTCTGTGGTAGAATGTTCACTGTAATCGTGAATAGACTGCCCGGTCCAAATTCCCACAAAATCTATATTCTGCTGAAGTTTGGCTGCTTTACGCAGTTCATTGGTCAGTTTATTCTGATAGGGATAGGGTAAAATGTATCCTGAGTTTTCAACCGTTTCTATATATTTATTCCTGATCCCTCTGGCAAATCGTCCTGAAAAACTTCTTGTCAGCATAATATCTTCTTCTTTTACCTTTTTAAGCCTTTCTTTTTCAAAAGGTTTCAATGCACTTTCTTCAGATACCAGCAACAGGCTTCCCACCTGAAAACCCTGTGCCCCCAGATCTTTTGCTGCATGTAGTGTTCCGGCATTATAAATACCGCCCGCATAGATCAAAGGTATTTTCACATGATCATATACCTGCGACAATAATGAGAATCCTCCGATCTGTGGAATATGGTCTGCATCAAATGCTCCCCGGTGGCCACCTGCTTCAATTCCCTGTACACAGATGATATCTGCCCCTGATCTTTCCAGAATCAAAGCCTCCTCTACCGAAGTACAGGTCCCGATAAGAACCGTTCCGTTTGCTTTTAATTTTTGGATACTTCCAACATCCAGGCTTCCGAAGATAAAGCTTACTATTTTACAGTTTTCATCAATAATGGGATCTATCAGATCATGATAGCTTTTTATCTGGATAGCACTAAGTTCAGGAAGAGTGACGTCAATATTATTTTCTCTTGCCAGATCTTCTATAAACTGTTTTGTTTTATGATATTTCTCCCTAAGAGCATCTGTTATTTCAGGAATATGATGGGCAAAAATGTTGACAGCAAAAGGTCTGTCTGTTAACTTCCGGGTTTCTCTGATAAGTTCAACAGACTGATCTGCAGAAAGGTCTGCCAGCGCCAGTGATCCCAGGCAATCGGCTTTCCCTGCTGCTGCAACCATTTGCGGCGTACTCATTCCAAACATTGGTGCCTGAATGACAGGGTATTTAACCCCTAATTTTTTACTGATTGTATCGGGCCAGAACATAAGAATTATTTTAAATAAAATTTACGAAAAAAACAGGTATAGAGGTTAGAGTTCCTCATGATATTACTCATTACTCTTTAGAATCCAGGCTTCATATTTTTCTTCCACCCATTTTTTCATGTACTCATTAAATTCAAACAAAAACAATTCAACATCTGTTTCAAAATACTCTACAGGCAGCTCTTCTTTGATATTAACTTCAATATCCTCATCCACATTGATCAGAAACTGCTGTGAGCCGATGTCAGAAATATCATAATCACAAAAATTATAATTCTGCTTCAGGCTTTTAAAATCTGAATCCAATAATATTTCCAGATAATCCAATATCTTTTCAGGTACCCTACCCTTTTCCTGAAACAGATCAGAATTATTCTTTGCCCTGTCTTCATGTTCAGCAACGCTCATCTGAAGGAGATAATTGAAATCATCATCAATCAAAAATTCAATAGCTAAAAGCCTGTAACTAAACCCTTCATACTTTGAAAACGAAAAAATATAGCCACTGTTTAAAGTGACTAATTTTTTATCTTTATCAAATCTTTTGGAATAAATCCACATTTGCAATTAAATATCTGCTACAGATTTCAGCATTTTCTGCTCCCATTCCGGATCTTTCGGGTCAAAGAATAATCTTTTTCCTGTATCTAAAGAACGAACGATATTCATTTCATTTTCTGTCAGCTCGAAATCAAATACATTAAAATTCTCTTCAATTCTTGATGGTGTTACAGATTTCGGAATCACAACAAACCCTTCCTGCAAATGCCATCTTAAAATAACCTGAGCAACCGTTTTACCGTATTTCTCCGCAACTGCTTTCAGAGCTTCATTGTTCAAAAGATTCGCATTACCGTTTCCAAGCGGGCTCCATGGCTGTGTTACAATATTATTTTCTCTGTCATAAACCTGTAATTCTTTCTGCTGGAAAACAGGATGCAACTCAATCTGATTGATAACAGGCAAAACCGTTGAATTAGCTTTCAGTTCCTCTAATTTCTCAACCGTAAAATTACAAACACCTATGGCTTTGATCTTCCCTTGCTGATACAGTTCTTCCAATGCCTTCCAGGTTCCCAGAAAATCTCCGTATGGCCAGTGAATAAGATACATATCCAGATAATCCATCTGCAATCGGTCTAATGTTCTCTGAAAAGCACTTTTAGCTTTCTCATACCCATGATCCTGAACCCATACTTTTGAAGTAATGAAAAGTTCATCCCTGTTTACGCCACTGTTTTTCACAGCAGCCCCTACAGCCGTTTCATTCTGATAAATAGCAGCCGTATCAATCATTCTGTACCCTGTCTGAATGGCTTTAATCACAGCATTCTCACATTCTTTCAGATCTTCCATCTGCCATACTCCAAATCCTAAAGCCGGAATTTCTACTCCGTTATTTAAAGTGACCACAGGTTGCCCTGTATAGGTTTTCTTTTGCATAATCTCTTGATTTTTGATTTAATATAAAGTGATTAAACAAATTTGCAATAAAAAATCGGGATTTCAACTTACCAATTTTACCGTTTTTGTTAAAAAATGAGTCTTTACAGATGCAAGGGTTTCATTTCCGATAAAATTTATACCCAAAAATTATACAGAAATCATATCTATGCACACGTGCTGAAAGTCTCGATTTTCTTGTGCCTTAAAAATAGATATAATGCACTATAACCTTTGTGCTTTGGCATTTTTTTCAACATTTTATATTCTGGCTTACCGCAACTATTTTCTTATTTTTGTGTAAATTTAAAATCATGACACATCATATCAGACCAGCCGGCACGGGAGATTATCCGGCTATTATGGAAATCTGGGAATCTGCAGTAAAGGCTACCCACGATTTCCTGACTGAAGAGGATTTCAACTATTTTAAAGAAGCTATTCCAAGAGATTATCTTCCCAATCTGGAGGTGTATTTGATTACAGAAAATGATGAAGCCAAAGGTTTTGCTTCAGTAGTGGAAGGTAACCTGGAAATGCTGTTCATTCATAACGATATGCGTGGAAAAGGCTATGGAAAGGAACTTTATCAGTTTATGAAAGAAAAAACAGGGCTCACTAAAGTAGATGTCAATGAACAAAATCCGCAGGCGATTGGCTTTTATGAAAAAATGGGATTCAAAAAAGTAGGAAGGTCGGAAAAAGATGGTTCAGGAAAAGATTATCCACTTATTCATATGAGTCTGTAGATGGAAGAATTTACGTTTTATAAGATCAGTTCAGATTCGGAGATCCCGTATAGCTTGTTATTACTGGCGGATGAAACTATCGAAGCGATCAATCAGTATATTTTCAGTTCCGATATTTATCTTTTGTCTTCAGGGTATGAAGATATTGCTGTGATGGCATTATACAAAAACAGTGATATTGAGCTGGAAATAAAAAATATGGCCGTTATTGAAAGCTACAGAAGTAAGGGGATCGGCAGTCTTCTCATCAGTAAGGCAAAAGAAATTGCCAAAGACAATGATTATAAAACCTTAGCAGTAGGAACCTCAGATACAGGGTTCCAGCAGATAAGATTTTATGAAAGAAACAACTTCATTCAAACGGGAATACGAAAAGATTTCTTTATTGAAAATTACCCATCTCCTATTTATGAAAACGGTTTACAGATGCGGGATATGGTTTTACTTACCCATCACCTTACTGAATAATCCTTTGATATGCTCTATTTCCGTTTGGTAATTGGTTTTCTTTCTGCATCCGAAGTAAAGGGTATTTTCAAGTTTTTTCTTCCCTTCCCAGATCAGCTGTATTTCTCCGCTCTCAATGGCATTTTTACATAAGAAATCAGGGACAACAGCAAGCCCGGTTCCTCCTTTCAGACAACGGACGATGGAGTTCAGATTAGGAACAATATAGTTGGGACGGAAATTCGGTTTATGCCCGAAATTTAAAGTCCAGTATTGGAAAAGATGTTCCATATCTCCGGTGGTTCCGTACCATTTCTCATTCTTCAGCCAGTCTTCAATCTGTTCTGCATCTTTTGTTTTCAGCACTTTATTGAAAGCAGCTTTATCAACGTCTTTCCCTCCAACCAAAACGATCTGCTCAGACGAGAATGCTTCATGTTCTATATTGGGAGAAGATCCTTTCTTCGGAGTGATAATAAGATCCAGAATACCTTTATCAAGCTGATCCAGCATTTCCGGATATTCTCCAAAACTGATGATCAGGTTAAAAGGTAATGTAGAAACATATTGCTCCAGTGTAGTCTGAAAGGTTTCAAAACACATTCCGACACTGATGGTTGGGGTATGCTTTTCTGTAGATTTCTGAAAGTTTTTTTCTACATCCTCCAATCTTGTCAGAGGCTCTGCTACGGCATTGAATAATACTTTTCCTCTCTCTGTAGGAATCATTTTTCTTCCGGTCCTGTCGAATAATTTATATCCTACGTACGCTTCCAGTGAGCTTAAATGCAAGCTCACTCCGGGCTGCGAAATGAATAAAGCATCAGCGGCACCCGTTAATGTCCCGGTTTTATAGATCGCCTTAAAAGTACGATACCATTCTAAATTGACCATGACTTATTTATTAATATTATAATGCAAATTTACAAAATAATTATAATATTAATAGATTATCCTTTCTTAAAAAGGAGGCATAATAATCCGGAATCGCGCTTTCTTCGATCTCACGGGCAGTTTTTTCAAACGGATATCGTAGCTGTACAATTTCAGGAATTATTTTTTCTTCATCCATCGCCAGAACCAAATAGGAAGCCAGTCTGTTTTCTTCTTTAGATCGCCCCACAGAACCACAGTTGATGGCCCATTTATTATTTTCAAACTGCTTTTTAAATGACAGATGGGTATGTCCCATCACAATCAGATCAGCCCCGGATTTACCCAGCATATTGATAAAAATCTCATCATTTTCGGATTCGTATAAATAAGTATCATTGCTTTCCAGAGTGGAATGCACCAGTTGGATATTCCAATGCTTATCCCCAATTTTATAGTTTAACTTTAAATGGAAAGGAAGTCCTGAAAGAAATTTTTTGTTTTCATCTGTAATATGTTTTTTTGAATGGTCTATAGCAATAAATCTTGCCTTGGTTTCTTCTTCAGAATGCTTATCTAAACGAAAAACAGGCATATTAAAAGCAATCCTTTCATCATGATTTCCCATCAGACAGGGAATATTCAGATCTCTGATTTTTTGAATCACTTCATTCCCCCAGGGAGCAAAATCTACCAAGTCGCCCAAACAGAACTTCTGATGAATTCCTCTTTGGTCCATATCTTTCAACACCACTTCCAACGCAGGAAGATTCCCATGTACATCACTGAAAATCGCTATCTGTATCATTATCATTCAATTTGCCAAACAAATGTACATGACACAGGATGAAATTAACGCTTTAAGGATATGATATTTAACCATAACAATCAATTTGTATTCACCAATTAATTTACTGTTATTACTAATAGTAGCGGATTAGCAATTATAAAATATTTAAATAAAACACTGCATTCAATTTTATTCCGTAATCTCACAAACCGGCTAATCGACACAAAAAACACATGTATCATTATTATGATAGTTTGATATAATTTATATTATTTTTATTATATAAAATACTCTACTAAATTTGCAGAGTAAAATTTAAACAATCATAAAAAAATGAAAAAAGTACTTATCATCAACGGAGGGCAGAACTTCGGACATTCCGGAGGAAAATATAATCAGACTATCGCAGAAAACACATTGGCAGTTCTTCAGGAATTTGAAAATGTAGAAATAAAAATGACAAATGTAAGTGAGGGATATGATAAACATGAAGAAGTAAAAAAATTCGTGTGGGCAGATTATATTATTTACCACACTCCAATCTGGTGGTTCCAGCTCCCTAACGGGTTGAAAAAATACATCGATGAAGTTTTCACAGCAGGTCATACCAAAGGAATTTATATGAGTGACGGAAGAAATGCAGCCAATCCGGAGATCAATTACGGAACGGGAGGAATGCTTGCCGGCAGAAAATATATGCTGACCACAAGCTGGAATGCACCTGCAACAGCCTTTACGCTTCCAGGAGAGTTTTTCAATGAAAGAAGTGTAGATGACGGGCCGTTATTCGGGTTCCACAGAATGAATGCTTTTGTGTCTTTAGAAAAAATGGAGAGCTTCCACTTCCATGATGTGGAAAAGAATGCCAATATAGAGCGTGATATGAAGCTTTACAGGGAACATGTGAAAAACGTATTCGAAAAAGAATTAAAACCGGAATTAGTATCATGAAAAAAATACTGATCACAGGTATTACCGGCTATATAGGCGGTAGCATCGCTAAAAAACTGCTTGAAAGGGGTTATGAAGTAACCGGATTGGTTCGTAACGAAACCCAGGTACAAGAGCTGGAATCATCAGGAATCAAGACAATCATCGGAAGTATTCACAATGAAGATCTGATAAGAAAAGCTGTTGCTGATGTTGATGCTGTAATTCATAATGCTGATTCTGCAGATGATGCCTATGCTGCAGATAATTTTATCAAAGCAATGGAAGGAAGCCATAAGACATTCATATTCACTTCAGGATCTGCCATTTTCGGTGGTAAGGAAAACGGTAAAAGAAGTGATTTTGTTTTTACAGAAGATTTTCCTTTAACTCCAAGACTGGAAATGGCGTCAAGGGTGCTTATTAACAATTATGTTCTTCAATCTGTTCAAAAAGATATAAGAAGTATTGTTATTGTCCCTACAATGGTATACGGAGAAGGTCTGGGAATAAAAAAAGAAAGTATCCAGATTCCGGCTTTAGTTAATTTTTCTCAGAAAAAAGGGCACGGTGTCTATTTTGGTGAAGGCGAAAATATCTGGTCCAACTTACATATTGAAGATTTGGCAGAGCTGTATGTACTGGCCCTGGAAAAAGCAAAAGGCGGTTCCATCTATTATGCAGAAAATGGACAATCTTCTTTAAAAAACATTGCAGAAATCATCAGTAAAAAATACAATCTGAAACCTGCCCGATCTTTAAGTATACAGGATGCCGTTGATAATTTCGGGCCTGCGGGTGGCTATTTCGGTTTTGCATCCAACAGCAGATGCAGTGCAGACAAAGCCAGAACAGAACTGGAATGGAACCCTATCTATAACTCTATTGAAAATTTTATTTAATATGAAAATTCATCTTACAGCAATTATAAAAGCCAAAGAAAAACACCGTTCAGAAGTATTGGAAGTTCTTCAGAATATGGTAAAAGAAACAAGAAAAGAAGAAGCCTGTGAACTATACAACCTTCACCAGGGAATTGAAGACAAAAACCACTTTGTATTTTACGAAATCTGGAAAAGTGAAGAAGGATTGGCCCAACATAATGAGCAACCTTATATTAAAGCTTTTGGAGCTTTGATTGATGAAAAACTTCAGGAAATACCTCAACTTTATATCACCAATCTCATTTAAATATGAAAAAACTGACACTTTTATTTCTCAGCCTTTTTACAATAGGATTTATCCAGGCACAACACCAAAAATCCAGTGATATGAAAAAGAAAATTTTATTCGTCGTTACAAGCCATGATAAAAAAGGAAATACAGGCGAAGATACAGGATATTATCTGGGTGAAGTTTCACATCCATGGGAAGTTCTTCATCACGCAGGATATGAAATTGACTTTGTAAGCCCTAAAGGCGGAACTCCTCCGGTAGACGGATTCGATTTAAAAGATCCTGTAAATAAAGAGTTCTGGGAAAATAAAGAATACAAAAACAAGATCGATCATTCTATGACGCCGTCACAGGTGAATCCGAAAGAATATTCAACCATCTTTTATGCAGGAGGCCACGGAGCCATGTGGGATCTTGCAGATAATAAAGTCCTTGCAGATATTGCTTCAAAAATTTACGAAAACGGAGGCATTGTTGCAGGGGTATGCCATGGCCCGGCAGGATTGGTAAATATCAAACTGAACAGCGGCAAGTACTTGGTTGATGGTAAAAAAATCAATGCTTTTACCAATGAAGAAGAATCTGCAGTAAAATTAACGAATGTTGTTCCTTTCTTACTGGAAAACAAATTAAAAGAAAGAGGAGCACAATTTGAAAAATCCGGACTTTGGCAGAACCATGTAGTTACTGATCAGAGAGTTATCACCGGGCAAAATCCGCAATCTGCAAAAAGTGTGGGAGAAGCAATTTTAAAAGAATTAAATCATAAATAATTTTAACCACAAAAGTCACAACAGCTTTCAAACACTTAAGAAGAGGCTATTCAGAATACAGAGAAGAATATTTAAGTTCTTTTTAAATACAAAAAATTCTTAAAAGCCTCACTTTTGAAACGGCGAGAATTCCCCTCCTCCGGAGGGGTGGCGAAAATTCAAAGAATTTTTGACGGGGTGGTTTACATATAAAAATTTTAAAACAAAATGGAATACAGAAAATTAGGAAATACAGATTTAGAATTATCAGCAATCACGCACGGAGCTTTTGCCATTGGTGGTAACATGTGGGGTGGCAATGAAAAGCAAGATTCTATTGGCTCTATTCACGCATCATTGGATCATGGAGTAACTTCTATTGATACGGCACCTTTCTACGGTTTCGGATTAAGCGAAGAAATGATTGGTGAAGCCATCAAAGGAAAAGACCGTTCAAAAATCCAGCTGCTAACTAAATTCGGACTGGTATGGGACGGAAGCAACAACGGAAAAGGAGAGTTTTTCTTTGATGCTGAAGATGAAGGAAAAGTAATTCCTGTATATAAATTAGCGTCTAAAGAAAACATCATCAAAGAAGTTGAAGAAAGCTTAAAAAGGCTGGGGACTGATTATATTGACCTTTTACAACTTCACTGGCCAGACAGCACCACAGCAATCAGCGAAACAATGGAAGCTATGGAATTATTGATCCAGCAAGGAAAAATTCGTGCAGCAGGGGTAAGTAACTATAGTGTTGCCCAAATGGAAGAAGCTAACAGAACTTTAAAATTAGCCAGCAATCAGGTTTCTTACAGTATGCTGAACCGTTCTATTGAAAATGATCTTGTCCCTTATTCTTTAGAGAACAATTCAGGAATCATCGTATACAGCCCAATGGAAAGAGGTCTTTTAACAGGTAAATATTTTAAAGATAATAAATTAAAAGATAACGACCACAGAAACGGGTATTTCTCTCAGTTTGATTTAAATAAAGTAAAAACGTTCCTGGAAAAAATTGAACCTATTGCTCAGGAAAAAGGAGCCAGCCTTTCCCAACTGGTATTAAGATGGACTACTTTACAACCCGCCATCACAGTAGTATTAGCAGGAGCCAGAAATGCAGAGCAGGCTATTGATAATGCAAAAGCAATGAACATCAGCCTTTCTCAGGAAGAACTGAACTTCATCAATACTGCTTTAAGCGAGATTTAATCTAAATGTAGGGAGATGGAAGAGGGAGGATGGAAGCACTGTCAGGTTATTGATGACTTACAGTCTTTTAATTTAAATAATGACAACAATCTAATCAGTAAAATATTAGTTGTTGATCACTTCAAAAACTTTCCTCTTCCCTCCTCCAGCTTCCTTTCTCTTTTAAAGGAAAGTAACCCCGGAAGCATATTTCAATAAGCGGGAATAACAGTGATTCAAACACGGCAGAAACTCCCCTCTTCTCTCCTCCAGCTTCCTTTCTTTTAACCTCAAACATCATAAAAAAATGAAAAATAATCTGATCAAAATGTTCGGGTTAGCCACATTATTGACTATAAACAGCGTTTCATTAAATGCTCAGACCCTTGTCAATCCTGCAGACCAATCATGGTATCCTTCTGCTTACGGAGTTCAGGATGAAATTGGAGCAGCCAATTTATTAACCCCGGAAGTAGTAAAACAGGCGCTTGGATTGGTAAAACAGGGTAAAACGTTAGCACTTGCGGTTCCTATTGATAAAAACTTACCGGCTTTCAGACACAGAAGTTTCAATTTATATAATATTCAACCGGGAGAACAAGGTGGAAAAAGTATTGGCCCAAACAAATTCACCTTCAATGATGAATTGGTCAACGGATGGACCGGAGTTGGCACCCAGCTTAATGGTATCGGGCACATCGGTATTGATAATGTTTACTACAACGGAAATAAAGCTACTGATTTTGTAACCGTAGAAGGTGTGAAAAAACTGGGTGTTGAAAAAGTACCTCCTTTCGTTACAAGAGGCGTAGTCCTTGATATGACTACTCATTATGGAAAATCAATTGTACCCGGCGGAACAGAATTTACCGTTGAGGATATCAAATCTGTTTTAAAGAAACAGGGTATTACTTTGAGAAAAGGAGATGTTATTCTCTTCAATACAGGATGGCTTGAACTGGTAGGTAAAGACAACAAACAATTCTTAGAAACTGAACCGGGAATCGGAATGGATGCCGCAAAATGGTTAGCTGACCAGGGAATTGTTGCTTTCGGTGGTGACACCTGGGCTTCTGAGGTCTATCCAAATCCAAAAAGCAAGGAAGAGTTTCCCATCAACCAATATATGCTGGCTAAAAAAGGAATCTATAATTTGGAATTAATTGACAGCCGCCCGCTGGTAAAACAAAAAGTATGGGAATTCCTGTTCGTACTGGGGCAACCTCTCTATGTAGGTTCTACCCAGGTGAATGTGAATCCGGTTGCTGTTTATTAATTTTTTTCTCAGTTTTCAGAAATAAAAGGTAATTAATAGTCCGGATCTGAGGTACTGGTCACCTAATTTTAAAAAATATCAATTACAGAATTAATGCCCACGAAACCTTCTGCTTTGCTATTTCACATCATAAAAAAAGAACTTTTCAGTGTTGAAAAGCTCTTTTTTTTATAGATAATTCTTACCTACTTAGCGATTGGCATATGCGTACTGATTGCAATTCTGTTCCATGCATTGATGGTTACAATCGCCATAATGATCTGGGCAATCTGGCTATCATCGAAGAATTTTTTTGCCTTTTGGAAGGTCTCTTCAGTTAATCCGTTTTGGCTGATCAGCGTAATTTCTTCCGTCATTGCCAAAAGTACCTGTTCTTCTTCTGTAAAGAATTCTTTTGCTTCTGTCCATCCGTTCAGAATAAAAATTCTTTGAGGAGTTTCACCATATTTGATGGCATCTTTGGTGTGCATATCAAGGCAGAAAGCACATTTATTGATCTGTGAAGCCCTGATTTTAATTAATTCTTTCTGAATGTGAGTTAAAGAAGTGGTCTGTAAATATCCTTCTAATCCCATCATCGCTTTGTAAGCTGCTGAATCTAATGTTGCAATATTTAATCTTGCGCTCATAATATGTATTATTTTTTGGTTAATTGATCTATACTTAAAGAATAATGTTGCTGAACCGCCAGTAAGAGAGCTCCGGCACTTCCTACCCATACAGAATAGTTGAGTGGAGCTTTAGGCCCTGAAGCAATGGTCATGGATATGGCAAAAATCAACAGCAGAATACTGCTTCCATATGCTGCAAACTTTGTTTTAAATCCAAAGATTAGCATCAAAGGAAAAAGAATCTCTAAAAAGGTAGCAGCATAGGCTGAAACCGTACTTAAAGCTTCCGGTAGAAAAAATGTCAGCTGCCTTGTATATTCTTTAAAACGCTCCATATTTCCCCATGATGAATTTTCTTTGCTCCAAAATCCAAATCGGTCTGCCACTGCAGAAAGCATGGTTACAGCAAGAGCAAGTCTTAAAAATAGCTGCGGAAATTGATTTTTGATATCTGTCATTGTATTGGCTTTTAATAACATGACAAATTTCCGGTTTATGATCCGTAAAAATCTTAAACTGGTTTAAGATCGTAACTTCGCCCTGATTTCACTCAGATACTCAGGCGTAAGATTCAAAAAGGAAGCAATAAGATATTGAGGAATTCTTTGGATAAACCACGGATACAATGTGCTGAAATGCATATAAAGTTCTTCTCTGGACATTTCATACAAATACCGGATTCTACGCTCTGAAGCGGCATAAGCTCTTTGGTAGACCATACGGAAATACCGTTCCATTACAGGATGTTTTTTCAACAATTCTTCTTGGCGCTCAAGATCAATTACCAGAATAGAAGAATGTTCCACTGCCTGTATGGAAAAATCTGTTGATATCTGTCTTTCGTAAGCAAATGTATCGGTAATCCACCAGTTTTCAATAGCAAATTCTGTAGTTTGCTCTACACCTTTTTCATTGATAAAGAACTTTCTGAGACATCCTTTAACTACAAAATACATGGTCCGGCAGATCTCTCCTTCCAGCACCAGATTTTGCTTCTTTTTTACATCCAATACCTCGAAAAATGATACAATAGATGCATATTCTTCATCTGTTATGGTAATAAATTTATGTAAATGTGCTTTGAATGGATTCATTGTACAAATTAATACTCAAACTTAACTTTATTTTTTTAGTTTTACAATGAGAAAATATTTATTATGGAAATCGTTGCTAAAATTCTGATCGCTGTTGTGGCACTGGAACACCTTTATATCCTTTGGATGGAAATGTTTGCCTGGGAAACGAAAGGAAAAGAAGTTTTCAAAGCTGCTTTACCTGCAGAAATGTTTAAACCTACCAAAGGACTCGCTGCTAATCAGGGGCTTTACAATGGTTTTCTGGCTGCCGGGCTGATCTGGTCTTTTCTGATCAAAAATCCGCAGTGGCAAACCAATGTAGCCTTATTTTTCTTAGGATGCGTAGCTGTAGCAGGAATTTATGGAGCAATTTCTGCAACGAAGAAAATATTCTTTGTACAGGCTTTGCCCGCAATTCTGGCGATTATTGCCGTTTTACTCAAGTAATTTCGCAGTCCAGACTCTAAAGATCACTTTATTTTTATCTTCTCTTTACTTTTTTATTTTTTAGCAGGAAAGAAAAAAATCACGGACTATAACTCATTTTATAAACATACTAAAAATCAACACCTTACTGCTAAAAAAATCCATTTAATATAAAATTCGTAAATTTGCACCGTCATAAAAAATTGATACACAGTTTTTTTATGCTGGCCTGCATTTTGATGCAAAGTAGGCATTCAAGTTGTTCAGTACACATATCTGTAATTACCTCATCAGTAATTTAATTGTAGAATCTATGTAAAAGATTAATTTCTTTTTACATAATACACTCTTTTTCTAGAGTATAATCTATTGAAATATTTAAAATAAACATAAAGCCTTATGGTTCTTATGCATTATTTTTTTTGTTGAAGCTTTTATGATTAAGAGCTCGGCAAACTATTTTATCCTATCGTCATCAGCAGAACAACTAAAGCTAAACATATATAATGAATTGGTGTACAATTTATTATATCAATTATTAATTCAAAAATTCTGAATATGGAAAAAAATGAAAACAGTAGAAAAGTAAAACTTAAAGTGGAAGACCTGACTATTATTTTTGGCAAGAACAAAGAAAAAGCACAGGAACTTTTAGACAAAGGCTTTTCCAAAAAGGAAATTCTTGAAAAAACAGGTTGCACCATAGGAATCAACAAAGCAAGTTTTGAAATCTATGAAGGTGAATTCTTTGTCATCATGGGATTGTCAGGTAGTGGAAAATCTACATTACTCCGCTGCCTTAACAGGCTGAATGAGCCTACTTCAGGGAAAGTATACATCAATGACGATGATATTACCGGGAAAAACAATAAAGAACTGCTGGAAGTAAGAAGAACGGAAATGAGTATGGTATTCCAGAAGTTCGGTTTGCTGCCTCATCATACGATTTTAGACAATGCAGGTTTCGGGCTGGAGATAAGAGGAGAAGATAAAGCATCCCGGGATAAAAAAGCGCAGAAGGCACTTGATATTGTAGGATTGAATGGTTTCGAAAATCAATATCCCTCACAACTTTCAGGAGGAATGCAGCAGAGGGTCGGGTTAGCAAGAGCTTTGGCAAATAATCCTGAGGTTTTGCTTATGGATGAGGCCTTCTCTGCACTGGACCCACTGATAAAATCTGAAATGCAGGACCAGATGCTTGAACTGCAGAATACATTGCAAAAAACCATTGTATTCATTACCCATGACCTGGACGAAGCTATTAAAATCGGAGACCGTATCGTCATTATGAAAGATGGGGTCATAGAGCAGATAGGAACAGCCGAAGATATTTTAACCAACCCTGCCAGCGATTATGTAAAAGCTTTCGTAGAAAAAGTGGACCGTAAAACAATCATCACGGCCAGATCTCTGATGTTCGACAAAGCTACGGTGGTACGCTTCAGAAAAGACGGTCCTGAGGGAGCTTTAAGAAAAATGAGAACCACAGGCCTGGAAAACCTACCGGTCGTAGATTTTCAGAATAAATTTCTGGGTTTTGTAACCCTTAATGATGTGGTCCGGATCGCTAAAAAGAAAGAACCTACAGTAGAATCAATTATCAACAGTAATGTTCCTTCAGTTTATCCTGAGGTAACAGTAGAAGAAATGCTTCCGCTGATCTCAGAAAATAAATCGTCCATTGCTGTTATTGATGAAGATAATAAATTTTTAGGTCTTGTTACCCAGTTATCTCTTGTCATAGAAGCCACCAAGTTTAACGAAGAGGAAATTATTGAATTAAAAGAAATCGCAAACAACCAATAAGATGAATAAAACTATAGATATAGGTCAATATGTAGAAACTGCAATCAATTGGCTCACAGAAAACGGAAAACCTGTATTTGATGTCATAAAACATATAGGAAACTCTTCTATCATGGGAATTGAATGGATTCTGACAACCACCCCCTTTTATGTCATTATTCTCTTTTTTACCCTATTGGCACTATGGAAGGCCGGAAAAGGTATCGCTGTGGTAACCGCAGCCGGACTGAGTTTGATATTTTTAATGGGATTATGGAAAGAAACTATGGAAACCCTGGCCCTTATATTTGTGTCCACGATTACAGCTCTTATCCTTTCTATCCCTCTGGGAATTTTCGCTGCTAAAAGCAAAATAGCAGACAAAATCATCCGCCCGTTACTGGATTTAATGCAGACCATGCCCGCATTCGTCTATCTGATTCCTGCCGTATTATTTTTCAGTATCGGTAAGGTTCCCGGTGCTTTTGCCACCATTATCTTTGCGATGCCGCCTGCAGTACGATTAACAACCTTGGGAATTGAAGCTGTTCCGAAAGATATTGTAGAGGCAGCCAGAGCATTTGGAGCAACCAACCGTCAGATTTTGTTTAAAGTAGAGCTTCCTCTGGCGATGAAAACTATTTTAACAGGAATCAATCAAACCATACTCTTATCTTTATCCATGGTGGTTATTGCAGGGATGATTGCTGCTGGTGGCTTAGGAGAAAAAGTACTGGAAGGAATTAATAACCTGGATATCGGATTAGGATTTGAAAGTGGTTTATCCGTTGTGATTTTAGCCATCATCCTCGACAGGATTACCCAGGGATTTGTAAAGAAAAAACAATAAAATGAAACAATTAAAATACCTTTTTTTTCCCGTTTTAATGTTCATTTTTACTGCATTAAATTCGTGTGAAAACATAAAAAATTCTAAATACATCACTATAGGAATGGTAGACGGCTGGGCAGAAGATGTAGCGATGACTCATGTTGCTAAAGCTATTCTTGACGAGCAGGGCTATCATGTCATTATTCAGAAAGCCTCTACGGATATGATTCTGGCTTCGATGAACAATGAAGATACAGACCTTTTCATGGGAGTCTGGCTTCCTTACACCCATGCCAAAAAACTCGCTAAATTTCCGGGATTAACTCATCTTGGAACCAATTATGACAACGGCCGTATAGGATTGGTAGTTCCGGAATACGTTCCTGTTAATTCCATTGAAGAACTCAATCAGCATCAGGATCAGTTCAACCATAGAATCATAGGAATTGAGAAAGGAGCAGGGTTAACAACCGGTACAGATAAAGCCATTGTTGATTATCAACTGGATTACAAACAGATCAACTCCTCTACCATTGCCATGATCACAGAATTACAGAATGCCATACAGCGCAAACAATGGATTGTGGTCACAGGATGGCAGCCCCATTGGATGTTCGGTAAAATGAAGCTTAAATTTCTTGACGATCCCAAAAAGATATTTGGAGAAGCAGAACAGATTAAAACCTATTCCAGAAAAAGCTTTGGAAAAGATCATCCGGAATTGGCAAAATTCTTTTCTAAACTTCATTTTGATGATGAAAACATGTCTGATCTTTTAATGAAAATGGAACAGAGTAAAAATAAAGAAGCTACTGCCAAAGAATGGGTGAAAGATCATTCTGAACTTATACAGTCCTGGCTAGATAAAAATTAATAAACAATTTGGTATTATCAAAAATTCTCAGCTCCACACGGGTCTGGGGATTTTTTTATCGACATAGATTAATTGATTTTCTCTCTTATGAAGCAATATTATTAGTCATCGCTAAGGCGCAAAGAAATTTAATAATATACCTCTTTAAGGCGCAAGAAAATCAAAGATTTTCAGCAAGTTTGTTTCAGTTAAAATTCAACAGAATTAAATTTCATCAAGGATAAAATCCTTGCGCCTTAAGGCATATTTAAAGGAAAATTCTTGCGTCTTTGCGTTTTCCAATATCTCATAACTACCCCATTGATTCTTTAATTTTTTCCCGATGAAGTATTCCCCAATTTACCAATGTTTCTGTCACAGGAAATACTGATTTTCCATATTCAGTCACAGCATACGTTACCGTAATAGGTTTCGTATCCTGAATGGTTCTGGTGATCAGAAGATTGGTTTCCAGTTCTTTTAATTCTTTGCTCAGCATTTTGGCGGATATCCCTTCAATACTGCGTTCCAGCTTTTTAAAATGGATCATCTGATCAGGTCTGTTAGTCAGATATCTGAGGATCATCAGTTTCCATTTTCCTCCCAGAACATCCAGGCTATCCCGCATTGCGAACAATTCTTCAGTACAGCTGGCTTCTCTTTCGATGCCGTTTTCAGTAATTTTTGCCATAATAGTTTCATGAAGGTAACTAGTTACCATTAGTTAACTAGTAGCAAATATAAACTATTCCCGTTTTACATTTGTACATCAAATCAATCCTATGAAAGCAGTTATTTTAAACAAAAATTTTAAACTTGAAGATGGTTTTACAGA
The DNA here is from genome assembly GCF_052044975.1 of Chryseobacterium sp. 22458. Taxonomy (NCBI): domain Bacteria; kingdom Pseudomonadati; phylum Bacteroidota; class Flavobacteriia; order Flavobacteriales; family Weeksellaceae; genus Chryseobacterium; species Chryseobacterium sp. 22458. The sequence continues at coordinate 93,583 of NZ_JBQEOA010000007.1, read as the reverse complement.
AAAACCTCAACCGAAAACTCATGAAGTCCTAATCCGGATTATAGCAAGCGGCTTCAACCCCATCGATTATCAGATGCTGGAAAATGAGCTGGAACGAAAACTAGTCAGTTCTCCGATCCTGGGACGTGAGTTATCCGGAATTGTTGTAGAAAAAGGAGCTGACGTTACTCAGTTCAATATTGGAGACGAAGTCTTCTGCGGAAGCGGATCTATGGGAAGCAACGGAACCTATGCAGAATATATTGCCGTTCCTGAAGCCATTGTAGCCCTTAAGCCGGGAAATATTTCCTTTGAACAGGCAGCCTCGATTCCATCAGCAGGACTGACTTCCCTTCAAATTTTTAACAGGTTGCAGCTACAGCCGGAACAGACGCTTCTGATAACCGGAGCAGCTGGCGGAGTAGGATCTTTTTTAATCAGAATCTTACGGGCTCATGATTTTAAAAATTTTATTGTTACTGCAGGGAGTGAAGAAAACAGGCAAATGCTTATCAATCTGGGGTTAAAGGATCATCAGATTATTAATTATAAAGAAAAGGATCTGATCGGAAATATTTTAAAAGCCAATAAGGATCAGCCTTTTGATATCGGAATTGATCTGGTAGGAAATTATATGGCTGAAGTTACAGCCGAAGTTTTAAAAATCAATGGTACGTATGTAGATGTCACCGCTTTGGTAACAAAAGATGCTCATGAAATCCTTTTCAACAAAGGAGCTTTAATGATGAATATCTCCAATTATACATATAGCATGGTCAAAAAGTATGATTATTACCAAAACAGTTTAAAAGAGATCAAAAAACTGATCGAAACCGGAGCGATTACACCGCCTCAGATTAAAATAATAGGAGACTTGTCTCTCAGTACAGTCCTTCAGGCACATTCCATTTTAAAAAATAACCAGACACAGGGGCATAAACTTGTCATGAAAAACTCATAAAGCAATGAACAAAATACCAAGACGTATCGTTACCGGAATCAGAGCAGGAAAATCTGCCATTGTAGAAGATCAGCAGGTTGAGAATGCTGTAGAACATTTTCCGGGACTTATTATTTCAGATATATGGAATACGCAAACCATGCCGGCAAACTTAGAATTTGAAACCAGAATCCCGAATACCGGATTTCCACAAACTCCCAAAAACGGCACTTATTTCCGATATGTAGTGGTTCCACCGGATAAAGATTTAGGGATTGAACTTAAAAAAGGACAAGCTCATCCGATGATGCACCAAACGCCAACACTGGATTATATCATTATTCTTTCCGGTGAGCTTTATCTCATCATGGAAGAAGGAGAAACGCTTCTGAAACCGGGTGATATAGTAATTCAGCGGGGAACCAATCATGCGTGGAGCAACCGCTCTGATGAACCTTGTATTCAACTGGCGGTGTTGATAGATGCGGATGGTCAATATTAAACTAATTGAAAGATTTAATTATTTAAAAATTTAAAGATTGGATAGTTCTCACAAATTTTAAAGTTCAATCAAATCAAAAATCTGCGGGATCTGTGTAATCTGCGAGAAATAAAAAAGAAAACTTTATAAACAAACAACCACCTTACAAACCGGAAATCTCCTTCAGTTTCTGTTTCATTTTTTCAGGCGTCATCTGCCCCTCCTGATAATACACCAGATTCTGATGTTTATCAAGGAATACCCATAAAGGATAAACAGGCTGATTTTTATTTTTTGACAAAGCCAGCGCCAATTCATGAATTCCGGAATTGCCATTCTGCAGATATTCAAACTCCTGATTCTGGAAATGGACTTTCTCTTTTGTTTTCTCTGCCTCGAAATTGATAAAATAAAAATGATCATTCATCATATTCACCAGTTCTTTATCTTTACTCAAACGGTAAGATTCTATTTTACAGACCGCACACCAGTCCGTATAAAGATGGATCACTACAGGTTTGGAAGATTCTTTTCGCAAAACTTCAAGTTCAGAAAAAGTGCCTGTCTTCATCTGAGACAGATAAAAACAGGGCACTAACATTAAAAATAAAGCTATTTTTTTCATTTTAAAGTGTATTTCACTCCCAGAAAACCTCTGATGCGCTGCATTGGAGCATAGCCATAAGCTGTATCGAAAGTATAATGATTCGGATTGTTAATGGGATCATCAACATATTTGTCAAATGGATCAAACGGTCTCATCAAAGGATCTTTAGGAGTAAAATTGAATAAATTTTTCACCCCGCAATACACTTCAAATCCGGATTTGAAAGTCTTTGAGACCTGTATATTCGCTAAAGAATAGAATGGTGAATATTCAGGCCGGTAGTCATTCGGTAAAACAGGCAGCCTCATCGGCCCGTAGAACTGTCCTGTAAAATCGACGGTCAGATTGCTTGGAAATTTATAGGTTAAATTATAAGTTCCACTCCATTTTGGAGCGTGCAACTGTTGTGTTTTTTGATTTTCATTATCAAATTTCTGATAAACATCAAGATAGGTTACTCCCAGGTTAACGCTTAAAGGAAACTGAAAGGCAAAGTCTACATTCAGGGAAGCCCCTCTGGAAATTCCATATCCGTGAAGATTGTCATAGATGATCTTATCAGGATCAGAATCAAAGTCACCTACAATTTTATTGCTGAAATACGTATAGAATGCAGAAGCATCAAGATTTATCAAACGGTTTCCAACAGGAATTTTCCAGATATAATTCAGATTTCCGTTCACTGATCTTTCGGGCTGAAGGTCTGATTTCACAACTACTTCCCTGGAACCGGTTAAAGCAGCATGATCTTCTGTAAACAGATTCACCACCCTGAATCCGGTTCCGAAATTGAAACGCAGCGTATGATAGGGGTTGGGAGAAAATTTCCATGCTAACCTCGGTGAATGTACTGAATGATGTACTTTATCATAATCATATCGGTATCCAAGCAATAAGGTGTTTTTATCGTTAATCTCCCATTGATCCTGAATAAAAGCTCCCCAGATCGGAGATTTCATAGGTGCATTGGTAATCCCGTCTGATGCCAGTGTCCCCGGAGTGTTGTCATCATAAAAAGTCCTTTTAAAAGTAAGGCCGGCTGTGATATCATGCTTTCCGAAACTTCTGTCCCAATAGGTTTGTACAAAAGCTACTTTCTGTAAGGCATTGAACGGATTGGCTCCGTAAAATGAATTCTGATCATGGTAATTATAAGAAAACTGGGTTACAATATGTTCCTTCACCGGCCATTCATACAACCCGAAAACTTCTGCCCTGTTCGTATAAATACTTTCCCCATATACCTCGTCACTTCCCCGGAATGATTTATTCCATTGCATCTCTCCACCAAAGCGGTCCTCGTACAGATATCTCAGGGCGAAGCTAGCCTGCCTGTTCTCCTTTCTTTTAAAGTTCCATTTGTTGAAAACAGAAATCCTGCTCTGTAAAGTAGTGTCTGTGAAATTATCTTTATTCTGATCTATTTTTTCTTTAAAGCTGAAATAATTTAAACTTAATAATGAAGCCGCATTCTTACCTACATTAAATTTTGTGGAAAGATCGAGATTATTTTCAAACCAACTTGTCGTCATAAGATCAACGCTTAGTTTAGGAGCTGTCAAAGCATTTTTGGTGATAATATTGATTACCCCTCCCATTGCTTCAGAACCGTAAATAGAAGATGCAGGTCCTTTTACCACCTCTATCCTGTCCACCAGACTATTCGGGATACCACTCAGGCCATATACAGTAGAAAGTGAGCTTACAATCGGCATTCCGTCAATCAAAATCATGGTATAAGGCCCTTCAAGACCATTGATATGAATATCTCCGGTATTACAGACAGAACAGTTCAGTTGAGGTTTCACTCCATTTACCATGGCAATGGCTTCAAAAATACTCGGTGTCGGATTTTTCTGAAAAAATTTCTGACTGTAGATCTCAACAGCCACAGGACTTTTGGATCTGCTCATCGGCTTTATAGTTCCGGTAACCACTACATCCTCTATATTACTCGTCTTGAATTCTCTTTTAGCAACTCTCACAGAATCCATACTTTGGGGTGAATGTATATTTAAACTGTCTGTCTCCTGGGCAAAACAGTATGATGATAAAAAAGTAATAGAAAATAATATTCGCTTCATGAAATTAAAATTGTTAGGCAAATCTAACAATTATTTTTTAATTACAAAACTTCTGGAAAAATATTGATCAAGCTAATTCATGAAAAATGATTAAATTTGAGAAACTACATATGAAAGTAAAATGAGATATCATCTAGCGGGAAATATCCCACCAAAAAGACACACTATCTTTAAGTCTCCGGAAGATAAATTTTACTATGAACAGCTTTTCGGCACAGAGGGCTTTCATGGGATTTCTTCTTTGTTATACCATATTCACCGTCCTACACAGATCAAATCGATCGGTGAGCCAAAGGATGTAACGCCTAAAATTGCAGTTGAAAAAAATGTGACTCCAAGAATGTTCAAAGGAATGAATGTCACTCCTGAAGACGATTTTCTGGACAGCAGAAAGATCCTTTTGATGAACAATGACCTGAAAATGGGATTGGCCAAGCCAAGAAAATCAATGGATTATTTCTACAAAAATGCAGAATGTGATGAACTTTTGTATGTTCATAACGGAACCGGAATCTTAAAAACATTTGTAGGAGACCTTGAATTCGTAACCGGAGATTATCTTATTATTCCGAGGGGAACTATTTATCAGGTAGAACTGAAATCCGATGATAGAGTATTCTTCGTACTGGAAAGCCACTCTCCTATCTATACTCCGAAGAGATACAGAAATGAATTCGGGCAGCTTCTGGAGCATTCTCCGTTCTGTGAAAGGGATATTATTGCTCCCTCTTTCAAAGAACCTGTGGATGAGAAAGGAGAATTCCTGATCAAAGTAAAAAAAGAAAACCAGATTACAGATTTTATCTATGCAACACACCCGTTTGATGTTGTAGGCTGGGACGGCTATTTTTATCCTTATAAATTCAATATCAAAAATTTCGAACCGATTACCGGAAGAATTCACCAACCGCCGCCGGTTCACCAGAATTTTGAAGGACATAATTTCGTGGTATGTTCATTCTGTGCAAGAATGTATGATTATCACCCACAAGCTATTCCCGCTCCTTACAATCACTCCAATATTGATTCTGATGAGGTATTGTTCTACACAGAAGGTGATTTCATGAGCCGTAACCATATCGACCTGATGGACTTTACCCTTCACCCCGGAGGAATTGTACACGGACCTCACCCGGGAGCGATGGAAAGAAGTATCGGAAAAAAATTCACGGAAGAATATGCCGTAATGGTAGACCCTTTCCGTCCGTTAAAAATTACGGAAGAAGCTTTAAAAGTGGAAGATCCTTCCTATAAAACTTCGTGGCTGGAATAAAATAAGAGAAATACTTTGTTTAATTTGAAAAAGTATTGCTGAATACATACAAAAGACGCTTTAAATCCTTTATTTAAAGCGTCTTTTTTCTTAAATTTGTAAGGTATGGTTAAGTCCATTTAACCATCATTATTTTTCATGACGCATCCTAAGTAATGGTGGTTTAAAACAAAATCAATATTACATGTTAGAAAGAATCAGATTAGAAAGTCTACACCAAAAAGTAACAACGGCAGAAAATGCTGTAAAAATCATTAAAGACGGTATGACCATAGGGTCGAGCGGCTTTACCAAAGCGGGTGACAGCAAAGCTATTTTACCGGCCCTTGCGGAAAGAGGAAAAACCGAGAACCTTAAAATCACTTTAATGACCGGAGCTTCACTGGGCCACGGTACCGACGGAAAATTAGCAGAAGCTGATGTTATCAGAAAAAGAATGCCGTTTCAGGTAGATCCTGTTTTAAGAAATAAGATCAATAAAGGCGAAATTCTCTTCATCGACCAGCATTTAAGTGAAAGTGCCGAGCTTCTCCACACCAAAAATCTTCAAAGTATTGATGTAGCTGTCATCGAAGCGGCTTATATAGAAAGGGACGGAAGTATTGTTCCCACCACCTCCGTTGGAAATTCCGTTACATTTGCAGCCCTGGCTAAAAAGATCATCATTGAAATCAATACGGAAGTTCCTGAAGAAGTTTACGGAATCCATGATATATACCAGGCTGAGGATTATCCTTACAGAAACGTTATCCCTATTGTTGCACCATGGAATAAAATCGGCAGAAAAAGTATTCCGGTGGATCCCGATAAGATTGAAGCTATTGTTTTTACCCATCTTAAAGACAGCCCGGCAGATATTGCAGAACCGGATGAAAAGACCACAGCTATTGCCAGACATCTTCTTGATTTCTTTGAAAATGAAGTTCGTTTAGGCCGCCTTACAGACAGGCTCCTTCCTCTTCAGGCAGGTATCGGAAAAGTAGCCAATGCAGTACTTACAGGATTTAAAGACAGTAATTTTTATGATCTCACCATGTTTTCCGAAGTACTTCAGGACAGCACTTTCGATCTGATAGATTCCGGTAAACTCAGCTTTGCTTCAGCATCTTCCATTACCGTTTCTAAAGAATGCTACGAAAGGGTTTTAGGAAACCTCTCCAGATATAAGGACAAATTTGTTTTAAGACCACAAAACATTTCCAATACTCCGGGATTGATCAGAAGACTTGGGGTGATTGCCATCAATACCGCCATCGAATTTGATATTTATGGAAATGTAAATTCTACCCACATCGGAGGAACAAAAATAATGAACGGAATCGGAGGTTCAGGTGACTTTGCAAGAAATGCTTATCTGAGTATTTTCGTGACGCAGGCTGCTTCTAAAGGTAATAATATTTCCCACGTACTTCCGATGGTCTCCCATACAGATCACACTGAACATGACGTTGATATTCTGGTGACAGATGTAGGGCTGGCAGATCTGAGAGGGCTTGCTCCGAGAGAAAGAGCTCAGAAGATTATTGACAACTGTGTTCATCCGGATTACAGAGAAGAATTACAGTCTTATTTTGACAGAGCCTGCGAACGTGGAGGCCACACTCCTCACCTGCTGGAAGAAGCATTCAGCTGGCATTTACGTTTCTCAGAAACAGGAAGCATGAAACAGGCTGTAGAAACTGAAATCTCCAATTAAAAATACGATCAACATATTAATAAAGGGCTGAATGCAACGCATTTAGCCTTTTATTTTTATAAAACACTCCCTTCTTTTATATGATAAAAATCCTTTCCAATATCTGCAAAATAATTAGAAAAAGTAAAAATATAAGATTATCTTTGAAAGAAGAGAGGTCATTTATGAAGCAGAAAATATGGTCAACCCCCTGTTAAAAAAATAAAATATGCATAATTACATCAGCGCAGAAGAGGCAATATATACCATAAAAAGCGGCAACCGGGTATTTTTCCACGGAAGTGCCTGCACCCCGAATTATTTGATTGATGAGCTGGCAAGACAGTCACACAGGCTGGAGAATGTAGAAATGGTCTCCATTACCCAACAGGGAAATGTAGAAATTGCAAAACCTGAGTATAAAGACAAATTCTTTATCAATTCTCTGTTTGTATCCACTCCGGTGCGTGACGCTGTCAATTCGGACAGAGGTGATTTTGTACCCGTATTTTTAAGTGAAATCCCGATTTTATTCAGAAAAAACATTCTTCCCCTTGATGTAGCACTGGTCACAGTTTCTCCACCGGACAGGCATGGTTTCTGTACGCTGGGGACTTCAGTAGACATAGCAAGATCAGCTGTAGACACTGCTAAAATCATCGTTGCAGTCGTTAATCCAAGAATGCCAAGAACTCATGGAGACGGTATGATCCACATCAGCAGGATCCACAAGCTGGTATGGCATGAAGAAGAGCTACCAACAGTAGATTACGGATCAAAAGTAGGCCCTGAAGAAATGCTAGTAGGAAAAAATGTAGCAGAGCTTATTGAAGACAGATCCACCCTTCAGATGGGTATCGGAACCATTCCTGATGCAGTTTTAAAATGCCTTACCAATCACAAGGACCTGGGAATTCATACTGAAATGCTAAGTGACGGCGTTATTGACCTGATCCAGAATGATGTGATCAACAACAAATACAAAGGCTATAACGATAATAAAACCATTACAAGCTTCTGTTTCGGAACCAGAAAATTGTATGATTATGTGGATGATAATACCGTATTTGCTTTCAGGGATGTAAGTGAAGTCAACTTCCCCATCAACATCATGAAAAACAAAAAAATGGTAGCCATCAATTCTGCGATTGAAATTGATCTTACCGGACAGGTCTGTGCAGATTCCATCGGAACTATGCAGTACAGCGGTATCGGCGGCCAAATGGACTTCATGCGGGGAGCAGCATTAGGTGAAGACGGAAAACCGATTATTGCCATCACTGCCAGAACGAAAAAAGGAGTCTCCAGAATTGTTCCTTATCTTAAACAGGGAGCCGGTGTAGTGACTACAAGAGGGCACATCCATTATGTCGTTACGGAATACGGAACAGCTTACCTGTATGGAAAAAACCTTCGCCAGAGAGCTCAGGAGCTGATCAGTATCGCCCATCCTGACGACAGGGAAATGTTGGAGAGAGCAGCATTTGAAAGATTTAAACACTGATAATCAACAAATAAGGTTTTTCAATATGTATTTTTCATGAGATTTTAAAAACATATTTCTATCTCAGACCTATAGATTACAAAAAAAACTTTAATATTTTGGCAGTATATTTGATAAAACTCTTTCAAAAACAAGGAAATTGAAAACTATATATAATTCGATACGAGAAGAAGTTGTAAAGCATTCGAAGGTTAGGAATTCTGTTTTGGGGAATGTGAATGAATGGAAGAGAAGCCATTATATTATTCTTTCCGAAATTATTAAAGATGAACTGTCTGAAGCTGAAGAGCTGAAAGGAGGAAAAAAGTTTGAAATCGGAAGTACCATTTCACATGTAACACTACAACGATTCTTTGAAAACGACTATCAGGATAAAACCCACAGTGATCTGAGATTTTTAAAAACTTTAGACAAAATATGCATCTTTCTTGGGTATAGAGATCTCAATGATTATATTCACACTGTCAGACAACAGGATCATCAGGAAGAAGACAGCAATTCATTCATGACCCAGATCGTCTATGATTATTGTGCTGCTGCATTTGAGTTCTACAAACTGTTTCCGGCTCACAATACGGAACTTTTGAAAGATCTTGTATTTGATGATTCTCCTTTTCTGGAAAGAGCATCACAGTTCAGTAAAGAATTATGTGATCAGGATTTTCATCTGGTAACGAAAAACAACCGTTCCAATTACGAAGTTTTTGATATCAATATTGTAACGGATGAACCGGACAAAAAAATACTGGAGTCCCAGGAGTTTTGGAATCTTCTGTTCAAAGTCGGGGAAACAGGAGAGGAACACTTTGTAAACCAGCTGAGTACCCAGATTTATTTTATTAAAAAGATTGGTAATACCTGGAAAATCTGGGATAATTATAACCCGGATGCCGGAAGATTAAACAAAAAAATAGAAACCGTCTGAAAATAAGAAAGCCGCAGAGATGATCTGCGGCTTTCATGTTCGAAATATTTTTTTTCACTTGTCTTTTGTATTACAAATGTAAGCGGTTGATTCCACACAGATGAAACTTAAATATACTTAAATAAACTTTTCTTTAACGTTATGTTAAATAAATTCAAGGATTAGTAGGGAATATTTTTCCTATATCCAAGTTTTTTGTAATTTGCATACCAATAAAATAAAAGTAAAAGAGAAAATATGTCAACACTTACATTTGCCGAGAAAATTGCTCAAGCAGAAAATTTCTTGCCGATTAACGGTACAGATTATATTGAGTTTTATGTAGGAAATGCAAAACAGGCTGCCCATTATTACAAAACCGCTTTCGGTTTCCAGTCTGTAGCTTATGCGGGTCCTGAAACAGGAGTAAGAGACCGTGCATCTTATGTGCTTCAACAGGGAAAGATCAGATTGGTACTAACTACCGGATTGAAGTCTGACTCTCCTATCAACGAACACGTAAAGAAACATGGTGACGGAGTAAAAATTTTGGCACTTTGGGTAGATGACGCTTATGCAGCTTTCGAAGAAACTACCAAAAGAGGTGGAAAACCATATTTGGAACCCGTAACTTTAACTGATGAGCATGGTGAAGTAAGAATGTCCGGAATCTATACCTACGGAGAAACTGTTCATATGTTCGTAGAAAGAAAAAATTACAACGGTGCTTTCATGCCGGGATACGAAAAGTGGGAAAGTGCCTACAATCCTGAAGAAGCAGGATTACTGTATGTAGACCACTGCGTAGGAAACGTAGACTGGAACAGAATGATCCCTACCGTGGAATGGTATGAAAAAGTAATGGGATTTGTAAATATCCTTTCTTTTGATGACAAACAGATCAACACAGAATATTCTGCTTTGATGTCTAAAGTAATGTCGAACGGAAACGGATATGCAAAGTTCCCTATCAACGAGCCTGCAGAAGGTAAGAAAAAATCCCAGGTAGAAGAATATCTTGATTTCTATGAAGGTGAAGGTGTACAGCATATTGCAGTAGCTACAAAGGATATCATCCATACAGTAACCGAACTGAAAAAACGTGGTGTAGAGTTCCTTTCTGCCCCGCCGGAAGCTTATTACGATATGGTACCTGAAAGAGTGGGCCACATTGATGAAGATTTAAAGAAACTTCAGGAGTTAGGTATACTTATTGATCATGATGAAGAGGGGTATCTGCTTCAGATCTTTACCAAGCCTGTAGAAGACCGCCCTACTCTATTCTTCGAAATCATTGAAAGACATGGTGCGCAGAGTTTCGGTGCAGGTAATTTCAAAGCTTTATTCGAAGCCTTGGAAAGAGAGCAGGAAAGAAGAGGTAATCTTTAATTTTACGTTAAAAAAATTTAAGTTTTGTCAGGATACAGTGTTCTGGCAAAACTTTTTTATAAAACACAGTATATGAGAAAATTTTTAATAGGAATTTTATTCTTTGGAACATTAGGGCTAAAAGCTCAATATGGAACCCTGAATGCAATTCTGGACCGACTTGAGGCAAGAAAAGGCATCAATCAGAATCTTGAAAAGGTGAATATTGACAACAAAAAATTTGTTTTCATCAAAGATGAAGCTGATCATACAGAAAGAGATTTTATTATTATCAAAGGAAATGCGGCAACGTATGTAGAAGTTTTTGATGATAAAGCCACCGGAGAAAGCAGTTCCAATGTTTTCACAGGTGATATTGTCAGAAAAAAGAATATTATTTCCTTACGGGCAGATATGCTTGAAAATAAAAAAGTTCCTGTGCCTGTCACCAAAACCCTGCTATTGACCCAGCAGGACAATATTCTGTACCTCATTGATGTCAATACGAAAGCCCGATGGATTGATGAGCAATCTTATACCAAGAAGGCAAAATAACATCCCGGAATGCCCTTTTCAGGATGATAATTTAATCTAACTAAATCTAAACTTATGAAATCATTTGTAGACTATTCCTCAGATTCGGATTTTTCTATACATAATATTCCTTTCGGAGTCGCAGTTTTTAATAAAGAATACATCGGATGCTGTACAAGAATCGGAGATCAGGTAATTGATCTTGCCACTTTGTATGATCTTGGATATTTCGAAGATATTGAAGGATTAGACGACAATGTTTTTGAGGCCTATACCATCAACGAATTCATTGAACTGGGTAAGCCTGTTACCAATGCCGTTCGTACAAAAATTCAGGCATTATTACAGGAAGGTTCTACCCTTTCAAAAGATCAGAAAACCATTGAAGAAGCGTTTTATGATCTTGACAAAGTAAAAATGATGATGCCTGTTCACATCCCGAATTATACAGACTTTTACAGCAGTATAGAACATGCTACCAACGTAGGAAAAATGTTCCGTGATCCGGCCAATGCATTATTACCCAACTGGAAACATTTACCGGTAGGCTACCACGGAAGAGCCTCTTCTATTGTAGTTTCAGGTACAGAAATCAACCGTCCCAAAGGACAAATGAAACCTGCAGATGCAGATAAACCCGTTTTCGGACCTTGTAAGCAGCTGGATTTTGAACTGGAAATGGCTTTCATCGTCAATAAAAATACGGAGATGGGAGAAAGCATTTCTACGAAAGATGCTGAAGATGCGATCTTCGGAATGGTGGTATTCAATGACTGGTCTGCAAGAGATATCCAATCATGGGAATATGTTCCGCTAGGGCCATTCCTTGCAAAAAACTTCGGTTCATCCATTTCTCCATGGGTAGTTACCCTTGAGGCACTGGCACCATTCAGAACAGCTTCTCCGGTACAAGATCCTGAAGTGCTGGATTATTTAAAATTTGAAGGTGATAAAAATTACGATATTAACCTTGAGGTATATATCCAACCTGAAAACGGTGATCAGAACCTGATCTGCGAAAGCAATTACAAATACATGTACTGGAATATGAACCAGCAACTGGCCCATCACACTATAAACGGATGTAACGTAGAAGTGGGTGACCTATATGCCAGCGGTACTATTTCCGGAACCGATCCAAAGTCTTTCGGTTCTATGCTTGAACTGACGTGGAGAGGCCAGAATCCTCTATCATTAAGCAACGGTGAAGAAAGAAAATTCATTGAAGATAACGATACCGTTACCATGAAAGCATGGGCTGAGAAAGATGGTGTGAGAGTAGGTTTCGGTGAAGTTTCCGGTAAAATTATTCCTACACTTTAAACTTTAACCACAAAAGTCACAAAAGAATTATGATTACTCAGTCATATCTAACCGATTTGACCTATAAGATAAATGGCGCCTGTATAGAAGTTCACAAAATTCTGGGCGCCGGTTTATTGGAAAGTGTATATCATAAATGCCTGGAAGAAGAATTCAGATTAAGAAATATCAGTTTTAAATCTGAACTAAAAGTTCCCCTGAATTATAAAGGAAAAGAAATAAATTGTGATTTCTTTTGTGATTTTTTTAGTTGAAGATTCAATTGTTGTTGAGCTCAAATCAGTTGTTCAATTGAATGATATTCATCGGGCTCAACTGCTGAATTATATAAACTTAATGAAGAAACCCAAAGGTATCTTAGTAAATTTTAATGTAAAAAATCTTTATCACGAAGGGCAGGAAACTTTTGTCAATAAATATTATGACATGCTTTTTTGAACTTTTAAAGATTAAAACTATTAGCTTAAAAACTTTTGTGACTTTTGTGGTTATATAATTTTTGTAATTATAAAATATGAAAACAGTAATCCCCTCTGAAATAACCTCCGTACAACTACAGACCATCATGCAGACGGCCGTTTCACCGCGTCCTATTGCACTTGCTTCTACTGTAGATAAAGATGGTAATCATAACTTATCTCCGTTCAGTTTTTTTAATATGTTCAGTACGGTTCCTCCGATTTTGATTTTTTCACCATCGAGAAGAGTTCGTGATAATACCACCAAACATACACTGGAAAATGTTCATGAAGTACCTGAAGTAGTCATTGGAACGGTCAATTTTCCGATTGTACAGCAGATTTCTTTAGCTTCCACAGAATATGAAACCGGAGTGAATGAGTTTATCAAATCAGGTCTTACCATGAAAGATGCTGATCTTGTACAGCCCAAACTGATTGAAGAATGCCCTGTCAACTTTGAATGTAAGGTTTTAGAAATAAAGCCATTGGGAGATCAAGGCGGTGCCGGGAATCTGGTGATCTGTGAGGTTCAGAAAATCCATATCAGAGAAGAATACCTGAATGAAGCCGGAAATCTGGATCAGAAAAAACTGGACATGGTAGCCCGTTTAGGCAGCAACTGGTATTCCAGAAGCAATGAGAACAGTCTTTTTGAAGTACCGAAACCTTTGGTAACAAAAGGAATTGGTTTCGATCTGCTGCCAGATTCCATTAAATACAGCAAAGTATTTACAGGAAATGACCTTGGAATGCTTGCCAATACTGAAGTATTACCTGCCGGTGACTTTCATGCTGATGAAAAGATTCATCTTGATGCACAGAAATTACTCCTGGAAAGCAAAGTTGAAGAAGCGTGGGTCTTACTCACGATACAATAAAAAATCGGTCTGAAATTTCAGACCGATTTTTTATTTAGGTTGGAAGTCAGAAGCTGGAGGCTGGAAGTTCAAAAAGTTTTTTGAATAACTGTTGTCCAAATGAATAACCTTTGGAAAATAGTCCTTTTTGATTTCAATAGATTCTGAACACGACTATTATCTTTAGCTCCAGCTTCTGATTTCTACTTAGATTTCAATGATTCCGAGACCGTAATTTTCCCTTTTTCAGCAAAGTCTGTTACCTTACCGTTTTTATCAATGGAAACATTCAGGTTATCATTTTTAGAATCGTAGAAAATGCTTGTTGCATATCCAGGGCAATCATGTTGCTTACATCCTGTCAGTTTATAAATTCCGTTTTCTGAGGTCACAGGACCTTCCACGTTGAAATTTTTCACCATTTCATCATACTGGGCTCCTGTAAGCTTTTTCAGTCTTTCTGAAATACCTTTATCTTCAAATAATTTGATATCATGAGGATATTTACCTACATTTTTGGTAATAATATTATCCGCAACGGGAGCAGAAGGAGCAGGTGATGCTACAGAATCATTTTTTGTGATTACAGAATCTTTAGGCATTACAGTAGCCAAAGTATCCTTACTTACAGAAGACTCTGTTTTTGTCTCTTTTTTACATGAAATAACACATAGTGAAAGCGCAAATGCGCCTGCAATAATTTTTTTCATAATTATATTGATAGGGTGGTTAATTTATAATAACGTAGTTTTAAACGTTTTATTTTAATTTTTCTTTGATAAAACCAATACATTTTTCTGTCACAGTATTTAAATCCTCCGGAAGATGCTGTTCCGTCCAGGGTTCTTTTGCTCCGAAAGTATGGTTGGCATTTTCAATAAGGAACAATTCTGAATTCGGGTTCAGGATATGAAGATGTTCTGCATGTTTTGCATCCACGGCCTCATCTTTGGTCCCATGAATGATCAGCATATGGGCCTTCGCCATTTCAGTGGCTCTTTCCACATCAAAACGGTGGATATTCTGCTCATAGTCTTCATAAAACTGATAATAATGAGGCATCTCCTGGTGGGTACGTCCGTTTAAAGCATAGTATACCCCTTCCCTTTTCCAGTTATCAAATGCTTGTCCTGTGGGAAATCTTTCCAATGTATCTATGCTTGCCAGGGTGATCAATCCGTTGATTCTTTCATCTTCGAACGTTTTAATGATTGAAATTCCTCCTCCCCTGCTGTGCCCGATCAGCACCACTTTTTCCGGGTCTGCATTCGGATGATCGATAAAATGATCAATCACAACACTAAGGTCTGAAAGTTCTTTAGTATAATTATTATTCCCAAATGCTTCAAGATCTGCAAAATCGCTTGGACTGTCTACTGTGGTACCATTGTGCGAAAAATTAAAGGTAACAAAGAAAAACCCTGCTTCTGCAAACTTTTTCCCCATCAGATCCCATGCGCCCCAATCTTTATATCCTTTATATCCGTGAACAAAGACTACCAGAGGCAGTTTTTTTCCGGTGTCAATGTAAAAAATATCAGCAAGAAAACCTTTTGTTTCTTTATTTTCTAAATATATATTCTTTTCACTAATCAAATTCATAAAATAAATGGGTTTTATTTAATATTCTTTATATTTATAAAGCTAATTTAAATTGAAATTTATGAAAAAAACTCTACTTTTTTTATTTTTAATTACTTTTTCTTTTGCAGTCTGCCAGACATCCAGAAGGGTATTCTTCATTGGGAACAGCTATACCAATGTCAATAATCTGCCCAATCTGATCAAAAATGTAGCCGATTCTGCAGGTGATATATTGGAGCATCAAAGCCAGACACCGGGAGGGGCTACGCTTCAGAGCCATATCAACAGTACCACTGTCGCCACGCTCAATCAGGGAAACTGGGATTATGTGGTATTGCAGGAACAAAGCCAGCTTCCTTCTTTTCCGGAACAGGTCGTTCAAAGTCAGGTATACCCCTATGCTGCACAGCTTTCTGAACTTATAAAATCAACCAATCCCTGCGGAAATATCATTTTTTATATGACATGGGGACGTAAAAACGGTGATGATACACGTTGTGCTACTCAACCTGAAGTATGTACCTATGAAGGAATGGATAATCTGATCTATCAGCGTTATGTGGAAATGGCACGAGTCAATGAAGCCATCCTGTCTCCGGTTGGCAAAGTATGGCGAAGCATCAGACAGCAGGACCCATCTTTAGAACTTTATGATACGGATCAGTCACATCCCAGTTATCTGGGTTCCATGGCAGCTGCCTATACATTCTACACCATTATTTTCAAAAAAGATCCCACGCTGGCTTCCTATATCGGAAATCTGACCCCGATGCAGGCCCAGTTTATCAAAAATATTGTAAAAACAGAGGTTTACAATACCCTGGACACATGGAATGCAGTCTCCAATGATGTTCATAGCAGATTTGTTTATCAGTACACAGGAAACTCTACCGTTCAGTTTACCAATAAAACAGTCAATGCCACCACTTATCTGTGGGATTTCGGAGACGGTAATACATCTGTTCAACAAAATCCTTTACATACCTATACTGCTACGGGAGATTATGATGTAAAGCTTACAACCGATGCCTGCGGATCTAATACGACCAAAACAAAACGGGTAACAGTCAGCAATCTCAGCATCAAGGAATCAACTCCTGATGATCCGGTTCAGATTTATCCAAACCCAGCCCAAACTGTAGTTAATATCAGCACCAAAAAGAGCATTAAAGTACTTTCTGTCACAGATTCCGCCGGGAAAATCATCTCACACACTATGAACAAAACTGATTCCGGCTATACCATTCCACTCCATCACTTACCTTCCGGCATTTATCTTTTACATTATAAAACGGAAGAAAAAGAATTCATCAAAAAAATTATTAAAAAATAACCTTATTTTTGCTTCATGCAGAATTTAAGAACTGTAACCGTGATGCGTTACATTCTGCCGCTGAGGGAGGGAGGCTCTCTTCCCGCTCTGGCAGAAGCTGATGATGATTTTAAGTATGTTTTAAAATTCCGTGGTGCAGGCCATGGGGTAAAAATGCTGATCTCCGAACTTCTGGGCGGAAAAATTACAGAAGCTCTGGGGCTGAAAATCCCGGAACT
Source organism: Chryseobacterium sp. 22458 (assembly GCF_052044975.1). Classification (NCBI taxonomy): domain Bacteria; kingdom Pseudomonadati; phylum Bacteroidota; class Flavobacteriia; order Flavobacteriales; family Weeksellaceae; genus Chryseobacterium; species Chryseobacterium sp. 22458. Next base: position 76,458 of record NZ_JBQEOA010000007.1, on the reverse strand, counting down.
GGTTTTTGTAAATCTTGATTCGGACTTCGGAAGAACGGAAGCCGATGAAGAAATACAGGACCTGCTGAAGTTTTCAGAAGGTCTGAATCTTGGGCTTCATTATCTTTCCGGCTCCATTACTTATGACCCCGGTGTAAGTGTTGATCCGCTTCTGGCTTCAAAGATCGTCTGGCTGGATGCCTTTATTACCAATATAGACCGTACTTTTAAGAATACGAATATGCTGATGTGGCATAAGGAACTGTGGATCATTGATAATGGTGCTTCGTTCTATTTCCATCATTCATGGCAGAATTTTGATGCGGCAGCAAAAACCCCTTTCAAATATGTAAAGGATCATGTACTGCTTCCAAAAGCCAAAATGCTGGACGAAGCTGACCGGTTTGCCCATGAAGTGCTGAATGATGAGCTGTTCAGAGACATTGTCAATTCAATTCCTGAAGACTGGTTACATTGGAATGATGCTGATGAAACTCCTGATGAGATCCGTGAGATCTATTTCCGATTTTTAAAAACCAGATTCGAAAATTCTCAAATCTTTGTAAACGAAGCTAAAAATGCAAGAGGATAAAATATATGAATATGCGGTAATACGCCTGGTGCCCAAAGTTGAAAGAGAGGAGTTTTTCAATATCGGGCTCGTGATGTTTTCAAAGAAAGAGAAATTCATCAGAGTGGAGTTTTATCTGTGCCCTGATAAATTCAAACTGATGCACAGCAAGCTGGATTATGAGGACATTATTCAAAATCTGGTAAGCTTTCAGAAAATTGCCAACGGAGATAAAGATGGTGGTCCTATTGCCCTGCTGGATATACCTGAACGTTTCCGATGGCTGACGGCTGTACGAAGTGCTGTGGTTCAGACTTCAAGACCTCATCCCGGAAAATCCAAAGATCTGAATACTACTTTTGGTAAGCTTTTTGAGGAGTTAGTAAAATAGCACACTCCCAAAAAAGTTTATTATGAACTCAACTATACACAACATATCACACTACAGGTTTATTACAAACCTGTTTTTTATTTTATTTTTAAGTTTTTCAAATTCATTTTTTTCACAGTCCTTTCAACAGGGAACTGCCAAGCCCCAACGTGTCAAAAGCACTCTTCTTCCGGAAATCGCCAAGGTTTCTGAAGATATTGTATATAAAACCAATAGAAAAGGAAATCCTGTGATGCTGGATCTTTATCTGCCTGGAAATGTTTCTTCCGGGAAGCTTCCGGTACTGATCTATGTGCATGGCGGAGGTTGGATAGAAGGAGATAAAGTAATTCATGCTGATGATTATGTTGAAACCACTATGTCAAAACTGCTTGCCAGACAATATGCAATACTGAGCATCAACTACACTCTTCTGGATGATAACACGCATTTTCCACTGCCTGTAGAGGATACCAAAGATGCTGTAAGATGGGTGAGAAAAAATTCAGAAAAATATAATTTCGATGCCAATAATATTGGTCTTTTCGGGGCTTCGGCAGGAGCGCATCTTTCTTTACTGGCGGCCTATACCCAGGAGGATAAATTTATAGGAAGTTCTGAACTTACCGGTTATCCGGCCAATGTAAATTATGTGATTGACCATTATGGGCCCGCTGACCTGAATACACTTTTTCATACCAGCGCAGGAACCATCCCGGTGTCTATGATCGGATTGATCTCTAAAAAAATTATCTCGTTGCAGGAAAATCTTGTCAAAGGAATTTCAGGATATGATATTAAAAAACAGCAGCAGGAAGCTATCAGTTATCTAAAAACCGTATCGCCTGCTCATTTTGCTTCTACCGGAGTTCCTACGCTAATTGTACAGGGTAATAAAGATAAAGTGGTTCCTTTAAGTCAGGCAAAAAAGCTGCACAGAAAATTGAAAAGAGCAAAAGTTCAGACCTCTTTGATCATCATTGAAAATGGTGTTCACAGTTTTTCAACAACTGATAAGCAGACTTTGGATAGAATGACCGATCAGATTGTGGATTTCATTGTTTCACAGAAGAAATAAATCAAAAAAATACACACCATAATAAAAACAAAACATTAAAATATTTATATTCAATATATTATATTTTTAAAACTGTAAAATCATCATAACTTTGCTATTTTAGTATACATATTCATCATTTTTATATACAAAATAATTAACTTGGCTTTTGTTTAAATTATTTACAATAAAAAAGTCAATACTTTCAATCATTAACTGATAAAAATCAATGATATGGATATACTGAATAATATAAATGCTCTAACATTAATATTCACATCAATACTTATTTTTGCAATCGCTTATCGTATTTACGGGATCTTCATGGCTAATAAAGTATTGCGGCTTAATGACAACAATACGACTCCCGCTATAGAATTTGCAGACGGCAAGGATTATGTTGCCACGAATAAAAATGTACTTTTCGGTCACCATTTTGCAGCTATTGCAGCGGCCGGCCCTCTGGTAGGTCCCGTTCTGGCAGCACAGTTCGGCTATCTTCCCGGAGCTTTATGGATCCTGATAGGATGTGTACTGGGAGGCGGCGTACATGATATGGTTGTATTATTTGCCTCTGTAAGACATAAAGGGCAAAGTCTTGCGACAATTGCTTCCAAAGAGATAGGGAAAACAACAGGTACAGTAGCAGGTTTTGCTATTTTATTTATTCTTATTCTTACACTGGCAGGTTTATCACTGGCCTGCATCAATGCAATGCATGAAGCTTCATGGTCTCTGTTTACGGTAGTCATCACAATGCCGATTGCTGTGATCATGGGACTCATAATGCGGTATAAAAAGAACAGTGTGCTCTTTGCCAGCATTCTGGGTGGTATACTTCTGATTGCAGGAATTATCGGCGGGCATGGTCTTATGCAGAATGCTACGATGAACAATTTATTTTCATGGGATATCAAAACAATCTCGGTGGCGATTCCATTATATGGTTTTCTGGCTTCTGTTCTTCCGGTATGGCTGCTTTTAGTTCCCAGAGATTACCTTTCTACCTATTTAAAAATCGGAACCATTATTATGCTTGCAGTAGGTGTTATTGTAATCCATCCTACGGTACAGATGCCTGCGCTTACTGCATTCATCAATGGTGGAGGCCCTGTCATAGGAGGTCCTGTACTTCCCTTTATTTTTATAGTAATTGCCTGTGGTGCTATTTCAGGCTTTCATGCAGTCATTGCAACAGGTACTACTCCTAAAATGCTTAACAGGGAAAGAGAAATTCTTTTTGTAGGGTACGGCGCCATGCTTGTTGAAGGTTTTGTAGCTCTTATGGCCCTGATTGCAGCATGTACTTTGATGCCGGGAGACTACTTTGCGATCAATACACCCAAAGAGTCTTATGACGCTTTCCTGGCAGCCCACCCTTCTCTGCATGGAGTAGATATTGATTATTATTCCCAGAAAATAGGCATTGATCTACATGGAAGAACAGGAGGAGCAGTATCTCTGGCTGTGGGAATGGCTCATATCTTTAATAAGATCCCCTATATGGATCAGCTGACGGCTTACTGGTACAATTTTGCGATCATGTTTGAAGCGGTATTTATTCTTACGGCTATTGATGCAGGCACAAGGGTCGGACGTTTCTTTTTACAGGAGATGCTGGGGTCTGTAATGCCTAAATTCAATGATAAAAACTGGGTTCCGGGAATTATTATCAGCAGTTTACTGTTTACTTTCGCCTGGGGATATCTGGTATATACCGGAAATGTAAGCAGCATCTGGCCTTTATTTGGAATCAGCAATCAGCTGTTGGCAGCATGCGGGCTCATCGTCTGTACCACAATGCTGATCAGGATGAACAGAGGGAAATATGCATTATGTTCTGCTATTCCGGGGGTATTTATGGCCATCATTACATTCTGGGCCGGTTATCTTCAGGTCACTACAATTTATATTCCCAAGGAACAATACTTATTGGCAGCTTTAGCCGTTACAGCCATGGTACTGATGCTTATCGTCTTTATCGGAGCCTTCAGAAAATGGTACCAGCTGCTAAAAATCACTACTACAGAAACAGATTTCTATGGCGAACAGGTGAAGGAACTTGTGGAAAGGTAAAACTTCTCCTTTAAAATATTTTGCAGACTTTGCCTGCTCTGATAATTTTTATACATTTGTTTTGCTTTAGGGGTATTCTGAAAAGAATTGAGAGAGTCCCTTTGAACCTGATACGGCTTACACCGACGTAGGGAAAAGCAAAACTACATTGCCGGCCAATGTGCTTTTGTTTTGGATTTTTTCCTGAAGCTATTTTTTATTTTAATGATAAACAATGGAAAAAATTCTCTGGCAGCAAGTTCAGCTTGTAAAACAAAAGTCTCCCCTGGTTCACAACATTACCAACTATGTAGTGATGAACAATACGGCCAATGCCCTTCTGGCTGCAGGAGCATCCCCTATCATGGCCCACGCCAGATCTGAAATCAGAGAAATGGTCAACATTTCAGATGCTGTAGTCATTAATATCGGTACTCTTGATGAATATTGGTCTGAATCTATGTTTATAGCTGCTGAAACCGCTAATACAATCCACAAACCATGGGTGCTGGATCCTGTTGGTGCAGGAGCAACGTCTTTCCGGGATCAGATTTTACAACAGCTTTTGGAATTCCGTCCGACCGTTATCAGAGGAAATGCTTCCGAAATTATTGCTCTGGCTAAAATCAATACCACCGTAAGTAAAGGAGTAGACAGCACCGCTGCCAGCAATGATGCCTTAGAAGCAGCTCAGCTTCTTGTGAATCAATACAACACTATTGTCTGTATTTCAGGTGAAACGGATATTATCCTAAGTCCGGACCAATGTTTCATGATCAGGAACGGCCATCCGCTTATGACTAAAGTAACAGGGCTCGGCTGTTCAGCAACAGCATTGACAGGTGCATTTACAGGATGTTCGGAAGACAAAACATCAGGTGTGGCAGCGGCAATGGCATTACTGGGTATCGCAGGTGAAATTGCCGTCAAAGAAAGCAAAGGTCCCGGAAGCCTGCAGATGAACCTGATTGACAAACTGTACAATATCACGGAAGAGGAATTCATCAGTCATTTAAAAATCGATAAGAAATGAGTGTGCATCCTTTTCCTTATCAGCTGTATCTGGTAATCTCTGAAGCCGATTGTCTGGGAAAAAACTTTCTGGAAGTTGCTGAACAGGCTATTCTGGGCGGTGTAGACGTTATCCAGCTTCGTGAAAAAAATGACAGTACTGAGGTTTTTCTCCAAAAAGCAAAACAGCTTATTGAAATTACAGATAAGTATCATATTCCGCTCATCATCAACGATAATATTGAGGTCGCCGGAAAAGTAAATTCGGCAGGCATCCATGTGGGAAACTCTGACATGGCCCCTACCCTTTTGAGGCAACATCCTAGTACCGGAAATAAGATCATCGGTTATTCGATTGAACATCTCTCTCAGCTTGACAATGAACAAACCGCTGTCTCTGATTATCTGGGAATAAGTCCTGTATTTAAAACAAAAACCAAAACAGACACCATTACCGAATGGGGACTTGAAGGTATTGCCAGGATCAGACAGCTGACAGAAAAACCTCTGGTTGCTATTGGCAGTATTCATTCCGGAAATGCAAGAGCCATTATCAATGCCGGTGCTGACTGTCTTGCTGTAGTATCAGCAATATGTGGTGCAGACCATCCTCAGAAGGCAGCTTATGAATTAAAAAATGAAATTTTAAAATGAAAAAATACAAATACCCATCAGTACTTACCATTGCAGGATTTGACGGAAGCGGCGGTGCAGGTATCCAGGCTGATATCAAAACGGCTTCAGCTCTGGGCTGTTTTTCGACATCGGTTTTGACCGCTTTACCGGTACAGAATACCCAGGGTGTAAGAAAAATATATTCGATTCCTGTGGAAGCGGTAGCAGATCAGATCAAAGCTATATTGGATGATATTGTTCCTGATGCTGTTAAAATCGGAATGGTTCATACCCCGCAGCTTGTAGATACCATTGTTTCAACGCTTGCCCAATATAAAAAAATACCGGTGGTATTTGATCCTGTTATGGTAGCTACCAGCGGTCACAGGCTGATTGAAGAGGAAACCATTAATGCCATCACGGAAAAGCTTTTCCCGATTGCTGATGTGATTACGCCTAATATGGATGAAGCGGCCATTTTAGCAAACATGCAGGTAAAAACTCTTGAAGATCTGTACACAGCAGGAAAAAAGATAAAAAAACTGGGCTGTAAAACCATTCTTCTTAAAGGGGGCCATCAGGAAACCTCAACAATTACCTCTTTATTCTATGATGAAAATGAAGTTTTCCATTCTTTTGAAACCTTAAAATTCAACACCAATAACACCCATGGTTCCGGCTGTACACTTTCCTCTGCCATAGCAGCCTATATTGCTCAGGGAAAAACTTTGTATGACGCTGTTTCTTCAGGACAGGAATATACTTATCAGGCTATAAAAAACGGAACAGATGTACAGACAGGACTAGGAAACGGCCCGCTTAACCACTTTTTTAACCCTCAAAAACTGATCAAAAATGAAATGGTCTGAACAAACCTGGAAAAGTATTGAAGAACTCTATGAATCTATTCTGCAAATGCCTTTTATTAAAGAATTATCAGATGGTTCCTTACCACAGGAGAAATTCCGTTTTTATATGGCTCAGGATTCTTTGTACCTGGAACATTTCGGGAGAACGCTTTCTCTGATTGCAGCAAAGATCACCGACCTTCAGGATGTACTCGCTTTTATGCGTTTTGCCGAAAATGCCATTGTAGTGGAAAATGCCCTGCACGAATCTTATTTTAAAGATTTCGGGGTAAGTGATAAAGGAGTTTTACAGCCTGCCTGTCATCATTATATTCATTTTCTGAGAAGTACAGCCGCTTTAGAATCAGTAGAAATTGCTGTAGCGGCAGTACTCCCTTGTTTTTGGATTTACAGGGAAGTCGGCGATTATATTTACCGTACCCAGAATACTGTTGATAATCCTTATGAAAAATGGATTGCCACGTATGCGGGAGAAGAATTTTCAGCAGCAGTGGATCAGGCAATAGCCATTTGTGACAAGATAGCCGAAAACAGCACAGAAGCAACCCGAAAAAGAATGACAGAAGCATTCATCATGGCATCAAGAATGGAATTTCATTTCTGGGAGGCCGCTTATGAATTGAAAATGTGGAATAAGGCTTTAGGATGAATCTGACAGTTTCCTGTAATAAATTGAGGGATTGACTTTTGAAATCTTTTCATAAAGTTCCTCCGTTTTATCCGCAAAATATTTAATTCAACAAAAAACGGATCCATTCCCGGATCCGTTTTTTTAAGTATAAAGTTGATTAAAAATTGAAATTAAGTCTTGAGAAAACATATCGTCCGTTCTGTCCGAACTGGGATGTGGAACGGGAATAGATAAACTGATCATTATTAGTAGAAGCAGGAAGGTTTTTGGTAGGATAAATATCAAATACATTATTTACCCCTAAAGTCAATCCTATGTTCTTCGTAAACTGATAAGCCAAAGATATATCGGTAATTACTTTATCTGCAATTTTCTGGTGCTCATTAAATTCAACGATGCCGTCTCCGTTGGCATCCAGAACATCAGCTCCGGTTACTTTCCCGAAATAGGTATTTCTTAGATAGAAGCTTGCATTCTTCCATGATAAGGTGTTGGAAAGGCTGGCTTTTACTCTTGGTACTGCTTCTTCCAGGTATACTCTTGATTTTTCAGAGAAATAAATCTTTTCCAGTGCAGGTGACTGTAAAAGTCCTGATGAATGAATATCTCCTACCTGCTTGGTTTGGTTCAGGTTGATGGCAAAGTTATTATCCAGTTTAAAATCTGAAAATCTGGTATTATGAGCAATAACCACATCGAGTCCTTTGGTTTCCGTATCGATAGCATTGGTGAAAAACTGAGCACCGTTGATCCTAAAATTATCAAACTCTGTCTGTGCTCCCGAAGGAACATCTTTTCTCAGGAACTGGTCTGTCAGAATGATACGGTTGTCTATTCTTGTAAAGTATCCGTCAGCAGTGAATGTCAACCCTACTGATGGTATTCTATAAGTAAATCCTATACTTGCAGATTTTGAGGTTTCCTGTTTAAGTTTAGGGATATTCAACTGTGCTGCCAGCTGAGAATCATTGCTGAATGTACCTACTTCCAGCAGCTGATTATTGGTAAACAAAGTGGAAGTTACATTATAATAGATCTGATGGATAGACGGAGCTCTGAATCCGGTGGAACCTGCAAACCTCAGATTAAAATCAGGGGCTACCTTAATTCTTGAAGCCAATTTGTAATTAAATGTTGATCCGAAATCTGAATAATTTTCATACCTCGCAGCTGCATCTACCAGTAACCAATGGGTAAAGTTCAATTCAACATCCGCATAAGCTGCTACAGACTGTCTGTTCTTATCTACGGCATTCTCAGGTTTGAATCCGTTGAATACCTGTGAACCTCCCGGCAGTGGCTGCCCAAAGAAATCAGTAGGTCTTTGTTGAGAATTATCTCTGTATACATTTCCGAAAACATCATAAGTAGCGTAAGAAGCTTCTTCTCCTGCTGTAATCTTAAAGTTTTCGTAGCGATGTTCGGCACCGAATGCAACATTAATTCCTTCCCAAACGTCATACTTTTTTGAGAAATCTAAATTGATTGTATTTTGTGAAAATCTTAAACCTCCGGCATTAAATTCCTGTGGCGAAGCAAAACGCATCGAGGTATTTCCTGTATTACTGATGTTATAAGTAAATGAATTTTGCCCGTAAGTATTGCTAAAATCAATATTCCATCCTTCCCATTTTCCTTTGATTCCTGCTGCCATTGAAATATCCTGAATATCTGTCCCGATCTGAGGCAGGTAACCATTAGGATATAATCCGGTAAAAGTTCTGTTTTCTCTCGGTCTTCTGTAAAAACCACCGGATGTACCATGTCTTAAACTATACCCTCCGAAAGTATACACCTTCCAGTTATCGCTGACAGGTACTTCAGCATTCAGAAAAAGCTGATGGTTATTCAGTTTGGACTGCCCCACCTGCATATTGAAGTCCTTTCTGGTCTGCCCTCTGTAGGCAAGTTCCTGATCTGTAATGTAATTAAGTTCATCGGTAGTAAATGCTCCCGTCTTCAGTACATTTTGCAAAGCTCCGATTGTATTGGCAGTCTGTATTTTATTTTGTAAATCCGGAGTAAAATAACTTACGTTCTGTGCATATTGATGGATATAATCAACAATCTGCTGCGAGTTAGGCGTATTGCCGATATCTGTAAAAAGTGAAGAAAGATTCACTCCGTCATTCAGGGCTCTTTGTTCGATTGCATTATAAGCGTTATAGAGTGTTCCGCTTTCTGTTCCGGCTCTGTAGGTAGGATTTCTGAACTGTGAGGTCCAGGTAATGTTAAAAAAACCTCCTTTTGTTCCGATTTTATTTCCATAATTCAGATCGAGCTGAATATTCTGGCCGTCAAAATCTCCGGTATGATCATTTGCTGTAGGCGTTAAATTTCCACCATAGCTGATCTGTCCTCCAAGTTTTCCCGTATCTTTTTTAAGCTCAAGATTGATGACTCCGGCAATGGCATCTGATCCGTACTGGGCAGCGGCACCGTCTCTCAGCACTTCAATTCTGTTTAAAGCAAAAGAAGGAATGGCATTCAGGTCAGTTCCTACCGTACCTCTTCCCGGTGTTCCATTCACATTAACCAGGGCTGATGTATGTCTTCTCTTTCCGTTTACCAAAACCAATACCTGATCCGGTCCCAATCCTCTGAGCTGTGCAGGATCCAAATGGTCCGTACCATCCGAATTGGTCTGAATGGTAGAAGTAAAAGACGGGGCAACAGCATTCAGGATTTGCCCGATATTGGTTTGCGGAAGAATAACTGATGATTCTTTTACATTGAATACATCTACAGGAACCGGGCTGTCTACTTTAGATCTTGCCCCTCCCCTTGATCCCAGGATCACCACTTCTTCTACAATATTGGTTTTGACACTGTCTTTTTTTATTTTGATACTGTCCTTTTCCTGTCCGTAAGTAAAAACTCCCAGGAAAAATAACACAGAGGCCGAAACAATAGTTTTATTTTTCATATAGTTTAGAAATTTTGATTGAACATTTATGTTTTTGCAAGGTGCAAATGTAAAATATATTTATTAGTCTACAAAACAGATAGACTTTGTTTTTCTAAAAAATAATTATAGTTTGTTTCTATCCCTCACTTAAAGTTATGATAAATTAAGGAAATATCATAAAAAACATGTTTTTACAGAAGGTCAACCTTAAAATGAATTTTATAAAAAACGCTACGCTCGCAAAGAAATAATGTATTTATCGGTTATTCTTCAGGCCGCAACGACACTTCGTTCAGCAGAGGATTTGTCTTAGCTAAGTGGAACGACTTTGCGAACAAAAAATGAAACAGTTCAAATAGAAACTCTGCGAACTTTACGTTTAAATAAAAAAAACGGATCCAATAATTGAATCCGTTGTCTTTATATTTTTATTTTGAAATTAAATCTTAGTCAGTTTTGCATATTTAAGGATCAGATTTTTCTCACCTTCATGCATAAAGACAACTTTGGCCTTGATGTTCTGGGGATCGGTTCCATCCAGGAAAGTAACCTCTCCTATACCAAAACGGTCATGTCTTACTTTATCACCCACTTCAATATCCTGAGAAGATGCTCCGCTCGGATTGATGATTTTGGCTGTACTCACCGGCTTCAGCTTTCTTGGTTCCGGTGTGGGTTTTGAATGATCATCCCTGTTAATACTCTTTTTCTCAACTTTTTTGAAGCTTTTCATTTCCGAAGGATGCTCGTCAAAAATATTGGATTTCACTCCGGAATTATTGATAAATCTCTTTTCCAGTGCAGGATTAAGGAATTCAATATATTCATCATCAATTTCGCTTAAGAATCTCGAAGGTTCAGCATCTGTAATTTTCCCCCATTGGAAACGGGAAACCGCATAGGAGAAAAATGCCTGCTTTTCAGCTCTGGTAAGGGCAACGTAGAAAAGTCTTCTCTCTTCTTCCAGGTCTTCTCTGGTGGCTGAGCTCATGAAGCTCGGGAAAAGATTTTCTTCAAGTCCCACCAAATGTACCACCGGGAACTCCAATCCTTTTGAAAGGTGAATCGTCATCAGGGAAACCATATCATCCTCAAGATTTTTATCCTGAGTATCAGCAGAAAGGGCAATATTCTCAAGGAAATTCGAAAGGCTTGGATCTCCGTCTTCCAGCTGCATCTGCTCTTCAATGAATCCCTGCATAGAGTTCATTAATTCCTGAACGTTTTCTACTCTGGAAATGCCTTCCGGGGTCTGATCGTCTTTCAGAAATTTGATCAGTCCGCTTCGTTTTGCCACTTCCATTGCTACACTGTAAGCCGTCTCGGTTTTCAGTAATACCTGGAAAGCTTTGATCATTGACCAGAAATCATTCAGTTTGTTGAGAACACCGTTGTTGAGACCCAGCTGAGGGGCATACATCGGAAGATTGTCCAGTACTTTAGATACGGAAACATTATGGGCATCTGCAAAAACAATCAGTTTATTCTGGGTTGTTTCCCCGATTCCTCTTGCCGGATAATTGATAATTCTCATTAGCGCTTCGGAATCATTCTCATTGATCAGAAGACGCAGATAACCGATAAGGTCTTTCACTTCTTTTCTCTGATAGAAAGAAAGCCCGCCATATACTTTGTATGGAATATTTTTACGTCTCAAAGCATCTTCAAATGCTCTGGTCTGAGAGTTGGTTCTGTATAAAATAGCAAAATCACTGTACTTTCTCTGATCACGGTTTCGGAGTTCCCAGATATTTCCGGCTACGAAGTTGGCTTCATCCGCATCCGAAAGTGAGCGGTAAATTTTGATCTTATCACCTTCTTCATTATCACTGAAAACGTTTTTCTTAAACTGCTGCAGGTTTTTGGCAATAACAACATTGGCAGCATTGACAATATTCTGGGTAGAACGGTAATTCTGCTCCAGAGATACGGTTATCGCATCAGGGTAATCTTTCTTAAAGTTTAAGATATTATAAATATTTGCCCCACGGAAAGAGTAGATAGACTGTGCATCATCCCCCACCACACAGATATTCTCGAATTTTGAAGCCAAAGCTTTTACAATTAAATACTGGGAATGGTTGGTATCCTGGTACTCATCTACCATGATGTATCTGAATCTGTCCTGGTATTTCGCCAGTACTTCCGGAAAACGGGTCAGCAATTCGTTCGTTTTTAACAACAGATCATCAAAGTCCATCGATCCGTTTCTGAAACACTGTTCCACATACCTCTGATAGATCTGACCGATGAATTTCATATTGGCTTTTTCATCAGCTTCCATCAGTTCCGGATTGTTGAAATAGGCTTTTACTGTAATCAGGTTATTTTTATAGGTGGAAATTCTTGCCTGAACTTTTTTCGGTTTATAAAGATCGGCATCGATGTTCATATCTTTCAGTACCTTTTTGATCACATTCAGAGCGTCCTGCTGATCATAGATGGTAAAGTTGGAGGGATAGCCCAGATAATGTGCTTCAATTCTTAAAATCCTTGCAAAAACCGAGTGAAAAGTACCCATCCAAAGACTTCTTGCATTACTGTCTCCCACTACTTTTGCAATACGTTCCTTCATTTCACGGGCTGCCTTATTGGTAAAGGTAAGTGCCAGGATATTAAAAGGATCTATTCCGTTGTGGATCAGGTGGGCAATACGCATCGTAAGCACACGTGTTTTCCCGGAACCAGCTCCGGCAAGTACCATCAAAGGGCCTTGTAAAGAGGTAACGGCTTCATATTGTGATTCATTGAGTCCTTTCAGATAATCCATGCTGCAAAAAAATTTTTGGGAATACAAAATTAAGGTATTCAAAGGAGAATTCAAATTTTGAAATTCATCACTGGTGTTTATTAAGGTTTCTTTTAAAACATAAGTATACTTTTAATACATTACAGGCTTTTAAATGTAACATTTAATTCACTTTTCCTACTAATAAGCCAAACAATTTCTAACTTTATGAAAAAGCGATTTCTTTCTGCTGCTGCCGTAGCTTTCTTCGGGCTCATGCTGAATGCACAGCAAATCAAATTCGAAGAGTATGATCTTCCCAATGGTCTCCATGTCATTCTTCATCAGGATAATTCTGCTCCGGTAGTCACTACAGGGGTAATGTACCATGTAGGTGCAAAAGATGAGGTAAAAGGAAGAACCGGCTTTGCACACTTCTTTGAACACCTTTTATTTGAAGGAACTCCTAATATCAAAAGAGGCGAATGGTTCAAGATCGTTTCCTCAAACGGCGGGCAAAATAATGCCAATACAACCAACGACAGAACCTATTACTACGAAACTTTCCCTTCAAATAACGAACAACTTGGCCTCTGGATGGAAGCTGAAAGAATGCGTCATGCAGAGATCAACCAGATTGGTGTAGATACTCAGAGAGAAGTAGTGAAAGAAGAGAAAAGATTAAGAATGGATAATCAGCCTTACGGAAATCTTTTCCCTACCATTCAGAAAAACCTTTTTACTAACCACCCATACAACTGGCCTACGATCGGTTCTATGGAAGATCTTAACTCTGCCAAGCTTGAAGAGTTCCAGGCTTTTTATAAAAAATACTATGTTCCGAACAACGCTACTTTGGTAGTTGCTGGAGATATTAAACCTGAACAGACTAAAAAATGGATTCAGGAATATTACGGCGGAATTCCAAAAGGAACTCTTTATCCGAAAGATTTCCCGAAAGATGCTCCGATCACTCAGGAAAAAGAAGTTACAGCTACAGATCCTAACATTCAGCTTCCTGCATACGTTTTTGCTTACAGAACACCTGCTAATAAAGAGAAAGATGCTTATGTACTGGATATGCTTTCTTCTTATTTAAGCAATGGTAAATCATCGGTTTTATATAAAAAACTGGTAGATCAGGATAAAAAAGCGCTTCAGGTAGCTGCTTTCAATCAAGGGCTTGAGGATTACAGTATTTTTGCTTTTTTTGCTATCCCGATGGGACAGACCACTAAGCAGACTCTACAGGCTGATATTGATGCGGAGATCAAAAAACTTCAGACAACTCTGATCTCTGAAGAAGATTATCAGAAAATTCAGAATCAGTTTGAAAATCAGTTTGTGAATCAGAATTCAAGTATTCAGGGGATTGCCGCTTCATTGGCAACCAACCACGTACTGATGGGAAATACCAATCTGATCAATAAAGAAATTGACATCTACAGATCCATCACCAGACAGGATATTCAGAATGCTGCGAAAAAGTATCTGAACTCCAACCAAAGAATTATCATCAACTACGTTCCTGAGAAAAAATAATTTACCCCATGAAAAAGCAATTCACTTATATAGCAGCGGCATTTTTATTTACAGGAATGCTTTCTGCCCAAAAAATAGATCTTAATGCAATGCCAAAACCAGGGCCAACTCCTGCCATCAACATTGCAAAACCCAAAACCTTCCAGCTAAGCAACGGGCTTACTGTAATGGTTGTTGAGAATAATAAACTGCCCAGAGTAAACACTACTCTTTCTATGGACAGACCTCCTTACTATGAAGGAAATATTGTAGGGGTAAGCTCACTTATGGCAGAGCAGCTTGACAATGGAACCACTAACCTGAGCAAGGATGAATTCAATAAGAAAGTTGACTTTCTAGGGGCTAATATCAGCTTCTCGTCTAATGGTGCGGCATCCAATTCTCTTTCAAAATATTTTCCTGAAGTATTGGGACTTATGGCTGATGCTATCATCAATCCAAAATTCTCTGCCGAAGAAGTTCAGAATGCTAAAGAAAGAATCATTGAAGGCCTGAAAGCTGATGAAAAAAATGCCTCTTCCATTGCTGAAAGAGTTTCTAATGCCCTGATGTATGGAAAAAATACGTCAAGAGGAGAATTTGAAACAGTAGAATCTATCAACAAGATCCAGCTGGCAGATGTTCAGAATGTTTATAATAAATATTACGCTCCGGATAATGCTTACCTGGTTATTGTAGGAGATGTAAAATACGATCAGGTAAAACCATTGATTGAGAAGGCTTTTGGAGGCTGGAAAAAATCAAATACAAAATTTGCAGCTTTAGAACCGGCATCCAATCCGGCTAAAACTGAGATTAATATAGTTGATGTACCGTCAGCAGTACAATCTGTACTTTCTGTTAGCAACCTCAACAATCTTAAAATGAAAGATCCGAACTATTTCTCTGCAACCATCGCCAATTATATTTTAGGAGGGGGTGGTGAAGCCAGACTTTTCATGAATCTCAGAGAAAAGAACGGTTTTACTTATGGAGCTTATTCCAGTATGAGTGCCAGTAAATATTCTCCTGATTTTTCAGCTGAAACCAGTGTAAGAAATGAAGTGACAGATAAGGCTGTAAAGGAAATGATGAATGAACTTAATGCCATTTCAACGGTAAAGCCTGAAGAGCTTGCCAATGCCAAGGCAAAACTGAAAGGAGCTTTCATCATGTCTCTGGAAAAGCCTGAAACCATTGCAAGATTTGCATTGAATCAAAAGGTTCAGGATCTTCCGGCAGACTTTTACACCAATTATTTGAAATCTATTGACAAGGTTACATCTGCAGACGTCTCTAATGCTGTAAAAACAACCATACTTCCTAATCAGAGCAGAATTTTCATTGCCGGTAAAGCATCAGATATCGCTGAAGGATTAGAGAAATTGGGATATCCGGTAAAATATTTCGATAAAGAGGCCAACCCTGTAGCTAAGCCAACTGTACAAAAAGTTGATGCCAACGTAACAGTTTCAACGGTTGTTGATAAATACATCAATGCGATCGGAGGAAAAGCCAATGTAGCTAAAATTTCTTCTTACACCATGAATGCTTCCATGTCTATGCAGGGACAGAATATTGATTTTAAAATCATTAAGGCACAAGGGGGAAAAGAAGTGACCACCGTAACAGCCATGGGACAGGTAATGCAGAAGCAGGTATTTGACGGAAAAACAGGGTATTCTGAGCAAATGGGTAAAAAAGTAGACATCACACCTGAAGAAATTGCTGAAAAACAAAAGACTCCTGAGCTGTTTGAAGAATTGAGCTTTGCAAAATCTGCTGATTATAAATTAGGTGGAATTGAGAAAATCAATGGAGAAGATTCCTATGCAATTAAAGGAGGAAATACAACCTATTACTACAGTGTTGCTACCGGGCTGAAAACCGGAGAAACTAAAAAAGTAAAGGCACAGGGGCAGGAAATGACCATCCCTACAACGTTCTCTGACTACAAAGAGGTAAACGGGGTGAAAATGCCTTATACACTCTCCGTCAATCAAATGGGAATGGAGATGACTATGAAGGTAAAATCCTATGAAATCAATAAAGCTACAGATGCTGATTTTAAATAACAACATCGTATTTTTATAGAAAAAACGGTAACAAATGTTGCCGTTTTTATTTTTATCAACATTTGGCGACATCTTTTTTTGTTGTTCAGTAAAAAAAGATTAAATTTGCCCATTCAAAAAGATATCAGAATTAATGGATACTATATTTACACTATTGATGGTTCTTGTTATGATTGCCAGTGTCTTATTGGTAATTATCGTTATGGCTCAAAATCCAAAAGGAGGAGGTCTTTCCAGTACTTTCGGAGGTGCATCTTCTGCACAGTTCGGGGTACAGAGAACCAATGACTTCATGGAAAAAGCAACATGGACTCTGGGCGGAACTATCATTGTTCTTATCCTTTTAAGCGTTGTTATTACAGGAAAACCTTCACAGGCCGCTGCAACTCAGCAACAACCTGCCAAGAAAGAAGCTCCGGCTAAAAAATCTGCTCCGGCTTCTTCCACAACAACTACTGCTCCGGTATCTACTCCGGCAGCACCTACAAAATAAGAAGATCATCTTATATACAATAAAAGCAACTCAATTGAGTTGCTTTTCTATTGTAATATACTTCAGATTCAATTTTTCAAAAAAAGAAATAAAAAGTTAACTGTAGAAAAATTTATCATTTCAATCTGATCTTTTCAATCTGATGACGAAGTTTTAACCCGGCTTTTAAAAATGAGTATTGCATCGGTTTTGTGTCTTTATAATATTTGTCAATAAAGATCTGCATCGCTCCGTAAAACCTCTGCAGATATACTTCATCCCTTATTGTACTTTCCCCTTTATGATGAAGAATGGAAGCTTTTCCATAATAGAAATTCTTATAGCCGTTCCTTAAAAAAGTATAACAGAGATCGATATCTTCCCCGTACATAAAATAAGCTTCATCCAGACCGCCTATCTTTTGATACACTTCTTTTTTAGCCAATAAAAAAGCACCTGTAATCACTTCTACCTCAGCAATTTCATTTTCCTCCAGATCATTCCTGTAATAGGATTTCGAATTGTTTTTTCTGAAATTGGTGAACAGCTTTTCAAACGAATTGAACATGTCCGGAACTGAGCGTTTGCTTTCCGGCAGAAAGTTGCCTTCCGCATCATGCATCCGAACTCCCATACATCCGAAATCAGTTTGGGAATCAGCAAAATCCAGAAGTTCTTTCATATAAAAACCTTCGAATTCCGTATCAGGATTTAAAAGCAGCAGATATTCTCCCTTTGCTGTTTGTATGGCCTGATTATTAGCTTTTGAAAAACCTCCGTTAACTTCAGAAGCTATAAATTGTACACCTGAAAACTCAGGAATAAGTTCTTTCCACGACCTGTCTGTAGAAGCATTATCAATAACCACAATCTCATATTCTACTTCCTTTATATATTTCTGAAGTGATAAAAGACAGTTTCGCAGCAATTGGGTTACATTATAATTGACAATAATAACGGACAGCTTCATATTAATCCTTTTCGTTGTATGGTAACCTGTTGACGATTGATCTTCCCAGGGAGATTTCATCAGCATATTCCAGCTCATCCCCTACTGAAATTCCTCTTGCAATGCTTGAAAAATTCACATTAGCATTTTTAAATTTCTTGTAAATATAATAGGCTGTTGTATCTCCTTCCATCGTGGCACTCAGAGCGAAAATAAATTCCTTTACCTTGCCTTCATTCACTTTTCTCTCAATACTTGGAATATTCAGCTGACCGGGCCCTATTCCTTCCATCGGAGATATTTTGCCGCCGAGGATCAGATATCTTCCGGTATATTTTCCGGTATTTTCTATGGCGATAACATCTCTTACATCTTCAACAATGCAGATCAGTTCTTCGCTTCTTTTCTCATTACTGCAGATCTCACAAATGTCAAAATCAGAGAAATTATGACATTCTTTGCAGTATTTTATTTCGTTGACAAGATTAATCAGGGAGTTTCCAAGGCTCACGGCTCTGGAATTGGGCTGTTTCAATAAATGCAATGCTAATCTTAGGGCAGTCTTTCTTCCGATACCGGGCAATCCCGAGATCTCATCAACCGCTTTTGCCAGCACTTTACTTGGATAATCCATAAGTACAAAAATAAGGATTATTTGAGGAAAATGATCTATTGTAAAGAGGAGTTTTTGGGTCTCCAATCTTCAACTTCCGTTCACACAATGTCTCATTTTGATATTTTAAAATTTCCCATCCCATCCGATACCATAGAACTCTAAAAAAACATTTATATTTGCGGCTTAAATTAAATATGAAAAAAATAAACTAACATGGTACTTAACAACCTTAACTATCCGCTGGATTTCAAATTCAAAATCACTACCTTAGCAAGCGACTTCAACATCACTGACAAAAACGGAAATTATGTAGCTTACGTTCGTCAGAAAATGTTTAAACTGAAGGAAGATGTAATCGTTTTCAATGATGAGAGCAAATCGAAGGAACTTTTCAGAATCAGAGCCAACAAATGGATTGATTTCAATGCTTCTTATTCTTTGAATGACATTGTTGATAATAAAAACTTCGGAAGACTGGCTAGAAAAGGAATGCGTTCTATCTGGAAAGCAAGCTATGATATCCTTGATGCTAATGACCAGCCGAAATTTAAAGTTCAGGAAGACAGCGCTTGGGTAAGATTCTGGGACAGTTTTGTGGGTGAACTTCCTATCATCGGAATGTTTACCGGATATTTCCTTAATCCGTCTTACACGGTAACAGGAATTGATGGAAAAGCCTATTTTAAACTGAAAAAAATGCCTTCATTCTTCGGAAGAAGATTCCAACTTGACAGACTGATCGATATTGATGATGAAGAAGAAAGCCTGGTAATTCTTTCTTTATTGATGATGACCTTACTGGAAAGAGCAAGAGGCTAAAAAATATTAAAACCACAACACATGAAATACCTAATCATTTTATTTTCTGCATTTCTACTGGTAGCCTGTAAAAAGGAGAAAGAAACAGTTTCAGGTTCCACTACTACAGATTCTTCAAAAATTGTGAAAGATTCTGCAGCTGCCCATGCCTCACAGGGAGATATTCTGGTGGGCACTATTCCGTTTCCCAAAGAAATCAAAGAATGCTCATGCTATTTTGCCAAAACCAAAGCAGACTTTGAATCTGAAAGATATATCTATGCAGATGATGCCGGAAAAACAGCTTATATGATGCTGGATGGCAAAAGACTGGCCATGAATCTTATCTCATCAAGTGATATGGAAGTGGATGAAGAGCTGACCAAAGAAATAGAAAACGATGATTATAAGATTTCTGTAAAAGGTAAAAAAATAAAAGGCGAAGAGGCTTTACTGTTCGAAGGTACACTCACTATTGAAAAGCCGGATGGTACCGTATACACAACACCTATCTACGGTGAGTGCGGATGCTAAAAGACAAAAATCGCAACAGGTAATGAAAGGAGATATGATAAAAACACTTATTTTCAACTCTTACAGCTTTCTTTATCCTTAATATAACTCACAAAAAATGCTTCTGTATCCTACGGAAGCATTTTTTATTTCGTAAATTTGAGAAAAATAAATTTCAATGGAATTATCTAATATAGAACCGCAAATAATCTGGAAAAACTTCTCCAAATTAAATGCAGTTCCGAGACCATCAAAAAAAGAGGAAAAAGTAATTGCATTCATCAAAGGATTTGGTGAAGACTTAGGACTTGAAACTACTGTAGATGAAGTAGGAAATGTAATTATTAAGAAACCTGCCACTGCAGGAATGGAAAACCGTAAATCTATCGTGCTGCAATCGCACCTGGATATGGTTTGCCAGAAAAACAATGATGTCAATTTTGATTTTGAAACAGAAGGAATCAAAATGGAAATTGATGGGGATTGGGTAAAAGCAAAAGGAACTACTCTGGGCGCTGACAATGGTTTAGGAGTAGCAACGATCATGTCTATCCTTGAAAGCTCAGATATTCCACATCCTGCCCTGGAAGCTCTATTTACCATTGATGAGGAAACAGGAATGACAGGTGCTATCGGTTTAAAACCAGGTCAGCTTACAGGAGAAATCCTGTTAAATCTTGATACGGAAGAAGATGATGAAATTGACATAGGCTGTGCCGGAGGTGTTGATGTTACCATTACTCAAAACTATGCAACAAAAGCTCCAAAAGGGCAGATTGTAAGAATTGAAGTGAAAGGATTACAGGGAGGCCACTCAGGAATGGATATCCACAAAGGTTTCGGAAATGCCAATATTATCCTGGGAAGACTTCTTTACAAAGGAATAGAAAATCAGAATGTAGAATTAGTTTCTGTTGATGGTGGCGGATTGAGAAATGCTATCCCAAGAGAGGCTGTTGCTATCATCTCTGTAAGAAATGCTCAGGAATTCATTCAGGATGCCACTGTTCTTAAAAAGGAAATTTTAGAAGAATTTGCGTCTGTAGAGGCAGATCTTCAGGTCAATATTGAGAACTCTACCTCTTCTGATAAAGCTATTTCAGAAGAAGATTCTAAGAAAGTGATCCTTACTCTAAAAGCTCTTCACAACGGAGTCTACAGAATGAGTCCGGATGTGGCAGATCTTGTAGAGGCTTCCAACAACGTGGCACGAGTTGAATTAAAAGAGGGTGAACTTAAAATTTTAAACCTTACAAGATCTTCAGTAGATTCTTCTAAATATTCTACAGCAGAACAATTGAAATCTGTAGCAGAGCTCGCAGGAATGAACGTGGTATTTAGCGGTTCCTACCCTGGATGGAAACCCAAACCAGGTTCAGAGATTGTAAAGATTATGGAGAAGATCTATACTGAAAAGTTCGGGGATAAACCTCACGTTGTAGCTTGCCACGCAGGTCTTGAATGTGGGATTATCGGGGCCAACTATCCTGAAATGGAAATGGTAAGCTTCGGGCCAACGATCAGAGGAGCGCATTCTCCGGAAGAAAAAGCGAATATTCCTTCTGCTCAGAAATTCTGGAGCTTCCTGAAAGATATTTTAGCCAATATCCCTCAGAAATAGAACAATAAAATAACTATCTTGAATATCCAAAGTCTTTGATTTTGGATATTTTAATTTTAATTTAAACCATTAAGTTTAAAGGGAAGGAGTTAGAATCATTAAGAATCCGTAAACTAATTGAAAAAGCATTTTGCTTAAATATCACAGATATTTTCTTAACTTTTCTTAATCACTTAAAATACTTAATGGTTCCAAAAAAACATTTAAATATGAAAAGTATAACCGTATTCTGTGGCTCAAGTTTTGGCACAGATAAAATTTATGAAGAACAGGCCTTTCTGCTTGGCCAGACTTTAGCAAAACAAGAAATACAACTCATTTACGGCGGTTCTCAGACCGGTTTAATGGGAACGATTGCCAACGGTGCATTAAGTGAAAATGGAAAAGTAACCGGTGTCCTACCCCACTTTTTACAGGCCAAGGAAATTGCTCATAAAAACCTTACCGAGCTGGTTCTGGTAGAAACGATGCATGAGAGAAAAACCAGAATGAGCGAGCTTTGTGATGGAGTGATCGTTCTTCCCGGTGGCTATGGAACTTTAGAAGAATTTTTCGAGATGATCACCTGGGCACAGCTTGGCCTTCACAAAAAACCAATCGCCATTTTAAATATTGACGGATTTTACGATGATCTGATCAATCTGGTTCAAACTATGGTGGATAAAGGCTTTTTAAAGCAGGTCAACAGGGATATGCTGCTGATCAGTGATCACATTGATGACCTGTTGGAGAAAATGAGGAATTATCAGGCTCCTACGGTTGGCAAATGGATTTCTAAGGAGGAAATATAAATAGTATGGCTGTAAAATTTATACTCTTTTTATTTTGCTGTTTGCTTTATAACAATCACCAGGCACAAAAACAACAATACCTATTTAAAACATATGTTGGAGATCTGAATAATGATAAGATCCCGGATGAAATTTATATCCGGGAAATTAAATGTAAAGGCAGCTATGATGATGAGGATGGATCGAGAGTATGCAGAGTAGCCACAGTAATTCTATATGAAGATAAAGACAAAGACAAATCAACTTCATGGACTAATTCAAATATTGTCCCTTGCTCATTTTGTAGTGAAGATGAAAAAGACCCATTTAAAGAAATAAAAATTAAAAAGAATGGTTTTTCCTTTATTTCAGTCTTTACCAATCTTCCCAGCGGAATGAAAATAAAAAAAACGGTTACTTTTAAATATGATAAAAATAGGAACAATTTTATTCTTTTTAAAGTTATACAAGAAATGGAATCCTATGAAAATGGAAATATTGAAAGGAAAGTGAATATTGAGAGAATTAAAGATTTTGGAATTATTACTTTCAGTGATTATTTCTAACAAAAGAATGCAAAAACCTTATTGAAAAGAAAAACCCGTCCGAAAAATTCGAACGGGGATTCTTATTAAGATTAAAAAATATTTTTTTCTAAGGATAAGGAGCAATTTCCACTTCAAGTCCCTCCATCTCATCCACCATGTGCAGCTGGCATCCTAATCGGCTGTTATCTTTCACGTGGAAAGCTTCAGCAAGCATAGCATCTTCTTCATCTCCCATTGGTTCCAGACCAGGATCATTAATTACATAAACCTGACATGAAGCACACATCGCCATTCCTCCACATACACCAATCGTACCTTCTTCTGCCAATTCATAGGAACGGATAATTTCCATTAAGTTCATGGACATATCCGTAGGCGCTACGACATCGTGGGTCACCCCTTCTCTGTCGGTGATTTTAATATTAATATCTGACATAATTCTGCAAAATTAGTCAATTTTTTTCACAACAGCCTTCTCTGCTTCTTTACGGCTTCCGTCGAACCCGTCTACTCCACTTACTGTTGTATATTTTAATACAAATTTTTTACCAGGATTTAATCTGTTATACACACTCTGACACATCAGGGTAGCTTCGTGGAAACCACAAAGGATCAGCTTCAGTTTTCCAGGATATGTATTGATATCTCCGATGGCATAAATCCCGTCTATATTGGTTTGATAATCAAGAGCGTTGTTTACTACGATGGCATTTTTCTCGATATTCAGCCCCCAGTTTCCGATCTCGCCCAACTTAGGAGTCAACCCGAATAAAGGAATAAAATAATCCGTTTCAATATCGTAAGCTTCTTCGCCCTCTTTTTCTACAGTGATCGCTTCTACTTTACTATTACCTTTGATTCCTGTTACTTCAGCAGGCGTGATTAATTTAATTTTCCCCTGATTTTTAAGATCCTGAACTTTTTCTACAGAATCCAAAGCCCCTCTGAACTCATTCCTTCTGTGGATCAGCGTTACTTCGCTGGCCACATTGGAAAGGAAAATACTCCAGTCAAGAGCAGAATCTCCACCTCCGGCAATTACTACTTTTTTGTTTCTGAAGTGCTCAGGTTCTTTAACGAAATACTCCAGCCCTTTCTCTTCATAATCTGCTACATTTTCAAAAGTAGGTTTTCTAGGTTCAAAAGTTCCCAATCCACCTGCAATGGCAATAGCTTTACATCTGTGAACGGTTCCTTTATTGGTAACTACTTCAAACCACTCTTCGTCAACCTTTGTATAAGAAACTGCTGTCTCTCCCAAAGTGAACCCTGGCTGAAACTGCTTGATCTGTTCCATTAAATTATCCACCAATTCTCCAGCATTCACTGAAGGGTACCCCGGAATATCGAAAATAGGTTTCTTAGGATAAAGTTCAGCCAATTGCCCTCCCGGCTGTGGAAGCGCATCAATAATATGACACTTCATTTTTAATAAACCAGCTTCAAAAACTGCAAAAAGTCCTGTAGGTCCCGCACCTATGATCAATATATCAGTGGTTATCATAATTTAAGATAATTTAATTATACATGTAAATGCAAATTTACTAATTTTAATGCGAAGCATATTTAATTGATTCTAAATAAAAACCTGAGATTTGTCAAATAACTAGCAATTAAGATTTTAAATTTGGCAACGTTTTTGTAAATGTCTTGTTATGAAGAAAATTTTAAACCTCTTTGCAGTATTTATATTCTTTTTAGGCTCTGCCCAGATTGATAATGTCGCAGACGGCGAATCGATCACCCTAAGGATCCATTACGGGTTTCTGAATGCAGGAACAGCCAATCTTACAACCCAAAAGACCAATTATAAGGGAGTTCCGCATCTATATGTAAAAGGAACCGGACAGACTACCGGAGCCGTGAAAGCATTCTTCAAAGTGGAGGATTTGTATGAAAGTTTCATCAATACTGAGACCGGTTTACCAAGTTTCTATGTAAGAAATGTGCGTGAAGGAAGCTATCGTCAGCATCTTGAAACCGTTTTTAATCATGATAACAATACTTTGATCCTAACAGATAAGAAAACACCAGCCAATGGGTCTAAAGTACTGAAATCTGTAAAAGGAGTGCAGGATATGCTTTCATGTTTTTATTATCTGCGAAGCAAAAGCCCGGATGAATTGAAAGTAGGAACCGTTATCAATATGAACGTATGGATTGATGATGAAATGTTTCCTTTTCAGCTAAAAGTGGTGGGAACAGAAAATTTAAAAACCAAATTCGGAACGATCAATTGTCTGAAAATTATTCCTTCAGTAAAAAGCGGAAGAGTCTTTAAAGAAAAAGAAGGGGTAACGATGTGGGTTTCCAATGACGCCAATCATGTACCGATGCTTCTTAAGGCTGAGTTGGCCGTAGGTTCTCTTAAAGCCAGTATTGATAGCTATAAAAATGTAAAGTATCCTTTAAAGTTTACCAAGTAAACTTTTATTAGTTTTTTTAATATACGAATGTCTGTAATTTTTTACAGGCATTTTTTATTCTAAATGTAATATATAATGAGTATCGGTTGTCTTTATTATAGAGCAGCAATAAGCAGCACGTCAATACTTCTTTGAGGTACCTAGCGGATTCAAACCGAAGTATGGACATAAGAGACAGACACGTGTAAATTTTTCAATAAGATCAGTTTTTAATTACGTTTTGTTTCTTAGGTCAGTAATTAAAAACAAAAACCTCCGGAGCTCCGGAGGTTTGATTTTTATAGTGTTTTGAACTGTTCCAGTGTTCTGATATCATTTTCGAAGAACATTCTGATGTCACTCATCTGATAAAGAAGCATGGTGATTCTTTCAATACCCATTCCGAATGCATATCCTGAATATTTTTCAGCATCAATATTTACATTTTTCAGTACGGCAGGATCTACCATTCCACAACCCATGATTTCCAGCCATCCTGTTCCTTTGGTGATTCTGTAATCAGTGTCAGAGTTCAATCCCCAATACACATCAATTTCAGCACTTGGCTCTGTGAACGGGAAGAATGAAGGTCTCATTCTGATTTTAGATTTTCCGAAAAGTTCAGTTGTAAAGAACTGGATCGTCTGCTTCAGATCTGCAAAGCTTACATTCTCATCGATGTATAATCCTTCAATCTGGTGGAAAATACAGTGAGAACGTGAAGAGATTGCTTCATTTCTGAAAACTCTTCCCGGAGATAAGATTCTGATCGGCGGCTGATTCTCTTCCATATAACGGGTCTGTACGGAAGAGGTATGCGTTCTCAAAAGAATATCCGGATTCTGCTCAATGAAGAATGTATCCTGCATATCTCTTGCCGGGTGGTATTCCGGAAGGTTAAGCGCCGTAAAGTTATGCCAGTCATCTTCAATTTCAGGACCGTCTGCTACAGCAAAACCGATCGATTTGAAGATTTCAATAATTCTGTTTTTAACCAGGTTGATAGGATGTCTTGATCCTAATTCCAATGGAAAAGCCGGTCTCGTAAGATCTTCTTTTTCCAGGACAACAGAAGATGCAGAAGCATTTTTCAAATCTTCTAATTTCACAGCAACAGCCTGCTTTAAAGTATTGATTTTCTGTCCGAATTCTTTCTTCTGGTCGTTAGGAACTTCTTTAAATTTTTCAAAAAAATCATTAAGAACCCCTTTTTTACCGTTGTACTTGATTCGGAAGTTTTCGATATCTTCCTTAGAGGTAGCATTGAAGCCGTTTACTTCGATCAGTAGTTCTTCTATCTTTTCTATCATTATTTTACCCTTTCAAAATGTTTTGCAAAAATACGACTTTTAAGTTTAATAATTAATTGACTCATAAAAAAATCTGCCTCTTTTTCGGGAGGCAGACTTCAATCACTTATTTCACTTAAATAAAAAAATTATTTTTTCTCTAAAGCCTTCACGCTGATCTGAAGAGTTACCTCATCTTTAATCACTCCGTTTTCAGCCGGAGCCTGGAACTTCACTCCAAACTCTTCTCTTTTGATATCTTTTGGTTCGGTAGCCACACTCACTTCTCCATCTTTCACAGAAACATTAGCTTTGAACTGAACCGGTTTTGTAATCCCTTTAATCGTCAGGTTACCCTCTAAAAGCGTATTATAATCTCCTTCCGTAGCAGGGGTTACTTTTGTAATTTCATAAGAAGCTGTTGGGAATTTTTCAACTTCGAAGAAATCTCCGCTCTTCAGGTGGCCATTCAGTTTCCCCATATCTTCAGGGCTGTCTTTAAGATCCACTGAAGTTAAGGAATTCATATCAGCAACGAATTTACCGCTTTCCAGTTTTCCGTCTTTCACCGTTACATCTCCGCTTTCAAACCTGATGATCCCAAAGTGGCTTGTATTCTCAGATTTGAATACTTTATATCCCTTCCATTCAACCTTACTGTTTAGCGTATCCAATGTGTACTGACTTCCTTCTTTGGTAGTCGTCACCTCATTACTTTCACTGGTAAGCGGTTTGTCTTTTTTACAAGAAACCATTACCGCAGCAACGAATAAAGCAGGAATAGCTAGTGAAAACAGTTTTTTTCTCATTTTTGATTTATTTTTATTACTTCCGCTAATATAATAAAAAAAATTATGTTTTCATAAAAACCTTACATTTGTAATATGCTATTAGAAATAAACAATTTATTTTTCTCTCATAATCCCAATAAACCCCTGTTTCAGAACCTTAATCTACGATTTGAGGAAAACAGGATTATTGCGTTGGCAGGAGAAAGCGGATGTGGGAAATCTACGCTTCTCAATCTGATCTATGGCCTTCTTGACTGGGAAAGCGGAGAGATCATTTTTAACGGAACCCGGCTTTTAGGTCCCAAAGGGAATCTTGTACCCGGAGAAGCGGAAATGAAATCTGTGGCTCAAAGTTTTGACCTTATGCCATATGCTACCGTAGCGGAAAATGTGGGTAAATTTATTTCAAATATCAATTTAAGCAAAAAGAAGGAAATTGTTATGGAACTCCTTGATGTTGTAGGCCTTCAGGAGTTTGCCAACGTACTTCCAAAATATCTGAGCGGTGGCCAGCAGCAGCGTGTGGCTATTGCAAGAGCACTTTCCGTATTGCCTAAACTGCTCATTCTGGATGAACCGTTCAGTAACCTGGATTTCCCAAGAAAGATTGAACTCAGGGAAAGGCTTTTCCGATATGTAAAACAGCATCAGATCTCTCTTATTATTTCCACCCACGAACTTCAGGATATCATGCCATGGCTTGATCAGATCGTTATTCTTCAGGATGGAAGACTGATCCAGAATGACAGCCCGGAAGAAACTTACAGACGTCCTTATAACTCGTATGTTGCCAAATTATTCGGGGAAGTTAATATTTTCAATGAAACCGAAGCGGCGGATTTTCAGCTGCCGAAATTCTCCTACTATCCCAAAGAAATAAAAATCACGGAAAAAGGTCTTGAAGCCGAAGTACTTGAAAGCAGATTTGCAGGGAATTATTATTGGAATAAGATCAGTATAAAGAATAAAGAACTTGTAGTCTACACGGATGAAAAACTGAATGGAATGGTCAGTATTTCATTTGTTTAAACTGAATATAAGGATGGAAGTTGGGAGAAGGAAGCTGGAATTTACTTTCAGTTATTATTACTTATAGCCAACAACAAAATTACTTTTTCTCAAAGAAGATAAAAGACAGGTGAATGGTTACCGTTACAACTTCCTTCTTTCAGTTACCAATTTCAAATCCGGCTCTTCTCAGCTGGCTTTAACTTATACATTTCCTTACACTTACCTATAAAAAAATACAAACATAAGAATCTGTTATAAAAACTTTTTCTTACATTTGTATTTCCACAGCATAAGGAAATTTTTGGTTAATTCTCTTTCTGCCTTCCAGACGGACATTAGCAATCTTGCAATTAAGTCTTTTGAAAGATTACACTGTCCAATTTTTTCCTTTTTTTATGGCCTTACGGCAAATAAGCAGCTATAGCTTATGCTTTCTTTACAAATTCAGATTTTAAAGCCATCGCTCCAAAACCATCAATTTTACAGTCGATATTATGGTCGCTTCCCGGTCTTAAACGGATGTTTTTCACCTTAGTACCAGCTTTTACCGGTTTTGGCGCTCCTTTTACCGGAAGATCTTTCACTACCACTACAGAATCTCCATCCTGAAGTTCATTTCCGTTAGAGTCTAATATTTTTCCTTCGTTTGCGGCTTCAGAAGCTGCTTCTTCAGGATTCCACTCATAGAAACACTGAGAACATACCATCATATTATCGCTTGGGTACGTAAACTCAGAGCTGCATTTCGGACAAAGTACTGTATCACTCATATTTTAATTTTTTGCAAAGGTAGGGCTTTTTAAAGGTTGAAGTCAAGGGAATGGATCATTACTCCAAGGGAACGCCTAATGAGTATCTTTATTAATCAGGATAAATTAACGCTATTGTTCGCAAAGTAGTGTCTGTTAAATATCATATATGATTTGTTCGCAAGGGCATTTCACTCAGCAACGGTAACCGACCCCTCCGCTGAAGTAAAAACATTTTGCAATCTTAAAAATCAGCCACAAATAAAATACCTTTGTAAAATTATTCTTATTGCTAAAACCACAAGCGGAACAAATTGACTATTATCCTTCGCTGAGTGAAACGCCCTGGCGATCTTAAAAATCAGAAACAAATAAAATCCTTTTGCGAACTCTGCGTTGAAATTATTCTCGTTGCTAAAACCACAAGCGGAGCAAAATTCACCAGCCAAACATTTTGACAATTCATCATTCACTACAATCAACAGCACTCCAACCTTCCTGCTCTCAAACTCTCCCTCCCAAATCATCAACTCTCAACTTTAATTCGTATTTTTGCAGATTCAAAACAGCGAAGCAAATTTATGGAACTTATTCACAGAAACTTAGCGATCGGAATTCACGATGCTTTACAAGAAACATTTTTCGAGAAAAATAAATACGCAGATAAAGTAATCGAAAGACTTTTAAAAGCTAACAAAAAATGGGGAAGCCAGGACAGAGCCGTTGTTTCTGAGATTTTCTACAACATCATCCGTTGGAAAAAACGCCTTGAATATTATATGGGTGAAGGGGTAAAACCTAACAACATCTACAAACTCATCATTGCGTATTTACTTTGGAGCAAAACAAACTACAAGAAGTTTGAAGAGTTTGACGGGATCAAAATTGCCGACATTCTTACAAAACTTAAAAAGAACACTGTTCCTACAAAAGCGATAGAATATTCCATTCCGGACTGGCTAGCCGAAACACTGGAAAAAGAGCTGGGTCCAAAATGGGAAAGAGAAATGCTTGCTTTAAACGAGCAGGCCCCTACTGTTTTAAGAGCCAACTCACTGAGAACAACAACAAAAGAACTTATTTCTGACCTTGCAGACGAAGGTGTAGTGTCTTTCCCTATTAAAAATTATCCTGACGCTGTTCAGCTGGAGGAGAAAAAAAATGTTTTCCTTACAACAGCATTTAAAGAAGGATTATTTGAGGTTCAGGATGCTTCTTCCCAGAAGATCGGGTATTTCCTTGATGTAAAAGAAGGACAAAGAGTTGTAGATGCCTGTGCCGGCGCAGGTGGAAAAACACTTCACCTTGCAGCATTGATGAAAAACAAAGGACAGATCGTTGCTTTAGATATTTTCGACTGGAAACTTGCAGAATTGAAACGCCGTGCCAAAAGAGCCGGAGCTCACAATATTGAAACCCGTATGATTTCTGATAATAAAGTCATCAAGCGTCTTCATGAAAAAGCAGACAGACTTCTGATTGATGCACCATGTTCAGGTCTTGGAGTTTTGAAAAGAAACCCGGACAGCAAATGGAAAATTGACCAGGACTTCATTGACAGAATCAAAAAGGAACAGCAGCAGATTCTTCAGGACTATTCTAAAATGCTTAAGAAAGGAGGAAAAATGGTGTATGCTACCTGTTCTATTCTTCCTTCTGAAAATAATCTTCAGGTAGAAGAGTTTATCAAAAACAATCCTGGATTTAAAATGATCAAAGATGAAAAAGTAATGCCAAGTACAGGCTATGACGGATTCTATATGGCTTTGATTGAAAGAATATCTTAATCCGGTGCAAAATACATATGACAAACTACTCCATTTCCGGGGTAGTTTTTTTTATTTAAAATCTTTTTTAAAAAAATGTAACATTTTTTGTAACATTTCAATTCTATTGTCTACTTATTGTATAGATTATCCGTTTTGATGCTGTAAAAAGTTTAGAATACCTTTGCAGCAAACTCATTTATTTATGCATACAAGAAATGTTTTAAATTTTCTGGCTGTCTTCCTATACTGTCTGTTTTCTGCACAGACCTATGAAATTCAGTATACCAGCTCTTATAACGGAAAAGTAAATACTGATCAGCCTACCACCATTGTTTGGGCCAATGAGAAAGAAAATTTCATTCTCAACACCACGATCAAAGAACAAAAAAGCAAATATCCTTTCGAAATTACCAAAGTAGAGAAACCTTCCAATACGGTTGTTTCTTATGCTTTTTTAAAGCCCGGAGAAGTTATCTCAGCTTCAGATGCGGAATCTGTGGGAAAGCAAAATTTTGAGTTCACCAATGAGACCAAAAAGATTTTGGGGTATACCTGTAAAAAAGCGGTGACCAAAGTCAATTCAAACACTATTGAAATCTGGTACACCAATGATCTGAAAATACAAGGTGGTCCTTCTGTACTGGGGCAGAATCTAGGATTTGTATTAGAAGTTGAAAGAAATAAAAACTCTCTGGTTACTGCCAGTTCAATCAAAAAAATCAAAAATTCCGGCATCGGAAATATTATAAAAGGAACTGTTCAGTCTACTGATCAGCTAAGCTACAAAGATCTTTTATGGAAAAGCAGATTCACCACATTGAATGTTTTTGAGAATGAAACTATTAATTTTTCTGATGCTTCCAAATCCGATGATCAGATAAAAAGATATGCTAACGGAACCATTATTCTTAAGAAAGTAAAATTTCCTGCGATTTCACAGGGGGAAAATATTTTTGCAGAACTGAAGCAACAGTCAAACGGAGATGCTTACGACAGGACCGGAACGGTATTTTTTATTCCGCAGGATAAAGAAAAGTCTTTCTTCGATGGTCTGGAGAAAGGGGCAAAAACCCTTCCTGTATTTGAGAATGGTAACGGAAAGCAATATTTTGGGATAACCGCTACAGAAAATTACAGTCCTGCTATAGAAATGATGAGATTCTTTACCGCTTTTGGAATCCAGAAGTTTAACCATATTCAGCTTAAAGGAAAAAACTGGCAGACCATCAGCCCGTACCGCCAGGACATCACAGAACTTAAGCCGTCTTTGTCAGGTAAAGAAGTATGGGTGGGTACATTTATCGGTAATTATGATAAAGGAGGTCATAAAATAAGCCTTGACATTACAATCCATAACAGTGATCAGAATATTTACAAGAATAATGTAGCAATTCCTCTGTTCAATACATTAAATATCATGGAAATGGCAGGCCAGGATTATTCTACGATGTTCAACCAGGATAAAGGACTTTTTGTTGATTTCACATTAGAAAAAGATATCAAAAACGCTCAGCTAAGGTATACAACTACCGGACACGGTGGCTGGGAAAACGGGGACGAGTTCGTACCTAAAGCCAACTCTATATTTATAGACGGGCAACCGGTATTTTCTTTTGTACCGTGGAGAACAGACTGTGGTTCTTACCGTTTATACAATCCGGCTTCAGGAAATTTCCAGGATGGGCTTTCTTCTTCAGACCTCAGCAGATCCAACTGGTGCCCCGGAACGGTTACCAATCCGAATTTTATTCCGTTGGGAGATCTGAAAGCAGGGAAACACAGTATTCACGTAAAGATTCCTCAAGGACCTACGGAAGGAACAAGCTTCAGCTCATGGAATGTTGCAGGAGTTTTACTGGGGGTGCAATAAAACAAAACCTTCTTGCATGAGAATTGCAAGAAGGTAAAAACACAAATGATGAAAAAAAATTATTTCGAGCCACAAAGTAAGGGTTAAAATTCATATAATTAATTACCATAGATTAATAAATATGTCATTTTTATTTTGTATATGGAGCGAATAAATTTAACCTCAACGAAAAAAATTAATTAAAAACGTGTCAATTTCTTGATTTGGTTAAAATTTTTAACTTTAAAATGCTAATTAGTTAAAAATTTACTCATTTAAACATTTTTCATTGTTATTTATAAACATCACTTTTATTTTTGCTTCATAAATAATAAAAAATATGTGTGGAATTGTATGTTTATTTGACGCCAAGCAGAAAACCGAAATATTAAGACCCCAGGTTTTGGAAATGTCAAAGAAAATCCGTCACAGAGGACCGGATTGGAGTGGGGTTTTTCAGGATGAAAAAGTGGTATTCTCCCACGAAAGGCTTGCGATTGTAGATCCTACCTCAGGAAAGCAGCCATTATTTACAAAAGACAGAAAGGTAGTATTAGCCGTAAACGGTGAAATCTATAACCACAGAGAATTAAAAGAAGAATTTCCGGATTATGAATTTCAGACCCAGTCTGATTGTGAAGTAATCCTGGCACTATATAGAAAATACGGAAAAGATTTTGTTGAAAAACTGAACGGAATTTTCGCTTTTGCACTTTATGACACTGAAAACCAAGTGTATCTTATTGCCCGTGATCATATGGGAATCTGCCCTCTTTATCAGGGTTGGGACAAAAACGGAAACTATTATGTAGCTTCTGAACTGAAAGCGCTAGAAGGAGTATGCAAAACTATTGAAACTTTTCTACCGGGACATCTTGTATACAGCAAAGACGGTGCAGAGCTGCAACAGTGGTACCAAAGAGACTGGGAAAGTTTTGAGCACGTAAAAGAAAACGAAACAGATATTGCAAAGCTTAGAAAAGGACTTGAAGATGCCGTTCACAGACAACTGATGAGTGATGTTCCTTATGGTGTACTTCTTTCCGGAGGACTGGATTCTTCTGTTATTTCAGCAATCACGGCCAAGTTTGCAAGACAAAGGATAGAAAGTGGCGATACCCAGGAAGCATGGTACCCAAGACTTCACAGTTTTGCCGTGGGTCTTGTAGGATCACCGGATCTGGTAGCAGCACAGAAAGCAGCAGAACATATAGGATCTGTTCACCATGAAGTCAACTTTACCGTTCAGGAAGGTCTGGACGCAATCCGTGATGTTATTTATCACCTGGAAACGTATGATGTAACTACCATCAGAGCCTCCACGCCAATGTATCTGCTGGCAAGGGTGATCAAATCCATGGGAATCAAAATGGTACTTTCGGGAGAAGGTTCTGATGAATTATTCGGTGGATATCTGTACTTCCACAAAGCACCTGATGCCAAAGAATTCCATGATGAGACCGTAAGAAAGCTTGGTAAGCTCCACCTTTACGATTGTTTAAGAGCTAACAAAGCTTTAATGAGCTGGGGAATTGAAGGCAGGGTTCCTTTCCTTGACAAGGAATTCATGGATATTGCCATGACGCTTAACCCGAAAGATAAAATGATCAGCGCTGCAGAAGGCAAGATCGAAAAATGGGTATTGAGAAAAGCTTTTGAAGACATCCTTCCTGAATCTATTGTATGGAGACAGAAAGAGCAATTCTCTGACGGTGTGGGTTATTCTTGGATCGATACTTTAAAAGAGGTCGCTGAAAAAGAGGTTACTGATGAAATGATGGCCAATGCAAGATTCAGATTCCCTCTGAACACCCCTCAGAACAAAGAAGAATACCGTTACAGAACTATTTTTGAAGAGCATTTCCCAAGTGAAACTTCTGCGGCTACGGTTCCTTCCGTACCTTCTGTGGCATGTTCCACTCCTATCGCCCTGGAATGGGATGAAGCTTTCAAGAAAATGAATGATCCGAGCGGAAGAGCGGTGAAGGTGCATGAGACTTCTTATTAAAGAAATTGGATACGTGGTGCAGGTTGACGAATGATCATTTACTATTCTCCTGTTAATAATTCACGATTCCCTTGCGAGGCAAAATTCACTATTGACCAATATATTTTTGACTTGAGTCACTTAACTCATTCAGTTATAATTTATCAATCCTGTAGCAATACAGGATTCTTTTTTGAATTAACAATAACAATATAGCATAATTTAACTCACAATCCAAAATAATATCTAATAAATAATTATATTTGGAAAACGAAAATATCAATTATATAAAAATGAGAAGAAACCTTACTGTTTTATTTGCCTTATTAACCATCAGTTTTGCTTTTGGACAGGGAAAGTATGGCAAATATCTGAATTCAAAAAAGCTTGCTTTGGCTTATAAGAGTGTAAAAGATGCAGATAAAGACGACTACTATCAGCAATTCTACTGGCTGGTAAAGGCTGAACAACTTAAAACTTATCCTCACTTAAAAGATATAAAACCTGTTGTTTTATATGAGTTTGTAAAATATGTAAACCCTCAGAATCCGACCAAAAAACTGGATGCAAGGGGTAAAGAATTGAGAGCAACCGCAGAATTATCTTTAAATCAATACTTTAAAAATAAAAAATTTGAAAACAATTCTGTTCTGATGTACAACCTTGAAACCTATGTAGACCCTTCAAAAGGACAGTACTACACTAAGGTTGACCCTGAAAAGATCAAAGAACTGGTACCGAAGGAACTCTTTGCCTTTAATTCATTCAACAGGAATATGGGAGAAGAAAAAACCTATTATCTTTGGATTGATAAGAAAAAAGATGATCTGAATATTGTAGACATCATTCCTAGTGAGAAAGATGATAAAGATTTCTATACCAGACTGAAGCAGTATCTTCCAAGCTATAAGTTTTCAAAATATGTTCCTTCTGTAAAAAAAGGAAATAAATCTGATAAAACCGATATAGAATATTATTACATCATGCCATTTGAGCAGAATACCGATAATATTGAATACAAAACAAAGGATTTCAAAAAATTCACTCTGAGCCAGTACAGAAAAGCCGGCGACGAATGGAAAGGAGTAGAAAAACCTAGAAAATAAATCAAAAAGTCCTGTGAAATTTCACAGGACTTTTTTAATTTTATATGGATTTCTTTATCTAAAGATCAAACCGCTTAAAGCAAGCACTTTTTTCAAAATAAAAATAAGTCTGGAAATTCCCGGATCCTCCAGCCTATACGAAATGACAGAAATAAGTCCGCAACAGACATCCATAAAGAAAATTCTCCCATTGATTCTGGCTACTGCTATTTTCATGCAGATGCTGGATTCTACGATTCTGAATACATCTTTACCCTCTATAGCCAAAGACCTCAATGAATCTCCGCTGAATATGCAGAATGCCATCATCAGCTACGTTCTTACCCTCGCTGTATTTATGCCTGCAAGCGGCTTTTTGGCAGACCGTTTCGGAACAAAGAAAATATTTATCTTTTCGTTGGTGTTATTCAGTCTCGGATCTTTATTCTGTTCTCTGTCCCAAAATCTTACCCATCTGGTGATCTCCAGAGTGGTTCAGGGTGTGGGAGGAAGCCTCATGACCCCTGTTGGAAAATTAGCACTCATTAAAACTTTTGATAAAAATGAACTGCTCAAAGCGATGAACTTCGCTATTATTCCGGCTCTTATCGGGCCTGTACTCGGGCCATTGGTAGGAGGTTATATGGTGGATTATTTATCTTGGCACTGGATATTCCTGATCAATATTCCCATTGGTATTTTAGGAATTATTTTGGGATTAAAATTTATGCCCAACTACAAATCAGACGATGTTGATTTCGATTTAAAAGGCTTTTTAATTTTTGCAGCCGCCTCTCTTCTTCTTTCGATATCACTGGAACTTTTTGGGGATATACAGAATATTACTCCGGTCCTGCTTGTATTTATATTAGGATTTCTTTTTCTTTATTATTATTACAGACATGCCAAGAGAGGCGGCAATCCTATTTTCCCTTTAAACCTTTTCCAGGTGCGTACATTCCGGGTAGGTATTGTAGGAAACCTGGCCACGAGATTGGGGATCAGCTCTGTTCCTTTGCTATTGCCACTTATGATTCAGATTGCGTACAAACAATCCGCAGTCACGTCAGGCTGGATCATTGCACCAATGGCCCTTACCGCTATTTTCGGAAAATCTTCTGTCATTAAAATTCTGGATAAATATGGTTACCGTCAGACCTTAATGGTTAATACTTTCATTATCGGAACACTGATCTGTCTGCTTGCCATTCCCGATATACACACGTCTCTCTATTGGTTTGTGCCGATCATTGCCGTATTAGGTTTTTTCAATTCCATTCAGTTTACCTCTATGAATACGATTTCCATTGCAGACCTGCGTAATTTTCAGACCAGCAGCGGAAACTCACTCATATCGGTCAATCAACAGCTCGCCATCGGCTTTGGAATTGCTTTCGGGCTGATCGTTTTAAAACTATTTGAAAATACGAACCTCATCAACGGCGAGATTCACAATGCATTCCGCTATACTTTTCTTACTGTAGGTCTGTTGACTATTGTATCAGGATTCATATTCAGAAGACTTCATATTTCGGATGGAAAAAATATGAAATCGAAGGATGACTGATTCTTTTGGTGAAACAGATCAGAGAAAAAAAATAAGACAAAATCTCTTTCACGTTTTTGCTCAGCTCATGTGTTCATTCCCTTGACGAACTTATCACAGATCAATGCGATTTACTTTTAGCTATGGTAATTTTGTTTACATAAATCAACAATGTGATGGCAACTAAAAAAATAGAAATCGTAGTATCACCAAGACCTGCACATTTTGTAGGCGATGGATTCAGGGTTCATAATTTCATTCCGGGAGTACCTGGATTGGATATGAAAAGAATGGATCCGTTTATTATGCTTGATTACAATTCAAAATTTCATTTCAATGGTTCGGACAGACCAAGAGGTGTAGGAGTTCATCCGCACAGAGGGTTTGAAACCGTAACGATAGCGTATAGCGGAAAAGTAGAGCACCATGACAGCGCTGGCGGTGGCGGTGTTATAGGAGAAGGTGATGTTCAGTGGATGACCGCAGCAAAAGGAGTTCTTCATAAAGAGTACCATGAAACAGCATGGGCAAAAGAAGGAGGAATTTTTCAGATGGTTCAGCTTTGGGTAAATCTTCCGGCAAAGGATAAAATGAGCTGCCCGAAATACCAAGCTATTGAAAACTCTAAAATGGAAAGAGTAGATCTGGGTGAAAACGGCTTTGTGGAAGTGATTGCCGGAGAATACAGAGGTCATAAAGGTCCCGCCAGTACTTTCACCCCTATTCATATGATGAATGCAAAACTTAAAGCGGGTGGAAAAGCTGAATTTAATTTTCCTGCTCATTTCAATACGGCAGCTTTAGTGATTGAAGGAAATATCATCATCAACGGAGAAGAGAAAGTGAAAGCCGATCATTTTGCTCTGTTTAAAAATGAAGGGGAAAACTTCACGATTGAAGCGGGTGAAGATGCTGTTGTCTTGATCATCAGCGGAGAGCCCATCAATGAACCTATCTACCCTCACGGGCCTTTTGTCATGAACTCCAGAGAGGAAATTATGCAGGCTTTTGAAGATTTTAATACAGGAAAATTCGGCTATCTGGAAGATTAAAGAATAGATTTAAGCTTTCCTTAATCTCAGATGATTTCTTTTTTATTAACTTTATATAACATTTAACCGGGATACATGTGGGACATCAGAGTCTGTATATATTATGGTCTTGATGTCTTACAGCTCCCATCACTTTTAATCTTAATATTATGAAACCAGAATTTGAAAATATACCTCTAGTAAAAACTGATAAAAGATTTGAAATAGAACTTAATAGTCATTATGCGTTTATCGATTACCGTGAAACGACTCATCAGATCGCTCTGATACATACTGAAGCAGAACCGGAACTGGCCGGAACAGGCGCTGCAGCAGCTGTGGTAGAAAAAACACTGAACTATATTGAAGAAAGCGGCAAGAAACTTCTTCCCTATTGCCCTTATGTTTTTGCTTTTATCAGGAAACATCCGGAATGGAAACGTATCGTTGATGAAAGGTTTGATGGATATGACAAGCTTTAAATTTCAGTTTATTTTAATTAAAAAAATAATATAAAAGTATTACATCATTATGTCAAATATTGGATTAATTATAGAAGAAAAAGCAGCAGACATCGGTAACTTTCTGGTAGGAAGATTACTTCCTTTCCGTGAAAAAAGAGCGGTGGGACCTTTTGTTTTTATCGATCACATGGGGCCTTCAGAATTAAAGGATTATCAGAATCTTGATGTTCCTCCACATCCTCATATCGGTTTGTCTACCCTCACCTACCTTCTGGAAGGATCTATTTTCCACAGAGACAGTATCGGAAGTGCTGTTGAAATAAAGCCAGGTGCCGTTAACTGGATGACTGCCGGAAAAGGAGTTGTACATTCAGAAAGAACCCCTGAATATTTAAGACACACCGATAAAAGACTTCACGGATTCCAGATCTGGGTAGGACTTCCGAAGCATCTTGAGCAATCTGAACCTACATTTAATCATATTGAAGAAGATGAGATTCCTGTTTGGGAAGAAGATGGTATTCAATATAAACTAATTGCAGGTGAAGCCTTTGGCAGAACATCTCCGGTTCCGGTACACAGCAAGTTATTTTTCATCGAAATAAAAACAAAAGAGGCTAAGAAAATAAGCATCGGAAAAGATCTTTACGGAGAAGCTGCAATGTATGTTCTGGACGGAACGGTGACCACAGAAGGAAATTCTTATGGTTCAAAACAACTGATGATCGCTAAAGATACCAAGCTTTGTGAATTTGATATGAGCGAAAACGGAACGGTATATCTTTTCGGTGGTGAGCCATTTGATGAAGAACGTTTTATATTCTGGAATTTCGTTAACTCTGATAAAGAATTAATTGATCAGGCAAAAGTAAACTGGAATGATCAGAATCATGATGCGTTTCCTTTGGTTCCGGGCGATGAAAATGAATACGTTCCGCTTCCTAAGGCTATTTTAAACAGAAAATAATTTCAGTTCAAACCATGAAAATATTAGCATTTGCAGGAAGTACGTCTTCCACTTCTATTAACAGGGAACTGGTAAAATTTGTTCTGAAAGATTTTCAGAAGGAAGAAATCAACCTGATTGACCTCAACGATTTCACCATGCCTGTTTTCTCTGTAGACCTTGAAAAGAAGGGTTTTCCGGATGAAGCACACAGGTTTTTAAAGGCTATTGAAGAATCTGATGTCATTATCTGCTCTCTTGCAGAGCATAACAGGTCTTACAGTGCAGCCTTCAAAAATGTTTTCGACTGGGCCTCCAGGATTAATGTAAAGGTATTCCAAAACAAACCTATGCTTCTGATGAGTACTTCTCCCGGAGGTTATGGCGGTGGAAATGTAATGAATACGGCAAAAACCTTCTTCCCCCAGTTTGCAGCAGATATCAAAGATACTTTTTCACTTCCGAAGTTCTATGAGAATTTTGACCTGGAAAGCGGAGTGATTAACCCTGATATGCTTGCTGATCTGAAAAATAAGATAGAAAATTTCAAAAATCAGTTTGCTACCAATGACTAAGGGAAGACTGGAAGCTTTCAGTGATGGCATTCTGGCCATCATTATTACCATTATGGTTCTTGAACTGAAAGTTCCGGAGGGAAGCAGCTGGACTAGTCTCAAACCTCTCCTCCCCAAGTTCTTAGCTTATATTTTCAGCTTTATTTATGTTGGAATCTATTGGAACAATCATCATCATTTGTTCCAGACAGTAAGAAAAGTAAACGGAAGTATTTTATGGGCTAATCTGCACCTGCTGTTCTGGCTCTCATTAATGCCTATTGCAACAGAATGGATCGGGACTACAGGCTTTGCCGAAAATCCGGTTGCTACGTATGGTATAGGACTGATCATGAGTGCCTTTGCCTATACTATTTTGGAAAATGTAATCATCCGATGTGAGGGTGAAAATTCAAAACTAAAAGAGGCTATACACTCAAGAACTAAAGAATATATATCGATTATATTTTATATACTTGGCATAGCTACTTCATTTTTTTATCCTTATATTGCCATAGGTTTTTATTATATCGTGGCTCTCATATGGCTGATTCCTGACAGAAGAATCGAAAAATCATTAAAAGAAAATTGATATGGAAACACACGAATATCCCAACGGTAACATCACTGTCATCTGGCAGCCCCAAAAGTGTATCCACTCGGCTGTATGTGTAAAAATGCTTCCCAAAGTCTACAATCCCAAAGAAAGACCCTGGATAAAAGCAGAAAATGCAACTCCCGAAGAACTAAAAAAACAGATAGACCAATGCCCCTCAGGAGCATTAAGTTATAAATTCAACACAGAAAAATAATGGCGGTAACGGTAAAAGCGAGTTTAGGAAAAACAAAATATTATACGGAAGTAACGGCTGGTGAAAATCAGATCATTACTGATGAACCCATCGATAAAGGCGGGCAGAACAAAGGTTTTAACCCTTTGGAAATTCTGGCTACCTCTCTTGCAAGCTGTACAGCAGCTACTTTGAGAATGTATATTGATAGAAAGGAATGGGACGTGGAAAACATCAATGTAGAAGTAGAACTTGAAAATTTCCCACTGACCAAAAGGGCTATATTCAAAAGAGACATCAGCTTTGAAGGAATACTGGATGCTGAGCAGATGAAAAGGCTTCACACCATTGCGGATGCGTGCCCGGTTCATAAAATATTAACCAATGACATTGAAATACTAACTAAATTCTCATAAATATGATCGAAGTAAAACAAAACAACGACGAAAAACACGGAAGTTTTGAAGCTTTCATAGATGGAAGACGCGCAGGAATGATGACCTATACCTGGGCAGGAGAAGAAAGATTTATTATTGACCACACCGAGGTGGAAGAAGCCTACAACGGAAAAGGTGTAGGTAAGGAAATGCTTCTGGCTGCTGTGGATTTTGCGAGGAAGAACGGAAAAAAGATTATTCCGCTTTGTCCTTTTGCCAAAGCCAGCTTTCAGAAGAGTGAGGAACTTCAGGATGTTTTAGTGAACTAATCACTGTTTTCCACCCTTACAATATAAACCTTTCAGCGTAAATCTGGAAGGTTTTTTCTTTATATGATCTTGATTTTTAACGCTAAATTCACAAGGATTTATTTTAATTCATTAAAAGGTTCGCAAGAGCGTTTCACTCAGCAAAACTATAAAACAACTTTAGAAAGGATGATAGAGATAATTGGTTTATGAGCTTCATAACTTCCTTCACCCGGCTTCCAGCTTCAAACCTTTTTGAAAAACACAAATTCAACTCCGGACTTAAGGTACAACTGCACCTATTATATAAAAACAGGCTCTGAACTAAATTCACGATTCACGATCGATCTTTTTTATATATTTGCTGAAATTTAAAATATAAGCATGAATCCAGGAACAGTCCTTTTGCTATTTGTATTTGTCTACTTTGTAGGTCTTTTGGTGATCTCTTATTTCACCAGCCGGAATTCCGATAACCAGTCATTTTTTATCGGAAATAAAAAAAGTAAATGGTGGCTCGTTGCATTCGGAATGATAGGTACCAGCTTGAGCGGGGTTACCTTTATTTCTGTTCCGGGAACTGTTGGTAAAATGACCGGCTCAGAATATATCTACGGTGGTTTTGAATATTATATGATGGTAATCGGTTTCTTCATCGGATATTTTATAGTGGCTGCCATATTATTACCATTGTATTATAAGATGAATCTGACATCCATTTATACGTATCTGGGGAAAAGATTCAATGTGGAAGCGCATAAAATCGGCTCTATATTTTTTATCATTTCCAGAGCGATAGGGGCTACGGCAAGGCTGTACCTGGTGGTCAATGTATTACAGATATTCCTTCTGGAAGGCCTTGGTGTTCCTTTTTGGGTAACTTCTATGGTGCTTTTACTGATGGTACTTCTCTATACTTTTGAGGGAGGTGTAAAGACCATTGTTATTACTGATACTTTACAGACTTCTTTTATGATCATCAGTCTTGTAGCATGCATCGTCTATATTCTTTCTAACCTGAATCTGTCTTTTGGAGAAGCTTATACAATTCTGGAGCAGAAAAACTATACTCATTTTATCAATTTTGATCCCAACTCAAAAACATTTTTCCTGAAAACCATTTTGGGCGGTATTTTTATCACCATTGCCATGACGGGATTGGATCAGGAAATGATGCAGAAAAATATTTCTGTTGACAATCTTAAGAATTCAAAGAAGAATATGCTGACCTTTGCAGGAACGCTTCTTCTGGTAAATCTTGCCTTCTTATTCCTTGGCGGACTGCTTTATCTTTTTGCTCTGCAGAACGGTGCGGAATACGGAACAACAGGCACAGATCCTGTAAGTAATATTTTCGGGTTTAAAGATGCTTCCGGCAATATCAAAAATATCATGGGAGACGACCTTTTCCCTGCCCTTTCTCTTC
The DNA here is from genome assembly GCF_052044975.1 of Chryseobacterium sp. 22458. Taxonomy (NCBI): domain Bacteria; kingdom Pseudomonadati; phylum Bacteroidota; class Flavobacteriia; order Flavobacteriales; family Weeksellaceae; genus Chryseobacterium; species Chryseobacterium sp. 22458. The sequence goes on along the minus strand of NZ_JBQEOA010000007.1, from coordinate 33,403 downwards.
AGGGATATTTCCCGATGACCATTTCGATTATTTTCATCATCGGGTTGATTTCGGCGTTATTTCCTTCTGCTGACGGGGCTTTAACGGCTGTTACAAGTTCGTATTGTGTAGACTTATTAAACCTTAATGAAGATAAGACCAAAACAGAAAAAGAAAAGAAGCGCCTGCGTATGAAAGTGCATTTGATTTTCACGGTTGTTTTCTTCTTACTGATCATGGTTTTCAAGGCTTTAAATGACAAATCTATCGTTTATCTGATCATGGAAGTTGCAGGTTATACTTACGGACCGCTTTTAGGACTGTTTGCTTTCGGGATTTTCACCAAATTTAAAATTTCAAGAAAATATTCAATTCTTATGGTGACTATTCTGGCTCCTGTTCTTACCTATCTGATCAATATGGCGGTAACCAGCTATACGGATTACAGAATTGGTGTGGAGCTGATTGTACTCAACGGCTTGCTGACATTTATTGGTCTGTGGCTGGTAAAGGATAAACAATATTTAAGAGTTGTTTAACTGATATTCATTTAAAGTTTGGCAGAAGCCATTCGATTTCATTTTGTATTTCATAAGGGGCAAAACCCGTTTATATGATCAATATTAAATTAAAAGGCTGTTTTCAATATACGAAAACAGCCTTTTAATATTTTTATCAGATTAACGGATTCAGAGCTTTAATCCCTGATCCATTTTACAGTTTTTTCAAAGTTTTTGGTTTTGATTCTGATGATATAGTCTCCTTTTACTAAATGCTCAAGATTAAAGGTTCCTATAGCATCACGTCCTGATTTATTATCCGTTTTACCAAATACCAGCTTTCCGCTTACATCATATACTGTAATATCAAATGCATCATTTGAATTGGTGAATTTAATATTCAACAAGCCTTTGCTTGGGTTAGGATACACCGCAAATACATCTTTATTTCCTGCCACTTCATTTACAGCAAGGTTTTGACTGATTGTGAAATTGACAGGGCTGATATTAAAGAAAACATTTCCAGCTCCGGCCACCATGATTCTTGCCTGTGATGTATTGACATTAGGAAGGGTAATAGTCTCTGAACCGTCATTCGGGGTAGAATCCAGGATAGTAATAGGATAAGTAAATCCGCCATCTGTTGAAAGGTAGATACTTACATTGGCACAGTTTACAGGAGCAGCGGTGGTATTGGCCACATCCCATGTGATTGTTTGCGTAGTATTACCTACCCAGCTTACAGCCGTCGCCGGTGCTGTTACTTTAAACGGTCCGGAATTACCATCAACTGTGATAGATGCATCATCATTAGCAACTCCTGCACAACCGGAATTGTTATCTCTTACCGTCAGTCTGAATTCCATGCTTCTTCCATAAGAAGGCAGAATTTCACCTTTGGTAACGGTCCCATTGATGATATCGGTAATTTTCGGGAAATATCTGTAGGAATCGGTTACCGGCATAAAGGTTCTGAATAACGGAGCAGTTCCTGTAGGAGCATTCCAGTCTCCCCCATATAGTGTTCCCCCGGAATCGTTTTGTTCCCAGCAAAAGGTAAGCGGATCATTTTCAGCATCTGTGGCAGAACCGGTGAGCTTAAACGGTGTGCCTTTAGGAATAGTATAATCACTACCTGCATTCACAACAGGAGCGGTATTTGAAGAAGGTGTTGTTACCTGACATGCAGTTGATTGTACTTTCGTTGTAATAGACTCAAAGGAACGGGTATGGAAGATGGGAATACTATTATTAGCCAGATTATTCACAGTGCCACAAATTCCTGCATAAGCCATAATGGTAATTCCACTGCCAGGCTCTACAGCATTGGCAGCACTTCGGTTGCTACCTCCACAATTAACGGTTGTTGCATTGAAGGTATGGGGTCCACCAAATTGATGTCCTACTTCATGAGCAACATAATCAATATCATAAGGATCTCCCACCGGATTAGGAGAACCGGTAATCCCTCTTGCTTTCTGGGAATTGTTACAGATCACTCCCAATCCTGCCAATCCACCGCCACCCGTACTGAAAGTGTGGCCTATATCAAAATTAGCTGTTCCGATCAGGGCTGTAATCTGGGTCTGGCTTTCGTTGATCAATGTACCTGCACTATTGTTTCCATTAAAAGGATCTGTGGCAGGATCTGTAAAGATAATACTGGTTTCATTGTCTACCAATATCAACCTGGAGGCTACTTCCTGCTCGTACACCCCGTTTACTCTGTTTACGGTTGTTACAATAGCTGAAAGGGTTTGAGCGACGGTAGGAGTAGGTAATCCTGTGGCTGCTTTTGCATACTCACCCGTACAGGCTACGGCAAATCGGAAAATTCTAATTTGAGTTCCTACGCTTGGAGTAACGGTTTTTCCTGTGCTTTTTTTTTCCAGAGGAAGTTCCTCATCTTTTGTTTCACAAATTCTCGGATTTTTGTCAATTAAATCCCCTTTCTTATAAATGATATAATCATTGATATTATTTTTTGCATAAGGGTCTATGTAGGTATCTCCTGTTACCACAGATTTTATCTGGGCATGGAATCCCAATTCCGTTATATCCAGTTTTATAGTGGCATAGCGGTCATCTATACCTTGCCCTGTCAGGGTAACAATTTGAGGAAACTGACTTGCTAATTTCGGTGCCATTACAGAAGATTTCCAGATTCGGAATCTGGCTTTCGACCCGTCAGACATCGGTAAGATAATCATCGGTGCGTTGTCTTTACGATCCGTATCTTTCAGTTCAGGAACGGAGTTAAAGTAATTTTTCATTCCAGCCACATCCAGTGTGTAAGTCACAAACTTTTCAGGCTGTACTGTTCTCTTTTCGGTTTCTGCTTTGATAGATCTTTCACTGACTGCAGTAAAAAAATCCTGTGCTTTTCCCAGGGAAATGGATAAAATAAATACCCCCAGATAGGATAAATGTTTAATTTTCATATTTTATGGTGTTGATTTTTTATAAAATTAGCTAAATATATGTAAATAAGCAAAAAATATAAATATTATTTTACAAAAACCACAAAATAACGATTTTATAAGGTTTTAGATATAAAAGTATATTTTGTTTTTATTTTTGTTTGTCCGGCTTCATTTAACCCGCATCAATACTCTATTTTGATTATCTTTGATGGCAATAATAACTTATCAAATAAGAACGGGAAGTAAAGATTATGAAAAAAATTATTTCATTTTTTGTATTGATTCTGGCATTCGGTTTTATGAATGCACAGGAAAGCTTTGAGTTATCCACTTTAAGAATCGGGCCTTACAAAATTTTCATGGATAAAAAGGAGGCTGAAAAAATAGCCGGCACATCGCTGAAAATAACTGACGGGGATAAAAAAAACAATGTAAAATACAATGGCGAAGTGATTGGTATACAGCTTTACAGCGGATACGGCGGAGAAGCAAATCCGGACGGTATTGTGATCACAGGAATGACCACTACCAGTAAAAAGTTTAAGACAAAAAGCGGTATGGGAATCGGGAATACCAAAGATGAGCTGATCAATGCTTACAGAAATTATCCTCACTTCAATGTAAACCCTGCTTATGATGAGCAGACTGGAAAATCACTTAAGCAAGCCGGATATTTCACATTGGAAGATGATGATGCGGGAACGCAATTGATTTTTAAATTAACCAATAATATTGTTACTGAAATCACAGTTTATATTAATGAAGGCTGTTAAAAGCATTAAAATATTCAAATAAATAAAAATCCGGGTTTTTCAGATCCGGATTTTTGTATTTCCGTAAGCCATTAAAAAAGTGTAAATTTGCGTGCAAATAAATCAGATATAATGAGTAAAAGTATTGAAGAGTTAAAATCTCTTACTACGCAGATCAGAAGAGACATTTTAAGAATGGTTCACGCTGTAAATTCAGGACACCCGGGCGGAAGTTTAGGTTGTACGGAATACTTCACAGCGCTTTACGGTAAAGTAATGAACTACAAGTTGCCTTTCACGATGGAAGGGAAAAATGAAGATCATTTTTATTTATCAAACGGACACATCTCTCCGGTATATTACTCTACTTTGGCAAGATTCGACTTCTTTCCGGTAGATGAATTGAGAACTTTCAGAAAATTAGACTCAAGATTGCAGGGTCACCCTACTACTCATGAAGGTCTTCCAGGAATCAGAATCGCTTCAGGTTCTCTTGGACAAGGACTTTCTGTAGCTCTTGGAGTAGCTGAAGGCAAGAAACTTGACGGAGATCAGTCTCTTGTTTACTCTCTTCACGGAGATGGTGAACTTCAGGAAGGTCAGGTTTGGGAAGCTTTGATGTATGCTGCTGCTAAAAAAGTGGATAATATCATTTCTACTATTGACTACAACGGACGTCAGATTGACGGTGATACTGATGATGTATTAAGCCTTGGTAATCTTCATGCTAAACTTGAAGCATTCGGATGGATCGTTTTGGAAGAGAAAAACGGTAATGATCTTGAAGCGGTAATCGGTATTCTGGAAAAAGCAAAAACAGAAACAGGAAAAGGTAAGCCTGTAGCCATTATCCTTCATACTGAGATGGGGTACGGAGTAGATTATATGATGGGTACTCATGCATGGCACGGGAAAGCTCCTAACGATGAGCAGCTGGATACAGCATTCAAACAATTATACCTGGAAGCGCCGGCAGACTACTAATATCTTACAATATCGATTAATAAAAATAAAAATGAAATATACATATACAGAAAAAAAGGACACTCGTTCAGGATTCGGAGCAGGATTAGCTGAACTTGCTGATAAAAACCCCAATGTAGTAGCACTTTGCGCAGACCTTATCGGTTCTTTGAAAATGGAGAAATTCATTGAAAAAGCACCTGAAAGATTCTTCCAGGTAGGTATTGCTGAAGCGAATATGATGGGGCTTGCTGCAGGTCTTAGTATCACAGGAAAAATTCCTTTTACAGGAACTTTCGCTAACTTCTCTACTTCCAGAGTATACGATCAGATCCGTCAGTCTATCGCTTATTCAGGTAAAAATGTAAAAATCTGTGCCTCTCACGCAGGTCTTACTTTAGGAGAAGACGGAGCTACACACCAGGTTCTTGAAGATATCGGTATGATGAAAATGCTTCCGGGAATGACGGTAATCAATCCTTGTGACTACAACCAGACAAAAGCGGCTACTATTGCTATTGCTGAGCACGAAGGTCCTGTATATTTAAGATTCGGAAGACCTACCGTTCCTGTATTCATCCCTGAAGATATGCCTTTCGAGATCGGAAAAGGAATTATGCTTCAGGAAGGGACAGATGTAACGATTGTTGCAACCGGGCACCTTGTATGGGAATCTCTTGTAGCAGCTGATGAGCTTGAAAAAGAAGGTATTTCTTGTGAAGTGATCAACATTCACACCATCAAGCCTCTTGATGAAGAGATCATTTTAAAATCTGTTGAAAAAACAGGTAAGATCGTAACTGCTGAGGAGCACAACTACCTTGGAGGTTTAGGAGAATCTGTTGCTGGAATGCTTGCAAGAAGAAGACCTACAAGACAGGAATTTGTAGCTGTAAACGATACTTTCGGAGAATCTGCAACGCCTGCTGAGCTGATGAAGAAATATAAAATTGATGCTGCAGCGGTAAAAGAGGCTGTGAAGAGAATTTTAGCTGACTAACTATTAGTGTAATCATATAACTGCGGGCTGTTTCTTCGAAACAGCCCGCAGTCTTTATTGAATGAGTGATTCAATGTTGGAGTTTTGTTGTGGAATACCACCCCTCCGGAAGAAGGGAATGGTAATACTCCCGTTTTTCATGATATTTAGTTTCTACCCTTCATTATTATTGTTCTGCCTGCTGATTCAGAGGAATTCCAACGGCAATCAAAACAGGACATAAAATTTTTTCTATATACTCATCTTCTCTCCTGTTGGAAGCTTTTGAGTCTGAGAAATAATTGCTGATCTTATAGCTTTTCACAAACAGGTTTCTTTTTTTTCCGATGGCATAATAATATCCTCCCCTGTCGTCATTGATGGAATAAGCCATTTCGTCAAAATTCATGATTTTTCTGGTGAGTATCCATTTTCTGTAAATACACTTTTCAGATTTATTAAAAATATACTTCACTGGAATTCTGAAAAAGAGATCAAAGAGCAGATATCCCATATAAACTACCCACACTGCCAAAACAACCCTGAAGGCATTTCCTGATATTGTATCTATAAAATAATAAATGATTGCAGGAATTACAATGATCCCCAGTGCCAGCCACCACACGAGGGTTCTGAGAAAGCTGTAATTGGGCATGAAGCTTATTTCACTGCCGTTCTCTTCAAATTTATAGTGGTCTGTGATATCCATGATCCTGATCATTGATTTTCATAATATCCTCTGTTTCATTTACCATCTTCTGTATGCCCTTTTGCGTCACCGCCTGTCCTATGGTCAGATGTTTTTCTTTACCATCAACTTCAAAATAAATTGACAGGATTACATTAGTAGTAATGAAACCAAGATATTTTGTAGCCAGCACATGGAAATTGGTAAAATCTTTAATATCATACGTTCTTGCCGGAACAAAAATCGTATGTTTTCCGGTAATGGTCTTCCTGTCCATATCAATAATAAACTTCTTGGTAAAAAAATTGACTATAATGAGGGCTACCACTGCAATGATAATAAAACTCACCGTTCTCGCACTGTTAAAAATAAAACCTGCTATGATTAAAAAGATAACGCACAGCACTGTTATAAATACCGGCTGGTTTTTAAAAATATATTGATTTCCTTCCTGTTTATAGAATTGATAGTTATTCATAATGTAAAATATAATTTAGGTTTTAATGTTATATAAAATTTCGTTGATTAATTGTACCGTTGGGCAATCTCATCTTCGTTGATGGTTTTCAGGGTATTGAGGTCTGTTCTGAAGTACGTATCATGAATAGAGAAATAGGCATCCATCTTTACTGAGGTCTGTGTCTTTGCTTCTTTCCAGCAGTCAAAGAACCATTGTTCAAACAGCCGGTACTTTTCATCATCATACTCATCCAGGATATCATCAAAATTGTCGCCTTCATAATGATCCTGAAAGTCTGCAGCCTGAGTCCATATTTTTTCAGGAATCAGAGCACTCCATTTTTCGTTTTTTTGAGCTGTGTTTTCATTTTTTCCTGGCAAAGCTGTTTTTTCTGTAGCCATCTTGCCTGCCCTATCTACTCCCCAGCATATGATATTCAGGTATTCGAATTCATATTCAAAATAGAAAGCCTTAATATCTGACTGTTCTTTATTTTCAAGATATTGTATATTTTCTCCTTTAAGCAAACGGACAAGATCATCAGTAAGATCTCCGGAGATTTCTTTCAGATATTGCTGAAGCTCTATATTGAGTTTTTTAAGAATTTCCATTGTCACAATATTTAAAAATTAATTTTATCGTTCAATCTCGTGACCGACGATTATTTCCAGTTCCGAAAACATATCTTCCACAGACAATACTTTCAGATCCGGATGTTGTCTCAGCCATTCGGAATGAAGCGCTGTAAGATTTTCTTCAAGGCTGTAAAAGGAATCATTTTTCAAAAAATCTCTTGTTTTGTTCGGGCCGAAATACTGACCTTCCAGATACTTCCGAAGTTCTCCTTCTTCAAGGCTTTCCGCTTTGGCACACTGCTCCAGAAAAAGTTCCAGATGGTCTTTGCTTTTCATTTTCTTTAAACCTTCCTCAATAATTTTATTCAATTCTGCCGACCAGCCTGAATTCCACACAAACTGCGAAAAATTTCCATTTTTATACTGCCAGAAATAATAATCAACATAATAACTCATAACTGAGTCTTCATGGATATTTTCTTCATCAATTCCTTCTTCTCCCAGGAGATTGACTACAGAAATATTGGAACGGATAAGATCGTAAGGATCACTACTTTGGTGAGATGCATCTGAGACAATTATTTTATCCAGCTTCATAGTATATATTTAAATGTGTCTTTTTATGTTCTCATTCTTTTAATTGCCCCAGGTATCCATCCACTCCAGATATTCACTTTTATATTCATTATCATTGAGTCTGACAATGATGTTCTTCAGATCCTGCTTCTCAAATTCATAATCTGAAACGGTAAAAATCAGGAAAATATCTTGACCTGTAATCTGTCTGAAAAAGTCTTCATTTTTAAGTTTTTCCAATACTTCAACACATACTGAGTACAATCTGGCCTGGAAGTCTTCAAACCATTCATCATCCTCACAATGCTGGTCTAGTTCAGCTCTCAACAGGCTGCATATTGCATTAAACTCATCATCAGCGCCTTCCATTTCATAGGCCCATTCTGCAGGTTCATACTTATAATAAAGCGCATCATCCTCATCTGCTGCTTCCAGCATCTTCAGTGTATTGGCAGCAGGGCACACCGTCATTGCACCTTCATCACTGTACAATGCAAAGCTGTAAACCTGTTCTCTGCTATGTTTTTCATACATTTCCAAAAAGGCTTTCTTTGCAGCATCTTCTATCTGTTGTTTCAAAATTTCGAAATCCATACTTCTTTTCTTTTTTAAAATGGGCGGTAAAATTACCTTAATCCTGTCATATCAGATCATTATATTCATCAAAGTATAGCCAGTTTCATGATTATGGCTACATTATTTCCGATTATCTGTTTTTATTATACAGGATCAATCCGGGGATAATAAGTGCTACAGCAAGAAGCATTGGAGGCAGATCTCCATAGCCGAACAGCCATGAGGTTTCTTTGGACGGCCCTATTTTTATTACTACTGTCAGACAAAACCCTAACAGGATCAGAATAATTCCTAATGTTTTTTTCATCATATCAATTTTTAAGTTATCATTAATCTACAAAGTTGTTGTAACGATCAAGTACAAAGCCTGCTTCTCTTTCCAGGGCATCAAGATCACTGTTTAGCCCTTCGCTGTTTTCATTCAGGCTTCGCTGTACAATTCTCATCTTCCCCAGAAAATCATTGACAGAGTTATTAAATGCCAGATAGCTGCTTTCTTTCTGTTTTTCTGATGACGGAATCTCTTCATCCCTGTTTCTTACATATAATTTTTCCATTTGCTGATATTGCCGGGCAAATTTGGTTTTATAAGCATTCAAGTCTGTTATATCATAAGACTCATCAATGATTTTCTGAGCCAGTTCCATAGCTTCTCTGGACTGAACGATCTGTTTTTTAAGCGGATGATTTTCAAGAGTTGCTATTTCGGCCTTATCTGCTTTTGGAGAAAGTTTGGTAAATAATTCATTGGCAGCAGAACGGTTTTCTTTCATAATCTTCTCTGCTTTTTCACTGATTTCCGTTACTTTTTTCCCTTTATCATCTTTCCAGTCTTCTGCATCTTTGTATGCTTCAAGCTCTTTTTTCAAGTTCTTCAGCTGTGAAGCTGTATCTTTCATTTTATCAACAAGGATCTGATAATCTTTGCCCAGTACATCAGGCGCTTTGATCTCCTGCTCTGCCCACATCATGACAACAGGAGTAAACAGGGGCGACATACCGGAATATTGAGGATTTTCGGTAGCATTTTTCACATAGGTATTCATCTGCTCCAATGCATTCTGAAAGTTTTTTATAAACTCAGACTGGGCATCATCCATTTTTACCACTTTATTATTAAAAGTGATAATATCCCTGTTCTCATCTCCTGAATTAACGCTGAAGGGATTCACCTGCCGGGTATCATTCTGTGAAAGTTTTTCTTTCATTTTTTCCAGCTTATCACATGATATCGTGGAAAAACAAAGTATAAGCATTCCTGCTGTAATTAATGATCTTTTCATAATATAATAGTAAGCGTTAGAAGAATCATTTCATGTTTTTATTATAAAGAAATGCGAGACCTTACCCTATGAATGAAAATTTATCTTCAAACATTTTCCCGATCAATGGTAAAGGTTTCTCCACTTCATTGGCTGCATTAATAATTCCTATAATAGCCCATACCCACGGAAGCAATCCGAACAGACCAACTAAAAAGCCTAATTCTGTTATTAAAAATAAAACATTGAGAACAGCATACAGGATAAAGGTACTGATGACCAATCCCAATGATTGCTTCAGGTGGTATCTCAAAATACCGTCAGCTTTATCCTTACCTGAAAAGAAAGAAATCAGCCATCCGAAAATAGTAATGTATGATACGATAGATAATGTTTTGTTGTCCATAGCTGTAAAATTTTTATAATTAATATTTCTGTTTTTTGCTGATCCAAAATTGCAGCAGAAAAATCAGACTCCTGTTTTTTCAATGACTACAAAACAACTGTACCTCCCGAAAGCGATGACTACAAAACGACTACAAACAAATATAAAACACTGAAAATAAACCAATTGAAACGAACCCTCAGGTTTATATTTTCAGATCATAAATTGACAGTTTTCTACAATTTTTGTACTTTCACCTCATGAAACTGAAAGGCTCATTTTTATACTTTTTATTTTTTTTCTGCACCTTATTTCCTGCTCAGGATGTCTTTACCGATGATCTTAAAAACCGGCTGAACAATGGTCATACTTCTGTGGCCGAAAAATTTAAAATCTACAATGAGCTTACAGAATACTACAGGGTAAGTGATCAGTATCCTGCTGCCGGAAAATATGTTCAGCAGCAACTGGAACTGGCCCAAAAAGAGAGGAACTATGCCGAAGAAGTAAAAGCCCTGGCTCAAAACGGAATTATTAAGCTCAACCAGTCTCAATATGACAAAGTACCTCCTATCATTGATGCTGCCAATGCCATTGTACAAAAAACCAACGATAAAACAGCAGCACTGTACGCTACCTATCTGAACATCTACTATAATAATGCTTTGGGCGAATTTGAGCATACCATCAAACTCATTCAGAAAACGCTTCCACAGGTTGAGAAACTGCCTTCGGAGATTTTGTTGAATGCCAAGCTCAATTACCTTCTCTACGGCATCTATACTGAATGGAATGATGCTGAAAATGCCACGCTGTATGCCAAAAAAGCAGTAGAGCTGGCTCAAAAATCAGGGAATAAAAATATGCTGAGTTCTGCCTATTCAGCAATGGCAGTCTGTTATTATTTTCCGTATGAAAAAACCGGGGATTTAAAGGACCTGAAGCGGGTGATTGAGATGTGTAAAAAAGCAGTTTTGCTTTATCATCAGTTTCCGGGACAGGTTTCTGCCCATGCTCATGCTATGGCTTTATTAAATCTGGCCAATTACAACCTGAGCTATCCGGTCATTACCCCGGAAATACGCAAGGAAATTCAGGAAAACACAGCTGAAATCCTCACCCTAACGCAGCATACAACATTAAACCAGGGCATCCAGGCCGGGGCACTTGGAATTTTGAGTAATCTGGCTTCACGGGATAAAAACGATGCTTTATCTGAGCAATATCTTCTGAAAGCAGAACAAATTCTGCTTACCCAGAAACCGGTCTATTATCATGTGATGATCAACGTTGTTCAGGACCTTGCACAGCTGTATGCAAAACAAAACAACTACCGGAAAGCATTTGAGTATCAGTCAAAAGTAGCAGAATACAGCCATAAGCTGTTTGATGAAGGGCAGGCAGAAACGGCAAAAAGACTGGAAGCCCAGTTTCAGTCACAACGAAAAGAATCCGAACTCAGGTCGCTTACAGAAAAAACAGCCAGCCTGAAAAAAGAGAAACTTCTTTATATAGGTTTAGGGATTATCGGCTTGATCGGAGCTTTCTTTATGTTCCGCTCCTATCATTTTAAATTGCGATACTCTATAGAAAGGGAAAAAAAGCTTGATACTGAAAAGCATGATGCTGAAATGCAGATTAAACTTCAGAGGGAAGAACAGGCCAGATTAAAAGCAGAACAGGAATTGCTTACCCTACAACAGCAAAAGCTCCAGAGTGAGGTTTTAGCCAGCCAGCTCCATATCCAGCATAAAAATGAAGTGCTTCAGCAGCTTCAGACCAGGCTTTCTGATACTGATATCAATATACAACATGTTGTAAAGGGGGAAAACCGGATAGATAACGATTTTGAAAAGATCAGATTTACCATACAGGAGCTGCATCCGGATTTTTTTAAAAACATCAACGAAAGAGCCAAACAAAAACTTACGGCCCTAGATCTGAAATACTGTGCCTACATCTATCTTGGCATGGATACCAAACAGATCGCTCATCTGCTGAATGTAGAACCCAAAAGTGTAAGAATGACCAAGTACCGTCTGAAGAAAAAATTCGGACTGGATGAAAGTACAGCACTTGAGTCTTTTTTCCAGGGGGTATTTTCTGAGTAAATATTACATATTTTCACAAAAAAACTCAACAGTACTTTTATAATTTCTTTGCATTATTTTGTATTAAATATTGCATTACAATTGCATATTCATTGGTTTTACACCGGAACCCTTCATTTTTTACCAACCCGTTATTTGCGGTTTTTTTGTACAAGCTAAAGTTTAATTTCAGAACCTCATCAATACCGATACATATCAAATCCGAGAATGACATTTGTACAAACAGTAAATTTTTAATGCTGTATTGCGTTAATTTGATATTCTGTTATTTCCGGTTAATATCCATTTATACTATTAAAAGGATTCTTATTTTTTTATAATATTTTCTCTGCACATTGCCGTCAATGTGTACACCATTCTATATAAAAATCACTGAAAAACATTGCAAAAAATTTACACATACAAATCAATTTTATCACTATTACGGGATCTAAATATTTATAGTTTTATCACATCAACGTTGATGAACAGATTCTTCATGTTAGATTGTATGTGTACAGTACAGGATAAATGTGAGAATTATTTGTACCCAATGTCAGGGGTTGTATGGCACAAGTGATCTATTAAATTAAAAAAATCTCAAAATGAAAAAATTAAATGGTATGAAGAGCAGCTTCTCTTCCGAAAACAAAAAATTACAAAGAAAAGACTTAAAATCAATTTTAGGTGGTGATGGTTATAAATACGTAGAAACTGACTGTGGTTCTACGTGCTATGATAAAGAGACCTGGAAAGACGGAGTTCATCTCAGTACTTTAAAAATAGATACCAGCATTAATTAACAGTGGTAATACAGATAGAGGGTATATCCCTCTATTTCTTCTTATTATCAATTCTGGCATCCAAATTTTTTAAGAACCTGCAAAAAATTAAACAGATTATATTCCTTAAACAGTTTATGAAACAATATACTTATTATATCCTATTATTTATTTTGATTTCTTTCTTATCATGTAAAAACCGGGAAGTGAATTACATTACTTATTACAACAAAGTAAATGAAATTGACAGTATATACAGAATGGCTGATAAACCTGAAAAAGCTATTAAAAAGTTCAAAAAACTGTTTCAGAAGTATGAACCTAAAAACCAAGAGCTCACTGAAGAATATAAAATATATATTAAGCTTGCAGATCAATACCATAAAAACTTTGGAGGAAAAAAAAGCCTATTCAAGCTTATTACACTGATAGCTCCCTATGGTAATGAATATAAAAAACTTTATCCGTTTTGCAAGAAATATGGGATAGACAGTTTGGAAGTCGACCAAAAAGTAGCGGACTGGAAAAAGAACCTGAATAAAAGACTTGTAGACTCCTTTAGTATTGCTATGATCCGTGACCAGAAAGGAAGACCTGAAAATATATCCCTTATATACAAGAACATTGAAAAAAATGTTGATCTTTTCTTATGGACATTTGAACATTATGGATTTCCTGACGGACAAAAAATAGGTAGATTAGGAAACGATGATGTTTTCATCGCCATGCCTACATTGCTAAGCCATATGATTGGCTCAAAAAAATATCCTGAATTCAGAAAAAAATTATTTGAATATGTGAAATCAGGCCATTGTTCTCCTCAAGAATATGCCTTAATGTCTGATACATATGATTATTATAGAAATACTGCTGTACGATACAGCTTACGGAATACTGATAAAGATTCTGTTCGGATTAACCGTAACCGAAAAAGTATTGGACTACCCAGTATAAAACATTCATCTAAAATCAGAAAAGATAAAATGAAGAAAAATGATTCTTATTCTTTCTACTAACCTGAAAACAACAATTGTAGCCCGCTTGATTTTATAAAATAGAAACCTTAGAGATACTTCAGTTGATATATAGGATAACCATAAGATTGATTATTGCCTCAATAGAATATCAGACTGACTATTTAATGAGAGTAAAGCCTACAAAACCACTTGCAAGATTATTATGAAATATTATAATATAAAAACACAAAATAAAGACATTAATTCAGCATATATAATTGGTCTGATTCTTTGCTTATTTCTTTCCGCCTGCAAAAATCGAAATTATATTTCATACTATAACAAGGTAAACGAAATTGACAGTATTTACCGTGTCACCCATCAAACCGACGAAGCTATAAAGCAGTATCGAAAATTATTCCGAAAATACAAACCCCAAAACCAGGACCGGAGAGATGAATATGAAAATTATATAAAGCTTGCAGATCAGCACCATAAAAATTTCGGTGGGAAGAAAAGTCTTTACAGGCTTATTCCCTTAATTGCGCCTAACTGGAGGTATAAAAAAGAAGATACCAGCTTTATACAGCTCTACAAAAAATATGGGATTGACAAGCAGGAAATGGAAGTGAAGGTTGAAGAATGGAAAAAAGGGCTTAACCAAAAACTGATAGATTCCTTTACCGTTGCATTTCAACGTGATCAAAGCAGCCGCAAAGAAGGAAATTATCAGGATGTCATTAAAAATGATAAAAAGAATGCCGAACTTCTGAAATGGATGTTTGAGAATTACGGGTTCCCAGGTTTACAAAAAATAGGCTTATGGAATGGTGATTTATTGATGCCTTCAGGACCAATATTGCTTCATATGGCTGATTATGAAGAGTATCATGAATATTTTAAAACCAAAATATTAGAGTATGTAAAATCCGGTGATTGCCCTCCCCGTGATTACGCCGCAATGATAGACAGAAATAATTCCCATCATAAACTACCCTACACATATGCAGTTTATCAGGGATATGAAAACATAAAAGACTCAGCAACCGTGAACCGTAACCGCAAAAGTATAGGGCTGCCAAGCTTAAAACACGCTCAATGGATCACTAAGGATTTCTTCAAAAAAATAAAAAAGAAAAATTGATACTTATCATTTCACATAATAACGAAATAACTACTACAGAAGTCATTAAATGGCTGCTAAAATTAGGAAAAAGCTTTATCCGGGTACATGAAGATGAAATTTTTGATATTAAGATCAAAGAAAAACGGATTTATATAGAGAGCCGGAGGAATCGTTTTTTTATTGATGAAATTACCAGTGTATGGTATAGAAGAGGTGGTTTGAAATTCAACCGTCTTCATTATAAAAATGATGCCATTAACCTTAATATGAATGAATACCAACATTGGCTGGAAGATTATATAATAAAAGTTTTAGAATCAAAAAAACATATCAACAAGCAAAGCAACAGTGATATTAATAAGCTTCTTGTACTTGAAGCGGCACAAAAGACCGGGTTGGATATTCCGGCATATTTTCTTGCTGACACCACAGATGATGTTATTTTAAATAAAACGATCATTAAAACCATTGGTGGAAATCCCCGAATGGAAGGCATACTCAAAGATTCCAGCGGTATGATGTATACAACGGTTATTCAGGAAAATGAAGATGAAGATTTTTTCATTACTTTCTTTCAGGAAAAGATTGAAAAAGATTATGAAATAAGAAGCTTTTATCTCAATGGCAAAGTTTGGTCCATGGCTATTTTTTCACAAAATGACGATCAGACCAAAGTTGATTTCAGGAAATACAATGATAAAAAACCCAACAGAAAAGTATCGTATCGTCTGCCAAAAAATATTGAGCAAAAAATACATCTGCTCATGCAGTCTTTAGACCTTAATTCCGGTTCTCTTGATTTCATTAAGAGCGACAGTAAATATTATTTTTTAGAAGTAAATCCTGTGGGCCAGTTTCTGGGAATGTCTGTCCTGTGTAATTATTTATTGGAAAAAGAAATAGCAGAATATTTATGAAAAAAGATTTTACCAACAAGGAAAAGCACAAGCTCCCCCTCACCTTTAAATATATTGACGTTGTAAAAAGTAAAAGCCGTGAGAAAAAACATTTTAGCATCACGATTCCTTGCGAAAAATACCATACGGATTCCTATGCAAAACTTAATCCTTACAAATGTCTGACAAGATTAGTATGAAATATCTTAATACATCTGTTTATGCTAGTATTCCACAAAATTTATATTAAAACATGAACTATTTTAATCTATTCAGCAATATTATTATCACTAAAGGAGCCGGCAGAATACTCATTTCAGATCTGCAGAGAAATGTTTCGGAATTATATCCCCTGGAATTGTATGACATTATAGTTGAGATGAAAAATCATTCCGTTGAAGACATTCTGAAAGGTTATGATAAAACATCCAGGCCGATCGTTCATGAATATATTAATCTTCTGCTGGAAAAAGAGTACGGATTTATCACAGAGAATAATTGGGACAGAAACTTTCCTCCTCTCTCCTATGATTACTATGAACCTGTAACCATAGCGAATCTCTTTATCGAAATGGAAGATATTGAGGTAATAAAAAAAATAAGATCATCAGCAGAAAACCTTGGAATCAGACATCTGGTTATTTACAGTTTGAAAACCTTAACACTGAAGGATTTTATAGAAATTGACAGTACTTTTACAAACTCAGTCTTATCCGGAATAGAAATATTTTCTCCGTTTCATCATGAGATTGACCGGTCTTTTATACAGGTTCTCCATCAGGAGACAGAACGAATTTACAGCATTGTTTTCTACGATTGTAAGCAGCCTCCTTTCAAAGCTAAAGATGAATACAGATTTACAGTACAGTTTGTGGAAGAAGATCTCAAAATATCTGCCTGTGGAAAAGTGGACATGAAATATTTCAATACCAATATTCCTAAAGTATTGGAATCAATCAATCACAATTCCTGCCTGTATAAAAAGATGGGTATCGATAAAAACGGGAATATTAAAAACTGCCCGCTGATGTCCGAAAACTTCGGAAATATTCACCAAAACAGTCTTGAGAAGATCTTAGAGCAGGGCAGTTTCAAAAAATACTGGAACCTTACCAAAGACCATATTGAAGTATGCAAAGACTGTGAATTCAGATATATCTGTACCGACTGCAGGGCCTACACAGAAAGAAACAGCCTTAATAAAGCAGGCCTTGATATTTCAAAACCTTTAAAATGCGGCTATAATCCTTATACCTGCGAATGGCAAAACTGGGCTGAAAATCCTTTAAAACAAAAAGCAATTCACTATTACCATCTGCAGGAGCTCAAAAGAGCTGCTATGGAATAAATCTTATCTGAAAAACTTCCATTTCGGAATGATTGCCAACATCCCGAAACCTGTGAACAGGAAAAGATTGGTAACATCCGTATACAGGAATGTAGACAGGTAATAATTGTGCATAAAGAAATGCAGTACCAAAAGTGCCGGAAACATAAAAATCCCGACTTTTTTATAGAAGAACATCAGCACAAGGCCTATCACCATCAGTACATCAATGGAAAAGATGATATAGAAATACCATCTGGGAATATCAAGGTATTCATGCTGCAAATATTCATCCACATCAATTCCCAGTCCCATTATGGTAAACAACATCAAGGCTGCAAATGCCAGTACAAATCCCCATCCTTTCTTCGGATCCTCGTCAAAATAACTGTATTCTTCCATACCTGCAAAAATAAAGAACTTATGAGAGATTTCATAAGTTCTTTTATAATTATTCGTTTAAAATTTGAATTAAATAGAGATCGCGTTGATCAGTCTATTTTTGTCACTCAGGAATTCTTCCATAGAAATCATACTCTCAGTTCTCATCACATCCTGAATGTCGTCGATCTGATAAATGATTCTTTTAGCATCATCTGTATTCTTCGCTCTTACTTTACAGAAAATATTATATTTTCCGGAAATAACGCTAGCTTCAATTACGTTAGGAATAGTTGACAATTCTTTCAGTACTTCCTGAGTACGGTTTGATTTTGTCAAAAGGATTCCTATGAAAGCTGTAAAGTGGTAATCCAGCTTGCCATAATCGATGTTAAGAGATGATCCCAAAATAATACCTGCATCTTCCATCTTTTTCACTCTTACGTGAATTGTTCCAGCAGAAACATCCATCTGCTTTGCAATTTCAGTAAAAGGCATTCTTGTATTTTCTACTAAGAAATCAAGAATCTTCTTGTCTATTTCGTCCAGTTGATAGTTCATATTAGTTAAATTACAATTTCTTTAAAAAATCTATGTATTTTTTGCAAATTTACGAAAAATAATTTAACTAAAAAATATATATCAAATATTAACAATAATTAACACAGATGATAAAAATCATTAAAATATTCTAATTATTTGCCTTTTGATTTTATAGAATCTGTTTTTATTTCACCTTTTGCTTCCGAAGGTTTTTTATCTTTTTTCTTCTTTTTAAACAAAGAATTGAAGCTTTTACTCCATACTGCCCCTACCCCATAGGCCTGATTAGCAGAACCGTTAGTACTGGCCAGTCCCATCCCTATATTGGTAGGTTTGGAATAACCACGGATGACAAGCGTACCGTCATTCTTTTTAGAAAGGTCATATTCAATAGAACCTTCCCCTGAAAGATAATTGTTTTGCGCTCCTTCCGTCTTCGATAACGGGATTCCCAGACCGGTCTTGATATTGACTCTCGGTGAAAGGGCAACACTTACCCCGGCATTGGCTCTGTCCCCGATGCTGGCATTCTGGTCCCCTTTTACATAGTTAAGGTCAATCTGAAACTCATTACTCATCGTATTAAGTACTGATCCCAGCTGTTTCAGAAGCATATTATATCCGGAAGATTCTGCTACATTTCCTACATTCACATCTACACCTCCTGTATTGGATACATTGAAGGTACTCAGCAACAGAACGGAACCGAACTGAAGTACTTTTTCCCCTTCCTGGCTCATTTTGGCAGCAAGTGTTTCTCTTACCTGGCTGGAAACGTCCAGTGCTGTTACATTAAGATCAATCTTAGGATCTACCAACGACTGGGAAATGTGCGCCTGCAGCAAGATACTGATAGGCTGAAGTTTACTCAGACTCAGATATTCCCCAACATTGGAAACCATCCTCACATAATTGGCATTGATATCCAGGGAAGGCTTCATCGCATCACCATCCCATCGGATGCTACTGTTTCTTTCTATCTGGAACGTCTTATTAAGAATAGCTTTGGAAACAAATGTTCCGTTATCTACCTTATACGTTCCGCTCATTGCAATATTCCCCTGTCTGTTCATGTGGAATTTCAAAGGATCTGCAGAACCTTTCACGGTAATATTTCCTACATCATCTCCTACCAGTACATTCACAGTGGTTCCTTTATCAACACTCAGACTGAAGTCGACATTCATATTGGCTCCTGTCTTTTTCTTGTCCTCGAGTGTCACCAAACCGTCTTTTCCTTCTTTCAGGAACCTCAGCATTTTAAATTCTTCAACATTCGAGGTGGAACTTGAATTAAAAGTAAAGGTACTTCCATTCAGGGCTTTCATATTAGGTGTGGTGATACTCAGTCCGGAAACAGGTCCGTCCACATAGAGATCTCCCTGTCCGTAGACACGCCCCCAGAACAGATCATAGTCTTTCTGTGTGGTATTCAGCATCAATAGATTATCTGCTCTCATTACCAGAGATACCCCCATGGATGAAAGTGTTTCAAACTGGATCGCACCGGAAACATTCCCTTTGGAATTCGATCTTCCGTCATGCACTTCAATATTGTTAAGGATAGCAAGACCTTTGGTCAACTGAATTACAGTATCATCAAATGAATAATCTACCCCAGTAAAGAGAAGTTTTAATCCAAAATCTTTTAAAGCAATGTCACCGCTGTAGTCAAGATTCTTAAGTTTACCATTGATTTTAAGATCTCCGGTTGCCTTTCCTCTCAGGTTTCCGAAGACAGACTGCACAAACTGCTGGGTGAATGCCAGGTCAAAATCACGCATTTCAGCTGTAAGATCAATATCCGGTGAAGCAGTATTATTGTTAACAGTACCTGTTAAATTCAAACTATTATTACCAAGAGCACCTGCCGAATGTACTTTCACATCAATATCATAGACATTCAGAGAAAATCCGTTGGTTGCCGAAATGGAAATATCTCCCATATCGTTACCATTCATCTTAATATCATCAATGGTAAGGTCCACCAGTGGCTGTAAAGTGTTTTTATCCATTTTGATCTTTACAGTACCGTTGGCAAGTCCTTTTATATCCATACCGTTACCTCCGGACTGCATTTCCAGAAGTTTTTCTATTGAAAAATCATTGATATCAGCGTCTACATAAAAATCTTTGGCCGATTTAAACTGTGCTTCTTTGATAAATAAGGCACTTTTATCAGAATAAACCCGCAGGTTCCTGATATCAAAATCCCCGGTCTGCCTTCTATAGGTAATGGAATGGTTGAGTTCAGGACTGGTATCTATTGCCCAGGTCACTTCATTGAACTTCACTTCTGTAGGTTCAAATCTGAAGACATAGTCTCCCGCAGCATCGGTAGACTGATCTACATTGATGGCATATTCCTTAAGCTTTTCATTGATTTCGTCATCAGGGCTTCCATGCTTAAATACAGTGGCAAGATGAAGTGTATTTCCGTTTTCATTATTCCCTTTCAGCTCAAAATCCTTGATGATATTTTTGTTGTACTCCAGTCTGTTGATTCTTGCATACAACTGCTGGTCAAGATTAGCCGTATTGATCCTAACCTTCACACTGTCTACCATGGCACTGTCCCGGTTCAGGTTTTTCCTGTCATTGATTTTATATTCCGGATTGGAAGCTGCCAAAGCCTTGTCTGCATCAGTAATTTCCTCTTCCTTGGTCATAATATATTTCAAAGAAGTGGCATCAAGATTCAGAATCAGGTTATTGGAGTTCCCGTCATATTCTCCTTCTACAAGAGCCCCGTTAGGCAATTTCAGGTCTGGTAAGAAATAGTTGACCAATCCCTGACGGACATCAAAGTTCAGCGCAAAATTCTGTCCACGGTATAATTTTCTCGGCGGTGGCCCCACCAATATTTTGCCCACACCATTTTCTACCATTCCTAAAAGGTCGGCAAGATTATATTTTCCGGAAATTTTCCCGGTAGCTGCTCCCGGCGCATCAACATCAATTACCCGTCCTCCTGCTTCAACAAATGTCCTCAGCTTCGCATTGGGAATATCATATTTCTGGGTTGCCGTAGCAAAATGAAGGTTATTGGCATTCACATCCAGCGTAAGATCATTAATGGATGACATTGACATCTTACCGTCAACCTGTCCGCTTACAATCTGATTCCCCGGTTTGTTGGTGAAATAATTCATGTTCAGATAACTGACATCTGCATTCACATCCATTGCCACTTTAGAAGTACTGAAATCTATTAACCCCTTAATAGTAGCTTTTGCCTGTTCATCATTCACGGTGATGAGCCCGTTATATTTTTTATGATCCAGTAGTCCGTCCAGGTAAAGGTTATTGATCACCTTATCCATAATTTCAATGCTGGCAACCTGGGATTTGGTAGTCAGACGCATGGTATTGACATCAAAACTTTGTCCGTTAAGATCAAATTTCCCTGAAATTAAGCCTACTGTTTTATTTTTTGTAATCACAGAGGTGTTTAGATCTTTTACATCAAGGTACCCTGAATATTTAGGCATCGCTGTACTGTAGCCCGTCAATGTAAGCTTGGAAATCTTTGCCTGCCCTATCCCTGTCATCAGATTCCCGTTTTCCACATAAATCTGATCAGGATTTACCTTGGCCGTCCCGTTATATTTCAGTTTCCCGAAATCATCTGCAAAATTCTTCATCTTACTGGAAATGAAAGAAGGCATCATGGCTTTTAGATCCTTATAGGTAAAGTCTGTAGAAAGGTCTTTCGTTTCAATCGAAAAATGTTCTTTCAGCAAGTTATCTACCTTCATGGTCTTTGTGGCAATATTTACATCAGGATTTCTGATAAGGAAATTTTCAAGATGGAATTTATTTAAAGGCCCGGTCATTTTTCCTGCAAGGTTGAACGGTTTGATATTATCCCAGTTGGTCACAAAGTAACTGATGTCATACCCGCTCATCTGGCTACCCTGGCTGATATTCATATCCCAGCGAACTCTGTCTGCAAAATCTGCCCACGAACCATCATTAAGGTTAAATTTAATATTCCCCTGTAATAAAGTATGATCTGTATTTAAAGTAAGGTCTTTTAAAGATAAAAACTGTTTCGTCAAAGACAATTCTGTGGAAAAAGTATCTACAATGTGAGATTTCCCCCACCTCTTTGTCACAAAAGACATATTATTGATGAGCGCCGAAACATTGGGTCCGTTGACTTTTACGTTCGGGGCTTTAAGATTAAATTGTGTTGCAGTAAGCCATTTTCCCTGATCTCCCGGAGAATTTTCATTAACGATAGATACTTTTGAGTCAATGATCTGAATTCTTGAGTTCAATTGAAAAGGAGGCTTATTCGGGTCTCTTTTTTTACCGTTGTCAAAGAGTTCTGTAAATCTGACAAAATTGGCAATACTGTCTCCTTTATAGGTAATGACTTTTACATCGGCATTAATGAGGGTAAGAGAATTGAAACTTAAGGAATTACTATTTCCGGAAATAGCATTTACGGCAAGAGAGATCCAGTCTGAATCAGCACGGAATTCGCGGGCTGTAATAAAATCAAGGCCTTTATAGTCTTTTACTTTTAAACCTTTTATCGTTACATCACCGAAATAATTGACGTCTACACTTTCTGTGGAAAACCCTGCTTTAAAATCCTGATTAACGATCTGCAGTGCCTGATTTGCCGCCCATTGCTTGGTTACCGGAAGATTAATGATCACCATAATACTTCCTATCAGAAAAAGTCCGACCCAGAAGAGAATCAGAAGAAGCTTTGCCCACCAGGTATAGCTGGTCACATCCTTCACCGCCTGTTTCCCGAATTCTTCAGCCGTTTCTATAGGATGGTTGATAGCATCTGAGGCCAGTTCAGACGCCTCTTTTACTGTTTCCCGCACTTTTCCTTCTACATTTTCAACAGTCTTCTGTACCTGATCCCCTAGGTTTTCAGCTACTGATTTTTTATTCTCATTCTCGTTATTATTCTCTAACTTTGCCATTATTATGAGCGACTCTATAATTTTAGGTATTGAATCGTCCTGCGACGACACCTCAGCAGCTATCATCAAGGGAAATTCTATTCTTTCGAACATTGCCGCAAACCAGGCCATCCACAAAGAATATGGTGGTGTGGTTCCTGAACTGGCTTCACGAGCCCATCAGCAAAACATCATCCCTGTTGTTGAAAAATCTTTTTCTAAAGCAAATATACAACAAAATGCAATTTCAGCTATAGGATTTACACGCGGACCCGGACTTTTAGGTTCACTTCTTGTAGGTACATCATTTGCTAAATCTCTGGCTATGAGTCTTAATGTCCCTTTGATTGAAGTAAATCACCTTCAAGCCCACATTCTGGCCCATTTCATCGAAGATGCAAATCCTGTGCCGCCTGCTTTCCCTTTTCTGTGCCTTACCGTAAGCGGAGGGCATACGATGATTGTTCTTGTAAAGGACTACTTTGATATGGAAATTATCGGGAAAACCATTGATGATGCAGCAGGTGAAGCTTTTGACAAAATAGGAAAGATCTTTGACCTCGATTACCCTGCCGGACCTATCATCGACAGGCTAGCGAAAGAAGGAAATCCTGATGCCTTTCAATTCAATAAACCGAAACTTGAGAACTATGACTACTCTTTCAGCGGTATCAAAACTTCCGTATTGTATTTCATCCAGAAGGAAGTCAGAAAGAATCCTGATTTTATTAAAGAAAATCTCAACGACCTTTGTGCTTCCGTACAGAAAACCATCATTGAAATTCTGATGAAAAAACTGGAAAAAGCAGCCAAAGATTTAAATATTAAAGAGGTTGCCATTGCCGGAGGTGTTTCTGCCAATTCAGCTTTAAGAAAAGCAATGGAAGACAATAAAGAAAAATTAGGATGGAATATGTACATCCCAAAATTTGAATATACTACGGATAATGCTGCTATGATCGCCATGGTAGCACAGCTGAAGTTTGAGAGAGGAGAATTTACTGACCTGAGAACTACTGCGACTGCAAAATACGATTTATGAAAATACTCCTGGAAGAAAAAATATTAGGTACACAATCTAAGAAAAATTCAAAATATTATTGGATTTTAGAAACTGTTACAGGAAAAAACGAAGTGACGGAACAATCTGAAGAGGATGATTTTCTAATGATAAGTTCAGAAATTGGATATATTCAAAATATAAAGGAAGAAATCATTGAGAAAATCAATTCGGAAAATGTATTTAGTTTTGCTTATGAGCCCAAAGAGGGTGATTATTTATCCATCAAAAATAATTTAAGAAAAAACGAATACCTGAATTTAATTTTTATGAATAATAAGTGGGTTGAAGAGATTTACGCATGTTCTTATAGAGATTGTGAAGGTGATATTTATACTACAATAAAAACCGGTGTGGCATTTTTAAGCGAGAATGAAGTTTACTTTTAATGATCATTTATACATAAATTCAGGAAGATTCTAAATATTTAAATATGAAACTTTTTTACGGAGAAATCAACGGAAACGGAGTCATAATCAACGATGAAGAGCAGCAGCACATTGTAAAGGTTCTCCGTATGAAAAATGGTGAGGAAATTCATGTGACGGATGGAAAGGGAAACCTTGCTTCCGGAAAACTCAGTATAGAAGGTAAAAAGGCAGGAATTGAAGTAACAGAGATCAAAGAAAACCTGCCGGGATTCAGCACAAAACTGCATATTGCCATTGCACCTACCAAAAATATAGACAGGATTGAATTCTTTGTGGAAAAGGCGGTAGAAATGGGTATTTCGGAGATTAGTATCATTACCACGGAAAAAACAGAACGTAAGAATATCAATATTGATAAGATCAGAAAACAGGCTATAGCTGCTTCAAAGCAAAGTCTGAGGTTTCATTTTCCGGTCATTCATGATATGATGAAGCTCAACGATTTTCTTAAGAATATTGATCCGGAACATACATTTGTAGCCCATTGTAACGAAAATCTTGAAAGAACAGATCTTAAGGACATTCCTGCAAGGGAACATTTGACATTTTTAATTGGCCCTGAAGGAGATTTTTCGGAAAAGGAAATTGTATTTCTTGCAGATCATAAGGTCAAAGCAGTTTCTCTCGGGAGCCAGAGGTTAAGAACTGAAACCGCAGGTTTGTTTGTAGCTGCCTGGAATTACTATAATATGATATAATATCAGCCCGGAAGGCAGTTGTTTTCTACACTAAACTATTGATCAATAAAAAGAGGCAGTTTTAAAATCTGATGTTCAGACTTTTGGAACGGCCTCTTTTGTTATTTATTTCCAATCTATATGATGATCTTTCAGGTATTTTTCAAAGATTTGCTGTCCGCTTCTTATTGAATTGACGGTCCAAAGGATTTTCATCCTCAATAGTTTCTCTTCATCCAATTTATAATCAATATCAGATTTTATCAGTTTTTGTTTCAATTCGTACATACAGATTGAAGCTGCAACGGAAACATTAAAGCTTCTTGTGAAACCATACATCGGAATGGCGAGTGTTTCATCTGCAAAATCGAGAATTTCCTGAGAAACCCCTTCCATCTCGGTTCCGAAAACCAATGCAATGGGTTCTGTAATTTCATATTCAGGCAGCATTTTAGCATTATTTTCCAATGAAACCACCACTATTTTGTAGCCTCTGTCTTTAATATTCTGAAAAGATTCCATATTCCGTGGAAGTTTTTCAACCTCTACCCAGGTATCAGCCCCTTTTGTTACTCTGAGATTAGGCTCAAAGCTATATTCTTCCTGCAGGGCCACTACTTTATGAAAACCGCAGGCCTCTACAGAGCGTACAATGGCTGCAGCATTTCTAAACTGATAGATATCTTCTACAACCGGAAGCACAAAATCTGAACTTTCCCGGGAGAAATGTTCAATTTTCGACAATCTTTCTTCTGTTAAAAACTGTTTTAAATACTCATAGGTCTGAGCTAAGTCTTTCGTCTGCATTTCTTATTTTTTTCAATAAACAATCTGACGCCTGCAGCTTTATTCTCATAAAATTTCAGCATAAGCGCATATTCATTTTCAAATCTTTGCAAATTAACGTAATTTTGGCCTATGATCCCTAATTGGGTTCCAATTCTTAATTAAAAAATACATGAAGCGAAAAGTCCTGCTCATCTATACCGGTGGAACCATCGGGATGGAAAAAGATTATGAAACCGGAAGTCTCCGTGCCTTTGATTTTGGTAATATCTTTGAAAAGATGCCTGAAATGAAACTGATGGAATGTGAAGTCTTCGTTCATCCTTTTGCAAAACCACTGGACTCTTCGGATATGGGGCCTGAGGAATGGAGAATTATCGCTAATTATATTCAGAAAAATTATGAAGATTACGACGGATTTCTGATTCTTCACGGAACGGATACCATGTCGTATACCGCTTCTGCATTAAGTTTCATGCTGAAAGGATTAAGAAAGCCGGTAATCATGACCGGTTCTCAGCTTCCGATTGGAGATTTAAGAACAGATGCTAAAGAAAATCTTCTGACCAGCCTTTATTATGCCAGTCTTTATGAAAATGATGAAGCGGTAATCCAGGAAGTTGCCATTTACTTCGAGTATAAATTATTAAGAGGAAACAGAACGTTGAAATATTCTGCAGAATATTTTGATGCCTATTCAAGCCCGAATTACCCGATATTGGGGCAATCCGGCGTTCATTTGAATATTCTTAAGGATAATCTGTTCCGTTGTGATCCGGAGGTAGAATTCCATGTTGATGAACATATTTCCGAAGATATTCTGTTCTGGAGAATTTTTCCGGGAATGCATCTGAGTCACTTCAAAGAGATCCCTAAAATGAAGGTTCTTATTCTTCAGGTTTTCGGTTCGGGAACTATTTTCAGCAGTGAAAAGACACAGGAAACACTTCAGGAAATCAGAAATAACGGAACGGAGATCGTAGTAGTAAGCCAGTGTATATCAGGAGGTATCTCGTTCGGAAAGTATGAGAACAGTAATATTTTCTCAAGAATCGGTGCCATCAGTGGAAGAGATATGACTGCTGAAACTGCGATCACTAAAGCCATGCACCTTATTGGCAACCCGAGTTACCCGGGAAGCTTTGCCGATAACTTCACGAGAAGTCTTTGCGGAGAAATTACAGATTAATTTCAATATTTATTTGGATATTTGGGAAAATACACTATTTTTGCAATCTCAAAAAGAAAGGTGTCCGAGTGGTTGAAGGAGCTACCCTGGAAAGGTAGTATACGGGTAACTGTATCGAGGGTTCGAATCCCTTCCTTTCTGCAAGAAAACTGAAGCCTGTGCTGATTTAGCGCAGGCTTGTTTTTTGATCATAATCTGACATTACTCCATGATGGATATTTTTTATTTTGTTAATCCAAATGATTATTTAATCTTCTTATATTTTGAATGATCTGTTCTTCATTTTCTTTAGGTGGTCTTTTACCAAAAATTGATATAAATGAGCTAATCGGATCATCCATTAAATCGGTTCGTTTCTTTAAAAATTTTTCATAGGAAGTTTTTACACTAAAAGGAATATTTCCAATAGGAATTTTAACGTCTTTCTTTAATCCTGATAATTTAAAGTGAAAATATTCTTTATCATCATAGGCTTCCAACACTAAACCCGGTAATCCTTTAAAGGTATAAGGACCTTCTGATATTGGAATTTCTGAAGTAAACCAAGCTGTTATTTTTTTCTTACCGTAAATGGTTACTGCTTTCTGGCAATCAAAACCATTAATTTTTTTTCTGATATTCTCAATTTGCCAATTAATTTGATTTGTACTTTCGAAAGAGTATCCATCTTTACCAATCTGATCATAAATTGTAGATTTCCCTCCGAAATAATACACTTCAGGTTTAAACTTGGCAGATGGTATAGCTCCGGTTTTTAAAATAATCTGCCCATTGACTGGATTTTCTAAACTTCTTTTAGCAATCTGTTTACCAATAGAATCAGCCACTGTCTTGTAACTACTTTTAAAATATGAAGATCGCTTTCCAATCAACAATACAGTGTTTTCTGTTTTTCTGCTATTTATATTAGTAGTGTCAATCAAAAATACTGCTTCATAGTCTACCTTAATATAGGAGGTATCTACTTGAGAAAAAAAGAAATTGCTTATAAAAAGCAGAAAAATAATTAAAATCTTATTTATCATATTTATGATCCGTAATCTTCAGAGCCACAGGTATAAACATTGAATAATTGTCCATTATGAGTCATACATGCATATGCTTCATCCTTTGATTGCTGACTATCTAAATCATAACATACTGTATCAGTTGCTGTGTTATCATTACACCATGCTATCATTACATATGATTGACAATAGCGTCTTCCGCCTTTTACATTTTTTAACTCCTCTCTTGAAATTTTTTTTAAATTATTCATAGTAATTAATTTTCAAATTAGCTAGATAAATATATGATTTTTCACTCTGTCTAATCATAAAAATACGTAATTACTAAAACTTCATCATTATATAGAATACACGCAAGATGAAATAAAGTTTTGCTGAATAATATTCTTTAATTTACTGCAATCTGCTCTCAACCCAATTCAAAATGTTTTGCAAGACTCCACTTTTATCTTCTGTTTCTACCATACGTATTTCTACCTGTATCCATAATCAGTGGTTTCTACTATAAAAAACTGCCCAGGTTCTCCGTTACTTTGGAACATAAAATAACCACAAAAACATCTTAATATGACATCAACCAATGTAAACGTAAATTCATCCGGACAGGTACAACTTGGAAACGGAGCGCAGTTCTGGGTCTATCTTTCTCCTCAGAATGATACAGCCAAAATGATTTCTACATGGCGGGTAACCTTCTCACAAGGAAACTGGAGCGACACCATCTCCAGTGAAGATCCTACCAAACAAATCCAGACTCCTGGTCTTTCAGGTATCTTTGACATTAAAGTGGAACTATTAAGCGGATCAACCGGTACATGGAGACAGATCCCACCCCAGCAGGGAAGCCATTATGAAATAGGCTGTAACTCCAACTGTGCCTCAATGGTAGGTATTGTTGCCGACAGCACGAATCCTCCTATCGGAGCCATCAATGCCCATTTCTGGACAACATGGGATGCCATGTGCAAAGCAGGATAAATCTCTCAAAAATCAGTCTATATCCCAAGATTGTCGCAGTATTTATTATTGCGGCAATTTCTTTTTCACAGTTATTCTATAAATAACTTATAATCAATACTTTAAAATGCAAATATTCACTTTTCCACAAATTACCAACAAGTTATCCACAATTCATCTGTTGTTTTATTAGCCTTTAGCATTCTGATTTTACTTTCCATCATGTTTTTTATTAAATTAGCACATCAATCCCCTTTATAAAACATAAATAGCCAACCATGGAGAACCAGGTAAAGATGTTGAGAGAAAAAAAGAATATGACTCAAAATGAGCTTGCCGAAAAGTCAAAGCTTTCTCTACGGACCGTTCAAAGGGTTGAAACCGGAAGTACATTGAAGGGATTTACACTTAATGCACTTGCTCAGGCATTAGATAGCCGGCCCGAAGATCTTATTTGTACAACTAAAGATACGATTGATGTAGGAAGGGCAAAAATCATTAATCTTTCTGCATTGTTTGGTCTTATCTTTCCTTTTGGAGGGGTTATTGCTTCTGCTTTTTTAACTTACCGGACAAAAGATTCACGGAATAAGGAACTGGGAAAAGGTATTCTGTGTGTTCAGATTATTCTTGCTGCAGTTTTTTCCTGTATTATGATCGCCAGTCCTTTTATTCAAAAGATTTTCCTACTGAAGTTTCCGCTTTTTATCATCCCTTTACTCATTTTTATGGGTTTGAAG
The DNA here is from genome assembly GCF_052044975.1 of Chryseobacterium sp. 22458. Taxonomy (NCBI): domain Bacteria; kingdom Pseudomonadati; phylum Bacteroidota; class Flavobacteriia; order Flavobacteriales; family Weeksellaceae; genus Chryseobacterium; species Chryseobacterium sp. 22458. Next base: position 3,409 of record NZ_JBQEOA010000007.1, on the reverse strand, counting down.
GTTTATATCATTATTAAAAACGGAATCAGCCTGAACCAAAAACAGGAACTAATTATCAAACTGAAAACCAACTTCTTATAAAAGCAGTCATAGAACTGTCGTAAAACTGTCATCTTGTTTTCAGCGAAAAAGATGTCCGGATTTCCGAATCTTGTACAAAAAAATTCATGAAAACATTACAAAGAATTGTAGTCGTCGTTTTACTACTTATCCTTATTACAATAGCAGGCGGCTATTTTTATTTTGATCAGAAATTTACTCCGGAGAAAAACTATCTCACGATAGAAAATGAAAGCGGAAATGTTCCAATGATATGGGCTGACAGCAATAAAAGCGCTCTTCTTTTACCCACTCATTTCCCGGGAGATTCAACAACCTATTACCTCCAGTTTGATACAGGGGCCGCCTATACTGAGCTGTACAGTCCGGTTATCGAAAAAATAAAAGCAGTTTCAATCCGCAACGGATGTGCCGTATCTTCTTTCTATATAGGAAAAACTAAAATTACTTCCGATCATTTCAAAGTTTTCCCTACCGGAAAAAAGTCTGGCGAAAATGCCTCTGTCAAAATCATCGGGACTCTTGGTGCAGATATTCTTGAAAACAGGAAAACACTGCTAAATTTCAGAGACAATTTTATTGTATTCAACCTGTCAAAGGAGCCAGATGATTTTAAAAATAAGCTTATTGATTTTACATTTAAAAAGAGAAAAATTGTGATCGACGGTAATTTAAAAGGCAAAAATGAAAAGTTTCTGTATGATTCCGGGACGAGTGCTTATGAACTGCTGACGAATAAAGGAAACTGGGAAGCTCTGAAACGGCCACAATCAAAAGTTATCACAGAAAAAGCCCAATCAAGACCGAATGTATTAACAGCTTATACAGCAGATACTGATGAAACCATCCGTTTCAGGGATAAAGAGATTCCACTGAATACGGTTACTTATGTGGAGGGATTTTCCCAGACCCAATATATGCTGATGAAGTTTTCCGGAATGACAGGTATGCTGGGGAATAAAATCTTCCTGAAAAACCGGATTTATATAGACTGTTCCAAAGAAAAAATCGGAATTGAATAAGCCTTTCAATCTTATTGATATCCGTCCATTCCTAAATCTATCCTAAATCAGATATTTATTTTGTCTTGTTTTTAAACAGCATTAAAAGATTTTAAATAAACATGCAACTCCACAACATTTCTAAATTTGCAACGACAAAGTATTCTCTCTCCGTATTGATGCCACCCCTACCCATCTTTGGGTTTCGCAGATATTTACAGTTAATCGCAAAGCAGTTATTCATGATATTGAATATAAAGAAATTTTTCACAGGATTATTTTTATTGATGTGCGCAGGAACACTTGTACAAGCGCAGATCAGCCCGCCCGGATTAGGAGATGCCAAAACCGCTTTCTGGTCCGCATTTGGAGTAAAACGCCAACTGGATTCATTGGGAAAGAAGCAGGCTCTGAGCTATATTGCCATAGGGCGTAAAAGCAGCCCTGACAATAATTATTTATTTTCCAGACAGGCTATTTTTGTATTGAATCATGAGGTTTACCATTCATTTGCCCCACATCAGCAATATAGCTATGCCATCAGCTACCGCCGGCAGCCTCAATATGAAAGCGAAGCACCTTACGATAAAGAAAATACAGAGCAGGAATTCAGAATATACGGACGATATGACTACACTTTTGATCTTGGAGAAAAATTGAAACTGAAAAACACAGTCCGTCAGGAATTCAGAAAGTTTTTTGATGCAGATTTCCATAAAGTAGAAGAAGATTTCCAGTTAAGGACCCGCATAAAAAGTCAGTTAACCTATAATTTATCTCCTAAAAACAATCAGAAACTGGCAATAAGTGCCGAAGCTTTATTTTCTGTCAGCCACCTTAATGAAACTGTTCCGGAGTGGGAAAATTTTGGGTATCGTGAAATGCGTATCGCTGCTTATTATATGTTTACCATCCCCAACTCTCCTTTTACAGTAGATATCGGCTATATGGATGATCTGATCAGAGGAAGCAAAAGTATTCATCATGGAGGGGTACATTACCTTGCTGCAGATCTGATCTGGAATATTCCTTATAAGAAGAAAGCGGTAACTGAACAGGATTATCCTGACTAAAAAATTCTGATAGTAAGATCTTCATATTTCAATAACTTCAGGTTCCGGATATGAAAAAAAATCCCGGTCATTACTGGCCGGGATTTTTGTTGAAAAACATAAGTTTTCCGCAATATAATTAGTATGAATGTATGGTGTAAAATATTAGTTGCACAGCGTCAGAAACTGACGGCTCATATGTACCTTGAATCTTGCATCAGCTTTGGAACGGCTGTAGATGGAATGTTCAAAAGCTTTTACTGTTTTCAGCTTCTGATCAATAAATGCTGCAATATCTGTAAGAGAAAAAATAAAATCCCTGTAGACTATCATATTGACCATCTGACCATAATACGGCAGATAAGCTTTCAGAAACGGCAGTACCTTCTGATGGCGGTTATAGCTGATACAATATCCTACTCCGTCTACTGAAGTCACAATATCATAATCATTCACGTAATCCAGGATATTTTTATCGCCTTCCAAAGCAGTAGTATTTTTGGAACAGTATTTATTTATTTTATCCAGAATATGCTGGGCATACTCCATCATTGAGATATTTTTAAATTCAAATACATGATTCAGTCCTTTTTTGGAGGTAGCGTCTTTTTCACAATGATTACAGAAAGAGATTCCAATTCTTTCATGATAAGGGAAAAAACAGTCTTTCACTTCAATAAAAGCATCTGCCTGTACCTTATCTTCCGCAAAGTTGTAGTAGAGATAAGGGCTGTACAAAGCGGAAAGAGCTTTCAGATAATCGATCTCGCTTGTATTATGGTATTCTTCAAACCATTTTTCAAGATTATCGTAATAATGGCTTTCAAAGTCTTTAAAGTTTAAGTAAAATGGCAATTCCATAGCTCTGTAATTTTGATATGACAAAGCTATTCCGGTAATGCGACAAAACTTGACGTGTTATTTTTTTTGTATTAAAAAATATCAATAGTCAATTTTTGCTTCGCAAAGTAAACGGTCAATAATTATAACGCAGAGTTCGCAAAGTTTAATAATATGCATCGTTTATTTGTTCGCAAAGGCATTTCATTCAGCAGAGGAACATACTTTCATTGCTGAGTGAAACGCCGTAGCGATCGAAAAAAACAATAAGATACCATAGAAAACTCTCCGAACTCTACGTTTAAGATAAATTCGCTATCTATAGATTTCATTCAGAAGAAACATACTTTCATTGCTGAGTGAAACGCCATAGCGATCGAAAAAAATAATAAGATACCATAGAAAACTCTCCGAACTCTACGTTTAAGATAAATTCGCTATCTATAGATTTCATTC
>NZ_JBQEOA010000006.1:0-211287 GCF_052044975.1 Chryseobacterium sp. 22458 | reverse complement strand
ATGTATCCTCAGAGAATCTTTCGCCATTTACTTTACAACAGGTATAGATCCAGGTTTTGGCTAAAGCCTATGGAATTATTCTTTTGGATGAGAACGGGCTAAAGCCCATCCCTATTGAATACGGTGTGGTTTACTCATTTTCCATGAGTGGTATACTGATTTTTATAATCTACCACAGATACCACAGGTTTTTAACAGATGATAATGTCTTCAATATTTATGCCCTATCATTGGGGATATAATTCCAGACTGCTCATTACTCATTACTAGTCACCCATTCCTAGCCCCGATAGTAACGGTTACCCCGCAGCATGGGTTGGAGAAGCAGCTGGGTTTTAAGGATGGGAGCGCAAAGGCGTGAGGAGTATGAGTGGATAGCGGGATCAAGCTCCTGAAAATAATAGAGTGGTGAGGAAGATTGTAAATTAATAATAGCAATGATCTCTTAAAAATAAGACTTTATAATGACCATTGGTAATAAAAAACGTCTCAATTACTTACTGAGACGTCTTTTAATTATATTTTACAGGACTATTTATACCTGAATTACTCCTAAGTTGAATTTCTCAGTAATAGGGGCGTGATTGGCTGCCTCAATTCCCATAGAGATCCATTTTCTCGTATCTACCGGATTGATGATCGCATCGGTCCATAATCTTGCAGCAGCATAGGTAGCTTCGGTTTGTTTCTGATATCTTTTTGAAATGGTATCCAGAATTTCGTTGTGCTCTTCTTCAGAGATTTCTTTACCTTGCTTTTTCAATGTAGATTCTTGGATCTGCGCCAATACTTTTGCAGCCTGTGCTCCTCCCATTACCGCTAAATCAGCCCATGGCCATGCAACGATAAGTCTAGGATCGTAAGCTTTTCCGCACATAGCATAGTTTCCTGCTCCGTAAGAATTCCCGGTAATGATCGTAAATTTAGGAACTACAGAGTTTGATACGGCATTTACCATTTTTGCTCCATCTTTGATGATTCCTCCGTGCTCTGATTTTGAACCTACCATGAATCCCGTAACATCCTGCAGGAAGATCAAAGGAATTTTTCTTTGATTGCAGTTGGCAATAAAACGGGTTGCCTTATCTGCCGAATCGGAATAGATTACTCCCCCAAACTGCATTTCACCTTTACCGCTTTTTACCAGTTTTCTCTGATTAGCCACAATACCTACAGACCATCCCTCAACTCTTGCCGTGGCACAGATGATACTTTTCCCATAATCCGGCTTGTATTCTTCGTATTCAGAGTTATCCACAAGACATTTAATAATTTCATAAGTATCGTACTGCTCAGCTCTGGAAACCGGCATGATTCCGAAAATGTTTTCCGGATTTTCTTTTGGCGGAAAGCTTTCTATTCTGTCGAAGCCTGCTTTCTCAGTACTTCCGATAGACTTCATAATATTTTTTATTCTGTCCAAAGCATCTTTATCATCTTTAGCTTTATAATCTGTAACACCTGAAATAGAGCAGTGGGTAGTAGCTCCTCCCAATGTTTCATTATCAATGCTTTCACCGATAGCCGCTTTTACGAGGTAGCTTCCGGCAAGGAAAATAGATCCGGTTTTATCAACGATCATTGCTTCGTCACTCATAATAGGAAGATAAGCTCCTCCGGCTACACAGCTTCCCATTACCGCAGAAATCTGGATGATTCCAATTGAACTCATCTTTGCATTGTTTCTGAATATACGTCCGAAATGCTCTTTATCCGGAAATATCTCATCCTGCATAGGAAGATAAACGCCGGCAGAATCTACAAGATAGATGATCGGAAGTTTGTTTTCCATGGCAATTTCCTGTGCTCTCAGGTTTTTCTTTCCGGTGATGGGAAACCATGCACCAGCTTTTACAGAAGCATCATTGGCCACAACAATACATTGTCTTCCGGAAACGTAACCAATCACCACAACCACACCTCCGCTAGGGCATCCACCATGTTCTGCATACATTTCATAGCCTGCAAATGCTCCTACTTCTATAGAATCTGAATCCTTATCAAGAAGATAATCTATCCTTTCTCTGGCAGTCATTTTACCTTCATCACGAAGCTTTTGAAGCCTCTTTTCACCGCCTCCTTTTTTAATTTCTGTGAGCAGGCGATTTATATCTGATAATTTCAATCTGTTCTGATCTTCTCGTTTGTTGAATTCGATGTCCATAAAATTTCAATTTTTTACGCTTAAAGATACTATTTTTATGAGTAATATGGATTGGATATAAAACAAGTGTTTAATACTTTGGTTTCTAGTAATTTGTGAAATTTTTAACAAAAAAATGTTTTCTAATAATTTATATTTTTTCTAACTTTACATCAGAGTAACAGAGGTGATATTCTCTGCTAAATACTCAGTTCCTAGTTTATTTTTTTAATAGTTTATTATTTGAAGGCCCTGAAAGTTTAACAAATTTTCAGGGTTTTTTGTAGCTGCATCTCACTCATTATAATATTTTCTCTATTCTACAGCAACAACAGGATTTTTTATATTTCGTATTGATTTAATATCCTATTTTTAAGTTGTGCCTTCCGCATCTTTTTTTAGAAAATTAATAAAAACAGATCCTGAATTAGTAAGTAAAACTATTAAAAAAGATATTTATAATTTTTTATTAATTTAAAATTGATTTTTTTATAAGATTTGTAAAAGCCTATTTGTAAATTTGCACATCAAAATTCAAAGAAGATAGGTTATGCATAAATTGGCACTTTTCAGATTGCACTTAATAGTATTTTTATGGGGTTTCACTGCAATTTTAGGAAAACTGATTCATGCCAATGCTCAGATTCTTGTATTTTACAGAATGTTGTTTGCCTCTGTTTTTCTCTTTATATTCATCAGAGTCTTTAAGAAGGAAAGCATCAAGGTTTCCAAAAAAATATTCTTTCAGCTGGCAGGAATAGGAGTGGCAATGGCACTGCACTGGTACTGTTTTTTTTATTCAATCAAAGTTTCCAATGTGTCCATAGCTTTAAGCTGTCTGTCGCTATCCACACTTTTTGCTTCCATACTGGAGCCCGTAATTTTTAAAAGAAAAATTGATGTATCTGAAGTGGTCATGGGAACAGTCATTGTGGCCTGCATCCTATTGATTTTTAAAACGGAGTTTCATTTTAAAGAAGGAATCATCTATGGGATCCTGTGTGCTGTTTTCGGAACTATTTTCTCGGTATTTAACGGGAAGATGTTTGGGAAAACCAGTTCAGAGAATATTATATTTTATGAAATATTCTGCGGTTGGTTCGTTTTAATGATATTTTATCTGCTTTCAGGTCAAATTTTTCAAATGAATGAAATAAACTACAGGGATCTGGCGTTAATATGCTTGTTAGCAAGTGTTTTCACTGCTTTTCCGATGCTGGAATCAGTGAATTTAATGAAGTATATATCACCCTTTACGCTAATTTTAACAGTTAATTTGGAACCGGTCTACGGAATTATACTAGCTTTTTTTATCTTTGGGGAATCAGAACATATGAGCCCTATATTTTATATTGCATCAGGTGTTATGATACTGGCAATCATTGCAAACGGATTAATTAAAGCCAGGAAAAATAAAAACTTTAACTAAGCATCAAATTTATATGATGAAAAAATATTTTTTACTTGCATTTTCACTGCTGTTTGGGATTTCTCAATCTCAGATTGTCAGAAAATATTCTAATGAATTCTTAAATATTGGAGCAGGTGCAAGAGGTCTGGCAATGGGAGGGGCGGTAATCTCCAATCAGGATGATGTGTACGCCCCTATGTGGAACCCTGCAGGTTTGATGTCTATCGAAAGAGACTGGCAGGGAGCAGCCATGCACGCTGAATACTTTGAATCAATTGCAAAATATGATTATCTGGCTTATGCCAAAGTAATGGAAGAGGGCGTATTTGGCGTTTCGGTAGTGAGACTTGGGGTAGATAATATTTTGAATACCACTCAGATGATCGATTCTGAAGGGAATATAGATTATGATAAAATCACAAAATTCTCACAGTCTGATTATGCTGCCATTCTTTCTTATGCATTCAGACCGGGAGGAAATCCGAAGCTGGATGTAGGGGTGAATGCCAAGATTGTCTATAGAAATGTAGGGAAATTTGCCAACGGATATGGTTTCGGTTTTGACGTGGGTGCTATTTATAAGGCCGACAACGGATGGAAGTTTGGAGGAATGGTTCGTGATATCACCACTACGGTAAACTTTTGGAGCGTGAATCAGAAAGAGCTTTCTACAGTGGTAAACGGGGAAGAATTCAACCCGGCGCCGAAAGATAAAATGGAACTTACGATGCCTAAGCTGAATGTAGGAGCGAGTAAACTGTTTGAGATCAACAGCAGCGTATATGTATTGCCGGAAGCCGGTATAAATGTAGATTTTGCTAAGACTGCTTCATTGATTTCAACAGATTTTGCAAGTATCAGCCCTTATGCGGGAGCTGAATTAGGCTACCAGAAAATGATTTTTGTGAGATTGGGGATCAACAGATTCCAGTCGATTACAGATATAGAAGACCTTAAAAGAAAAGTTTCTTTTCAGCCAAGTGCGGGGATCGGGATACGATACAGAGGGCTTACACTGGATTATGCAATTACCAATTCAGGGATAGGCGGATCTAATTTTTATTCGAACTTCTTCTCGCTGAAACTGGATATGGGAGCATTCAGAAATGATTAAATTGGGAAATATGAAAAAGATTTCAGTATTGGTGTTGGCAATTTGCTCAACAGCCGTTTTTGCGCAAAAAGTGTCAGATTATAAATATGTGGTGATTCCTGAGAAGTTTCAGACCTTCAAAAACAGCAGCTTCGGACTGGAAGCTTCTTTGTCAAAAGCATTGAAGGGAAAGAAATATGAGGTTTTAACAGAAGCTATGGATACCTGGCCTACTGAAGCAAGAGATAACTCTTGTAATGTAGTGAATGCTGAAGTCATCAATGATAAAAGCTTATTTACCAATAAAGTGATCTTACAGTTTAAAGATTGCAGCAAAAAAGTGATTTTCGAATCCAAAGGACGCTCAGATATCAAAGAATTCGAAGAAGGATTTGCTGATGCTCTGAAGCAGGCTTTAACAACGGTAGGAGTTTCAAACCCGGTTGCCATGCTGCCGGCCCGTACTTCAGAAGTTACTGAGAATGTTCAGAAAACAGTTTCAGAATCACCGATATCTTCAGCTACGCCGTCTGCAAATACCTATTCCAATGGAAAATCAGAACTTCAGAAAATCCAGGTGGATGCCGGTCAGTTTATTTTAGCCAGCTCAGGAAGCTCTGTTCCGTTTGCTGTTTTTAAAACAACATCCAAAAAAGATGTTTTCATCGTAAGACTTGCTGATGGAAATACAACGATAGGATATTTTGAAAATGGGAATATTGTAATAGATATACCACAGGCAGACGGAAGATATTCTAAAGAAGTTTTTAAAGGAAAATAATTACAAATATCAATAATCAATATAAAAGGCTCTTCAAAAAAGAGCCTTTTACGTTATATATGCTGATGTGTTTTTCATTTTTTTGATATTTAAGGTGACAACTGCTTTTATGATTTAATTAGATAAACCATTCTACAACATGAAAAAGGGGATAGGATTATATTAATAGAAAAATTTTCATAGTATTGTTGTTATTAGTTAACAATACTAATTTACGATAAAAATATAAATAATCATAATATTTTTAAAAATATTTATTTATTTATGTGTTTTATTGTGATATTTACGTGAAAATGTTTTCGTTTTTGACTTTTAGTCTCTTTTGGTTGAATTAAAAATAATGCCTGAAGCCCTATAAAATCTTTGTTTTATTGGTGAAAAATGAATCGGATAAAATAAACGTTTATTGAGCGTTGAAAAACTCCCAGATTACCTTGGCTTTGCTTTTCCCCAGAATTTCTTCCAGAGTTTCCAGATTAGACTCCTTGATACGTTTTACCGATTTTAATCTGGAGAGCAGTAATTCAATGGTTTTTTCTCCTACTCCAGGGATTTCCTCCAGCTCGGATTTTATGGTAGAATTTTTTCTTCGGGTCCTGTGATGCTTTACACCAAAGCGGTGCGCCTCATCACGTACACGCTGAAGGATCTTCAACGTTTCGGATTTTTTGTCCAGATACAAAGGGATAGGATCTTCCGGGAAGAAAATCTCTTCAAGTCTCTTGGCGATTCCTACAATGGTAATCTTTCCGTAAAGTCCCAATAGTCTTAAACTTTTTACAGCAGAAGATAGCTGCCCTTTTCCACCATCAATAAGGATCAGCTGTGGAAGACTTTCCCCTTCGTCCACCATTCTTTTGTAACGGCGGTAGATCACCTCTTCCATCGTAGCAAAATCGTTGGGTCCTTCTACAGTCTTGGGATGGAAAATTCTGTAATCAGCCTTGCTGGGCTTTCCGTCTTTGAAAACAACACAGGCAGAAACCGGATTGGTTCCCTGAATATTGGAATTATCAAAACCTTCAATATGTCTTGGCTCTACAGGCATTCTCAGCAATTTCTGCATTTCAGCCATGATTCTGTTCGTATGCCTTTCGGGATCTACGATCTGAACCTGCTTCAGCTTTTCCAGACGGTATTCTTTTGCATTCTTTTCAGAAAGCTCTACAATTCTCTTTTTATCGCCCACTTTAGGAACAATCAGTTTCACATTCGGAATTTCTACCGATAAATGGAAAGGTAGCAAAACCTCTTTAGAATCGGAACCGAATTTCTGACGGATCTCAATCAAAGCTTCCTCCATAATATCTTCATCAGTTTCCTCCAGGATCTTTTTGATTTCTGTAGTGAAACTCTGAATGATATTCCCGTTCCTGATCTTAAAGAAATTGACATAAGCCGCTGTTTCATCACTGGTCATACCAAATACATCCACATCATCAATATTAGGATTTACAACCGTATTTTTGGCCTGATAATCTTCCAGAATATCCAGCCTTTCCTTAATGATCTGGGCTTCCTCAAACTGAAGACCGGAGGCCAGCTTCATCATTTGATTCACCAGATAATCTTTGGCTTTCCGGAAATCTCCTTTGATGATCCCACGGATGGCATCTATCTTTTCATCATAATCCTCTTTGCTTTCAAGATCTTCACAGGGACCTTCACAGTTTTTGATATGATATTCCAGACATACTTTATACTTACCTTCCGCAATTTTAGCGGGCGCAAGATTCAGGTTACAGGTTCTGAGCTTATAGATATGTTTGATGGTGTCCAGCAAGATCTTTGCAGGCCTTACCTTTGCATAGGGACCATAGTATTCAGATCCGTCCTTGATCACGTTTCTGGTCAGGAAAATTCTCGGAAAATCTTCGTTTTTGATACAGATCCAGGGATAAGTTTTGTCATCTTTAAGCATGACATTATAAAACGGCTTATGTTCTTTGATCAGGTTGTTTTCCAATAAAAGAGCATCATATTCACTGTTTACAATGGTAGTTTCCAGACGCTGAATCTTGCTGACCATTATTTTGATTCTGTATCCCGAAAGATTTTTATTAAAATAGGAGAGTACCCTCTTTTTCAGATTTTTAGCCTTGCCTACATACAAAAGCTGTTCGTTTTTATCATAATAACGATAAACGCCGGGTTCAGATGGTAAGGTTTTGAGCTGTAATTCTAAAGAAGGATTCATATAACAAAATTAAGGAATCTTTCCCTATTTTAAAAAAAGAAAAACCTGCAGATTAGTATGCAGGTTTTACATTGTATAATGAAGTCTTTCAATTATCCGTTTGTCATAGAAGTATATTCGTTTACCAGAAAGCTTAAATAATCCCATTCCACGGAGTTTTTAGGATACTTTTTCATGAATTCCTGATTATCTCCGAAAAGGAAATCATAATTATCTTCAAAATCATCTTTATGAAGCCAGATTACCTTATCACCTTTCTTTACATAATAAGATTTGATCACACCGCCACCAAGCTGAGGAGAGCCCATGACAGAGAATCCTGTTGTTTCTTTAGCTCTGGGATCATGGTAAACGGAAATAATATCATCAAAACCAGGGTTAATAACCTGCATCAGGAATTCCTTTTCATCCTTTTTATTCTTTAAGGAAACCGTCTGATTAACAAAATAAATCCTGTCATTATTGGTCGTCTTTGTCAGTTTTTTGGTTCCGTAATTTCTGATGTTCCCCATATACTTGGCAACTTTTGCAAATTTTTCAGCATTGCTTGGGTATACATACATTTCATTGATCTGATCTGCATTGAAGGTAGCATTCTTTTTGGTCACACTGTCTTTGATGGCCACTTCGTAGATCTGTCCCTTTTTGGTTTCGATTTTGTTACAAAACCCTTTGTAAGTGGTTCCGTCCTTTAAAATGATAGTAGAAGTTTTCTTTGGTGATGGAGTATTAAAGCCTTCATTAAAAAGGTAAGTCTCCATTTTTTTGATGTCTTCCTTAGAGTATTTTACTTTCTGTGCGAAAGCTGTGGTACCGGCAACGCATAAAGCAAGCAGTAAAGATTTCAGTCTCATGTTTATTGTTTTTAATTTTCGGAGGTAAAAATAATAAATTAATTCACTTCTTTTCATAAAAATATAGAAGGGTGAAATTTAGTTTCTCCAATTATTGTTAAATGCTTAATTTTAAGGAAATTTTTTAGAAATGATATACGGAGTAGACGTTTTTACTTTCCATGATGTTCTGGAAATATGTAAAAAACCTAATAAAGCCAAGCTGAACAAAGCCGCAAAAGAACAGATCTTAAAATCTCAGAAAAACGTACAGAAAATAGTTGAGTCCGATCGTTGTGTATATGGAATCAATACCGGATTCGGGCCACTGTGCGATACCAAAATATCAGCTGATGAAACAGCACAGTTACAGTATAATCTGATTATTTCTCACGCAGTAGGAGTTGGAAAGCCCATTGATAAAGAACTTTCCAAAATCATGATGATCGCTAAAGTACATGCGTTGTCAAAAGGGTTTTCAGGAGTTTCTCTGGAAGTGATTGAGAGAATGATCCTGATGCTTGAGAAAGATATTGTTCCTGTGGTGCCTGAACAGGGGTCTGTAGGAGCTTCAGGTGACCTTGCTCCTTTGGCACACCTTGTATTGCCTTTACTTGGATTGGGGCAGGTTTGGGAAGGAGATCAGGTTTCCGATACCATGGCAGTTCTGGAAAAACATAATCTGGAACCATTAGCTTTAGGACCGAAAGAAGGATTAGGGTTAATCAATGGAACACAGTTTATTTTAGCCCATTCCATCAAAGGATTGGAAAAATTTGAATATCTGCTCGACCTTGCTGATATGACTGCTGCAATGAGTATTGAAGCATATAGAGGATCTGCAAGTCCTTTCAAAAAAGAACTTCACGAGATCAGACCTTTTGAAGGAAGCAGGAAAGTGGCGGCAAGAATGCTTAAATTCTTAAAAGGATCAGAAAACCTGAAAGCTCATGAAGACTGTGAGAGAGTTCAGGATCCTTATTCCATGAGATGTGTACCACAGGTACACGGAGCAAGCAGAAATGCATTTGAGCACCTTAGAAGTATGGCAGAAACGGAACTGAATTCTGTAACTGATAACCCAATCGTGTTAAGTGCGGAAGAATCTATTTCAGGAGGAAATTTCCATGGGCAGCTGATGGCCTTACCATTAGACTATGCAACACTGGCTGCTGCGGAATTAGGAAATATTTCAGACAGAAGAAGCTATTTATTGCTGGAAGGAAAATATGGACTTCCAAGATTATTAACGGAAAGCTCGGGACTGAATTCAGGATTCATGATTCCGCAATATACTTCTGCAGCTTTGGTAACAGAGAATAAAACATTATGTTTCCCGGCATCAGCAGACTCTATTCCTACAAGTTTAGGACAGGAAGATCACGTTTCTATGGGAAGCATCTCCGGAAGAAAGTTCAATCAGGTTCTTGGAAACCTGGTGAATATCTTATCCGTTGAATTAATGTTTGCAGCCCAGGGGCTGGAATTCAGAAGACCTTCCAAATGTTCTAAAATTATTGAAGAGAACTTTACCATCCTTCGCTCTAAAGTGGCTAAACTTGAAGACGACAGGCTGATCGGTAAAGATATGCTGGCTATTGCAGAACTGATCAACGAAAGAAAATTCATTGTCAACTAAAACATACAACAAAAGCTTCCGGAAAAGGGAGCTTTTTGTTTTTCATTCATCGTTAAAATTTAAAAATATGACCTTACTCAGAACAGATTCTGATCATCCCGATTTCCGAAATCTTGTAAAATCCCTTGATGCTACTTTGGCAGAACATAATGGTGACACAGATGATTTCTTTGCTCAGTTCAATACAATAGATGCTATCAAAAACTGCATTGTTGCCTATATCGATGATATTCCTGCAGCTTGCGGAGCATTCAAACCGTTTTCAGAAGATACGGTAGAAATCAAAAGAATGTTTACAGATCCTGAATTCCGTAAAAGAGGATTGGGAGCTGCTATTGTAAAAGAACTGGAAGCCTGGGCAACAGAATTAGATTATCAAAAAGCAGTACTGGAAACTTCTAAAGATCTTACTAATGCTATTTCCGTTTATGAAAAAAATGGATTTTATAAAATCCCCAACTACGGACAGTATATAGACGTTGAAAGCAGTGTTTGCTACGAAAAAGTTTTATAAGCCGGGGGAACAGAAATTTCATAAAAAAATAAAACATTTATAAATTTTCCGTTTTAACGGAGATAATAAATCCTTATTCAAAATTTTTTAGATCAAAACCTATGTATCTATGTTGTTGAAAAAAAACAACATAGATACATAGAACTTTTATTCCTTATTCTTGGCAGAATTCAGATTATTAATATTCATGTAATGCTAAATTCACTATTTTAAAGTTTGTAATTCCCGGCAAAGTGTTATATTGTGATACCAATCAAAATGATAACATATGAAAAAAACTGTATTCCTCTTAGCAATATTTTTTGCTTTAAACTCGTGTACCAGAGAAGAACTTCAGAATGAAAATTCAAAAATAGAAATGGCTCAGAAAGATCCGCTGACCGAAAAGCAGATCAATGAAAGAATCAATCAGGCCATTAAGACTGATGGAAGTTTCAACTGGAAAAATGAGTCGGATCATTTCGTATGGAGTGCTGTCTTCCGTGGAAACAGAATGGTATCCATAGGGTTCGGCTCTTCTAAGGATGATTTCGACCGAAGTAAATCCCCGGACAACCAGAAAATAGAAAAAGAACTTTTATCGGTCATTAAAAAATATGAAGGAAAAGATGAAAGAAACTTTATTCTGCTTTCTGATCAGTATCTGAACCAGATGGATGTCATTATTGAGAAAGAAGAAACGATTGCTGCTCTTCGTCAGATGAAAACAGTCCGTTATCTGGAGCCGGGAGACTATCATTATTTTGAAAATGAAAGCAAATACAATACGGCAGAGAAATCTTCAGGCAGCGGTTCATCAGGATGTGGATTTTCATCAACAGCTTTAAATACGGCAGATTATACTTCTACCACTCCGGGTGCCAAAATACCATGGGCTTTTACCAAACATAATATACCTGATGCATGGAGTTATAGTACAGGAGCCGGTGTTACCATCGGTCTGATTGATACGGGAGTTTCTCCGGAACAGGTTTTACTGGGTGGAAGCTTTAATAACGGAGCTTCTTCAGGAAGAACCATCACCAAACTGGGAGTGTATAACTCAGACGGCTCAGGAGATCAGTGTGGTCATGGAACGAAGATGGCTTCAGTGATGGCTGCTCCGAGAAATAATGCAGGATTGCCTGTAGGAGTGGCTTATAATGCCAACCTTATTGCTTACAGGGCAGCTGCAAACGTTGTGCTGGAAACATCCAGTGAGCAGACTGCAGTGAAAACAGCATTTACTGAGCTGGGAAATAATACCAATGTGAAAATCATCTCCATGTCAATGGGGCATATCTTTTCAGTAGGAAAAATTGAAGATGGTGTAAAATATGCATATTCTAAAGGTAAACTTATCTTTTGTGCCGGAGGAACCTCTACCAGCTTTACAAACTTTGTAGGAGTAATCTTCCCTGCATCAATGTCAGAAACACAGGCGATCACGGGAGTAAAAGAAGGTACCTCCAATCAGAAATGTGACGTTTGCCATTCCGGAAGCCAAATCGATTTTACCTTCCAGATGGAAAGAGCTTCAGGAAATACTGTTCCGGTTCTAAGCTACTATAACGGTCAGGCTGATTATGTGGGTGGTTCTTCAGTAGCTACAGCCGCTACAGCAGGAATTGCAGCTTTGGTATGGGCTAAAAATCCGTCATGGACAAGAGAGCAGGTGCTTAATAAAATGAGACAGGCTGCTACTTATTATCCAACTGCAAATTCCAGCTACGGTTATGGAAATATCAATGTTTTAAAAGCAGTACAATAGTACATTCATTCCATTATAAGAAAAGGGAACAGTTCATCAGAGCTATTCCCTTTTTGTTTTTAATAAACAGCATAGACCCATAGAATTGACTTTCGTAAAAAAAATCTTACCAAATAAATTGTATAGAAATGATGAGTCCTTGTGGTTAGTTTATCCTATCCAATCCGTACGCTGGTCATACTTAATGATCCGCCAATCAGTTCATCATTAAATAAAGACAGCTCTTCAGACTGATCTTTCAGCCCCAAAGTATAGAGTAAGGGCAGATAATGATCAGGAGTAGGAACGGCATATTGTAAAAATGTTCCTTGCTTCTGGTAATCGATAATGTTCCGGAAGTTTCCATCCAGAAGCCAGTTGTTGGTTTTTTCTCTTGCTTCCACAGCCCAGTCCCATCCGGCTCCTACGGTATTGATATTTTTCCAGTCGATCATTCGGAGGTTATGAACAATATTTCCGCTTCCGATAATCAGAATTCCCTTTTCACGGAGTTTATTCAGCCTTTTGGCCAGATCATAATGATATTGCGGAGGCTTGGTATGGTCTATGCTCAGCTGGATGACAGGAATATCTGCATCAGGGTACATATGTCTGATCACAGACCAGGCACCGTGATCTAATCCCCAGCTGTGGTCTTCTTCCACTCCAATAGGCAGCAGAAGCTCAGCCGTTTCCTGGGCCAGTTCCGGACTTCCCGGGGCTGGATATTGTACCTCAAAAAGTTCTTTGGGAAAACCGTAAAAATCATGAATGGTTTTAGGCATTTCCATTGCGGTGACAAAAGTTCCCGGAGTATACCAGTGGGCAGAGATACAAAGAATAGCATTCGGCTTAGGGATCTCTGTGGCTGCTTTGCGGAAGCCCTGTACAAATTGATTTTCTTCAATAGCATTCATAGGAGAGCCGTGTCCCAGAAACAGGACTGGCATTCTTTGAGTACTTTTGAAGCCTTCACTTATATTTTGAAGATCGTTAAGATTCATAATGAATGAAGATTAAAATTTAAAAAACACTTGAGTTCAAAGCTTAAGTGATTCAATAGGTATTCAAAAACAAAAGGTTCAGGGGCTTTAGTAAAAATCCCTGAACCCTTTATCATGTATGTTAAAAATTATGCTTGTTTTACAAACTGTAATTCACCGGCAATTTTTACATCATCACTTACCATTACACCTCCTGCTTCCAGAGCTGCATTCCAGTTCAATCCAAAATCTTTTCTGCTGATCTTTCCTTCAAAAGAGAAACCTGCTTTGGTATTTCCCCACGGGTCTACATTGATTCCCCCGAACTCTACATCAAGCGTTACAGGTTTTGTAATCCCGTTGATCGTAAGGTTTCCGATTACCTGATCATTCAGTTTCTGAGATTCGAAAGTAATGGTTGGGTGAGCTTCACAATTGAAGAACTCAGCAGACTTTAGGTGGTTGTCTCTGTCTGTGTTATTGGTAAATACAGAATCCGTCTGGATTGTAGCAGTAGTTTTTGCATTGGCAAAAGTATCATCTTCAGCTTCAATTTCTGCATTGAAGGTTCTGAAGTTTCCTTTTACGTTAGAGATCATCATGTGTTTTACTTTGAAAGTAATTTCACTATGCGTTGGGTCTAGGTTCCATTTTGTAGCCATTGTATTGTGTATTTTTGTTATTATTAATGATGCAAATTTAGAACAGAACGCCTATACAAATCATTGATATAGGATAAGAAATGTATTTTGATAAAAAATAATGAATCTTCATACTGCACTCTGCATTTCATTTATCGTTTTTAGGAGCTTTTTCCCGCTATCCACTCATACTCCTCGCTCCTGGGCGCTTCCATAACTTCATCCCATCTGCTATCCGGTTCATGCTGCGGGGTAACCGTTACTATCGGGGCTAGGGCCTTTCTCCTCATTACCTCAGCCGTCATGGCGAGAAATAAGGCTCCCAAGCTACCTTATCAAGATTTAGACTTCAATAACACCCTTTATCAATTTCTACTATTAAGTTAAGAAATAATTTCCTTCAACCCAGTAATTTCATTTTATGAATGTTTTATTTTAACATTTCTTAACGGATGGTTTTTATTTCTTATTTTTGAAGGATTCAATTTTATACAATGAAATTACATAGATTTTCTTTATTGATGCTGGTTCTGGGAGGTTCAGTATGGGCCCAGACCCAGAAGTTTACCATGGCGGAGGCTGTAAATGGGATGAGAACCAACCTTGCAGTGAAAAATATTTCACAGTTTTCATGGGCTGCAGACAGCAAATCTTATATTCAGGCAGTAAAAGGCGGATATCTGATTACAGACCTGAAAACCAATAAACAGGATACCCTGATATCTTTATCTCAGCTGAACAGACATCTTTCTAATGATAAGCTGAAGGCTGTTCCTGCCATTAAATTTACCGGAACATCTCAGGGATATTTCAGCACAGGAGGGAAAATGTCCTGGATCGAAAAATCAGGAAACGACTGGAAAGTAAAAAGTTCTGCAGCAATAGACCAGGATGCGGCCAACATAAAAATGTTTGGTGACGGTCAGACTTTTGCCTTTACCGCAAAGAATAATTTATTTGTCAATAAAAACGGAAAAACGATTGCTGTAACCAATGAGGCTAATGAAAATATCATCAGCGGCCAGGCAGTTCACAGAAATGAATTCGGAATTGATACCGGAATTTTTCCCGCTCCGAACTCAGAAAGCGTAGCCTTCTACAGAATGGATCAAAGCATGGTGGCCGATTACCCGATCATCGACTGGTCTGTAACGCCTGCCGTAAACCACAATATTAAATACCCGATGGCGGGTCAGACCTCTCATCAGGTAACATTGGGTGTTTTCAATATCAAAACCCAGGCAACTACGTTCCTGAAAGTTGAAGGAGAAAAAGATCAGTATCTGACATCCGTAACATGGAGCCCGGATTCAAAATATATCTTTGTAGCAGTACTGAACAGAGGTCAGAATCATATGAAAATGAACCAGTATGATGCCGCTACCGGAGCACTGGTGAAAACTTTATTCGAGGAAACAGACAGTAAATATGTGGAACCACAGCGTCCCCTTACTTTCTTCCCGAATTCCAATACTGATTTTATCTGGCAAAGTCAGAGAACAGGATACAATCACCTTTTCCACTACAGTCTGGAGAAAGGATTGGTGGCACAGATCACAAAAGGAGACTGGCTGGTAACAGAAATCTTAGGATTCAATGAGAAGAAAAAGGAAATCTATTTTACATCCACTAAAGAAACTCCTTTAGAAAGACACCTGTATAAGATCAACTGGACGAATTTCAAAATGCAGAGACTGGATTCTGCAGAAGGAATGCACGCCGGGATTCTGAGCAGTGACGGGAATTATATCTATGATGCCTACAGCAATGCCAATACCCCAAGAGTTGCCAGTATCATTAATACCGCTAATTTAAAATCTACCAATATCCTTACCTCTGAAAACCCATTAAAGAACTATCAGAGACCCGAAATTAAAAACGTAGAATTAAAAGCCGATGACGGAACACCATTGTACGGAAAAATTATTCTTCCAACGAATTTTGATCCTAACAAAAAATACCCGACAATTGTCTATCTATACAACGGACCTCACCTGCAGCTGATCACCAATACTTTCCCGGCATCAGGAAACCTATGGTATGAGTATATGGCTCAGAACGGATACATTATCTTCACAATGGACGGAAGAGGTTCTGCCAACCGTGGGATGAAGTTTGAGCAGGCTGTTTTCAGAAACCTGGGAACAACAGAAATGAATGATCAGATGAAAGGAGTAGATTATTTAAAATCGCTTCCTTATGTAGATGCTGACAAAATGGGAATTCATGGATGGAGCTTCGGAGGATTTATGACAACAAGCTTTATGCTTCGCAAACCTGATGTCTTCAAAGTTGGAGTAGCAGGAGGCCCTGTAATTGACTGGAGTATGTATGAGATCATGTACGGAGAAAGATATATGGACTCTCCACAGGAAAACCCACAGGGATATGCCACGGCAAACCTTCTGGATAAAGTTCAGAATCTGAAAGGTAAATTACTAATGATTCACGGAGCACAGGATGATGTTGTGGTTTGGCAGCATTCTATAAAGTTCATCAAGTCTGCGGTTGATAACGGGGTTCAGTTAGATTATTTTGCTTATCCGGGACATCCGCATAATGTGATCGGAAAAGACAGAGTTCATCTGATGCAGAAAATCACAGATTATTTTGATCAGTATCTGAAAAAATAAATATAAAAGCTATCTCATGATGAGGTAGCTTTTATTTTAACGATAATACACCAGAAGTGTTTTAGCAGAAAACCATTTTTAATAATTTCTACGGAATCTTCGCTTGTTGGTGTTTATGTGTAAGTTACTCATAAAATTCTTTAACGGTATAGTTTTCCTTATTAAGTCTGTTCAATTCTTTAATTAGATAATACCTGTGCAGAAAACCGGTCAGAACAACTATTTTCTTATGAGGATTTTTTACAGCTGTATGATAAATATTCTTAGCCATCGTCTGATTTCTCAGGTCCCAGAAACCTGACATTAATTTAAATCCTTCCCTGTAGCTTATTTTTTCACCATTGGGTTTAGTGGCAAATCGTTGTGCAAACTCCTTTCTGCTATCTGTGATTTTTATTAAATCTGTGTACTGGGCATTCTGTCTTCTTTCAGAAACTTTGTCTGTTGCCTTATTATTGAAATTTTCAGGCGATAATTCTGCTGTTTTCATCAATTCTTTAGTACTGTTCAGAAAACCTTCATAGAGTTTTGTTTCCGCCTGCGTCAGTTTTTTTACTTTGTATAAACTGTCAATCAGTTTTACAGATAAGTTGTCAGCGGGTACCATGCCTTTTTCTTTTCTATACTGATTCCTGTTTTCAAAATCAAAGGGAAGTCTCAGTGTTCCGGGATATTTTTTCAGATATAAATTACTTGCTGTAATCTCATTGCCTTTAATGCTCTTATCTGTTTCGTATTCTTTCATTCCCTGGCTGTCAACTTCATGAAGGATAATGTCAGGTTTGATCTTATCGAGGATATCAAATAATATTTTGGGATGGTAATTCGGAACACTGTCATGTATATTTCCGATCACGTAGATTTCGGTTTTGTTTTGTGAAAAATAAAAATTAGTAATCAGAAGAAGGATAAGTGTCAGTGTGGATTTCATTTTCATAAAGTTATAGCTCTCAAATATAAAGAAGTTTATATCAGTGGCAAAAAAGTAAACTGAGAATCTGTGTGGATAAGCTTCGATCTTACCAAACATCAATGTTTCTGATTTGGGTTTACCGTAATTTTGTATCACTAAAATCAACAATATGGAATTAGGAATAGGAATGTTCGGGGATCTGGCTTTTGACCAGTCAACCGGAAAATATAGAGATGCAGGAATTAAAATCCGTGAAATACTGGAACAGGTAAAATTGATGGATGAGGCAGGCATTGATGTTTTTGCCATGGGCGAGCACCACCGCCCGGATTACGCTGTTTCTTCACCGGAAATGGTATTGGCGGCAGCGGCAAGTATTACAAAAAATATAAAACTGGCAAGTGGAGTTACAGTTTTAAGCTCCTCAGAACCTGTAAAGGTATATGAAGACTTTTCAACATTGGATCTGATCTCAGACGGAAGAGCAGAAATATTCGTAGGACGTGGAAGCTTCATTGAATCTTTTCCTTTATATGGATATTCATTAAATGATTATGAGGAACTTTTCGATGAAAAGCTTGAGCTCTTATTGAAAATAAATACTGAAGAGAATGTGACATGGTCTGGAAAGCTGAGAGCCCCTATGCAGAATCAGACTGTTTATCCAAGGGCAAAAAATGACGGTAAGCTTGCGATCTGGAGAGCTGTAGGAGGTACCCCACAATCTGTACTGAGTGCAGCACAGCTGGGAATGCCGTTGGTAGTAGCAATTATTGGAGGAATGCCGATCCAGTTTAAAAACCTGATTGAGTTCTATAAACAGGAATATCAAAAGGCGGGACATGATGTTTCAAAGATGCAGATTGCCATTCACTCCCATACTTTTGTGAGTGATGATCAGAATATGGTAGACGGATATTTCAATACCTATAAATCCCAAATGGATAGAATAGGGGCATCAAGAGGATGGGCACCTTACACCAAAATGCAGTACGATGGCGGAAGAAGCAAGGACGGCGCATTATTTATCGGAAGCCCGGCAGAAGTAGCAGATAAAATTGCCTATATGAAAGAGATCTTCGGGATTACAAGATTTATCGGGCATATGGATGTGGGAGATCCTGCTCATGATATCATGATGAAGTCTATAGAACTGTTCGGAAATGAAGTAAAACCCATGATACAGGGATTGTAATAACAGTATGAATTTATCCACAAAAGTCGCAAAAGTTTTTAGACACTTTAGTTTTTTAATGTAACAGGATGATGCAGATAAGGACACCTTAGTTGTATGAAAATCTTTGATTTTCAACTTCTGTGAACTTATTTATTCAGCATCATTTTAACTTACTTAGTTGAACTGAAGTTTAAAATATAGCTTTTGTTACTTTTGTGGTTTTAAATTAAATAATTTCAATCAGGCTTCCCCTTTCCTCATCCTTGATAATCGTAAGGGCCTTAGGAATCTTCTCTTTAAGCTCTTCAACGTGCGAAATAATTCCCACAATTCTGTTTTCCTTCATCAGGTTGGTCAATGTTTCAAAGACAATATTCACTGATTCTGTATCCTGGGTTCCGAACCCCTCATCAATAAAAAAGAAATTTTTGTCAGCCTGTGCATTAGCCTGAACACTTTCAGCCAGGGCCAAAGCAAGGCTCAATGATACCTGGAAAGCCTGTCCTCCGGAAAGCGTTTTCACACTTCTGCTTCTGCCTTCGTTGAGGTAGTCTATAATTTCAAAATCATTATTTTCATTAAGCTGCAGGCTCAGTTGATTTCTCGTCATTCTGTGAAAACGTACATTGGCATGATCGCAGAGCTGTCTCAGATAAATAGATGAAACATACTGTACAAAACCTGCTCCTTTAAAAAGATTCATCATCAGCCTAAGATTTTCAGCACGTTTCTGAAGCTTTGCAAGTTCTTTCAGAAGACTTTCTTTTTTGATGTATTCCTTTTCCAGACGGTCTATTTCGGCAGTCTTTGTTACCACAGAATCACTGATCTGCTTTTGCTCACCTTGAGCTTCGGTGAATAGCTTTTCGGTCAGAGAGAAGTGTTCATCATCAAATGAAAGATCTTTCAGTTTTATTTCCAGCTCTTCTATGAATTTCTTCAGCGTTTCAAAATCAATGTTAAACTTCTGGATTGTATTTCTGTTTTGCTCAATATTGATTTCCTGAAGTAATATATTTTCGACTTCTTTAAACTCCGTGAAGTTTTGGGCAGCCAAAGCATTGGTCATGCTATTTCTGTTTTCTGAAATTTCTTTTTCCAGCTCAGCAATCTGCTTTTCAGCCTGGCTGACAATGGTTTTTTGTGCAGCGAGCTGAGGAGCAAGTATTTTTTCTTGCTGTACTGCCTTTTGGTAATTTTCTTCTGTTTCTTTATTCGATACAACTAGTTTCTGATAGGCATTTTCAACCTCTGCTATTTCCTTTTGTTCATAAGCGGTCCAGGTCAGAATTTTAAGGCTGGAAAGGCTGATTTTGATCTGTTCCTCTTTACTCAGTTCTTTGTTTTTAAAATCGTCTAATGCGGTTCTGAACTTTTCGAGAAGCTGATTTTCCTTTTCCAGATTTTCCCTTTCCAGGGCAATGTTCCGGTCGGTTTCTTCAACCTTTTTTTCCAGCGCAAAAGAATCGGAGCGCTTTTTTTCAAAGTCATCCTCCTGATCCGGGGAAAAAGGCTTCCATGTAAATTGCTGCAGATGTTTTTCAAGATCTTTCTGAATCTGAAGCAGGGTGTTCTGCTCAGTGCGGAGCTGTTCTTCAAATATTTTTTTGCGGTCCAGGATTTTATCGATTTCAGCTTCCTGTTTTTGAATTTTACCAATCTCTTGCTCAATCACTGTTACACTTTCCTGAAGTTCCAGAAGTTCATTGTTTACATCCTGAATTTCTACAATATGCGGATGCTCCTGAGAACCGCAAAGAGGACAGTTTTCACCGTCATGAAGTTCACTGGCAAAACGGGAAAGTTCTTTCTGAACCTTCAGATGATCCAGTTTGTGGGAAAGCTCTTTTTTCTTTACTTCTAATATTTCCTTTCGGGATTTAAAATCTTCTTTAAAATTCTCATGATAGCTGAAAGGCTTTAATTCCTCTGCAATTTCTCTGATCTGCTTCTGGTGTTTTCCTATCTTTTCCGTTTGATCGTAATGAGATTTTTTTAAACTTTTTTGCTGGATAAACCAGTTCCCAACTTCAGAAAGCAAAGCCGGATCCAGTTTCTGTTCCTTTAATGCTTTAATATGTGCAGAAAGTTCATCAATCTTTTTTTGAATCTTGTCCTTATTAAGGTTGACTTCTTTTACCTTTTCAGAACCTTTTTGAGTCCGTTCCTTTAAGATTTTGATTTCATCGTTGAAGGTGAGAATCTGAATAATCAGGTGAAGGTCATTCTCCTGTATTCTGGATTGCTCTAAGGCTTTAAACTGAGGTTCAAGAGCTGCGAGCTGATCTTTTAGTATTTGAAACGCCTTTTCGGTTTCCTGTAATATTTTGCTTTGCTGTTCTTTTTCATTTTGTTTGGTTGCAATTTCTTTTGAAAGCTTATTTTTCTCTGCAATCAAAGGATTGAAAAGCCTGAAAACCCGGTCATATAAATTGGTTTGTATTTCCAGTGCATCAATGGCAGGCTTCTGTCCGGAGAGTATTCCAAACTTTTCCCTGTTCAGTTTTAAACTTTCAAAATCACTTTTCAGGCTCTTCAGCTGTTGATAATTGTACGTTATTTTTTCCAGTTTTTCATTGGCCTCAGAAAGTTTTTTTTGTTCTTCTGCCAAAAGATTCTTCTGTACCTGGATTTTTTCTTCATTGATCTCTTCAAAACCTTTTAGTTGTCCTTCAAGCTGATCCAGTTCAGACCTGTTTTTTACATGAAGTGCAGAAACATTATTCTGTAAATCATAACGCTGCAGGCTGAAGATTTCCTTCATCATATTGGTTCTTTCCGCAGCACCCAATTCCAGGAACTCTTTAAACTGCCCCTGTGGAATAATGATCGTCCTTTTGAAGTTGGAATAGCTCAAACCTATAATCGCTTCAGCATTGGAATGGTCTAAAGGAATCCATTTATTGTCAGTATACTGGTAAAAAGTAACAGCATTGGGTTTTACCTCTTCGAATTTTTTTGAATTCCGTTTAAAATCACGGGTCGCACGGAACAGTTTATTCTCATAATTGATGAAATCAAACTCAATGTAAGAACTGTTTGATTTTAAATTCATCATATTGTAAGCCCTTTTGTCACGCATATTCAGACGCTCGGTTTCTCCATATAAGGCAAATGAGATCGCTTCAAGAACCGAAGACTTTCCGGATCCTACAGCCCCGAAAATACCGAATAATCCGGCCTCAGTAAGATTTTTAAAATCAATGGTCTGGCGTTCCTGATAAGAATATAAACCTTCGATAGTTAATTGAACAGGGATCATGGGCTATGCATTTAAAATTTCGTTAAACAAATTCATCAGTTCTTCATTGGCTTCCTGCCCTCCGTTTTTAGATTTAAAATATTCCCTGAACAATATCTCAATATTCTGGTTTAAATTGATTTCATGGCTTTGCTGTTCCGTCAGTTCCCTGTTTTTAACCCTTGGAATAAGGTGTACGATTCCGTTATGGGACTGATAGAGCAGTCTTCTTTCATCAGCCGTTAAAAAAGTTTCACTTTCCAGCGTCAGTTCAATGAATGTATTGGGGTTTTCTGTAAGCCACTGAACCGTATCTTCAACAGATGAAAATGTTTTTCTTACCAATGTTCTGCCATTATTCAGAACTTTCTTCTCATACGAAACAGGCTTTCCCGGTTCTGCATCAATAATGGAAACATATTTGGTCTGCCCGGCTTCACTGAAACTGTAGCATAATGGTGAAGAAGAATAAACTACCGGTTTTTCTTTTGTACCGATGTTCTGAAAACCATGGAGATGCCCTAATGCAGTATACTGGATCTGCTCCGGGATTGCATCAGAGAATATCAGATCGGCATTTCCGATCTTAATAGGCTTTTCACCTTCCGGTTCTTCCAGAATTTCCGCACCTCTTTTATTCATATATAAATGAGCAGTCAGAAGATTAACTCCGGATGCGTCACAAAACTCATCTGCAAGTTCCTGCCAGGTTTGTGAAAGTACTTTGTTGATTTCCTCCTCTTTATTTTCTCCGAAATATTCCTTTAAACGGATCTCGTTGGCATAAGGGGTATGCAGAATTCTTACAGGAAAATCAATATTTTCAATCGCAAGTTCTATAAATCCCGGTTTCGAGTTCAGAATTCTGAAATGTTCCGAATCCAGCGGCGTGATCTCAGCTTTAGGATGACCGATTAAAATGATTCCGCATTCCCGGGCCAGGGGATCAGGTGCATTGATCAGGTTCGGGGAATCATGGTTTCCGGAAATGGCAATCACCGGACGCTTACCATTCAAAGATAAACGCTTGAGAGTCTTATAAAAAAGTTCAACAGCTTCTACTCCCGGATTGAAATTATCAAAAAGATCTCCCGCAACAAGCACAAGGTCTGTGTTTTCCTGATCGGCAATGGCAATGATCTCTTCCATCACCAGGATTTGCTCTTCAAGACGGGAAAAGCGGTCCAGTCGTTTTCCTAAATGCCAGTCGGCAGTATGCAGAATTTTCATAAAAGATTTATCAATGTTTAAAAGAAATATAATAGTATAATTCAGATTTAGAATTCTCCGGAAATGATTTTTGAGTCTTCAAAGATAAATGAAACTGTACTTTTTTTAATACGGTTTACCTTAATCGATCAGGAATACTTCAGCGAAAAAAGTTGTTGGCAGCTGAAAACAAATTTCCAGTTTCAATCCTAATTGGATTTTTAAAAGTAATTAAATGGATCAACGTACAATTCTCATTGCTGATGATCTTCGTTTGTTTTGAAACCTGCCTGAATTTGTTTTAAACGTGCTTTCCTTTCTGCTTCGGCACTTTGTATCTTCCGTTTTTTCTGATCAATTTTCTTTTTATTTTTTTTCCTGTTGGCTTCGTTGTTTTTGCTCATAATTGTTGGTGACAAATAATTTTATAGGTAAGCAATAGCTTCATCAAAAATACTAAAGATTGAGAGCTTAACCAATTTTAGTCGGTAAGTCTGGTAAAATGTTTTAATTTTACATCGTTATGGAAGAAAAATCAAAAGATCCTTTACACGGAAAAAGACTTGATGCCATTCTTGAGGAACTGGTAGAATACTATAAAGGATTTGAGAAATTGGGTGAACAGATCAATATCAAATGTTTTACAGATAACCCGAGTATCAGCTCATCTCTGAAGTTTCTAAGAAAGACACCCTGGGCAAGAACCAAGGTTGAAAGCCTGTATCTTTTTGTACTGAGACAGAAAAAGAGGGATGAATCCAGGAATAAGAAGTAGAAAGCCAGAAAGCTGAAAGAAAGAAATCATAGGTAAAGGTACTCCTGACTGTTCTTTATGCCTTTCATAGCTTCCTTCTTCCATCTCCCGGCTTCCAAACTCATCAATTCATTTCAAAAACAGTATATTTGTGCTATTAATCGTGAAAGAACTCACGAAAAAAAAGAAAAATATGACAATTGAAAACAATCACGTTGTATCTGTAAAGTATATACTTCACACCATTGAAGAAGATGGAAGTAAAGTTCTTGTAGAAGAAACAACAACAGAAAATCCACTTACATTTTTGTACGGTGTGGGAATGATGATTCCAAAGTTCGAGCAAAATATCCTTGGTTTGAAAGCTGGTGATAAAGCAGATTTTACCATTCAGCCTGAGGAAGCTTATGGAGACAGACAGCCTGATGCTATTGCACAGTTACCGGTTGAGATGTTTAAAGAATCAGGGCTTCCGCCAGTAGGAGCTATTTTACCATTATCCGATAACCAGGGGAATAATTTCCAGGCGTTTGTGGTAGAAATTACACCGGAAGTTGTAGTAGCAGACCTTAACCATCCAATGGCAGGGAAAGTGTTGGATTTCCAGGTAGAAGTTTTAAACACACGTCCGGCTACAGAAGAAGAGTTGGCACATGGCCATGCTCACGGAGTTGACGGAACAGATACTCACTAAGAAATAATAAAAATGTCCGGTTTTTTCCGGACATTTTTTGCTAAAATAATCCACATAGTACATCGTTTTCCAAAAGAATCCTATGCATCTATGTGGTTTTTATACTTTAATATACGTTTGGCATTCTCCGCTGGAGGGTGACAAATCTATGATTTGACGGGGTGGTTTTACAACGCATTCTCACATTTTACCCACATTATTCCGCATCATATTCCGTAACATCAATAAACGTCAGAAACCACTGTCCTCCAATCTTTGTCATGACAAACCTGAATCCGTTGACAGGAGCTTTTTCCCTGGTATTCTCAGCAAGCGTTACGAAAACTACATTTTTAGCATTCGAATTGATCTTAAAAATCTCCTGGTCTTTTACAGCATACTGCTCCAAAAACTGATCAGCATAATTATTGACAGCATTAGAGTTGAACTGGGCAAACAATCCTTCTTTTTTCCACTTCTTATTTTTCGGGTCATATTCACCGGTGGCATCACCAAACTGTATGGGAAACTCATTCCTTATATTCCAGGCTTTTTGAATATAACCCAAAGGCATACCGAAATCAAC
The DNA here is from genome assembly GCF_052044975.1 of Chryseobacterium sp. 22458. Lineage (NCBI taxonomy): Bacteria > Pseudomonadati > Bacteroidota > Flavobacteriia > Flavobacteriales > Weeksellaceae > Chryseobacterium > Chryseobacterium sp. 22458. The sequence continues at coordinate 186,137 of NZ_JBQEOA010000006.1, read as the reverse complement.
ATCTTCATTTAATACAAATCCAAGATCGCCACCACTTTTAAAAAGGATACCCACACCGTAGGTTTTGTCTATATATTTATTCATAAGATCTCCGTTTTTAGTCTGGAAACCTTTTAAAATATCAGTGACAGCTGCTGCAATTTGTTTTTTGTCATCAGCAGTCTGAGCATGGATAAAACTGAAACTGCAAAGCAGAAACAGCAATGTGTACATATAATTCTTCATATCAATTAATCTAAAAATTCACCTGAAACATAATACCAGCGTTCATGCATTTTCTGGAAAATGGAAAATTCGTGATGGATTTGCGGATCACCATCCTGATCCGTATAATAAGCTTTGAATTCTACATGGTTTAAAGCAGGTGTCTGAATGATCTCCAGTTTTGTCCATTGATTGATCTCACCCCATTCCTGAAGGTCTTTCTTATTGTGGTATTTCCTTTTTCCGGGAAGCGTGGTTTCCATCAGGTATTCACCATTCGGAATGGCAAAAGCAGAAAACCGTGAACGCATCAGTGCTTCTGCGGTAGGAGCATGCTTCTCTCCTGTATGATAAGGTTTGCAGCACACTTCATAGGTCTTTCCGGAACAGCAGGGACAATTCATCTTTACTTAAAATTTTAATGCCACAAAAATAGTAAATATCAATAGAAATGGACTTTTAGCGTATTAAAAAAAATAAACCAACATTCTGATCTGCGAGAAAAGAACCCTTAGAATCGGAATAAAAAAAGAAGCACTCTAAAAGAATGCTTCTCATTATATTATTTAATAAATCCTCTGTTTCTCAATAAAGGTTTGATATCCGGATCATGGCCTGTGAAATCTCTGAACGCCTGGTTAAGGTCTACAGAATTTCCTACAGAAAGGATATATTTTCTGAAACGGTCACCATTTTCCCTGGTTAATCCACCGTTGTTTTTGATCCATTCCCATGCGTCATTATCCAATGTTTCAGACCATAAATAAGCGTAATATCCGGCAGAGTATCCACCACCCCAGATGTGTGCAAAATAAGGCGTATGATATCTTGGCGGAACAGTTGCCAACGTGAATCCATGGCTGGTCAATGACTGTTTTTCAAAATCTAAAACAGGAATAAACTGGCTTTCGTTCGTTACTGTATGCCAATCCATATCCAAAGCTGCAGCAGAAACAAGTTCAGTAGTCATGTATCCCTGGTTGAAAGTAGAAGCTTTTTTAATTTTTTCTACCAAAGCCTGAGGAATCGGCTGTTTTGTTTCGTAATGAACTGCATAATTCTTCAGAACAACAGGATCTAAAGCCCAATGCTCATTGATCTGTGAAGGGAACTCTACAAAGTCTCTCGGTACATTGGTTCCGGAAAGAGAAGGATATTTCTGGCTCGCAAACATTCCGTGGATAGAATGACCAAATTCGTGGAAAATTGTTGAAACATCATCATAACTGATTAATGAAGGTTTTCCCGGAGCCGGTTTCTGGTAATTGTAGCAATTCACAATAACAGGTTTGGTGCCCAGTAAATAAGACTGCTCAACGAAATTACTCATCCATGCGCCGCCATTCTTGGAATCTCTTGTGTAAAAATCAAGGTAATAGATCGCAATAGATTTTCCATCATGATCAAAAACTTCATAAGTCACTACATCAGGATGGTAAACGGGAAGATCTGTTCTCTTTTTGAACGTCAGTCCATAGAATTTTTCAGCAGCGAAGAAAACTCCTTTCTCTAAAACCGTTGTGATTTCAAAGTAAGGTTTTATTTCACTTTCATCAAGATCATACTTAGCTTTTCTTACCTGCTCCGCATAGAAATTCCAGTCCCATGGCTCTACTTTGAAGCCTCCTTTCTGCTGATCGATAAGATCCTGGATATCTTTTGCTTCACGCCTTGCTGTCTCCACTGCCGGAGTTGCAATCTGATTCATCAGTTTAGTGGCGGCTTCAGGAGTTTTGGCCATCTGGTCCTGAAGTTTCCATTCTGCGAAATTCTTTTTACCAAGCGTCTGAGCTTTTTTCAGTCTGAGCTTAGCCAGTTTTTCAATGGTTTCTCTGGTATCATTGGCATCACCTTTCTCAGCTCTTGTCCATGATGCCTTGAAAAGCTTCTCCCGGGTTGCTCTGTTTTTTAAATTCTGTAAAAGAGGTTGTTGCGTTGTATTTTGTAAAGCCAAAAGATATTTTCCGGGCTGTCCTGCAGTTTTAGCATCAGCTGCTGCCGCTGCAATTTCATCAGTGGAAAGTCCGTCAAGTTCTTTTGCATCAGAAAAGAATACACCGCCCTGCTTTCTGGCTTCCAGCAATTTGTTGGCATACTGGGTAGAAAGAGAGGCCAGCTCCTGGTTGATCTGCTTCAGCTTTTCTTTGTCTGCTGCCGAAAGATTAGCACCTGCAATTTCAAAGTTTTGTTTGTAAAACTGAACAAGTCTTTTACTTTCAGTATCCAGGCCATCTTCTTTGATAGACTTTATTCTTTTATAAAGATTTTCATTCAGGTACATTTTATCAGAATGGGCTGCAAAAACAGGAGCATATTCTTCATCTAAGGCCTGAAGGGTAGAATTGGTATTCGCACTGGTAAGATTCGAGAACACCGTTACTGCTCTTTTCAGTACTTCACCACTTTTTTCCAACGCTACAATGGTGTTTTCAAAAGTTGGAGAAGCCGGGTTGTTGGCAATTTTTACTATTTCAGCTTCATGTTGTTTTAAACCAAAATCAAAAGCAGGTTTGAAATGCTCATTTTTGATTTTGTCAAATTCCGGAGTTTCATACTGAAGCTTGCTTTTCTTCATCAATGGATTTGAAGATAAAGAGGGATCAGGAGCAGGAAGTTCCTGTTGAATATCGGTCTGTTTCATTGTAGTACAAGATTGATTGAACGCCAAGGCAGAGATTAATAATACCGACGAAATATTCTTCATAAATAGAGTTGTTATTAAAGCATAAAGATATTAAAAACTTGTATCATAGCGTATATTTTGGATAAGGTATTTCATGAGAAAAGCCTGCTGTGGATCTCCGGGTTGCCATCAGTGGTATAGCATCTTTTTGAAAATTTATATTGCAGACTGTTAAGGTATTTTCGTAAGTAATGTAATATTTTTTATAAATTAGTTGTCTTTTAAGTAAGAAATCAAAAAAATAATCGAAAAAAGAAATAAATATGAAAACAAGGAATCTTTTTATTCTTTCAGCCTTAGTGGTATTGGCCTCATGCAATGAGAGACATGAGAAAAAAGACAGGGAAAAAAGTAACTGGGTAGAGAAAGTAGTAAATACGGAAAGCGGACCTGTACAGCATAAAGAGTTCAATGGGGATTTTGATGAAATTCAGGTTTCCCAGGCAATAGAAGCTGAGGTGATAAAATCAGATGTAGAAAAAGTGGAAATTTCTGCTCCTCAGAATATCATTGATGAAATACTTGTGGACAATGAAGGCGGAAAACTGCATATTCATTATAAACCTGGTATCAGGGTGATGAATATTCATAAAGTAACAGCAAAGATTTATGCTAAAGACTTTTCAAAGCTTCTTGCTGATTCAGCGGCAAAAATTAACGTAAAAGATAAGTTTACCCAGGAGAAAACAGACATAGAGGTTTCAAGTGCAGGAAGTATCTCCGGAGATCTGGAAGCGAATGATATGGATATCAACGTGAGCAGCAGCAGTAATTTCAGTGGAAAAATATGGGCTGTGAATCTTGATATTGAGTCATCTTCAGGATCATCTCTTGACCTTTCCGGAAAAGCAAAGCATGCAGACATCAGTGCTTCTTCGGGAGCCAGTGTTTCAGCTAAAGGTGTTATTGCTGACAATGTGGAAGCTGATGCCTCCAGCGGAGCAAATGTTCAGATCAGCGCTGTGTCTTCTGTGAAAGCAGGAGCGTCTTCCGGAGGAAGTGTTGATATTGCTAAAAAAGGAGAGCTTCAAAATGTGAGTAAAGAAGAGAGCAGTGGCGGAAGCGTAAACATCCAATAAATCAATCCTGAGATTCTTCCTCATCTTCTTCTTCCGCAGATGGGGAAGAGTCCCAATTCCGGTTATCGAAATTAAGATTATCATAAGCCAATAATTCCTCCTCACGCTGGAGGATTTCTTTTGTACTGAATAAGGTAATATCCTGGTCTTCCGCCATCTTTGCCAGCTTTCTGACAGAAGCTTTATCAATGGCCATAAATCTTTGCCCCAGACGTCTTGCTGCATATTTTCTCATTCCTGTTTCATGAAGTACATCAACAGCCATATCCACTGCAGTTCCTAATGTTTCACGGTAAATATGATTGATTCCGTTGTTGAGATATTCGTAGGCATCAATTCTGTTTTTAGCCCTTACAAAAATTTTCACTTCGGGATAATGTTCACGCACAAGCTCGGCAATAAACATATTATCATCCGGGTCATCAAGACACAGGACCAAAATTTCAGCATCTTCAATTCCTGCAGCTCTCAGAATGGGAATTCTGGTAGCATCTCCATAATATACCTTGAAGCCATAGCTTCTCAGAAGTTTTACACGGTCTGAATCTCTGTCCAGGATGGTAGCTGATATTTTATTGGCCTTCAAAAGACGTCCTACTGTACTTCCGAAATGCCCAAATCCTACAATGATAATCTTCTTTTGGCTCACATCATTATCCAGAATATTGAAATCATTTTCTTCCTCAGGAATTTCTTTAATGAATTTCGGGGTGATAAACCGATCATTAACAATCAACAGGATAGGGGTGATACACATTGTAATGGCGGTTACAGCCATCAATTGCGCATTCAGCTCCGGGCTGAGAAGGTAAAGATCCGAAGCATAGTTGATCAGTACAAAGGCAAACTCTCCCACCTGCGAAAGGGCAAAGGCATAGAAAAGACTTTGCGGTGTATCTATCCTGAAAAACTTCCCGATTGCATATAAAACAATAAATTTTACGGCCAATACCGCAAAAACAGTACTGAAGATAAATAGGGGATCACCCTTAATGATGTTAAAATTGATGGTTGAACCTACACTGACAAAAAAGACAGCCAGCAACAGCCCTTTAAAAGGATTGATCTGTGCCTCCAGTTCGTGCCGGAACTCACTGTTGGCAAGCATTACACCAGCGAGGAATGCTCCCAATGCCGGAGAAAGCCCGATAACGATCATCAGCTCAGAAACTCCGATGACCAGAAATAAAGAAGATGCTGTCAACAGTTCAGCCATTCCTGCTTTTGAAACATATCGTAAAAAAGGGACAAACACATATCTTCCCAACAAGATCAGCAGGACCACACCCAGAATTACAGTACCTGCCTGTAGCCATTCCGGAAGTTTCTGGATCAGGATCTGAATTTCATTATCATGATGTTTGGCTTTATAATTTGCAATAATTGGAAGAATAGCCAGAATAGGAATCACTGAAATATCCTGAAACAGTAATGTGGAGAATGAAGCTTCTCCGGCAGTGGTTTTGAAATTGTTTTTCTCCTGTAATGTCTGAAGCACTATGGCAGTAGAAGACAGGGCAAAGCACATAGATACAGCAATGGCCTTATCAATTCTCCATCCTACGCTGACGAAGACTATAAATAGCAACGAAATAGTGAGCAACATCTGTGAGAGTCCCAAACCCATGATCTTCTTTCGCATTTCCCAGAACTTTCTGGGTTCTAATTCAAGTCCTACGATAAATAAAAGCATAATGACCCCAAATTCACTGGCATGCATAATGTCGTTTACATTATTTCCTGTGAGCCTGAGTACATAAGGGCCAATAATGATTCCTCCTAAAATATAACCGATCACAGAACTCAGTCCTAATTTTCTGGCCAATGGAACCATGATGATGGCTACACCCAGAAAAATTAATGTGTTCATCGCTAAGCTGGATTCCATATGCTATTGATTGAGAAGTTCTGTAAATTCTTTTTTATGCAGTATAATTTCTTTTTTGGAAAGTTTATTGGCTTCATAAACGATCTTGATATGTTTGATATCGGCTTTGAAGACCTTTAAGGAAACGATCAGTCCGCTGATCAGCTCGTCAATTGTATATTCATAGGTGCCGGTTTTACTGAAAGATCTTTCTTTGCCGCCAGTGGTCACAAGAATGTATACCTCCTTTCCTTCCAATGGATTGTGTTCTCCTTCTTTCAGCCAGTCTCTGTCGAAAACTTCATCAATCCATAATCTGAGAAGAGGAGGCATCCCGAACCATATCAGAGGAAACTGGAAGACAAAGCGGTCATAATTTTTGAGTCGTTTTCTTTCCCTGAAAGCGGCAATGTGAAAATCAGGATATTCTTCATAAAGATCTCTCAAGGTGTAATGCTGGTGGCGAACGTAGAAATTGATGAGCTCTACATTCGAGTTGGAGTGCTCCAGATAAGGATGGGCAAATATTACCAGCGTCTTCTTCATAAAATCCTGTTTTCAGTAAATATAGTGAAAAAATATTGAATAAAAGGTGGCTTTCGTGCTTGTTTGTTAATTTTTTAATATGAAAAAATCAATTTAACATTAATAAAAACAAAAATTTGATATTATTTTAGGTTTTTAAATAAAAATCAGGCCATTAAGACCTGATCTGTTTATATATAATAAATTATTTATCTACCATCCTCCGGAAGCACCACCGCCTCCGAAACTTCCACCTCCGCCGAAGCCTCCGAATCCGCCGCCTCCGCCACCGGAACTACCTCCACCGAAGCCACCGCCTCCAAAGCTGCCCGGGAACGGGAAGAAACCACCGGGATAATTTCTTCGTCCTCTTCTTGTAATGATCACATCGTCGTCATCGTCATTATTTCCACCACGGCCTCCGCCCCGGTTACCAAAAAGTATGGCAATAATGATGAAAATGATAAATGCAATGATCAGTACTTTGAATGCACTTCCGTTTCCTGAAGGAGCCGTTGTAGCGACAGGTTTAAATTTCCCCTGTACAGCCTCCATGATTGCTGAGGTTCCGCCATTGATACCGTCATACCACAGACCTTTTTTGAAATTGGGAGTAACGATATAATCCAGGATCTGGCCTGCTACGGACGCCGTAAGATATTGTTCCACTGCCCGCCCTTGCTGGATAGACATTGTTCTGTCTTCTGTAGCAATCAGGAAAACAACCCCGTTATCAACGCCTTTCTTCCCGATTTTCCATTGCTCTCCGAACATGGTAGCGAGGAAATTCACATCTTCACCTTTGGTGGATTTGATGATTACTACTTCAATTTCCGTTGAGGTAGAATCTGCAAACTTGATCAGTTTATTATTAAGAGCATCTTTTTCCTGCTGGGAAAGCAGTCCGGCTTCATCAAAAACAGGGTAGAGTACTGCCGGTTTTTCGGGTATGGTGTATTGTGCTGATACAAAAGTGTAAAAGCAGATCAATAGAAATGAAAATACTATTTTAAGAGAACGTAATTTCATTCGGGAGTTGGTTTGGATTTTCTCCTTCTACAGGAAAATATTTTTTAAGTTCAAGGCCGGTTTCCAGAATGGCACTTTTCAATGCCTGGTAATAATTTCCTTTTGCAAATTCAGCAGTGATATAATCATGCAGACGATCCCAGTAAGACTGGTGTACTTTAGCATGAATTCCGACATCACCAATTATGGTAAGGTATTTCTGTTCGAAATTGACATGAAAAAGCACCGCATTCCTATCGGCAGTTTTATCCATACACAGTTCTTTGAAAACCTCAAATGCTGTTTTGGCATCGCGGCTTTCCGTATTAGAGTCAATATGCACTCTGATCTCACCTGTAGAATGGTCTTCTGCTGACTGAATCGCTTCCACAAGGGAAGCGATCTGTTGATTTGTAAGGTAATTACCCATTATTATTTGAATGCTTCAGGGGCTTTTTCAGCTCCTGCTTCAGCTTTGAAATAAGGTTTTTCTTTAAAGTTGGTAAAATTCGCCAAAATATTATTTGGGAAAGTTTTGATAGAGGTATTGTAAACTTTTGCTGCATCATTGTAATAAACCGTTTCGGTTCTGATGCTGTTTTCAATAGCCGTATATTCTCTCTGGAAGTTGATATACTGCTGATCTGCTTTTAAGTTAGGATAAGACTCTACCACAGCCATCAAACGGCTTAATGCACCTGATAATTCTCCCTGTGCAGACTGGAATTTAGCAATATCTGCATCAGTCATATTCGTAGGATCAATGTTGATAGAAGTTGCTTTAGAACGTGCTTCCACTACCTGAGTTAACGTTTCCTGCTCAAATTTTGAATACGATTTTACCGTTCTTTCCAGGTTAGGAATCAGGTTGGCTCTTTTCTGGTACACGGTCTCTACATTAGACCATTTTGCGTTCACAGTCTGCTCTTTGTCTACAAAGCTGTTGTATCCGCTTCTTCCCCAGAAGAAAAGAACTGCAACGATAATAAGGAGGGCTATACCAATTGTTCCGGCGCCCAGACATCCTTTATTTTTCATAGTTTATTTTTTTAAATTTTTTGTGCTAACCAAATATACAAATTATGTGCTAATTTTGTAAAAAATTATATTTGAATGACAACAATAGTGGTGGCAATGGGAGAGAAGAATGAGATTGGTTTTGAAAACCAGTTGCTTTGGCATCTTCCTAAAGATTTAAAACATTTTAAAGACCTTACTTCCGGGCATCCGGTCATTATGGGAAGAAAAACTTACGAGAGTATTGGAAAACCACTTCCGAACCGTACCAATATTGTTGTTTCAAGAAAGAAAGACTGGTTTGAGGAAGGAATCCTTATTGTAGGAAGCCTGAAAGAAGCCATGAAGTTTGCTAAAAAGATCGATGAAGAAGTTTTCATCATCGGCGGCGGTAATATTTATGAGCAGACCATGGATATTGTAGATAAACTTGAGGTAACTTTGGTGAAGGCTGATCTTGAAGCAGATACTTTCTTCCCGAAAATAGATGAAAGAATCTGGAAAAAAACAAACGAGATCTGTCATGAGAAAGATGAAAAGAATGGCTATGACTTCTGTTTCCAGACTTTTGAAAGAGTTAAGAGTGAATAGTTATAGGAATTCTAACCTCTAACTTCTAGCTTCTAATCTCTAATTTATTTATCTTTGCACTTCTAAAATTTAATAATGAATAAGAACATTAAAATTGCAGTAGCAGCACTTCTTATCCTTCTGGGACTTTATATGATGATTTTCACAAGAAATCTTGGATGGGGGATTGTTGTTTTTCTTCTTGCCGCATTTCCAATCTTACTTTACTTTAAAAATGAGTATATCCTTTTGGCGTTCTGGCAACTGAGAAAACAGAATATGGAAAAAGCTGCAGAATGGCTGACAAAAATTACTGATTATAAAGGACAACTTCATAAAACCCAATACGGATATTTCCACTATTTATTAGGATTAACTCAAGCTCAGGATCACCCGACAAAAGTTGAACCTCTAATGAAAAAAGCTTTGGAATATGGGTTGAATATGAAACACGACAGAGCAATGGCTACTTTAAACCTTGCTGCAGCTGCTATTTCTAAAGGAAGAAAACAGGAAGGGCAGAAACTGCTGGAAGAAGCTAAAAGATTAGACAGTGCAGGAATGATGACTGATCAGATTAAAATGATGAAAGATCAGTTGAAAATGCCTTCCATGCAGAAGCATATGCACAATCCTAATATGAGAAATAGAGGGAAGTTCTTCTAAGAAATACCCAACATACAATCAATATAAAGGCTCTGATTTTTCAGGGCTTTATTTTTTACAGGGAAGAAGATGTTGGTGGAGGTTCTAGGTTTAAAAAGGTGTCTTTTGGATAAATATTTTTTCTGATGGGTTGAAGGCTATCCATTTTTTCGAAACTGTCTCTAAGATCAGTCTTGTAGAAAAATTTTCGTTGCTTTTTATAAGTAATGGAAACGTAAGGCCAATTGTTTTTTTCCTTAATAGTATCTGATTTTTTGAGATATTTTAAATAATTTTCAAAAGATAAAGGATCATCTGCTTTGATCTTATAAAGGATTTTGGGTAATGTCTGTTTTCTTCCCGAACCTTTTTCAGAATACTTTTCTATATACAAAGAATCATTTTGCTTTATAAAGGTATACTCCTCAAAGGCGAAGAAGGTGCATTGAGAAAGGTCAGTCTTTATTTTTAAGGTATCTCCGTTCTCCATTTTTTCTGAGAATTGGTACAAATCCTTATCCAGATCAAACTTATTCTCATATTGGCAAGAGCATAGAGTAAATGTTAAGATAAGGGAAGTAAGAATCCTCATAAGACTACATTTCCGAATTCTGATCATACCCATAAAATTTCGGCATCTGCCAATGGTATTTTACAGCTAAAGTTCTGATGGCAACGATCAGTAAAATAGTAAAGATCTGTATAAAAGTATAGGACAGGGGCGTGTATTTTGTCATTAATAAGAACGCAGCTCCTCCTACAATACATGCCGTAGCATAGATTTCCTTTCTGAATATCAATGGAATTCTGTTGAGCAGGATATCCCGTATAATTCCTCCAAAACAGCCGGTTATGGTTCCCAACGCAATACAGATCAGGGGATGAATACCTGAATTTAATCCTTTTTGTACACCAATAATAGTAAACAATCCAAGTCCGAAGCTATCAAAAATAAACAAGGTTACTTTGAAGTTCTTTTCAAGAGATTTAAAAACCATTGAAAAAATACTGGTGGCGAGGATCAGACCACACATCAGGAGATCATGCATCCAGAATACGGGGATATCCAAGAGGAGATCCCTTACAGTTCCTCCGCCTACGGAAGTAACAAAAGCAATAATAAGAACGCCGAAAGGATCAAGCCGTTTCTGCATGGCTGCAAAACTTCCTGACATGGAAAACGCAATGGTTCCCAGTACTTCTATAGCGAAATTGAACTGTTCGTGCATATACTATGAGTAATGAATAATGAGCAATGAGTAATAAAAATTATGCCACTTAAATCTGAGACAATTTAAATTTATATTTGGTCATAACCTTTACAAGCTCTTCACATTCTGATTTTAAATGTAGAATTTTTTCCGGACTTATATATTCCATTTCCTCAATAATTTCAAGCCAAAGTTGGGTTTCATCGATTTCCTCAACTACAATACAGATTTTAGCAAATTTTTCTTTTTCAGATCTCGCTCTTGAAACAGCTCTGTAATTAGCGGCTACAGACGTTGAAGATCTTATAATTTGCTTTCTTATGATTGAAATATCGTCAGAATATGGCAATACAGAAAGTGTTCTGATGATAGCAATAGAGAATTTCTTAGTTCTTTCACGAAAAACCTGATTAAAATCCATATTATCAAAATTACTCATTGCTCATTGCTCATTACCTATTACTTATTGTATTTATCTTTCAACCCTGACGGAATCCGGAACCATCAGCTCATATTCACCGCCGTGGGTGATGATTTCCCTTACGATGCTGCTGCTGATGAATGATTTTCCTGAGGAGGTTAACAAGAATACAGTTTCCAGTTTTTTATGGGCTAAAGTTCTGTTGGTGTGGGCAATTGCTTTTTCGAATTCAAAATCAGCCGGATTTCTAAGTCCTCTGATGATATATTGAGCATTTTTTTCGAAGCAGTAGTCTACCGTAAGCCCTTCGAATGAGTCTACTTCCACATTGGGAAATTCTGCCACAGAGTTTTGGATGAATTCCATTCTTTTTTCAAGAGGGAACATATATTTTTTCTGGGAATTCTGTCCAATGGCGATGATTAATTTATCAAATAGCGGAGCCGCTCTTTCTATAATGTCGTAATGTCCTAGTGTAATCGGGTCAAACGACCCAGGGAAAACAGCAATTTTCATGTTGTACGAGTTATGATTTTGAATTGTAAATTATCCGTTAAAAGATATGGATTTTGTATCTCTGACTTCTAACCTCTAATTTCTAACCTCTAATTTCTAAATTCTAAATTCTATATTATTTATTAAGAGCTTTTTCAACTTCATTTCCACAAAGGTCCATAATGGAAATTCCATAATGCTTAGCCTGCTGGGGAAGAATACTTGCTGGAGAGAATCCTGGGTTGGTATTCATTTCAAGCATATAAGGGATACCGTCCATCAGGATATATTCACTGCGTGAAAAACCGCTCATACCTAAAGAATTGTAAGCTCTTTTAGCAATTTCTTCCACTCTTTTTGTGGTTTTTTCATCAATTCTTGCCGGGGTAATTTCCTCAGAAGCGCCTTCATATTTAGCTTCGTAATCAAAAAATTCGTTGGTAGGTACAATTTCTGTAATTCCCAATACAATGGTTTCTCCTTTAAAATCGATAACACCTACGGAAACTTCCATACCGTCTAAGAAACTCTCAATAAGGATTTCATCATCTTCTTTGAATGCAATTTCAGTAGCAGCAATCAATTCGGATTTTTCTTTCACTTTTGAAATTCCCAGAGAAGATCCGGACTGGTTGGGTTTTACAAAAAGAGGAAGGTTCAGTTCTTCCACGATCTTATCAACATCAATGGCCTCTCCTTTTCTTAGATAAATACTTTTTGCGGAAGGGATCCCGTATTTTGAGAGTACAGCAAGGGTGTCTTTTTTATTGAAGGTAAGGGCGCTCTGATAAAAATCACAGCCTGTATATTTCTGTCCTATTGCATCCCAGTAAGCCTGAAGAATCCCGTTCTCACCCGGAGTTCCATGGATGATATTGAAGCATGCATCAAATTTCAATGTTTCACCATTGTCTAAGGTCACAGAAAAATCACCTCTGTTGATCTCATATTTCTGATCATTTTCTCCTAAAAAATACCATTCGTCTTTCAGGACTACTACTTTATATACATCATACAGATTTCTGTCTAAAGAATCATAGATCAGCTGTCCGCTTTTTAAAGAAACCACATATTCATCAGAATAGCCTCCCATTACTACGGCAACACTTTTTTTGTTCATAACCATATAGTATCAATTAAGGCAAATTTAATGATTTTATGTAATGCAATATGGGAAATCGGTAAATTTTAAAATCAAAAGTGAATTGTGTTAAATAAAAAGTCCATTCTAAAATTATTAGCTATATTTGCGGTTATAATTAAAGTATTTTTAAGTATGCTTAAATCACTTTTCAATTGGAAAGTTTTAGTGAATTTAGTAGTAGCCATCGGTGTTTTTGTGGGTCTGGTATGGCTTACATTCCGCTGGTTGGAGTACCATACGAATCACGGTCAGGAAATCCCTGTTCCCAATGTAGTAAATAAATCGGTGCATGATGCCGTTAAAATATTAGATGACACCGGATTGGAATATGAAGTAGACAGTGCCAATTATGACCCTAAATACAGACCGTTTCAGGTGCTGCAGGTTTACCCGGCACCAGGTTCCCGTGTGAAGGACGGAAGAACTGTACGTCTTAAAGTGAATCCAAGAACCTGGGCTCCTATTGTTGTTCCGGATGTGATCAACAAATACTCGGGACTGGCATTCCAGAGACTGGATCAGGTAGGTCTTAAGATCGGGGATACCATCTATGAGCCAAGTATCCAGAAAGATGCCCTTTTAAGAATCTTATATAAAGGAAATGCCGTAAATCCGGGAGCTAAAATTCCTAGATTCTCCATTATTGATGTAGTAGTAGGATCAGGACCTATGAGAAATATCTCTATTCCTAATGTGGTAGGACTTTCTGTAAAAGAAGCAAGAGCGGTGATTACCAAGAGTATGTTTGAAGTAGGACTGGTAGAATATGAAGATGGCGGTAAGGATGAATCTGATATCATTTATTATCAGGATCCGGCTGCAGGAGATGTTCGTGACCAGGGAATGCAGATTGACCTTTGGGCAAGTAAGCGTACACCTGCCGAGCTCAGAGCAAAAGTAGAACAGCTGAATTCTATTTACCGTATGAAAGTAGATACTTCGCTGCCTCCGGTACGATATGAAGAAGTACACAATGAACCTGTGTATGAAGCTCCGGTAGTACCTCCTCCGGCACCTAAAAAAGAAACCCCTAAGCCGGAAGTGCCTAAAACAGAGACTCCGAAGGCCCAGACCACCACCCCTAAGCCTTCAGGTACAGGAACAGAAAAACCTAAAACGTCTTCTAATACTCCTGCAGCAGGAAGTACAGCCAAGCCTGCTTCCTCTACCACCGCAACACAGCCTGCCCAAAAGCCGAAAGCTAAGAAGGTAGTCGTAGAATAAAATCAGATTAATATCAAAAATACTGGCTTCAACTGCAAAATGTTGAAGCCTTTTGTGTAAAAAATATAAAACAATGTCAGAAGATAACGAAGATTTCTTAGATGAAGAATTATTAGATTCCAACAGTATCGAAAACATCGATATTGACGAGGAAAATAAAGGATTGTATGAGCATCTTAATATCACTGTTGATCCTAAACAGGAACCTTTAAGAATAGACAAATTCCTTCTGATCTACAGGCAGAATTCTTCCAGAAATAAAATTTCGCAGACCTGCAGGGCCGGAAACGTTATAGTGAACGGAACTGCCGTAAAGCAGAATTATCGTGTGAAGCCGGGAGATCAGATTTCCGTATTGCTTACGCATCCTCCAAGAGAAAATGTCATTATTCCTCAGGATATTCCTCTGAATATCGTTTATGAAGATGATGATCTTGTAGTAGTAGACAAGGAAGCGGGAATGGTGGTGCATCCGGGACACGGGAACTGGGACGGAACCCTTGTGAATGCGCTGGCTTTTCATTTTGAAAAGAATGGCGATAAATCTGACCTCGACAGGGTAGGACTGGTACACAGAATTGATAAAGACACTTCCGGGCTTCTGGTAATTGCCAAGAATGAATATGCATTAAGTTTTCTCGCCAAACAGTTCTTCAACAGGACTACAAAGAGATTGTACTGGGCTTTTGTATGGGGAAATCTTCAGGATGAGGAAGGAACCATCCGTGGGCACATCGGAAGACATCCTAAAAACAGGATGCAGATGTCCGTATACGAGGACGGCAGCCAGGGGAAACATGCGGTAACCCATTATAAGGTACTGGAACGTTTCAAATATATGACCTGGGTAGAATGCAAACTTGAAACCGGAAGAACACACCAGATCAGAGCTCACTTCAAACATATCGGGCATACCCTGTTCAATGATGAAAGATACGAAGGACATACGCCTCTGAGAGGGATCAATCTTCCGAAATACAAACAGTTTATCAAAAATGTTTTTGAGATTCTTCCAAGACATGCCCTTCATGCGCACACCCTTGGATTTATACACCCGACAACAAAAAAGGAATTATATTTTGAAAGCCCAATGCCCAAAGATATGGCGGATGCTGTAAAAAAATGGAGAAATTATTTGGAAAACTAAAAATATATTGAGAATTTTTTTATATTTGTTGAATTGAAATCAAGATTTGTTATGAGAAAACTATATGCTATCGTATGTTTAGCTCTTTTGTCAAATGCATACAAAGCACAAGAATCACTACCATACTATCAGCAATATCTTTTGGATGGTGAGTTCCTGTTCAACCCAGCTCAATACGGAAAAACAGATTACGTACAGCTCAACGCCAATTATCAACAACAATTTTCCAAATTCAGCAATTCTCCGAATGTACAGTCACTCGGGATGAATGCGAATATCTTTGATAGAGTGGGTGCCGGTATCTCCGTATTCAGAGACAGCAACGGACCTATTTCTGCTGGTGGTATTACAGCCGGTGCTTCGTATTTTATTCCTTTAAGCAGTGAAGGCGACAGAAAAGATCAGTTCTCTTTCGGTACCAGCGTTAACTTCTATAACATGAATTTTGATTACTCCAAAATCAATACTGAGGAAGGAGGTGATCCATTATTAAGAGGAGAAGAAAGTAATATCTTCATGGTATATGCCAATTTCGGTTTAGCAGCTACCTACAGAGGATTATTCGGAGGAGTTTCCGTGAATGATATCGCTTTAAGTAATGATGCTTCGATCGTTAACAATTACGAGCCTTCACCAATCAAATTTTTCTTAAACTTAGGATATAACTGGAATATTGCTGATAATATTACCTTAGCACCTTCAGCTTTGATCAACCTGAATACCAACTCAACAAGAATGATCGACTGGAACCTTATGGCGACATTCTCCAATGATATCAACGCATTCTCTTTCGGAGTAAGCTACAGAACAGTTCAGAACAGATTTGATAATCAGAACCTGAGCATCTCTCCAATTGTAAAAGTGAGATTCAACAAATTTATGATCGGTGCAACGTATAACCTTGGAATATCTGATATTCAGAGTTATGGAGGAAACAGCTTCATGATTGGTCTTGGTTATAACTTCGATAACTTTATTAATGTTAGAGGATTTAGATATTAATCAATTTAATTTAAATAAATTTGAGCTCTGGATTTTTCCAGGGCTTTTTTTATGATATACATTCACATCCCGTTCTGTAAACAAAAATGCAGCTATTGTAACTTTCATTTTTCAACATCTTTGAATTTCAAGGATGAAATGCTGCGTGCTATGAAGACTGAAATGCTGCTCAGAAAAAATGAACTGCAGAACAAATCTCTGAAATCATTGTACTTTGGAGGCGGAACTCCCTCTATTCTTTCTGTAGATGAGATCAGTTCTTTAATTGATGAAGTTTTAAAGTATTTCAGTTTTGAAAAAGATATTGAAATTACACTGGAAGCCAATCCCGATGATCTTGATAAAAGTTTTTTAAAACAGCTGGCCGGAACCCCTGTCAACAGGCTTTCGATAGGTACCCAAAGTTTTTTTGAAGACGATCTTAAGCTGATGAACAGAGCTCACAGTGCATCAGAAGCAGAAAGTTCGATCAAAAGAGCCCAGGATTTCGGATTTGAAAACCTTAGTATTGATTTAATTTATGGTTCACCTACTTCCAGTCTTGAAATCTGGAAAGAAAATCTGAATAAAACCATAGTGCTGGAGGTTCCTCATATTTCTTCCTATGCTTTGACGGTGGAACCCAAGACTGCTCTGGAAAACTGGATATCAAAGGGAAAGGTGAAAAGCCCTAAAGAAGAAGAACAAAACAGGGAATTTTACTATTTGTCAGATTTTCTGAAAGACAATGGATTTGAACATTACGAAGTATCCAACTTTGCAAAGCCGGGATTCTACTCAAGACATAATTCTGCCTACTGGAAATATCAGGAATATCTGGGAATAGGCCCTTCCGCACATTCTTATAACGGATTTGATATCAGAAGCTGGAATGTTGCCAATAATCAACAGTACATTAAAAAGCTTAATGATAAATTGTTAGCCAAAGAAGAAGAAATTCTTTCCAGGGAAGATCAGTTCAATGAAATGATCATGATCGGGTTGCGTACCATCTGGGGAGTTGATCTGAAAAGCCTGAAAAATAAATTTTCAGATAGAATGCTGGAACATTTTCAGATAGAAATTAAATCTAAGATTGAAGAAGGCATTTTAATCATTGAGAATGATCATTTGAAAATTCCTGAAAAACATTGGTTTATGGCAGACGGAATTGCTTCGGATTTGTTTATTGTATAATGCTTGCAGATATACAAATGTGACATAAAATTCACTATTTTTGTATAAAATTTCACTTCATTTGAAAACTAAAAAACAAGATTATTCACATCTTTCACCCAGTCAGCCTATCGGAATTTTTGACAGCGGGGTAGGAGGGCTTACCGTTGCCAAGGAAATCAAAAGACTTCTTCCTAATGAGGATCTTATCTATTTTGGAGATACGAAGCACCTTCCTTATGGTGAAAAGTCGAAAGAAGCCATTATAGAATATTCTACAAAAATCACCAATTTTCTGCTGGAGCAGAACTGTAAAGCGATTGTAATTGCCTGTAATACGGCAACAGCTAATGCATTGAATGAAGTGATGCAGTCTGTTGCGGGGAAAGTTCCTGTAATAGACGTGATCAACCCTGTTGCTGAAAAAGTATCTTATGAAATACACAATAACGTAGGAGTTATTGCCACCAAGGCAACTGTGAATTCCGGATTGTATAAGAAAAGCATCAGAAAGCATAATAAATGGATCAAAGTGGATGAGCTGGCAACTCCACTGCTGGTGCCTGCTATTGAAGAAGGATTTAAAAACCATCCCATCACACATGCCATTATCTACAATTATCTGAGCAATAATAAACTGAAAAATATTGAAACCCTGATTCTTGGATGTACCCATTATCCGCTTTTGATTGATGAAATCAAGCAGTACTATGGGAACAGGGTGCGTGTCATTGACTCTCCGAATATTGTAGCCAATCATCTGAAGATCATTCTGGATAAGTACAATCTTCTGAATGATAACAACCCTAAACCGAATTATCATTTTTATCTCTCGGATCTTACCAAGAACTTTGAAAAAATCTCCAAGAAGTTCTTCGGTAAAACAATTGATCTGGAACTGAAAGTATTATAAATTAAAAAGTCTGCTTCAGTAGGAGGCAGACTTTTTCTTTATTACATTTTATCATTGCGAGTTCCACATGTGTGAGATAGAACAAAGACGTCAATCATTATGCTTCCACAATTACTTTTTCAGCTTTTAATCTGGTCTTTGGATTAAACTTTGGCTGATTCGTGTCTGTTTCATCTTTCTGTCCGATGGCAACAGCAAATAATGTCTCATATTTTTCATTTTTCAGCAGATCATCATACTGTTCCGGCTCGATGCCTTCCATTGGTGTAGAATCTATTCCCATAGCTGCACACGCAGAAAGCAATACGCCTAAAGAAAGGTAAACCTGATGACCAAGCCAGGATTTTACAGATTCCTCACCTTTGATCTTTACTCTGTTTTTGTAGTAGTTTATATTACCTTCCGGAAGACTTTCTTCAATCTGCTGTTCAAAATCTGCCGTATTCTTCAGAACCTGGAAAATAATCAGGTGGCTACAGTCCAATACTTTTTCTTTATTGATGAAAGAGACTTCTGCCAGTTGTTTCTTCAGCTCAGAATCACTTACAAAAATAAAGTTCCATGGCTGGCTGTTAATGGATGACGGGCTGAGATTCAGAATTTCTTTAAGCTCTTCAATCTGTTCTTCACTGATTTTTCCTTGAGGGTTATACTTTTTTACAGTATACCTGTTTTTCATTTTGTCTAAAAAGTTCATAATTTTATACTATCATTTTTATAGTTACAAAATTAATTTAAGTTTATTAACTTTGCAATAACGGTAAAAAATGATAGTATAAAAATGTATACAATTGATAATAAAAAATACCCTTGCTGTACCAGTGTAACCATGCGGTTTATAGGAGGGAAATGGAAAGCGGTTATTTTATATCACCTGATAGACGGGGCGAAAAGATATAATGAGCTGAGGAAAGTGATTCCTACGATTACAGAAAGAACCCTGAGCCTGCAGCTTAAGCAGCTGGAGGAAGATCATATAATCGACAGGAAGGTATTTACAGAAAAGCCGCCTTTAATGGTTGAATATACATTAACGGATTTTGGAAAAACACTGCTTCCGGTATTGGAAGCCATTACAGATTGGGGGAAAAGCGCTCCTGAGAAATCAAAAAAAATAATCAGGAATTAAAGTTCCTGATTATCTTCTTTATTCGGCTCAAAAAAACTGAAACTCACGTTTCCGTATTTTCTGGTATCGGTCAGATTGGGATGTTCAAGCTTCATACGGCTCTGATGTTCCACAATAAGAACTCCGTTCTCTTTTAAGTATTTATTGTTTAAAACCAGTGAGATCAGCTCATAGTATTTTTTCTCTTCCATTTCAAAGGGAGCATCTGAGAAAACGATCTCGAAAGATTTTTTATTTCTGAATTTTTTCAGCCAGTCAAATACATCTCCTCGCTGTACATTGATCTGAAGAGCCATATCAAGCTCTGATGCGGTGGAATTGATAAATGCCGTATGCTTTGGATTCATTTCTACAGACATAATATCCTGACATCCTCTGGAAGCAAATTCCAGGGAAATAGACCCGATTCCTGCGAAAAGATCAAGCACGGAAATCGACTGCATATCATATTTATTTTCCAGAATACTGAATAATGCTTCTTTAGCAAAATCTGTGGTTGGCCGCACTTCAAAGTTTTTAGGAGCGGCAATTTTTTTGGCTTTCCATTTTCCGGATATTATTCTGAACATATTTTTCGTAGGGTTTAGGTAATAGATTTCAGGTGACAGTGTACGGGATCTGATCCCAAATAGCTGCGGTCTGCAATCTAATTAAGTATAAAATTCTTGTTGGGAATATTGTCAAAAACAATTTTCAGGTTTTTAACGAATTTCTGAAGTTCGGATATGAAGGTTTCGTTTTCCGTTGTTTCACCATAAGCATAAAAGCTGGTTTCATTGATTCCAAAACCTATCTTGCTCAATGTAAACATAATAAAGTAAAGAAAATCCACCTCCGAATTGACATCAAGATTGTTGTAAAGAATAATCTTTTTGTTATCAATGGCGAAAAACTCACATTGATTGTGATAAAGGTTGATGTGAATTTCCTTATTATTCTTATTACTAATGGAGCTCAGGAACTTTTCACCGGAAAAATTGAAATGAACCGGCAGGGCCAATTCTTTTATTTTCCTGTAATAATCTTTCGGGAAAGTATAATAAAACTGAATTCCGAATTTTTTATTGATAGACAGCATCAGCTCTTCTTTCTCACGGTCTGCCGGAGCATTGAAGGCAATAAGGTCAAAGCCTGTATCATGCTGGGAAAAACCTTCAGGCATCAGGGTAAAATGATTCAATGCCGAAATCACCTGAATTTCATCAAATCGCTGTCTGATAAGAACTTCATCAAGCTTTTCGTCAATAAGATCAGCCGGAGTTTCTTCGGTAACGAAATAAGACTTTTCTTCCAGAATGCTCTTGTTTTTCACAATCTGGTAGATCAATCCGTCTTTGGTAAAAAGTAAATTAAGTACGTTCATATTTCAATTCCTGCAAATTTAGTGAAATTCTACCATTACCGCACCTGATTGATGGTGAAGTATTTCCTTATTATAAAAATCAATATTAACCTGGCTTTCCAGTACATCCCGCACCATTCTCTGTAAAGTTCCGTCACCAATACCGTGAACGATTTCCAATCTCTTCAGGTTATGCTTTCTGCAAAACTCAATCACCTCAATCAGTTTTTCTTTTTGAATAAACAATCTTTCGAAGCTGTCATAGTCATCAGGATTCTTTACCAAATTATGAAAATGCAGGTCTAAAACCAAATGATTTTTCTGATGTTTCTTAGAAATAATTTTTTTAGGCTCTGCTTTTTTTACGATCCTGATATTTTCATACAGATCAGCATCTTTCGGAACCAGTTTTTCTTTCGGATATTGATGGGTAAAGCCGTATTCATCTTTAAAAACAACAATATTTCCCTTCACGGAAGTGACCACTCCGCTTAAATCTTCATCTACTACCGAAACCTTATCGCCGATCTTCATAATTTTTTAAGGCTTATCTGAACCCAATATTTGTACAAAGGTAGAAAGTAAAAGGTATGAAGACAAGCCTCAAACTTTCACGCCCTCTCACCCGTTACACTCTTGGCCCCAGTTCAATAATTTCCAGATCTTTGACCTCTTCACCATCCACTACAAACCGCATCATCGTTCTCACTTTGTGCCAGCCCTGTTTTCCGCAGGCCCCAGGATTCAGGTGAAGCAGATTATTTTTCTCATCATACATGGCTTTCAAAATATGTGAATGTCCTGAAATAAATAATTTAGGAGCTTTCTCTGCAATCTCTTTTTTTGTGAGTGGAGTATATTTTCCGGGATAGCCACCAATATGGATCATTAAAACTTCCAGATTTTCACAGAAGAAACGGTTGACTTCCGGAAATTCAGCCTGAATTTTGGCATTATCGATATTTCCGTAAACGCCTTTCAAAGGTTTTATTTTTTCCAGCTGTTCAATGACATCCAGACTCCCGAAATCCCCGCAGTGCCATACTTCATCGGCCTGAGAAGCATATTCCAGAATGCGGTCATCCATATAGGAATGGGAATCGGAAAGGAGAAGAATCTTTGTCATTACCTAAGCGTTCTTTCGGTGATATTTTCGTGATATTTATCTTTGAAAACAGCTACACGCTCAGCATTCAGTTCTCCGTCATGATTGATGACTCTTTCTTTCAGCAGCCATCTTACCAGTTTTTCCATTCCTTTTTTAGAATTCATAAAATTGGCAATTTTGGCCATGTCTGTAGACTCTACTTTTGTTTTTTCGGTCAGGAAATTGAGGATGAAATAATCATCACTTACATATCTTGGGGTTTCATTATCCATATACCGGTAAAGGAGAACTTCCTCATCATCCTTCATCGAAAAAAATGAATATTGAGCTGCGTTGATCTTTTCTGCTTTCAGGATCTGTTTCCCATCCAGTAAAACTTTATCGTCTTTGATGGTCACTTCCTGAGAAAAATATAAATTACAGCTTATCACCAGTAAGAATAATGCAAATAATCTGTTTAGTTTCATTTTTAATTTTTTAGACTGCAAATATAAAGAAGCTTTAACTAATGATGTTTTTTAGTAAGAAATATCTTTTGTTCTGCGTATAGAATCCAGTTTTTTTTCTGTCTCTGCACTGAAAACCTTTCTCAGCTTCAATTCATTTTCCGTCAGTTTTGAAATGATAAATGTGCCGTTCATATTGGCATTGGAAGGAAACAGAAAACTCACCGTTGTATCAGAAACTTTTTTCCATGCTCCGATATACAGATCAAACCTTATATTTTTAGAAGGAATATTTTCCTGCGTATCAAATCTGAAAGGAGAGCTTTCCAGATTTCCTGTAATTTTTCCGTTTTTCTGAAATCTGAGTCCCTGTCTTTTTTTCTCAAAAGCTTTTTGTTTTTCATAAGTATAGATGTAGGTGTCCATACTTTTCAGATTCCATGTTTGAAGAAGTAAAGGATCAGAAGTTCTGTCCTGACTTTTCATAAAACCAACGGCAGAAAAAGATATTAAAAGAATACAGACAGATTTTTTCATAGGATAATGGCTGATTGATGAAAATAACAAAATTTTTTACGCTGCAAAGTTAGCATCATATTTATTAAATTTGGGAAAATTAAAAAAACAATGAAACAGAAATTTTCTTTTTTCATTTTTCTTTTGACCGTAGGATTGGCTAATGCGCAGGTTGAAGAAAAAAAGCTGGATGAACTGATCCAAAATACTTTAAAAACCTTTGACGTGCCGGGAATGTCGGTGGGAATTGTAAAAGATGGAAAAGTAACCTATTCCAAAGGGTTTGGTGTACGTTCTCTTACTTCCAGACAGCCTATGGATGACAATACATTGGTAGGTATTGCCTCCAACTCCAAAGGATTTACCTGTGTAGCACTAGCTATCTTGGCTGATGAAGGAAAATTGAACTGGGATGATAAAGTTTCAAAATATATTCCTGAATTTCAGATGTACGATCCGTACGTTTCCCAAAATGTGACCGTAAAAGACCTGATTACCCACAGAGCAGGATTAGGATTGGGACAGGGAGATCTTATGTTTTTTCCTGAGGGAGGAAACTTAACTGTGAATGATATCGTTCACAATGTAAGATACCTGAAACCGGAAAACCCTTTCAGAACAAAACTGGATTATAACAATATTATGTTCATTGTAGCCGGTGAGGTGATCCACAGAGTTTCCGGTTTAAGCTGGACGGAATTTATTGAGCAGAGAATCATGAAGCCGGTAGGGATGACATCCAGTTTCGGAAGCTATAACAGAGCAAAATCAACCGCTAATAAAATTGATGCCCATGCTCCTGTAGATGGAAAAGCCATTGCTGTACCTCACGACTGGAATGAAACAGCCAATGCAGCAGGAGGGATTATGAGTAATATTAAAGATATGACGACCTGGGCAGAATGTCTGTTGAATAATTTCACCACTAAAGATGGTAAAAAACTAGTTTCAGATAAAAATGTTCAGCAGTTATGGAGTCTTCAGATTCCTGACAGGGTAGCAGCAAAGAATCCTTACGACACAAGCTTTTATGGCTATGGTTTAGGCTGGTTCCTGAGCGACGTGAAAGGGCATAAGCAGGTACAGCATACCGGAGGACTGATCGGTACTGTAACCCAGTTTACCCTGATTCCTGACCTGAAACTGGGAATCATAGTGTTAACGAATCAGCAATCCGGAGCAGCTTTCAATACGATTACCAATACCGTAAAAGACTCTTACCTTGGTGTTGCAGACAGAAACTGGCTGAAGACATACGGGGACAGAATGTCTAAAATGGAAGCAGAATTTGATAAGCAAAAGAAAGATGCCTTTGCAAAATCAGAAGCATTCAAAAAAGAAAAATCACTTCATCCGAAGGCAGAGCAGTTTACCGGAACGTATAACGATGCCTGGTTTGGAGATGTAGAAATTGCGCAGCAGGGGAGTACCTACAGAATTTCATGCAAAAACTCACCAAGGTTAAAAGGGGAACTTCTTCCTTATTCTAATAATTCTTTCATTATCAAATGGGATGACAGAAGCTATGACGCAGATGCTTATATCGTTTTTAATTATGACGAAACAGGCAAAGCACAATCAGCAAGGTTGAAAGCAATTTCTGATGTAACGGATTTCAGTTTTGATTTTGATGATCTGGACTTGAAGAGGAAGTAAATAATATTAAAAAATACTCAATAGGAACGGGCTTTAGCCCGTTTTTTCATTTTTATAATGATAATGGCTTTAGCCTAAACTAACCACCCCGTCAAAAATTCTTTGAATTTTCGCCACCCCTCCGGAAGAGGGGAATATGCAGTCAGTAATAGAAATACTGGTTTACTGTACAAGATTCAGATCCTGATTTGCTAATGTAAGTTCTGTATTAAGATGTTGCTTTTCAAAGAAATTTTTCAACTCAATAAGCCTTTTCTTATGCTTATAATGAATACTTGAATTTAGTTTTCTTTGGCAGAGTGAGCAGGCTCTGGCAACATGATAATCCGTTTCAGTAAGGGAATTGGTTCCGTTCATCACACAGTTGGCATTCAGGCAATGGCTGATTCCAAACATGTGCCCGATCTCATGTGAGCTGATTTTTATTAATCTTAACAAACTTTCATTGAAGTTAGAATCTGTTAACTGACTATCGGCAAATCTGTACATCGAAGTTACTCCTACACCATCTTCATAAGAAGCAAGTCCAAACACATAGTTCCATTCCGGTTTTGGGAAAAGATCTTTTTCTGTGATTCCCATCAATACTACAGCATCTTTGGGTTTGCGTTTGATCAGGATACTGTCTAATACATAACCTGCCAACAGTTGTTCCTGTCCTTCATCAGCAGTTCTTTTTACATTTTTAGGGAAAATATCGTTGGTCAATACCGGAAGAACTTTTGTTTCCAGCTGAAAATATATTTTTAAATATTCTTTTGTGAGCTCTATTTGCTTTTGCTGAAGCTTATTGAACTGTCCTATCGGCTGAAGATAGATTATATTTTTATGTGGCTCAGGCTTAATTTTTTCTAATTTTTGAAAATCTTCAAATTTCTGAAAATTTTCATCGTGGCTATACCTCCAGCTTGCGGGTTTGGGAGTGGAGGATAATTTTATATCATTGATAGCTATCGTTTCAAAATAGTTCTTCTCCTTTTTCTGACATGAAAAAAAGAATATAAAGACTATGGCATAAAGAAGAGTAGGGGTAAGGTTATATTTTCCCAGGCTCATAAAAGAACAGAAGTTTTTTTCTGGCACCGTCAAACTCAGACCATGAATTGCAGTCTACTTCGAAGCCGGCTACTCCGCAGGTCGGAAAATGAAAAATATCTTCAGAAATGGAATTGGCAAAATTGGAAATTCCATTATTGTGTGAGAAGAAGGCTACCGAATCCAGATTATCATCCAGATCATAGATGACAGATTCAAAACTGCTTTCTGACGGATTATATAATTTTTGATCAGTAGAACAGTTCAGCTGATAAGTCTGATTAAAAATCTTACAGGTATTAAGGGCACGCACTGCCGGGCTCGATATAAAATGATCGATAGAAATATTATTGTTTTTAAGGAATCTTGACATGTTCATAGCATCCTCCAAACCTTTGTCTGCCAGGGGTCTGTCAAAGTCGTCGGTTTCTTCCGGCCAGTCGCTTTTTGCATGTCTAACGAGGATGAGTCTCTTCATATATCTGTTTTTTGGAAGATTAAAATTATAAAAAAAATAATGGAATAAAACATGATTTATATAAAAAAACTGCGTTATGAATAAAATCAGTAAATTTTACTAAATTTGCAGACTTATGGGACAAATCCTTGCAATAGACTACGGAAAAGCCCGTTGTGGCATCGCTGCGACGGATGATATGCAGATTATAGCCAGTGGGCTGGAGACTGTGGAAAACCGTTTATTGATAGATTTTCTGAAAAAATATTTCAGCGAAAATAAGGTAGATGAAGTTGTGATTGGGCTTCCCATAGACCTGAAAGGAAATGTTTCAGAAGTGGAAACCGATATTTTAAAATTCATTGAAGAATTTAAAAAAGAATTTTCGGATATTGCAGTCCACCGTTTTGATGAAAGATTTACATCCAAAATGGCTTCGTTTTTTATTTCACAAAGTGGAAAAAATAAGAAAAAGAGGCAGGAAAAAGGATTAATAGATAAAGTAAGTGCAACCATCATATTGCAGAATTTTTTAGAACAAAGATTAAGATGATATTACCGATAAGAGCTTTTGGGGATCCTGTTTTGAGAAAAGTGGGAAAAGATATAGATAAAGACTATCCCGAATTACAGGAACTGATAGATAACATGTTCGAAACCATGTACAGCGCAAATGGCATAGGTCTTGCAGCGCCACAGATTGGTTTGGATATCCGTCTGTTTGTAATAGATGTGACGCCTCTTGCAGAAGATGAGGATTATGAAGATATTAAAGATGAGTTGGCAGAGTTCAAAAAAGTTTTCATCAATGCCCAGATTCTTGAAGAATCCGGTGAAGAATGGAAGTTCAACGAAGGCTGTCTTTCTATTCCGGATGTGAGAGAAGATGTGAAAAGAAAGGGCACAATCGTCATTGAATATTATGACGAAAATTTTGTGAAACATACAGAAACTTTTTCCGATATTAGAGCCCGCGTAATTCAGCATGAATATGATCACATTGAAGGGATTCTGTTTACCGATCACCTGAGCGCTCTGAAGAAAAAGCTGGTAAAAGGTAAACTGACTAAGATCTCCCAGGGTGATGTAAACATCGGTTACAAAATGAGATTTCCAAAGTAATTTAAACAAGGACAAAAAGAGATAATAAAAAGCAAAAAGCTAGTGCTGATTGCAGAATTTACAAAAAATAAAATTATGCTGTTAGAAAAAATAATTTCAATTTCTGGAAAACCAGGACTTTACAAATTAGTTTCTCAATTAAGAAACGGATTCATCATTGAAGATGTTACCAACAAGAAAAAAGTAAGCATCGGGAACTCAAGCCAGGTAAGCTTATTAGATAATATCGCAATGTTTACATTTGAAAAGGAAGTTCCTTTGTTCGAAGTTTTTGAAAATATTGCTAAAAACAACGACTATAAGGAAACCATTTCTCACAAATCTTCAGATGCAGATTTAAAAGAATTTATGTTAGCTTCTCTTCCTAACTATGATACTGAAAGAGTATATGCTTCTGATATCAAGAAATTGGCTCAGTGGTACAACATCCTTCAGAAAGCAGGATATATTACTCCTGAAAGCTTTGTGAAAGCAGAACCTGAAACTTTAGACGGCGAGCCTGCTGAAGAAGTAAGCATAGAAAAAGAAGCTAAAAAAGCAGCTCCTAAAGCAGAAAAGCCTGCTGCTCCAAAAGTAAAAGCTACTTCCGCTGCAAAATCAGCTCCAAAGAGCACACACAGAAAGCAAGGATAATTCATTCAATTTGAATTAACAATACAATGCCTTGTCTGGAATTTCCGGACAAGGTTTTTTGTTTTTCTGGCAGCAGGTAATAGCGAGTTTATATTTCAAAACCTAACAGGTTTCGAAAACCTGTTAGGTTTAATTACCTGATCTATCCGGAATTTTGCACTCCGCAACTTTTACTCCCAATGTTTGTAATGATGTCTGAATAACCCTTACATTTGTATAAGATTGAATTTCCCATTACTTATGAATACGAAACAGGAAAAGCTGGAAGCTTTCGGAAGATTATTGGATATTATGGATGATTTGCGTGAAAAATGTCCATGGGATCAGAAACAGACTTTACAGTCCCTTCGTCATCTTACCCTTGAAGAAACCTATGAGCTTTCTGATGCTATTTTACAGGAAGACCTTCTGGAAATAAAGAAAGAGCTGGGAGATGTTCTGCTTCATTTGGTTTTCTATGCTAAAATAGGCTCGGAGAAAGAAAGCTTTGATATTGCAGATGTGATCAATTCTCTTAACGAAAAGCTGATTTTCCGTCATCCCCATATCTACGGAGATACGGAAGTGAAAGATGAAGAGGAAGTAAAGCAGAATTGGGAAAAACTGAAACTGAAAGAAGGGAATAAATCTATTCTGGGAGGCGTACCCAAAAGTTTGCCCAGTCTGGTGAAGGCTTACAGAATTCAGGATAAAGTGAAAGGAATTGGTTTTGAATTCCATGATGCGGAGGATGCCTGGAAAAAGGTAGATGAAGAAATTCAGGAGTTTCACGAAGAAACGGATCCGGAGAAAAAAGAGCAGGAGCTGGGAGATGTATTTTTCTCATTAATTAACTATGCACGGATATCGGGGATCAATCCGGATTCTGCTCTGGAAAGAACCAATCTGAAGTTTATTTCAAGATTCCAGAAGATGGAAAACCTTGCAGATGAGCAGGACCTGAAGCTTGCAGATATGTCTCTAGAAGAAATGGATGCTCTCTGGGAAAAGGCAAAAAAGTTGCAGTAACCCCGGCTGGAATGATTAATGCTATCTATATTCATTAAAAAAAATAAATATGTTACGTTTTCTTATGCTACCCGCTTTGTTTTTACTGAGCTGCAATCCAAAAGCCCAGAATTCACCTCCTAAAGAAGATGAATTAAAAGTCGAATTCACACTTCCCAAAAAACTGAAAGAAGTTTCAGGAATTACACTTTCCACGGATAAGAAAACCTTCTGGGTGATCGAAGACAGAGGTAATAAAAATGAAGTATACGGTGTTAATGAGAGCGGTCAGATGGTGGCTAAAATCCCGGTTGAAAATAGTGAAAATACAGATTGGGAAGACATTACATCAGATCCGCAAGGGAATATTTACATCGGGGATTTTGGAAATAATGATAACGACCGAAAAGACCTTGCTATTTTAAAAACAGATCTGAAAGATATTACCCAAACTTCAACGAAGGTGATCCAGACCACCAGATTTCATTACCAGGGCCAAACGGAGTTTCCACCGAAAAAATCCAATTTACTTTACGACTGTGAAGGTTTTGTAGAAATGGACGGTAACTTCTATCTTTTCACCAAAAACAGAAGCAAAGGATTTGACGGAACTTTCCTGGTATTTAAAGTTCCCAATAAAGAAGGAGATTTTGAAGCAAAATTAATAGGTACTCTAAAGCTTCAGGGAGGATATAACGATGGGGCTATTACCTCTGCAACCATCAACAGTACGAAAGATAAGATTGTATTGCTGACGCATAAAAATATTCATGTTCTTACCGGATTTAACGCTGATGATTTCAGTGCTGCTAAAATTCAGAAAATTTCCCTGAATCATAATTCTCAGAAGGAAGCTGTTGTTTTTCATGATGATAAAACATTGATGATTGCAGATGAGAAAGATAAGAGTGAGGGAGGAAACGTATATAAATTTTCTTTTTAGGAAGTATATTATCTTTTCTAATAAATCAAAATCCACAGAGTATATCTGTGGATTTTTTTAATAAT
Source organism: Chryseobacterium sp. 22458 (assembly GCF_052044975.1). Taxonomy (NCBI): domain Bacteria; kingdom Pseudomonadati; phylum Bacteroidota; class Flavobacteriia; order Flavobacteriales; family Weeksellaceae; genus Chryseobacterium; species Chryseobacterium sp. 22458. The sequence continues at coordinate 156,388 of NZ_JBQEOA010000006.1, read as the reverse complement.
AGAGTAGAAATGAAAATGATTACAGTGTTTATTAAGGTGTAAGATAAGATATATGAATATTGCCGCTGGACAGCCTGAAATCCTGAGTATAGCGGCAACGTATCCTGAATGTATCGCCTGCATTAAAGAAATTGATAGAAGACAGATTATGATTGAGCCCTGTCGTTCTTTCTCCATGTCCTGTTGAAATTCCAGCTAGAGTAGTGAGTGCCGGTGAAACCCTCTGAATATAAGAGTTTGCCGTTCCTGCAGTTTGTCCGTTGGGATTTAAGTTCAGATCATAGGTAACGTAAGGGACAATATTGTAAAATCCGGGCTTAACTACTGTGAAAAGCCCTGTAGAGGAGTTATAGGTTAAGTAAGCTGTATCAATTTTATTGCTCACATTAAAGATGTAGGTTTGGGAGTAGTCTTCATGGGTACTGACCGGAGTGCTGTGGGTGCCGGTATAGCTTCCGCTGGCAGGGCTGATGTTATTTTTGTTTCCTACATAAATTACTTTTAAAAAGTTCTCGGATTCGATACTTTTCCATACCGGTGCATTTCCGGTTCCGTTTGACATTAAAAATTCACCCTTATTGCCCGAATATCCTTTTGATTGTGCATCACCGCCTACATTCAGATCCTTTACCACCTGAAGGGAACCGTTGACATGAAGAGTATTTTGAGGTGTTGGTGTTTTTATCCCTACTTGTGCATGTAGACTTATAAACATGACAGATAATGCCATATATAACAGCTTCTTTTTCATTCAATTGTAGATTTGTTTTGTTTATTGAGACAAATATAAAATGTTTTTTAAATGTCTGTTTTTTAATGAATTGACAAACATATTGGGCAATTTGTATATTTGATCTACAGGTATAAAAATATGGCCTTTATTTAAAGGCCATATTTGTTTTATTGATGTGAAGTTGGAGTCAAAAAATTAGAATTATTAAATTTAATTTAAATTAAGTTTTTTAATAATTAATTTTATTTATTATTATAATGCTTTGATTTTTAGTATTTTGATACTATTTTAATTTAAATAATTCAAAAATAAAAAATTAGACTTAATTTATCCTTTGGTTTCTGCATTGTTTAAAATTTCATTCCGATTCCTGCAGATACCCTTCCGCCGTCTGCACCATAGAAATAGTTCAGCCTTGCAGACATCATTTCTACGATACTCAGCCAGACTCCGGCACCGGCAGACTGATGCCATTTTCTGGAATTTTCATTGTCATTCCACACACGGCCGATGTCATAGCCGATAAGTATTCCCATATTGGCAGGGACGATATTGTTTCTTATTCTGCCGAAATCCCATCGTATTTCTGAGTTATTGATAAAGTATGATCTTCCGGAAAATCTCTCATTCCTGAAGGCTCTCATACCGCTATTACCTCCAATAGCAGCAGCCTGATAGAATTCGAAATGATTATTGTTGATCCACATCACGTTACTGGAATTGGCAAATACAAAATTTCCTTTTTTGTCAATTCTATGGTCGATGGCTAATTTACCTTTAAGAGTCAGGAAGTTTCTGTTGAAATCTGACAGGGTAGCTTTCCAGTTGGCATTCAGCATAAACTCCAGTCCAAGAGTAGGAAAGGCTGCATTGTCTGCATTTTTATAACCAAAAGTATAATTGGCTCCCACAAACTGCTGGCTGTTGAATACTTCCGGACTTACATCCGGAGACTGGTTGATGAATCTGCCTTCTTTTCTCTGTACCTTATTGTCTTCAAAAGTAAGCTGGATCTGATGACTGAGGTTCATCCAGCTCTTTTTAGCAATGGATGGTGCAAAACTGAATTTCGAAATTCTTGCCCTGTTGTATTCTCTTTCCGTATTTTCTTTGTCATACGGGCTTTCATTAGACAGCCCAAAGAAATTCTGGGAAAATCTTGGCGTGGTATAGAAGGCATCTAAATTAAGGTCCCATCCGGAAATAGCTTTCTTGAAAATTCCTTTATATTCTACACTGAAACCTGCTGTAGCCGTATAAAAATTGGTTTTTAAGCTATGTCTCTGTGTAAAAGGATCACGGATAAAATTATTCACCGTGTAATTAGCCAGTACGCCAATGATCACTCCGTCATCCGGGTTGTAATCTACATTAGGGTAACCGGCAAAAGCATTGTATTTCGGATGTTTGTAATTGTATGAATTGATATCATAATCATCGGTAATGTTCTTCGTAGCATTACCTGCGTTATAAGTATTCTTCTGCGATTTAAAATCATAGATCTTTACCTTTCTTCCGTCGGCTACATTATACGTATCATGATTATATCCGCCTATCAGCCTGATGGTCATTTTAGGATTTCCCGTACCTACTACCTCATAGATATCATCGTCCTCCAGCCCGTAGATCCATAATTCTTTTGTTTTTGAATCATGGTAGGTTTTCTCAAAAACCAGCTCATTCTGATCTTTATTTTTACCTAATTTGTATTGCTGCACCTGTACAGAATGTCCGTTTTTGGTAATGACAAATCTATCCGGGTTCACTGTTCCTGCTAAAGGAACTTTTTTCTGCAATACATCATAATACTGAGATGCATATCCCTGAAGTCTGGTCTTGCGGATTTTCAGTTTTCTCTGGATATCATCTATTGTTTCATCCTGTACTTCTTTCGGAAGATTATGGAAGGCATCATCAATATCAGCATCTGTTAAATGCTCCTGAATGTATTTTGCCTGTGTTTCCCAGTCTTCCTGGGTTGCTCCTTTCAGAAAAACAAGATCCATCGGATAAGGCTCCATCGAAAGCCATTTGACACTGCTGATATCTTCTGTAAAGGTTTTCATATGACGGATTGCAGGAACGTTCATAATAATTTTGAAAGCAGCACCGTCATATTTACTGAACGCCTGATCCCGGTCTTTAGGAATAGGTTTATAGATGATCTTGTCTCCAGTTTCATATTCAGCCCATTTCCACTGATCTGAATGTCTGTCCCAATCACCGATCAGCATATCAAAAATCCTTGCCCTGATGTAGGATTCTTTATCTACAGAATATTTGTCGCTTTTGGAAAGATTCTTGAGCACATCATCCGTTGAAACAATATCTTTAGCATTGTCTAATGAGGCTAATGTTTTAGGATCAGAAGAGAAACGTTCCTCAATCATATACATTTCATCACCGTAGTTTTCGTTATATCTTCCTAAAGCCTGCTGCTTGGGGATAAAATATAATTTCGGATTACTATGGAAAATATTCAGCTTTTCTGACATATTTCCGATGGTAAATGGTGTGAAGGGATGATTGGTAGTATAAAAATCCAATAAGAATTTTTCCGGAAAGGTATCAGTCAGTTCTTCTCCCAATGTACTTTTCTGAAAAGCCATGTTGTTCAGGAAACGGATGGCACTTTTTTTCACGCCACGCATTACAAATTCCTGTCCGTCGGTTGCTTTAAGCCTTAAGCTGTTGGATTGATTTCCTCCCCCTTCTCTGAAAGGAATATAGCCGCCATTCAGTTCAGAAAGGTTGGCCGTAGGTGCTTCAATAGGAATTCCGTAATATTTTCTGTAGTGGTCTCCCCAGAGCCAGCGGTAAAATTTCCCTTTCTGGGTAAGCTGTACCGGATAAATGGTAGAAGAGAATGTTGCCGGGAAAGAATTGGGAAAATTATTCACAAATACATCCGGTTTCGATATGACAGAAATATGGGTGAGCTTTTGAAGCTGAGCATCTTTTGTAGAAAAATATTCAACATCCGTACTCTGGTCTTTTCTGATATTTAAAACGGCGAATCCACTGCCACCATAGGAAAAATCTGTTTTTTCGGTAATAGTGGAGGGATCAACTTTAGATCCGGCCCCGCTGATGATCTGCCTCAGATTTCCATCTTCATGATATTGTAAATTATGGTCGTGTCCGGACACGAAAATAATATTTTCCTTATCCTGAACAATACTTTTCAGCCTGTTGGCGAGATCTGCATAATGCCGGTTATTGATATCTGCCGGGCTTGCACCTGAAGAACTTCTCAGGACATTCAGAAAGCTTGCAAAAATGGGAACAGGAACCTTGCTGTTGAAAGGGAACAGGTGGGATCTGGCTGAACTGAATCCTGCATGGGTTCCGCTGCTGATGATAGGGTGGTGCAGGGCAACAATAATTCTTTTACCCTGATTTTTGATGATAAGATCTTTAAATTCGGTGAAGAAATCCTCACGGGTTTTGATATTACAGTTTTTGTTGATTCCCGGGTAATTATCCCAGTTGGTGATGACCCATTCCGTATCAATGGCGATCAGTTTGATGTCTTTAGATATGTTGATATCGTCAATAGGGCAGCCGTTTTTAGGAAGAAATGCTTTTTTGTCATCAAAATATTTTTTGACCAGCCCTTCCTGGGTATTGAGCCCCTCCAGCCCACTGTACCAATCATGATTTCCAGGAATTACCAATGTTTTTCCTTTGAAATTTTTGGTAATGGCAAGTTGTTTTTCCAGTTTTATTTTTGCTAAATCATAATCTTTATCGGTTTCTTTAGGCATCCCGTTAGGGTAGATGTTATCACCTAAAAAGATCAGCATAGAGTTGCTGTCTGCTGAGTCCAGTTTGCCTTTCAGTAAATTTAAGGTCTTTTGTGCCTGGGGTTCATCTGCATTTCCGGCATCTCCGATCAGGAAAAGTTTAAAATCATTTTCAGATTTAAGATCAGAATTTTTTACTTCAAATAAGTTTTTGCCCTTTTGTACGTTATATGTAGCGCAGGAGTAAAGGACTCCGGCGGACATTACTGTTCTCAGAACAACAGAAGTATTTTTTAGATGAGTTTTAAAGGATAAATTCATAAATTTACATTAACAAAATTTCAGGGATGAGCATTCTACACAAAGCTAAAAATTATGTTGAAATCTTATTCAAAGATAAGTTATCTTCAGTATACTTTTATCATAATTTTATCCATACTGCCTATACAGTGAATAAGGCTGAGGAAATTATGAAAAATACCCCTGTTTCAGATGATGATCAGGAAAAAGTACTCGTGGCATTATGGTTTCATGACACCGGTTATATAGAATGTGCCGGGAATCATGAGGAAAGAAGTGTGGAGATCATGAAAGAGTTTCTGCATCAGGAAAACTATCCTGAAAACTATATTGCAGATGTTGAAAAGCTGATCCTGGCGACAAAGATTACCTATGAGCCACAGAATCTGTTGGAAAAAATAGTAAAAGATGCAGATTTCAGCCACTTTGCAGGCCATGATTACAATGATATTTCCGATGCCCTCAGAAAAGAGTGGGAACTGACGAACGTGAGGTGTTTTTCCAATGACGAATGGAATGCCGGTAATCTGGATATGCTGAAAAACAAGCATTCTTATTATACCGATTATGCCAAAGAAAACTGGGAACCTTTGAAGAAGAAAAACATCAAGAAAATAGAAAAGAAATTGAATAAGGAAGAAGATAAAAAGGAAAATACGGAAGCTAAAAAAGAAAAGGAAAAATCAGACAGGAGTGTAGACACCTTATTCAGGGTTACATTAAACAATCATACGAGACTGAGTGATATTGCAGACAGCAAAGCAAATATTCTACTTTCTGTAAATGCCATTATTATTTCGGTTTGCCTTTCTGTATTGGTTCCAAAACTGGATACACCGAAAAATGCCCACCTGATCCTTCCTAGTTTTATCCTATTACTTTCCAGTGTACTGACGATTATATTTGCCATCCTTTCTACAAAACCTAATGTAACGAAAACACCATTTTCAGCTCAGGATATTGTCAACCGGAAAGTGAATCTGCTGTTCTTTGGAAACTTTCAGCAGATGCAGTTTGATGATTACCACAATGCTATGAAAGACCTGATCAAAGACAGGGATTATATCTACGATTCTATGGTAAAAGACCTGTATTATCTGGGGAAAGTTCTTGACAGGAAGTATAAGCTTTTATCGATTACCTATAAGATCTTTATGGCCGGGATTATTATTTCGGTGCTGTCTTTTGGGTTTGCTTTTCTTAGTCTTTAAATGAAAAACAATATATAATAAAGCCGGGCAAAGAAAATTGTCCGGCTTTATCATTTATCTTTAATGATTCTGACTGATGGAAACCCTCAACGCCAGAAGTCCCGTAATTCCCTGCAGATCTTCCACCTTCAGGAATTCTATGTCATGCTGCAGGATGCCTTTCTTCTGAAGTTTGGAGATATAATCCAGGTATTCTTTCTGATTTTCCATCCCGAAATAAACGATGGTAATCTTTCCCGGAGCGGTAATACGTTCTGCAGAATCTTTGATATGAGCTTTATCTAAACGTTTTTTAATGATCTCATAATAAGAGTTGTAGGCTCCGTCTACATCGAAACGTTTTTCATCCATTCTGAAACGGATGTCTATCTTTTCGTTATATACAAAGATCAGTGAAGCAATATCCAGCTGAACGGGAAGGGCTGCTTTAAATGACTGGAATTCCAGTTCCATTTTACAGATGGTTTTCAGTTGCCAGTACCGTAATTTATGAACTACTTTGAAGGTATAGTGCAGCTCCGGAGCAATAGAATGGCCGATATAGAGATTATGTTCCACACCGTCAGACTTAAATCTTTCATAATAATGTGGAAAGATATCCTGGGCTTTTACCTGGCTTTCATCCAGCATATCTGCCAGTTTCCTGTTGACAAGTGTTATGGAATCATCCAGATTCTTTCTGTGGCTGTAAAAAAGATCGGTTTGAGCCATCACCAGGGCAAAATACTCTTTGATTTTAGTTTTGATTTCCCTGGAGGTTTTGATTTCCAGTTTTCCCTGTAAGAATGGATGTATTTCTTCCCTCAACAATCTTTGAAAACGCTGTTCAGTATCTGCTTTGATCTCGTTGTTCAGTTCGTTTTCAAAAACTTCTAATGCCAGCAGGAATTTTTCTGAATCGGAATTCGTAAGCGTAAGGATTTCAATGAGTCTTTCAATCTGGTGATTAAGGTCCTGCAGCATCAGGTTAAAGCGCTTTTCTGAGGAAGAACGGATATCCGAGACGCCAAATAACGGGGTAAGGTTTTTAAATGATATTTCTTTTAAAGTATGAATTTTCTTGCCCAGAGATGCTGTAAAGTATTTTTCAGCTTCATTTCTGAATTTCCAGATCACACTGTCGTGGATGGTGGTATATTCCCGTTGTATAATGGCTTCAATCTGGTAGTTTTTCTCAAAATAAAATCTGCTGAGCGAGAAAAGGACCATATCTGTAAAAAACTCCATTTTTTTGAGTTTTAAACCGTTAAAGCTCCCGGCAATAGGTGAGGTAAATTCCATGATGGCCAGAAGCTCATTGTCTTTCATGATGGGAATTACCATGAAACTGTTGATATTATTATCTTTTAAAATCCTGAAAGAGGGAAGCTGCTGAACATGTTCATCCAGATTGTTTACATTGGAAACCACAACGGGCTTTGAATTATGGCTTAAATTATTGAAGGTCGTTCTGCGGGTCTGCTCATCAAAAGTATTGATCCAGAAATCAAGGATATGATTGGTGAGAAGGCTTTCATAGATGGGAAGTTTATCCAGTTTCTGTTCCTTTTTGTTGAAGGTCATCAGTCCGAAGCTGAGCTCCGGAACATCGAAATAGGATTTGAAGATCTCGGTAAGATTTTCGTCCGGATTTAAATTTTCCGGATCAATTTCGATCATGCTTGATTTAAGGTCAGACAAGGCAACCTCTGAGGTACAGTCTACGAGAGAGATAATGGTGAAACCTTTCAGAATCCATGATTGTGAAGGGAAGTACTTTTTCCACAGCTGAAAGTCATCCAGATTTTCCAGAAGCATATCCAGGATATCATCATCCGGTATTTTCGCTGTTTCCGTGGGAATAATTTCTGTAAAATCTGAGTTTACCGTGATCTTATAATGTTTCATGATTCCCTGTTTATTCGGGATATCATAATAGAAAGGAATGGTACTCTTGATGTCTTTTTTGAAGTAACTCTGAAGGATCAGGCAGCAGCAGAACACATAAAATTCATTGTCAGTGATGTTTCTGAGCTCTATTTCAAAATCTTTTCCGGCGTCTTTAAGGATGTTTTTAAACCTTTCGGTATAGTTGAAGGTAATATTGGAAAGAGGAATACTGGCTGCTTTTATTTCATTCTTTGTAAGCCCTGTAGGGAAGAGGTCTGCCAGGAGGATTCTGATGAGGTCCTCATATTTTTCCAGTAAATTAATGTCCTGAAAACCGTCCCGGAGCTCTTTGAAATTCCGGGTGCTGTCAATAAGGGATTCTGCATAGCTGACCCTGTATTCCAGACGGTCATTATAGCGGATATGTTCCAATACATCCAAATATTTTTTGAATGATATATAAACCTGAAAGGGGGAGTCTTTATTGTAAAGATTAGCCAAGAGCTGAAATTTAGAGTAAAGTTATGAAAAAAGCAGAATATTGACGGGAAGGAAATTTTATTTTATTGCACATCATCTGCAAATGTTTCGGAAAACTTTATATCCTATCTGAAAAATGATTGCCTTTTTTTGACAGGATGTATTTCCGTATTACCGATTAATAAATTTGTACAGCCATATTTTTCAGTTTAGCCTGGATATCAATAAGAATTGCTTGTTTTCCAACTTCTTTCTTTTTTAGTTGCTAAAGCATAACGCTATGATCTCTTTGCCGGTTAACAGAATGGTCGTATTTCAGATTCTCAGGCTCTTCGGGGTCTGCGGTAATGTCCTGAAGTTTTCCTGATGCCGGAAAATACTCAAGCCATCCTACAGCGTGATCTGTTATTTGTTCAACGGAAGGATCTTCAGAAATATCATTGGAAACATAGATTTCAATAATGATCTTTTCAGAGGTTATCTCTTCAATTCTGATCCGGGGATCATTAAATGTTTTAAGAGCAGAAGCATTACTGGATTTTACCATGTCTGTAATGAAATCTTCGCAGGAAGTGTATTTCTTTTCTGTTTTAACTGTCGTTTTCTGAGACGGCTGAGCGGTGTTGGGTGATTGAGCCGGAACAGTTTTCTCCTGTTTCTTTGCACATGAAAAAGAGAGGATAGCCGTAGTGGTAAAGATCAGGAGATTATAAATTTTCATAGGATGTAAGTATTTATAAGGCTTATTAATTTCTGTTTTTATCACTTTGTTCTTTCATCCTGAACAGTTTTATTTATAACAAGATTATACCCTGAAGATGGTCTCATTTCTTCAAGCCTTGCATCATAATACTTATCCGTCAGAATGGTGATCTTTAAGTTTTGTGCTTCGTTTTTTATTTTAACAAACTTATCAATTTCAAGAGTGTTTTCAGGAGCAATATCTAAATATTCTTTTTTGATAAACTTATCTTTATTAAAATAATAGAAGCTGTATCCATAAACTCCGGATTCATCTTCCTCCTGAATTAAAAGTACTTTTTCCTCTCCATTGATGAATATGAAAGGAGTAAAAACATAAGTGTCAGTTACATTAAAATCAATTTCCTTATTATTGACATACACTTTTTTACCACCGATATTTTTAGCTTCATCCAGATAGCTTTTCAGGTGGGTAATAAATCCCGGAAATTTATAAGTTTCGTTTGATTTATCAACGATATTCCATTTTTTATAAGTGAAATAAGAATCTGTTTTAATAGCTGGTTGAGCAGCAGGTTTTGTAGAACTTTTTCTGTCTTCAACAGAATCATTTACAGATTTTACTTTGCTGAAGGCAGAAGGTGATTGAACGCTTACGTGATTTTCTTTTTTACAGGAAAATAAGCATAAAAAACTGAGTGTATATAGAAGTTGGTGTAAGCGCATAGTTACAGAGAAAATATTTTATCATTGTAGGGCAGAGCAGAATGTTGGTTATCCTGTTTTACTTTTTCTTTACAGGATAAGGTCCACATCACTATCAGAGATAATAGAAGTTTTGAACTTTTTCTCATCATTTTTAATGACATTGCTCAAGAATCAAAGGGGTTTTACCACCGTTTTCTTTGATAAGGAGAAAATCATTACCCACAAATTCCAGTTTTTGTTTTTTCATATTATATAAACCGATCCATTGCAGTTCAGCTTTTCCATTTTTTTGCAAAATTAATTTGCCAATAACTTTATCTTTTGAAACCTCTTCATCTGTAATTCTTAAATTCTCCTTATAATAATCTTCCTGAGAAGCTAAGTTTGCATATTTCAGAAGATATTCATTTTTTGATAACTTTTCTACCTTTAGATTGATATAAATAGCATTGAAGTCGTATAGAGATAAGAAGCCTTTATCTTTGTTGATATCCAATACTGTTAACTCATTCTGGCAGATTACCCCCCACATTCCTTTTAAATCGGAGGGGTAGGTTTTTGTTTCTTCCTTTTTATCAGGTTTGTCAGTGATACCATAATGAAAATAGCTTTCTAACCCCTCATATTCTTCAGAAATATAGTCAATTGGAATTTCACATTTCAGTATTTTCTGATTGATATTAATTTTTTTTAATGTAATAGTTTTATTATCAATTTCATATAAATCTGTTATTTTGAAATAAGTATTTTTCATATCACTTATATCAAAGTTTCCTAAGGCAATTCCCTTTTTATTATTTTCAAATTTTACATCTAGAGAAATATCTTTTTTCGTTATGTTTAATGTGTCTTTCAAAAAATTATTACTATCGAAAAACAGAGCATATGACTTCTCGTAAACATTATTTTTAAATAAGCCTACAATTTTACAATTAAAATTTTCTCTAGAAGTTCCGGAATATTCCCCAACCAGATAAGTATAACTTTTCTTGTTAAATAATTGATCCAGATTCTTCGATGAAAATCTATCTTCCTTTGGATTAATCTGATCAATGATAAATTCTTTCCCTATAAGATTCGGTATTTCTGTAGACGCTCCTTTTTCTTTATCCTGTCCTTTACAAGAGAAAAGAAATGTTAAAAAAAAAAAAGAGATAGAATAGGAGACTGCGTATATATGTTTAATAGTGATATATTCTTTTGATACATTCTGACCTTATTTATTATATGAATTTACTCTGCTCCAGGGCCGGAAACACCTCCTGTTCTGGTTTCTTCCCAAATTTGTTTGAAATCTGAAATGCCATAATAATTATTTTTCCTGAACTCTTCTTCAAATTGAGCTCCTCCTTCTCTGCTTCCTAAAATACTGAAAAAGTCATAATACATGTTATGTTTTTCTCCAATTTTTGTGCTGTAGTAAGCGATTTTACCCAATATTTCTGCTTTTACAGATGACTTTCTATCCAATGGTGAGCTATTGTTACCCATTTCTTTTACCAGATAATCTGCAATGGCTCTTAAATAGTCTGCCTGTTCTTGTTCAGGAGCTTCGGTAATGATTTCAAAAACCTCTTTATTAAATATGATATCTTCACTACACCTTTCGTTCCAGAGTACTTTTTGTAGCTCATCAATACTTTTATAGTTGTTCCTTAAAACAAAAGTTAATAAACTCTTGTCTTTTGTATACCCAAAGGTTTTAACCAAAGATTCCAGAAAGAGTTTATCATTAAATTTAAGCCATGTCAGACTTGCTTTGACATCATTGAACAGATATTTGTTTCGATGAATAAGACGTTGATTATTCGTGAATTGTATTTCATTCAGTTCTTTAACGTCTGCCCATTTAATAATATCAACATTGGTTCCGTCTGCCAATTTTTCTTTTGGAATATTTTTTTCTTTCTGATGTATTGCAGGATATTGGGATTTATAATCTATGAGTTGTGGAATAAAAAGAGGTTCCAATAGAAATTTATTTTGTGAGTCTATAAATATGGGATTATTATTGCTTACAACATAATTCCCGTCTATCTGATAAACCGTTTTATCTTGGGTACAAGGATACTCAATTAAAAAATTCAGATCATTTTTTTCAACTTCTACCTTAAAAATAGTTTTTAGTTTCTTTTGAAACTCTTCGTTACTGATCAACTTAAATCCATTTTTCTTAAGAATATCGATTGATAAACTTTTAATAGCATCATAATCCTCTTTTTTGTACTTATAATCACTTATCATGTCAAGCCCTTTTTCTTTAATGGCATAACCGTTCATAATTTGATTTTCAAGAATTTTTTCTATTGAGTTATTATGATTTAAGCTCATACTGTCGATTTTGGTAGAATTAGATAATGTCTTTTGACCTTCTTTTTTGCACGCAAAAAAGAAGGTTGTTAATGATACTAAAATGGTTAACGTAACTTTTTTCATAAATTTTAAGCTGTATTTCCTTCACTATATTTTATAGCTTTCGGGCTAAGATCTGAAGGTTCTATAGGTTCTAAAGGTAATAAATCCCCGGTATAGTCAGTAGGAAAAATGCAGTATGCATGAACTTTTGTTTTGGGGGCTGTCCAGAATCTTACACCATTATCTTGGTTGCCTCCTAAGAGTATATAGTTTTTGCTATTACTTTTATCAATGCCTACAATGATTGTAGTATGCCCATTATTATGCCATTCTACAATACCACCAATGTACATTTCAGTATATTTTTTTCCCCATTTTTCATCAGTTTCATAAGGTGCACCTTTTTTCCTCTTTACTAAATTTTCTTTGCCATGCCAGATAGCGCCAGGATCTGGTTGATATTTATGTCCTGAAGTTTTTAAACAATAAGCTACAAATGCCCCACACCATGCGGAATTTGCTCTAGTAGCATCTTTTTCTGACCCACACCTTGACATCTTAGCGTTATCTGTACTGGCATGATAAGTGTTAATAATGTAGCTGCAGTGTGTTGACTCACGTATTATTTTAGCTTCTTCAGCAATAGCAATGTCTACCCATGGAGGATATTTTCCATTTGATTTCTTTTTTTCTTTAGGTTTATCTTCACAAGTACCATTAAAAAGCTCTGTTTTACCAGGATTGTAATGTTCCTTTGTAAGTTTATCTGTGACTTCCCATACATAAGTTTTGCCGTTTTCGAAACCTCTTCTTTCAATTAAGCCCTTGGAATAAGACTGAAACATTCTTTTATGTGCCCATTCACCTTTCTCTCTCATAAAGGGTGCATTACTTGAATATCCATATTTTGTGACCCAAGGCTCTTTGCTTAAATTGTCTTTATTATATGGAACGTTGGGTACAGACACACTTTCATCAAATAAGATATAGTCTTTATTACCTCCTTGGCCTACAGCATTTTGTTTAAGAACAAGTAGATAGAGATCTGTCATTGTTTTAAGAGCATCTTTTTTCTTTTCAAAATATTTTTTTACATAATCCATTTGTTCTACAAAAGTCATTTTTTTCAATGCAGTTCTTGTTGAACCAACAGATTTTGCAGAAGCATCACTAAATTGTATTAATCCCGAATAACCTGCATTATTGTCTGCTGCAGGATTGAAAGTTCTATTAGTTTCAAGATGCATTACAGACATGAGTTCACTAGCTCTTTCTTTTTTATTTTGTTCACCCCAAAGTTCAGCACAAACCTGCAATACCTTTTTTCTTTCCTCACAAGTTAATTTATTCCCCCAATTAAATTGGTTTTCTTTACATATGCATGTTTCTGTTTTTGGAGAAACAGGAACATTTTTTACCTGCGCAGGGCTTATGTCCTGTGGGGGAGGAGGTGTCGGTGTCTGTTGATTATCTATTTTTCCTTTAGCTTCAGACCAGTCCAATACTTTTTTATCTTTATCAATAATATCTTCTTTTTGGGGGGCTTTAACACCTTTTTCTTCTTTTTGACTTTTGCCTTTTTGTTCTGATGGAGTGACTTCTTTCTTGGGTTGCTCTTTAGGGATTTCTTTTTTTAGCGGTGGATAAGGCCCTGTTTTAGTTTGTAACTCAACGGAAGGTAAAATTTCCTGAGGGATGTTAATATTTATATTATCAGTTGCATGTTTTTTATGGGCATAATATTCTACGGTTACATAGAATTCCAGTTGCTTGAGATCAGCCTCTCCTTCCATTGATTTTTTCATCAGTGCTTTGGTAAGCATAAACTCAGCTCTGGCAGTTCCGTTTTTTACTTTTACTTTTTTGCTATCTATAAAAAGGTTTTTAGCATTATGACCTGAACCTCTGGCATCATCTTCCCAAAGAGTGAACAACAGATATTCGGCTTCCAGGTTCATACATCTTGCTTCTGCAACGAGTTTTTCGGTAAAGCTGAAAACTGTTCCCGGGGTATCATCTATATATTTTAATTCAACTTTATTGATTTTTGGGACGTCGCTGGGCTGGGGCTGTATCTCAAGGGCCATAGGAGCTCTTCCTTCCGGATTGTGGAGATAAGCCTCTATTCTGAAAGTATCTTTATAGGCTGTGGTGTTGAAAGTAAAACTGCTTACTCCAACTTTCTTTATATTGGTAGGTACAAATTTCCCATTCACCTTTTTGAACAGGTGCCAGGTAACGTGGGCAGGATTTCTTTTTGCTGCTGGGGTGGCCGGATACCATTCATCAATTTTATAGGTAACCTGTTCACCAACTTTTGGTTTTGTATTTCCCGATATTTTATAAATTCCTTGTTTTGACATGGTGGCTTAGTTTTAGGTTAATAGGCATCCACTTCATCACCTTCTGTTTCTTTCTGAAACTCTTTGAAGTCTACAAAAGGATTGATATGATGCTGTTCCTGAGGATCTGCACTTTTTACATTCTGCTTACTCATTGCTGCAGTCTGCCCATGCTCCATGATTGTGATTTTTCCGCCTGTAGAGCACATGAGTTCTGAAATTTCAGTAACACAACTTTTACCCATTACCTTTATTTTTTCATAGGTTTTCTGCCATTTTCCGGAAGGGGCGTAGGCACAGGGCAGGTATCCGCCCGGGGTTGGTTTCAGTTTGCATTTTCCGAAGCTCGGTCCTTGTGGATTAAACTGAAGATCATCTTCGGTGACAGCCAGATAATCAGCCTGCCCCTCTTCATTATTCCAATAATGTTTCTGATGAGAAGTTACTTTAAATTGCGGAAACAGATCGCCCTGATTACATTGGGCTTTTCCTTTTTGTATGACGAGATGTTTTCCGTCATGTGGTGATGCGGATCCGGACATATTTTGCGTTTTTTTGGTGTTGTTTCAAAGATACTAAATTAACCTGAATTCAGTATACTCCATTTTTATTTTTCATAGTATCAGAAGTTTAAAATGTGGTATCAGTTTTTTAAATAAATTAAGACCTTTTAATAATAACTTCCAGCTTCCGTTTTCCAGCCCATTTTTCTCATCCTTTTTCCATCATAAAAACATCTTTTTCAATAACATCGCCAATCTGAATTTCAAAACTTCCGGTGATCTTCTGAATAACCAGATCAGTGCGGTCAAAAATATACTCAGCTTCATGACTGCAGGAAACAGAGCGGCCATTAAAAGAAGCCTGCTCCTGATACAGATGGCTTTTATCATAAAGTTGGCTGAGATTCCGGTAATCGCAGGATTTACCACTTTGGATGATTTTCAGAGGTTCATCGGCTTCATTTTGCTCTTGTTTGGGTAAAATCCGGTTATAAAGCTCAAAACGGATAGGATTAGTATTGGTCAGCCATGGGATAAATTCATGATAGACTCCTGAATCTGTCCATCCATCATATTTTGCCCTGTAAAAAGCACCAAAAAGAAACTGTACAGGGAGCATATGGCTGATACTTGCCAGAATATGCCCTTTCTCAACCGCCTTTTTTTTCAGCTGATCAATATAAGATGCAGAAATATTGTCAGTGAAATAGCTTTTCAATGCTTCCAGCTCGTTTTTAATGGTTGATTCGGGATGATAGAATTTTACATCAGTAAGTTTGGCTGCAGAGTTTACTCTAATCTCTACAGGAAACATGATGGCTGCACAGGCTTTGGCGAGGTTTGATATTTTACTGTCTGATTCCTCTCCGTCTTTACGGGACCCGAAGATCTGCAATGAAAAGAAGTGATCATCTTTTTCGGCCCTCAGATACTTCAGTTCCATCCGGTATTGATAGCTTGCCTGTTGGCTGTCATCCTGATACTTCTGTTGTCTTACAGTATAAATACCGCCGAGTAAAGAAATCGGGTAAGCAATTTTGCCGTGAGGAGGATGGTAATATAAGCTGTCTCCGTTATCATTGATCTTTTGGTTAAGGATATTAATCTCATTCCCGAAAGGAATATGGAGAAGAGTTCCTGGTTTCAGCTGCACAGGTTCGGCAAGCCTGTTGTGGAGGGCACAGTATGTATTATGAAATTCTTTAAGGTATGCGGGGTTTTCTACTTTCAGATCGGCAGCAATCTTTTCTAAAGTATCGCCCGGAAGTGTCATGTAGGTGATCATGTGATAGGTGTTTAATGATTAAAGGTCATGATTATAGTTTCAGGAACCGGAATCAGTTTTCCAGGGGTGTAATTTATAAAAAATCTCATAAAAAAAAGACCTTTCAGATTTCTGAAAGGTCTTTGTAATATATTTTTAATATAGATTCTATAGTCCGAATACTCTTGCAAACAGATCCGGGAAGATTCCCAGGATGATAATTGCTGCAATGACAACTACTGCAATGATGTTGTAAGTAAGGGTTACTTTCTCTGATGATTTGAATGTTGATTCTTTAAAGAAGAACATGGCAATAATCAGTCTTAAATAGTAAGCGATAGATAGGGCAGAACCTAGTACAGCTACCAATACTAAGAAAGCAGCGCCATTCATTGCCTGGGAGAATAAAGCAAATTTCCCCATGAAACCAGCTGTTAACGGAACTCCTGCCATTGAAAGCATAGAGATCGTTGCTGCTGTTGCTAATAAAGGTTCTGTTTTTGCCAATCCTTTGAAGGCTCCGAAAGAAGTTTCTCTCTTTAATTTCTCTACCCAGATCAGACACATGAAAACTCCTACTGTAGATAAAGCATAGGCAAATAAATAGAATGCCAGGTTATATGTAGAAAGGCTTGTCATTCCGAAGAATACCAATCCGATGTATCCTGCATGGGAAACTGAAGAGTAAGCCAGCATTCTTTTTGCATTCGTTTGGGCAAGACCCATCACGTTGGCCAAAAGTAAGGTAATGATTAAGAAAACTCCTAAAACATTGATCCACTCATGGGTAACTCCTGCAAACCCGATCGTCATCAGTCTGAATAAAGCAAAGAATCCAGAGATCTTTACCACACTCGCCATGAAAGCTGTGATTAATGAAGGAGAACCCGCATATACATCAGGACTCCACATATGGAAAGGAGCTAATGCTACTTTAAATGCCAGTGCACAAAGGATCAATAATACTCCTAAGATGAACATTACATTTCCAGCATTTGCTACTCCAAAATCATGAATTTTATAAAGATCAAAACTTCCTGCACTTCCGTAGATGAATGCAATCCCAAACAGTAAGAAACCTGTTGCGAATGCACCCATAAGGAAATATTTAATAGAAGCTTCATTAGATCTAAGATCAGTTTTGTTAGCTCCGGCCATTACATATAACGGAATGGAAAGAATTTCAACACCTAAGAACATTGTTACCAGGTTCTGGTATCCGAAAAGAACAATCCCTCCACATAATGCAAACAGCATCAAAGCGTATAATTCCGACTGGTGGCTTCTGTGATTGCTGAAAGCAAAACCTCCCAGGAAGAATAACAATAAAGTTGTTACGATTGATATTTTAGTGAATAATGCAGTATTGGCACTGTATTCATACATATGCTTGTAATGGTCGAAGAACGAACATTCCGGCATAAAACTTACGTACAATGCGATGATTAATCCCAAAATCCCAATGTATCTTGCGAATTTTCCTTGTTCAAAAACTCCTGAAAATAACGCAATAACTGCCGTTAGGAAAACAATAATTAAAACACTCATTTCTTAAAATATCAAATTAACTTACCATTGATTGGTAGATAAACTTCACCGAACTACTCACCATGTCGATTACCGGTTGTGGAAAAATACCTAGTAAAATCACAAAAACCGCTAAACTTGCCAATACAGAAAATTCTACTCCTGATAAATCTTTTGCTGTACTTAAAACGGCTTCATCTCCTTCTCCAAACATTGCTTTTCCGTAGAATCTCAATAAATACACCGCACAAAGAATTACCGTAAGACCAGCAATTACTGCTGCTGTTCCGTTAAAATCATAAACAGATTTCAACAAAATAAATTCCCCGATGAATCCATTGGTTAATGGAACTCCCATTGAACCTAATATAATGATCAGGAATAACACCGCAAACTTAGGAGCTACTTTAGCTAAACCACCCATTTGTCTGATGTCTCTTGATTTAAATCTCTTATATAAAATATCACAACAGTAGAATAAACCTACTACGTTGATACCGTGAGCAAATGTCTGTACCAAAGCTCCTTCAGCACCTTCTACATTGAAAGTTCCTCTTAAAGTAACTACTGCAGAAGCAAAGATCCCTGCTACCATCAATCCTACGTGAGAGAAAGAAGAATACGCAATGATTCTCTTCATATCCGTTTGGATAATAGCGATCAACGCACCGTGAACAATTCCTACAATAGCAAGAATGATTACGATCTGTCCGGAAATTCCGGCAATCGGAAGTGGAGTGATTGGAAGTAAATAACGCATTACACCATATACTGCCATCTTCAGCATGATCCCTGATAATAACATGGATCCCTGAGTAGGAGAGTAGGTATAGGTGTCAGGCTGCCAGGTATGGAAAGGGAATACCGGTAATTTCACTGCAAATGCAAAGAAAATAAACCAGAATACCACAGTCTGCTGTACTTCATTCAGCTGAGCATTATATAAATCTGTTAAAGCGAATGATGCAGAGTGGTTGTACACATAGATCAATCCGGCTAACATAAATAATGATCCAACGAATGTATATACGAAGAATTTCGTAGTGAACTCGAACCTTTTATTCTCTTGTCCCCAAAGTCCGGCAATGAACCAAATGGGAATCAAAGTTACTTCCCAGAAAATGTAGAATAACAATCCGTCTAAAGAAGTGAACACTCCTACAAGACCAAACTGCATCAACAGAATCAGCCCGTAGAATGTATTTCTGTAGTTTACATTTTCATTGAAAGATGATAAAATAATGATTGGAGCCAGAATGTTGGTCAATAATAAAAGAAGCATGCTCATCCCATCGATACCGAAGTGAAGAGAGCTCTTCATAAATTGTGACCAAGGGTAATTGATCTCATGCTGCAATACACTATCCACCGTCGGAGTAAAATCAAAATCCGAAAGTATATAAAATGTAAGAAGCATTTGTACCAATGCAATTCCAAGCGCCAAATATTTGCTGGAATTACTCTTCCATGCAAAAACTAATCCCGAACCTACTAGAGGTAATAGTAATAATGTTAATAACAAACAAGACATTATTATTGTAATAAAAAGTTAACAATTAATATAATTCCCACCGCTAAAGACATGATAAGGATATATGTCTCTACATTTCCGTTCTGTACACGCTTCATAGCTTTTCCGCTGTCTTCAGCACCATCACCTACAAAGTTTACAAAACGGTCTAAGATACCCTTATCAAACATTTTTCCTCCGCGTCCTAATCCTTCAACAGTTTTTACAATCAATGCGTTGTAAAGTTCGTCAACGTATAATTTCTTAGCAGAAAGCTTTTCCCATCCGGTATAGTTTTCCTCTGCAACAGCCATCTTTTTCTTACTTACATAAGTATTTCTAACGATGAACCATACAGTGAAGAACATTAATACTGTAGCTGCTAATAAGATCATTTCAGTATTGAAAGGTACTCCTGAAAGAGTAGCTTCCATCTGGCTGTAGCTTTGTTCTGTAAGAACCGGCTTTAACCATTCCATCAGTTTAGCATAGTGGCCGTGACCGATGAAGTGTGGCAGGTTGATAAAACCTCCGATTACAGAAAGAATAGCCAATACGATCAATGGTAATGTCATATTAGACGGGCTTTCATGTAAGTGGTGTTTTTGTTCTTCTGTACCTCTGAATTCTCCGTGGAATGTCAGGTAGTATAGTCTGAACATATACGTTGCAGTCATTGCCGCTAAAACAAATAAGATTACCCAGTAAACAGGGTTTTTAGCGAAAGCTGCTACTAAAATTTCGTCTTTAGAGATCATCCCTGATAATAAAGGGAAACCTGAGATGGCTAATGTTCCGATTAGGAATGTAGCGTGCGTAAGAGGAATATATTTTTTAAGACCTCCCATGAAACGCATATCCTGTTCGTTGCTCATCGCGTGGATTACAGAACCTGCTCCTAAGAATAATAAAGCTTTAAAGAATGCGTGTGTCATTACGTGGAACATTGCTGTTGTATATGCTCCAAGACCTAAAGCAATGAACATAAATCCAAGCTGTGAAACTGTAGAGTATGCCAATACTTTTTTGATGTCGTTCTGACGTAGCGCATAGAATCCTGCCAAAGCAGCCGTTAAGAATCCGATGAATAAAATTCCTCCCTGTACTGTAGGGGCTAAAGTAAATAAGAAGTTAGATCTTACTACCAAATAGATCCCTGCAGTTACCATCGTTGCCGCGTGGATCAACGCTGATACAGGAGTTGGTCCCGCCATCGCATCCGGTAACCATGTATATAATGGAACCTGAGCCGATTTACCGGTAGCACCGATGAATAAACTTGCTGTGATAAAGATAATCACTGTTCCGTCTAATTCAAATTTTGAAGCGTTTTCTGCTACAGAAAGATAATCTACAGCATTGGTTTGAGAAGCAATCATGAAGATACCAATCAATAACGCAAGGTCACCAATTCTGTTCATGATGAAAGCTTTTCTTGCCGCTTTACCGTATTCTTCATTAGTGTACCAGAATCCGATCAACAGGTAAGAACAAAGACCTACACCTTCCCATCCGATGAATAAGATAAGGTAGTTGCTTCCCATTACTAAAAGTAACATCGAGAAGATGAAAAGATTCAGGTAAGTAAAGAACTTATAGAATCCTTTATCATGACTCATATATCCGATAGAGTATAAGTGGATCAGTGAACCGATACCCGTAATGATCATCACCATCATTAAAGAAAGCTGATCAATCTGGAATCCAAAATTGATTTGAACTCCGTTTACTCTAAACCATTCAAAAGCTTTTACGATTACAGGCTGGCTTTCAGAATTGAAATTCATGAAAAGACTTACAGCAATACAGAATGATCCGAAAACCATTGCAGTTGCCAAAGAACCAACTACTATTTTTGGAAGATTTTTTCCGAATAAACCGTTAATAAGAAACCCTAAAAGTGGTAAAAGTACTATTGCATATACTAGATTCTCCATTCTTATCCTCTTAATTTATTAAATATACTCACATCTACAGAACGGGTGTTTCTATACAGCATCGCAATAATTGCCAGACCTACTGCTACTTCAGCCGCTGCTACCACCATAATGAAGAAAACTAAAAGTTGTCCGTCGCCGTTGCCTTTATACGCTGAAAAAGCTGCCAATAAAAGGTTTACAGAATTCAGCATAAGCTCTACACAGCCCAGAATCACAATAGCATTTTTTCTAAGCAATACTCCCATTACCCCTAAACAGAACAATACTGAACAAAGGATGATGAAGTAGTCCAAAGGGATGCTTTGTATAAATGTATTTACTTCTCCCATAATTTTATAAATCTTTTTTACCGATTAATACCGCACCTACAATACCTGCTAAAATCAGGATAGAAGCAAGCTCAAACGGTAAAACATATTCATTAAACAAAAGCCTACCCAGATTTTTGGTAAGACCTACACCTCTGTCTACATTTTCAACAACAATGTGATTGTCTTTTACTCCTCTGAAAACTCCTAATACACCTACCAAAAGAAGACCTGCAGTAAAAACTCCAACAAATTTTAAAGTATTGTTCTTCTTACTTTCGTCTTGCTTATTAAGGTTAAGCATCATTAAGATATAAAGGAAAAGTACCATGATAGCACCTGCGTACACTATAATCTGGATGATTGCTAAGAATTGAGCATTCAAAAGAATATACATTCCGGCAATTGAAAACATCGTAACAATTAATGACAAAATAGCATATAAAGGATTTTTTGCAAATACAAAGTAAACTGCACTTGCTACTGCTAAAAACGCCACCAAGAAAAATAAAAACTGATCCATTATTTTACCGCATTTTTTTGTTTCTCGGATTGTCTTGTCGTGATATCAATCCTTTCATTTATTTTTTCAACTAGTTTATCTTTTCCGTAAATGAAAGAACCTCTGTTGGTTTCCACGTCTACCAACCTGTCGGTAAGATAGATCGCAGATTTAGGACAAGCTTCTTCACACATACCACAGAAAATACATCTTAGCATATTGATTTCATATACTGAAGCGTATTTCTCTTCTCTGTAAAGACCTCTTTCCTCTTTAGTTCTTTCAGCAGCAGTCATCGTAATGGCTTCTGCAGGACAAGCTACCGCACAAAGTCCACAAGCTGTACATCTTTCTCTGCCTTCTTCGTCTCTTTTCAAAACGTGCTGACCTCTCCAGATAGTGGTTCTTGGTTTCTGTACTTCCGGATACGAATATACTGCGGGAGCACCCTTTATCACGGTTCTTACAGCATGCTTAAATGTAATCCCCATTCCTGTAAAGATAGCAGGAAGGTAGATTTTTTCAGCAAGGGTCATTTCTTTGTTGGAAACAACTTTTGATCTGTTTGTAAGTTTCATTTAATTATAGATATTAGATGTTAGACACCAGATTTTAGACTAATCTTGTCTGTTATCTTAATTTTTAATATTCAATATTCACACAAACCTAACAGGTTTTTAAAACCTGTTAGGTTTAGATAATTTAATTTCCAAACGCTAAAATTACAGCTCCTGTAATTAATAGGTTTACCAATGCCATTGGGATTAATGTTTTCCATCCTAAGTGCATTAACTGGTCGTATCTGAATCTTGGAAGTGTCCATCTGATCCACATAAAGATCAGAATTCCAATTACTGTTTTCGTAAGGAATGCTACAATACTCAAGATTCCAGCAGCATTTTCACCCCAGTTTTGAGTTACCCATTCAATACCAGGATAGTTATAACCTCCAAAGAAAAGCACTACCATAAAAGCATTGGAAATAAACATGTTCACGTATTCCCCGAACATATATAAACCTAATTTCATTGAAGAATATTCTGTAGAATATCCTGTTACCAATTCAGATTCACACTCAGGTAAATCAAACGGGTGTCTGTTGGTTTCTGCCAAAGCAGCTACAAAGAAAACAAGGAATGCGATCGGCTGGTAGAAAATATTCCAGTTCAATCCTGAAACCCAAGGAATAACGCCCCATAATTTTCCGGTAGTCTGACTTTCAGTAATTTCTTTTAAATCCAGACTTCCAGACATCATAATGATAGAAAGAAGTGCTAATCCCATCGCCAATTCATAAGAAATCATCTGAGAAGAAGCACGGATAGCACCTAGTAATGAATATTTGTTGTTCGAAGCCCAACCTCCGATCATAATTCCGTAAACCCCAATGGAAGCCATTCCGATGATGAAAAGTACACCAACATCGATGTTTGCTACCTGAAGATCAAAAGAAGTACCTGCAATATTTAAACTTTTACCCCAAGGAATCACAGCTCCTGTAATCAATGAAATAAACATTACCAAAGCTGGACCCAATACGAAAAGGAATCTTTCTGCATTGGCAGGCGTAAAGTCTTCTTTAAAGAAGAATTTTCCACCGTCAGCAAGAGGCTGCAGTAATCCGAAAGGTCCGGCTCTGTTAGGACCAATTCTATCCTGCATGATAGAGGCAACTTTTCTTTCTGCCCAGGTAGAGTAGGCTGCAATCGTCAACGATAGCAGGAAAAGTGCTAGTACAAGTATAAGTTTAAATGTAAGTAAATCCATTTTTGTTGTAAAGATTTTTAGATGTGAGATGTCAGATACTAGATATGAGATAAGGTCTGATGTCTTGCGTCTGAAATCTAATTGTCTTTAATTAAAATTATTTTTCGTCTTTTTCACTGATTTCTTTAGCCATCGGATTGTCTAAAACTCTTAGCTCATCTTTAGGCTTTTCGTAGTGGTTCAATGAAATTACAGAATGTCTGTCGATATGTCTAGGACCTTCGATATTCCAGTCTGATAAAGCTTTTCTTTCGAAACGGCATGTATCGCAGATGAATTCTTCTACTTCACCCCACTGGTCTTTTCTTGCAGTTACTCTTACAATTTCGTCTCCTTTCATCCAGACTAAGGCTTTCCCGGAACATTTATCACATTTACAAGTTGCGTTCATTGGCTTTGTAAACCAAACTCTGCTTGCGAAACGGGCTGTTCTGTCTGTTAATGCTCCTACAGGACAAACGTCGATAACGTTTCCGATGAAGTCATTGTCTAAAGCTTTATTTAAATACGTTGAAATTTCAGCGTGATCTCCTCTGAAAAGGATACCGTGTTCTCTTGTTTCTGTAAGCTGGTTAGCGGTCAGTACACATCTTGCGCAAAGAATACAACGATTCATATTTAATTTGATGTTCGGTCCAAGATCATCAGCTTCGTAAGTATTTCTTTCGAATTCTGTTCTTGTATTTTCCACACCATGTTCATATCCTAAGTCCTGAAGATGACATTCTCCTGCCTGGTCGCAGATAGGGCAGTCCAGCGGATGGTTTACCAATAGGAATTCGGTAACCGCTTTTCTTCCTTCCTGAGCTTTCTCAGAAGTAAGATTTTTTACTTCCATCCCGTCCATTACATTAGTTCTGCAGCTTGCTACTAATTTTGGCATAGGACGTGGGTCTGCTTCAGATCCTTTAGAAACTTCTACCAGACAAGTTCTACATCTTCCTCCACTGGTTTCCAACTTGCTGTAGTAGCACATTGCAGGAGGTACAGATTTACCACCGATTTGTCTTGCAGCTTCCAGAATAGAAGTACCAGGCAAAACTTCAGTAGTCTGTCCGTCTATAGTTATTTTGAATTTTTTAACTTCTTCGCTCATATGATATGCTTTAAGCTTTATGCGTTAAGCAATAGGCTTTGTTATTTATATTTCTTTGTATTAAATGTATATCCAATTCCTCCCAGAACCTGTCCGAAAACAAAATCCTGACGTGCTTTGTCCGGTTTATTATTCAATGTGGTTTTAATGTCCCACATATTGATATATCCTGCTTTTCCTTCTAATCTCAGCATCCAGTTTTTCCAGAATACTAAGTTAAGACTGGATCTGATATCGGTTCCCATTCCTGCAACGTGAAAACGGTCACTTCTTTCATTACCAAAAAGTTTTACATTACTTTTCGGAAACATAAATCCGATTCCGGCTCCATAAGACCATACTAAATCTATATTTTTCTTATGAACAAGATTTTTGTATTTCTCAAGACCTAAGTTTTCATAATTAAGTCCGTCTGTATGTTCGAAAGTAAGGAACTTCTGATCTGCAAGATTCACCTGCCCGTTTTGTACCATTGCGGCATATTCAGGATCTGAAATATGGCCTTTGAAATTAACGGTCTGGTTCTGATCCATCACATATTTCATATGGTCAATTCCAAGAACAAGGGCTAAATTATCCTTAATAAAATATCCTATTCTGAAATTATACTGCGTTACCGTAAACCAGCTTGGATCGAAATAAACGATTCCAAATTTTGTAGGTCTATCCTGTGCGGTTACATTATTCAACTGAAAATCGTACCCGTTACCGGTAAAATGGATATCAGAATTACTATAAGCAGCTCTGTTCCAACCGTAGAATACGAAAACCTGACCTTTTTTGCTTAGTGGCAGAGGTTTTTCCTTTCTTGCAGCTTTAATATTCTGCTTTTCATTACTTACATATGCCAGGTCCTCTTCAACGGATCTGTTATAATTTGCAGTATCAGTTTTTTTATTCTGTGCAAATACAAAATTCGACATCATTAAGCCGACAACCAATAATCTTTTCATTTCAACCTATGCATTCTTTTCAACAGCCGGAATAGGATCTGCATAATGTGCCAATCCATAATTTTGAGTCTGAGATAACTCAGGGTTTTTCACGTGCCACTCAAATTCATCTCTGAAGTGACGGATTGCTGCTGCAACCGGCCAAGCTGCTGCATCACCCAACGGACAAATCGTATTTCCTTCGATTTTTCTCTGGATATCCCAAAGCAGATCGATATCTTCCATTTTTCCTTCTCCTTTCTCGATTTTCTTTAAAATCTTGTACATCCATCCCGTTCCTTCACGGCAAGGCGTACATTGTCCGCAACTTTCGTGGTTGTAGAATCTTGCCAATGTCATGGTGTGATCTACAATACACTGGTCTTCATCCAAAACGATGAAACCTCCTGAACCCATCATGGTTCCGGTAGCAAAACCACCATCTGCCAATGATTCATAGTTCATATATCTTGGCTCTCCGTTCACGGTTCTCAACAATAAATTTGCAGGAACAATCGGAACAGAACTTCCTCCAGGAATACAAGCCTTTAATCTTTTACCATCTTTGATACCACCGCAATATTCATCAGAGTAGATGAATTCTTCTACAGTGATCGTCATATCGATTTCGTATACCCCAGGTTTGTTGATGTTTCCACAAGCAGAAATCAATTTCGTTCCTGTAGATCTTCCAACACCAATTTTAGCATATTCAGCACCAGTAATGTCAATGATCGGAACAATTGCCGCAATAGATTCAACGTTGTTTACCACCGTTGGTCTTTCCCATAGACCTTTTACAGCCGGGAATGGTGGTTTTAATCTTGGGTTACCTCTTTTTCCTTCAAGGGATTCAAGCAATGCAGTTTCTTCACCGCAGATATATGCTCCACCACCTCTCTGTACATAGATTTCAAGATCGAAACCTGTTCCTAAAATATTTTTACCTAAAAACCCTGCTGCTTTGGCCTCTTCAATAGCTTCTTCAAGGATATCCGGAATCCAAGAATATTCTCCACGGATGTAGATATAAGAAGTATTGGAACCTAAACAGTAAGAAGAAATCAGCATTCCTTCAATCAATAAGTGAGGAAGGAATTCCATAAGATATCTGTCCTTGAATGTTCCAGGCTCAGATTCATCCGCATTCACAACAAGGTGTCTTGGAACGCCTTCAGGCTTTGCTAAAAAGCTCCATTTCATTCCTGTTGGGAATCCAGCTCCACCACGACCTCTTAATCCTGAAGTTTTTACTTCTTCAAGAATTTCGTCAGGAGTCATTTTCAAGGCTTTTTCAGCTGCTGTGTAGCCTCCCTGCTTACGGTAGGTTTCAAAGTAGCGGATACCTTCTATATGTGCGTCTTTAAGTAAAAGTTTTTTACTCATTGTTTATTATGCTTTTAGCGTTCAGCTATTGGCTTATGGCTTTTAGCTTATGGCTATTTTAATGTGTTAAAATTTATTTAGTCTAAAGCAAGTTGTCCCTGTCTGCAAAGATCAAGGATTTCGTCTACTTTTTCTATCGTTAAATTTTCATGAAAGAACTTTCCAAGCTGCATCATTGGTGCATATCCACATGCTCCAAGACATTCAGCAGGCTTTAAAGTGAACATGCCGTCTTCAGTAGTCTCTCCGTCTTTAATGTTCAGTTTGGTTCTGATATGATCCAGAATTTTTTCGCTTCCACATACCATACAAGGTCCTGTTCTGCAAACTTCCAATACATATTTACCTACCGGCTTCATATTGAACATGGTATAGAAAGTAGCCACTTCATATACTTCGATCGGTTGGATACTTAATAGTCCGGCAACATAATCCATCACAGGAACATCTAACCATCCTCCGAATTCTTTCTGTGCCAGGTGAAGTACAGGAAGAAGAGCAGATTTCTGTCTTCCTTCAGGATATCTTGCGATAATTTTGTGTACCTGTGCTAAACTTTCCGGTTTAAAAGCTATTGTTTCGCTCATTTTTTATCTAAGATTTCAGATGCCAGATTTCAGACATCAGATTTTAAATTTATATATAAAGCTAAGTGTCCAACATCTGAAATCTGATGCCTGACATCTTATTTTTTATGCGTCTAATTCTCCCGCAATAATGTTCATACTACACATCGTTACAATGGCATCTGAAATGACAGAACCTGTAATCATTTCAGGGTAGGCCTGATAGTAGATGAAGCATGGTCTTCTGAAGTGAAGTCTGTAAGGGCTTCTTCCTCCGTCACTCACAAGATAGAAACCTAATTCTCCGTTTCCACCTTCTACAGCATGGTAAACTTCTCCTTTCGGTACATCAGTTTCTCCCATTACAATTTTGAAATGGTAGATCAATGCTTCCATTTTCTGATATACATCTGCCTTTTCAGGAAGATAGAAGTCAGGAACATCCGCGTGGAATGGTCCTTCCGGAAGATTTTCGTATGCTTGTTTGATAATTTTGATAGATTCCCAGATTTCCTGTTGACGAACCATGAAACGGTCGTAAGTATCTCCTGAAGTCCCTACAGGAATAATGAAGTCGAAATCTTCATATGAGGAATAAGGCTGTGCAACTCTTACATCATAATCTACCCCTGCTGCACGTAAGTTTGGACCTGTGAAACCGTAGCTTAATGCTCTTTCTGCAGAAATAGCTCCTGTACCGATGGTTCTGTCCATGAAAATTCTGTTTCTTTCTAATAGGGTACAGAATTCTTTGAATCTTGGTGGGAAAGTTTTCAGGAAATCTTTCAACAACTCATGAAACTTAGGTGTGAAATCTCTTTCAAAACCTCCGATTCTTCCCATATTGGTGGTCATTCTGGCTCCGCAGATCTGCTCATACATATCATAAATACGTTCTCTTTCGATGAACATATAAGTAAGACCTGTAATGGCTCCTGAGTCCATGCCGGTTACCCCGTTACAGATCAGGTGGTCACCGATTCTGGCTAGTTCCATCAGGATCACACGCATATAATCTACACGTTTTGGAACTTCCACGCCAATCAGCTTCTCTACTGTCATGTGCCAACCTAAGTTATTGATGGGTGCAGAACAGTAATTCATACGGTCTGTAAGGGTAGTGATCTGAGAATAGTTTCTTCTTTCAGAAATTTTCTCAAATGCTCTGTGGATATATCCTACTGTTTGCTCTGCGTGAAGGATTCTTTCTCCGTCCATCGTTAAGATATTCTGGAAAATCCCGTGGGTAGCAGGGTGGGTAGGTCCCAGATTCAGGGTATATAATTGTCCGTCAATCTGTTCCTTACTTTCGTACTGGTTTAGTATATTAGATAATGAGTTATCTTTCATAATTTAAATGCTTTAGGCTATAGGCTCTAGGCTTTAAGCTTATTGCTTGCTGCTTACTGCTTATTGCATTATATTTTTATCTTCCGAACATGCTATCGTTCTTGTCGGTTCTTGTACCGTCTTCAAGGCGATATTCCTTCAACATTGGGTGGTATCCAAGATCTTCCATATTCAAAATAGGTCTCAGATCCGGGTGTCCTTTAAATTTAATCCCATAGAAATCATACGTTTCTCTTTCCATCCAGTTCGCTCCTGCATATAACTCTACAAGAGAGTCTACTTCAATATTTTCTCTGGACATAAAGATTTTCAGACGTAATCTGAAATTGGCCATCATATTATGCAAATGATACACAACTCCTATTTCTTTTTCCGGGAACTCAGGGTAGTGAATTCCGCAGACATCAGTAAGGAAGTTGATTTCCAGAGATGAATCTTTCAGATAATGAATGATTTTCTTAATATCTTCTTTCTTCACTTCAATCGTCAGCATTCCATAAGGTTCTGAGCTTGAAATGACAGAATCCGGAAATTCTCTTGTGATGGCTTCTAATACAAATTCGTTTGTCATTTCCGTTTAGTTGCTTATGTTGTAAGAATCTAATAATTTCTGATATTCAGGCATATCTCTTCTTCTGATGCTTTCGCTTTCAGCAAGAGCCTGTACCTGCATTACACCTTCAATGATCTGTTCAGGTCTTGGAGGACATCCCGGAACATAAACGTCTACCGGAATAATTTTATCAATTCCCTGAAGTACAGAATACGTATCAAAAATACCACCGCTGGAAGCACAAGCTCCAACTGCTACCACCCATTTCGGCTCAGCCATCTGAGTGTAAACTTCTTTCAGGACTGGGCCTAATTTCTTTGATATAGTTCCGCAAACCATCAGCATATCTGCCTGTCTTGGAGAGAAAGAGTTTCTTTCCATACCAAATCTTGAAGCATCATAAGTAGGGTTCAGGGTAGCCATAAACTCGATACCACAACAAGAGGTTGCAAAAGGTAACGGCCAAAGTGAAAACTTTCTTGCCATCCCGATTACACTGCTCAGTTTTGTTGCGAAAAAACCTTCTCCTTCATAGCCTTCGGGAGCAGGTGCATCTGTTCTTATTACTGGTTTTTTATCTGACATTTTCTTTTGTTGATATTTAAAGATTAAAATATTTAAAACAAGACCTTCACAATCTCTAATTACTTAAATACATTCAATCTTTTAATGTTAAAATTTATTTATCCCAATCCAGTGCGCCTCGCTTCCAGACATAGAAAAACGCTACGAAGAAGATCGCAACGAATGTAAGCACGGCAAGGAAACCTTCCATACCGAATTCTCTGAAGTTGACAGCGTAAGGATAAAAGAATACGATTTCAATATCGAATAGTACGAACAATACCGCAGTCAGGAAGTACTTGATAGAAAACGGTGTTCTTGCATTTCCTTCTACAGGAACCCCACATTCCCAGCTTTGGTTTTTTACAGAGTTTCCTTTTTTCTGCTGTGGACCTAAGAAATGTGCCCCAAGCAAAGAAACCGCTACAAATCCTACTGCTACACCAGCCTGGATAAGGATTGGAATATAACTTTCAGGTAAATTCATTTTTGCATTATTATCTCAATTTGCAAATTTAGCGAATAAACAAGAAAGCATGAAATTTATCAGCTTAAAAGTCGGATGAAAATAGGGAAAACTTACAATTTAGAATCAATAAAAATAACGAATTATTTCTTCATTTTTTTAAGGAGAGAATAGGCCATAAATGAAATATAGCCAAATAGAATACTGGCATAAACAATATTGACCGCCGTATTCGTCTTATCATCCTGAGACTGAAAAAACAGATTGTAAGAAATAAATCCTGTAATGAGAATGGCAAAAATAATGAGCTGTGGTTTCATATTCCGGAGATGTAAAAAATAATTAGTGTTGATTTTTATGAGACTGTCTGAATGTCTTTCTGTAATGTATGATGAAAATCAGAAAGCTTATTCCAAAAGTATAGCTGTATACTAAACTGAACGAGTCTAAAAGATTGAAAAATGGAATGATCATATCTGTTTTAAAAGAAATAAGTCCAAAAACAACCGTTATAAAATTAAGACTGTCAGTGAGCAGTTTGCCTACAACCGCAATCATCATCAGAACTACCGAATAATGGCTGTCTCTCTTAAATAAAGCGACCAGCCCCACCAGAATAAGCAATGAGGGAATCAGGTAAATCAATGTTGTTAATATACTTATAAAATTTTCCATGACAGAATATTATTTCCATTGATCCGCAGAAATAGAATAGGTTCTTCTTCTTTTGTGATTCACCGGGTTGTAATCCTGCCACAGCAGCTGGATGCTTTTGTTTTCTTCAAGTTCAGGATTCGTTTCCAGATATTTTACTCCTTTTTTTCTGAATATTTTCCAGATTTCTTTGAAAATAATAGAGGTTACCCCTCTTCTCTGATAATCCGGATGAATGCCGATCAGGTAAAAATTCGCCCGGTCATTTTTTCTTCCGGCTTTTAAGAAATGCCACCATCCGAATGGAAGAAGCTTTCCTCCTGACTTCTGTAAAGCTTTGGAATAGGAAGGCATGGTAATGGCAAATGAGATCAGATGATTGTGCTCATCCACGATACAAACGATAAAGTCTTTATCGATCAGTTTAAAATATTTTTCCTTGTAGGTTTTACGCTGTTCGTCAGAAATAGGGGTGTAAGTGGAAAGATGTTTGTACGTCTCATCTAAAAGATCAAACATAGGATCCACATATTGGATAATTTCTTCTTTTGTATTGAATTTTAAAACTTTCAGTTTGTATTTCTGAGAGATTAGTTCGTTGAATTTATGAATTTTATCCGGTAAAACTTCCGGGAAGATGATTTCAAATTCTACCCATTCTTTTTCCTTTACCAATCCCAGTTTTTCAAGATGTTCAGGATAATAGCCGTGGTTGTAAATCCCAATCATGGTAGCCAGCTGGTCAAAACCTTTTACCAGCATTCCTGCCTTATCAAGATTGGTAAAGCCCATCGGACCTTCAATTGTAGCAATGCTTTTTTCACGGGCATAATCAACTGCCTTTTGTAACAACGCTTTTGAAACTTCTTCGTCATCAATAAAGTCAATCCATCCAAAACGTACTTTTCGGATTCCCAATTCTCTTTCTTCTTTATGATTGATCAGAACAGCAATTCTACCGACGATATTGTCATTTTTATAGGCCAGATACTGCCTGGCTTCAGAATATTGAAGGGCCGGATTTTCATCAGCATTCCAGATATTGATTTCATCATTGATAAAGGATGGGACGTAGTACGGGTTATTTTTGTACAGATCCATCGGAAATCTTACAAATTGCTTGAGCTGAGCGGGAGTTTTAACTTCAATAATCGAAACTGTAGACATGTTTTTTGAGGCGTAATTAGAGGACAAATATAAATAATAAAATCGTATACTTTGGCACAGTTTTTATATCATTATGGGTAAAAAATGAACACAAAATCTATATAAAATGGCGGGTTATTATATCATTATTGGTATTTCGATGCTGGTGAGCTGGTGGGTTTCGTCCAGATTGAAATCAAAATTTGAATATTATTCCAATGTACATCTTAGAAATGGCCTTTCGGGAAAAGAAGTAGCGGAAAAAATGTTGAGAGATAACGGGATCAATGATGTTCAGGTAATATCAGTTCCCGGGCAGTTGACGGACCACTATAATCCGGCAGATAAAACGGTAAACCTCTCTGAAGGGGTTTATATGCAGAGGAATGCAGCTGCAGCCGCTGTGGCAGCACATGAATGCGGACACGCAGTACAACATGCAGTAGGATATTCTATGTTGAATTTACGTTCAAAACTGGTTCCTATTGTTAATATAAGTTCTAATCTGATGCAGTTTGTCCTTATCGCAGGTATTGCGGTAATGGCAGCTTCAAGAAGTATTGAAAATCCAAATGGAAACACAACGGTTCTGGCAATAGGAGTTGCTATGTTTGCCGTGACTACACTTTTTGCTTTTGTAACGTTGCCGGTAGAATACGATGCGAGTAACAGAGCAATGAAGTGGCTGAAAGATACGGGAACCGTTACAGCTGAAGAATTCGTTGGAGTACAGGATAGTCTGAAATGGGCAGCAAGAACATATGTGGTTGCAGCTTTAGGTTCTCTTGCACAACTTCTTTACTGGGCTTCTTTGCTGCTTGGCGGAAGAAGGGATTAATCTTTAAATTCAAATGAAACATATTGCATCTCGGAAAGTTTTTCCGAGATGTTTTCTTTTTGTGTCAGTTTCAGAGAAGCTGTCAGAACACAGTTTTCGTTGGCATCAAAATTCAGGACTTTGGCATCGAATTTCGAAAGCAGTGTAAAGATTGTATTCTGCTGATTGAAGTTAAACTGAATTTCAATTTCAGTTTCCAGTTCTCTTGTGATAATATTGGCTTCTTCCAAGGTAATTTTAGCAGATTCCTTATAAGCTTTTACTAAACCTGAAACGCCTAGTTTAGTTCCACCATAATAACGGACTGAAATCACAAGCACATTGGTTATTTCGTTTGCTAAGAGCTGGTTATAAATAGGAAGTCCGGCACTTCCTGAAGGCTCACCGTCATCATTAGCACGATAATTTTCACAATTTAATCCCATTCTGAAAGCATAGCAGTGGTGGGTTGCTTTGGGATGTTCTTCCCTTACTTTTTCCAAAGCAGCCTTCAACTCACGTTCATTATTGACAGGGTAGGCAAATCCTATGAACTTGCTTCCTTTTTCTTTTAATAAAGTATTTTCTACGGGTTTTTCTATGGTTTTGTATTCAAACGTCATTCTGATTCCGGCTTTATTGATGCAAAAGTATTAAATGCTTTATTAATCTGCATCATGATCATAAAGTAAGCCGTCAAAAATATGACGGCTTACCTGTTTTTTTAATGTGAAAGTTGTTTTTAAATTCCATCTCCGCAGAGATCCATTGGAATGAGGCACATATAGCTTGTCGGGCCACAAAAATCCTGAGGACATCTGTCTCTGCATCTGGTAGGCTCTCCGTTCGGTAATGTACAGGTTACAAAAACACCTCCCTGAATGGTTCTTAGTCCGGCTCTGGATACTTTTTTCAAATTTTTCATAGCTTGATTTTTATAGGTTAGTAGTCAATACGGGCTCAGAAATTTTAGCAAGGGAATGATCCGACTTCCCAAGGTGGCGGACAACTCATGCTTGAAGGTGTTGCGCAGCAGTGCTGCAGGGATGGCGGATAAAAAGAACAGCATTCAGGAGCATTTCCTCCTTTCATTTCTTTCAATTTTGGTCTTGAGATTTTCTTTAAATTTTTCATAGTAATTCTTTTGTAATTACTAATGTAGATATATTATTTCATTTAATGGTGATAAAGTGAAATTATTTCACCTGAAACCGGAATAATATATTCTTGGTTCTGATTAATTTATGAAGTCTGAAGCTGGTTATGGAGGTTCAAAAACAGAACGGTCAGCATTTTAAAATTTTCAGCTCCGGTTTTATGTTTTATAACTTCCATAGTCGGATTCAGATTATTTAAGATTAAAAAATGAAATTAAATTATCCCTGTATGCTTCTGTTTTGATTGGCATATGATTGAATACAGGTGCTTTAGTCCCGTTTTCCAGTACTAAACTATCATTTTTAATCACTATCGCTTCATCCCAAAGACCGGAATCAATGAATTGCTGTAATGTAAATCTGCCTCCTTCAATAATTACGGACTGTATCTGTTCTTTATACAGAGCTTCCATCAATTCAGGCAGGAAATTTTCTTTGCTGATCTTAATAAGCTGGATATTGTTTTCTGTTCCTTCTTTTATGGAATTTAAAACCAATGTCTTTGCTTCGTCGTTATAAATCTTAAAATGCTGGGGAACTTTTAAATCGAAATCGATAAGGATTCTGACAGGATTTGTGCCTTCCGCATTCCGTACCGTTAAACCTGGATTGTCATTTAATGCGGTCTGGGTTCCTACCAAAATAGCATGTTCATCAGCTCTTAACTGATGTACGAATTGATTGACCAGAGAATTTGAAATTGGAGTAGGTTTAAAGTCCTTATCCAGATATCCATCGCCCGATTCTGCCCATTTCAGAATAATATAAGGTCTTTTCTTTTCATGATAGGTGAAAAAGCGCTTGTTCAGGTTTATACAGTCCTGCTCGAGAATTCCTGATACAGCTTCAATTCCCGCATCCTGAATGATTTTTTTTCCTTTACCATTCACTTTGTCATGGGAATCCATTGCTCCGATTACTACTTTTTTAAAGCCAAGTTCTTTGATCTTTAAAGCACAGGGCGGCGTTTTTCCATAGTGTGCGCAGGGTTCCAGGGAAACATAAATAGTGGATTCGGGAATCAGTTCTTTATTTTCAACGGAATTGATGGCATTGATTTCTGCATGGTTTTCTCCCGCTTTATGATGATATCCTTCACCAATGATCTTCCCGTTGTGTACAATTACGCTTCCAACAAGGGGATTAGGATAGGTTTTACCCAGTGCTTTTTGAGCCAGCTCAATACATCTTTTAATATAGAGTTCGTCGTTATTCATATCTGTAAAAAGAAAAAGCGAAGACAAATTGCTTTGCTCCGCCTTTATTTATTGTGTTAAGATTTATTCTCCGGTAATGATATTGTGGAGATTCTGTTTTAATGTTTCCAGATGGGCTTTCTTTTCATCAATTGTATTATAAGTATCTCTCAACAGAGGATTTTCTCTTGATGGTTTGTTGAAGAAAGAAAGGTTGTTCTCAAGCTTAACGATTTCAGCTTCAAGATCAGAGATCTGGTTTTTGATCTTTCTTGCTTTATCTGTAAGCTGGTTTTCGGATAATCCTTCTTCTTTAAGTTCAAGTTCGTTGATCTTATTGATCTTTAATTTATCTCTTAATGTCTTATTGAATTCAGAATTGATTGAAATTTTATCTCTCGGTACTTTACCGATATTATTCCAGGCTGTTTTAATCGCTTCAATTTTCTCAATGCTTCCTTCATCGTTGGAAACCATTTTCAGTTCATCAAGAAGAGCTTTTTTATTTTTATAATTCTCTTTCCAGTTGTCTGTAGAGGTATTGCTCTTTTCTCTGTAATTGTTGAAAAATGCATTACAGGCATCACGGAATTCATCCCAGATCTTATTGGTCATGCTTTTAGGAACATGTCCTATCTTTTTCCAGTCTTCCTGCAGTTTTTTGAATAACGGAACGGAGATATCCCATTCTTCGTTGTTCATATTGTCCTGGGCAGTCTGGATCAGTTTTAATTTTTCTTCCAGATTGGCCTGCTGAGAACCTTTCAGAGATTTATAATAGTTATTTTTTGTTGTATTGAATCCTCTCAGAGTCGTTTTGAAATCATTCCAGTTCTGGTTAGACAGTTTTCTTGGTACACTTCCGGTTTTTAAGAAGTCAGAACGCAGATCTTCCACTCTCTTAATGGCATTTTGCCAGTAGTTGTGGTTAGGTGTTTCCGATGGCTCGGAAAGTTTTTTGATCTCGGCGATGATCTCACTCTTTTTTTCCAGGTTAGCGGCCTGCTCTTTTTCAATGGATGCAGAAAGCTCAGATTTTCTTTCGTGAATTTTATTGGAGATTTCTTTGAATTCTTCCCATGTTTTTTCACGGAACTCTTCAGCTACGGGTTCCGCTTCTTCCTTCCAAAGTTTATGAAGATATTGAAGCTCATTCAGCGCTTTCTGAATCACAGGCTCGTTTTCCAGTTCTTTGGCACGGGCAATGATGTGTTCTCTTTTCTCCAGGTTGTGGCTGTATTCCTGTTCCAGAAATTCTTTGTTAAGATCCAGCATCTGATAGAATTGGTTCAGGTGGTGGAAATAGTTGTTGTTAAGAATTTTAAACTCAGATTTGGCAACCTGTCCGGCTTTTGACCAGTCTTCTTTGATCTCACGGATGGATTTGAAAAGGTTGGTTCCCGGTTCTGAATTAGTATAGAGATTTTTAAGTCTTTCAATAATGCTCTGGCGGTGTTCCAGGTTTTTTTTCTGTTCTTCTTCCTGTCCTTTCTGGAAGTGGTCATGCTTTTCTCTGAAAATATTGACTAAAGCAGAATATTTTGCCTGTGAAGGATGTTCATAGCTGAAATTTTCAGGAGCATTTCCGGCATCGGTGTACTCATGCTTTTTATCCTCCACTTCATCATGGATGTAGTGACTTGCTTTTTCCTTCAGCTGGTTGAATCTCTTAAAATTCTCGCCTGCGTTGGGAGTATTAATGATTTTTTCCATCTCCTTTAAAGCATCAGCCAGAGAAATCTCAACCTCTTCATGTTCCTCCATATGTTCTGTGTCATCTTCATGGGGAGCTGCATCATGAGAAGCTGTATTTTCCAATGTTTCCTGAGATACTTCGTTAGGAATTTTGTTTTCTTCGTTTTCAGAAAGATTGTTTTCTGTAATCATAGCAAATCTTTTATGTGAGTGGCGTTAATATGCTTTTTAAATATAGCTGTAAAGCCAATTAAAGTACTAATTTATGTTATTTTTTTTGAAAATTCCAAATTTCCCAAGCTTTTTCTGCTTGCTGCTCAAGCATATAATAACCGTTTACTGTTTTTGCTCCTTTTTCGGAGGCATTGATGATAAACCGGGTATAGTTGGGGTTGTATATTAAATCGATTACCAGATGTTCTGAAGACAGCGCTTCGAAAGGAAAATCCAGACAGTCGTCTACATTCGGGAATGTTCCTACCGGCGTACATTGAATGATGATTTTATGATCCTGAACCGTCTCTGCATTCAGGTGTTCAAAGTTGACTTCTGAGCTTCTGGAAATGACCTGAGAAGGGATCTGATGTTTGTCTAAAACATATTTTACAGCTTTTGCAGCCCCTCCGTTCCCTAAAATCAAAGCTTTATCCTGTGATGGTTTCTTATGAAGAAGAAGTGTTTTTTCAAAACCGAATGCATCCGTATTGTAGCCGATTTTTTTACCATTTTGAATCAGTACACAGTTAACGGCACCTATTTTCTCTGCCTCATCGCTCAATTCGTCCAGATAATCAATGATTTTTTCCTTGTAAGGAATCGTGACATTGAATCCCAGAAGTTCCGGAGAAGAAAAGAGGTTTTCAACTTCATTGATTTCGTTAAGGTCAAAAATATCGTAGGAAAAGTCCTTCAGCATTAGCTTTTGAAACTTATTTTCGAAGAATTTTTTAGAAAAAGAATAGGAAATATTACGTCCTATCAATCCTAATTTTTTGTTGGAATCCATATGATCAAAAATAAAAAAAAGACCGGAAAAATCCGGCCTTTGATTTGAATTATTTTTTAATAATTAATCTACAATGAATTTAGTAGAGAAAAGATCTGTTTTCAGAATGTAAGTTCCTTTATTTAACCCTTTAAGGTTGATTCTGTTTGAATTTTTGAAAGGATTTGCAATTGTTTCAATTAATTTTCCTGAAAGATCATAGATGTCAGCCTTTGAAATTTTACCAAGGTTTTCTCCTTTTACAAACAATTCGTTGTTTCTTACCGGGTTAGGGTAGATGGTAAATTCTGATTTGTCTTTTTTAACTTCTGAAGTTGCCAGAGTACTGAAACATGTCCAGCTAAGGTCATCCAAAGCAACTCTAGGTCCATTCTGGCTTGTCGTTGGGTTTGTAATTTTGATTACAACATTTCCGCTTACATTGATATTGTTAATGGTTGTAGTTGTTATACCACCCACTGTTGCACTATAAGGAATTGTTCCTACAAGAACATCATTTACTGTTACATTTAGAACTCCTGAACCACTTCCGAATTTTAACGAAGTTGTTAGAGTTAAACTTTGGATTCCTCCTGA
The DNA here is from genome assembly GCF_052044975.1 of Chryseobacterium sp. 22458. NCBI lineage: Bacteria > Pseudomonadati > Bacteroidota > Flavobacteriia > Flavobacteriales > Weeksellaceae > Chryseobacterium > Chryseobacterium sp. 22458. Next base: position 117,461 of record NZ_JBQEOA010000006.1, on the reverse strand, counting down.
AATAGATGAACTGGATAAGTTTCCTACTCTTAAAGTAACAGCTTTTCCGTTAATTGTCTGGTCTGTTCTTGCATCAGTTGCAGTCCAGTCTATACCATTGTTTGTCCATGTTCTGGTTGCATATGTTGAAGCTTGGGCTGAACCATTCTGCATTGTTGAGAAGTCTTCCGTTCCACAGCTTCCACCTCCTGCAGGTCCGTCAAGAGTAGTTTCTGTTGCAGTCGTACTTTGTGGCGAAGAGTTTCCGGCAGCGTCTTTAGCGATTACATAGAATGTATATGTTGTAAGTGGAGATAATCCTGTTACGACAGTAGACGTTGTTGTTCCGCTCACTGTAGCTTTTAGGGCTCCGTTTGCATACACAAGGTAAGATGCTACTCCTATATTGTCGGTAGAGGCTGTCCAACTTACCGCAATAGAGTTGGATGTAGGACTGTTGGCAATCAGGTTGGTAGGAACTGTTGGTGCTTCTGTATCCAGAACAGGAGTTCCCCAAACCATATTTACATATTCCGGATGGTCAATGTACGGATTTCGGTTACCCTGAAATGTATACGTTGCATTATTTCTTCTGATTTCTGCTGCAGATACAGGATCTTGTGCATGCCATGCCAAGAGTTGTTTTAATTCCCAATCCTGAAGACTTGGGTAAGTGTTTTTTGCAAGCATATCTCCTGTAGAGAATCCTGTCATTTTACTTTGATATCTTGTTACAAAATAAAAGATCATTCTCGCTACATCTCCTTTGAACTCATCAATAGGCTCAAATACTGTATTTGAATATCCCGGTGATGCTGAAGTTCCTCTTTTGGAGCCATTCTGAGAGGTGAAGTCAGCGTTTGCTACGATACCAAAAGGGTAGCTGTCTCTTTTATTGTTTACATATCCATCGGTAGCTCTGATAAAGTGGACATCTGATTTCATAGGCAGTCCTTCGCTGAAAAGGCTTTGAGGAACAATATGTTCCCTGTTGTAGCAATCCCCTTCATTAGAATAACCACTGGATCCGCATTGGGATGTTATATAGATAAAGTTATAATTTTCAGGTCCTATAGGTTTTTCTGAATAAATATCCAGAATTGTACCATCATTATCATAATCATAATCACGATCAGTAGTCTGATAAGCACTCCAGACATCTGTATAGCTTATGTTTGAAGCATGTCCGGTGGTAATGATCTGACTGAGAGCTGTTTTGAGATCAGCACCTGTTAAACCTGCTGCATTATCATAATATCCGGCAGGAATCTGTGCCAGACCACTTATAAATGCAAAGCTTAATAAAAAAAAAGATAAAATTCGTTTCATTTTTTTAAAATTGGGGCGTAAAGGTACAAAAAAATGAAACCCAAAAAGTTTTTTTCAGTTAAATCTATAAACTTAATAGATTAATTTTTAGTAATATACTCTTTGCTGATTTTTGAGAAGAACCAGGAAATGGCGATTCCGAATATAGAAGCGGTAAGCGCTACGATAAGATAATTTTTCCCCACGATCTTTACCGGGAAAGGAAGCGCTTCATTGGCTCTGAAGAATTCGGTGTAAAGCTGGAAATAGCAGAGTGCTGTTCCTAAGATCAGACCGGTAATGACTCCCGAAACCACAATAAGGATTCCGGTATAGAAATAGGTCATTCTTAAATGGCTTAAAGGAAAGCCCAGTGAAATAAGAGATTTTGCCTGTTCTTTTTTATCAAGCTGAAGGATGATGATCGCTCCGGCAAGATTAAAGGTTGTAATAAAGATCACCAGGGCAAAAATCAGATAAATAAATAGTTTTTCTGTATTGATCATTTTCCAGAAGGCTGCATTTTCCTCTTCTTTTGTTTTGACCTCAATATTTTTTCCCAAAGAAGAAACAAGACTTTGCTTTACAGCGTCTGCGTTTTCCGGATTTTTTAATTTAATGACAATCTGGTAAGCTGATCTTTTAGGCAGATTCAATAGTTCTTCCGTCAGCTCAATAGGAGAAACGATGTAATTGTCCAGCTGATCTTTTCCGGGAAAAACTCCTGTAACCAGAATATCCCTTTTGTTGTAAATATCTTCTTCTTTATTGATGATTCCGGTTCCCGGCTTAGGCATAAAAACCGTTGCATAGTGATTGGATGAATCGACCGGAATAGATAATCTATTGTCCAGACTGTTCTCCATCAATACTTCATTGGAATATCTGAAGCTTGGATAAGTTCCGTAGAATACTTCTTTATTGATGGGATTTACCTTAACATAAGCAGAATCAACACCTCTTAAATAGGCAATATCACCTTTTCCATTGAAGCTGATATATACTTTTTCCTCAATCACGCGAGAAAAACTGCTGATCTCTTTGGTTCTGCTTAAAACAGTATTGACTTTATCCAGATCTTTGATGGTCTTTCCTGAAGTACTTTTTATCGTCAGATCCGCATGCAGATTGGAAATAAGATCTTTATTCAGATCCTCAAGCCCGGAAAAAACTGAAATAATAACGAACATTGCAGCCACAGCAACCGTCATGGCACCTACGGCCAGCCACGTAATGAACGTAACGGCAGTACTGCCTTTCTTTGCCAGAAGGTATCTGGATGCTATGTAAAATGCAATATTCTTCAAGATCTATAATACAGGATTGTCGCCTTCGCCTCTTAATTCTCTTTCCAGTTTTTCAACATCATCAAGAGCTGTATCTAAGTAAAAGTTGAGTTGTGGAATAATACGCACCTGCTTTGCCATTTTCTGGCCGATAAAGTTTCTGTACTGAGGTTTGTTCTCTTCAATCTCCTTCATCACAGCAGTACGGTATTCCTGAGGGAAGATGCTCAAATAAATTTTAGCAATACCCAGATCTGCCGTTACTTTCACATCAGAAACGGATACCAATATACTTTGTTTGCTGTCAGCAGCCTGCTTGCGGAAAAGTTCTGCGAAGTCTTCCTGAATGATCTGTGCTACTTTTCTTTGTCTGTTACTTTCCATAATTTATGCAAATTTAGTACTTTTGTTTGAATTGATACTTTGAAATTCAGCGATAGTATCAAATTTACGATTTAATTATATTTTATTAGTATTTATGAAGCTAGAACATATCGGTATTGCCGTAAAATCTTTAGGAGTTTCTGATGAGCTTTTTGCTAAATTATTAGGAAAAGAATCCTACAAACAGGAGACTGTGGAGAGGGAAGGGGTCGTGACATCCTTTTATGAAACCGGGGAAAGTAAAATTGAACTTCTCGAAGCCAGTAATCCTGAAAGTCCAATTTCCAAATTCATCGAAAAAAAGGGTGAAGGCATCCATCATCTGGCATTTGGCGTTGAAAATATCCTGCAAGAAGTGCAAAGACTGAAAAAAGAAGGTTTTCAATTTATCTCCGAAGAACCCAAAGAAGGTGCTGATAACAAATTAGTTGTCTTCCTTCATCCCAAATCTACCAACGGTGTACTTGTAGAACTTTGCCAAGAAAAGCAATAAAAAATTTTGTAGTGAAAGAAATTTTACTATTTTTGCAAACACAAAATTTAACCAAGTTTTGAGGTCCTATAGCTCAGTTGGTTAGAGCACCTGACTCATAATCAGGTGGTCCCTGGTTCGAGCCCAGGTGGGACCACAACAAAATCAACCGCTTACGTAATGTGAGCGGTTTTTTTATATTGTTCTTGAATTTATAAAAATAAATAATTTCAGTAGAATCTTTTCTATTTCTATCATTTTAAACACACTAATACTTTTTAAGTTCCTTATTACATTTTCGAAATATTTTCTCCTTTCGTAATAAAATTACTATTACGGAAAAACGTATTGGGTATTAGAGGTATTTATTTAAATTGAGCGTCTTTAATGCATATTGAAAGATATTCATAAGACAATTAACCATAAATAAATATATTATGAGAACCTTTGATGAAGATTTTAATTACTTTAGACAAAACTGTACGTTTGAAAAAATATTTCTTAAAGAAACCTTTTCACCTCATAAAAAGGATTGGCTTTTATTAATTCCCCTTTTTTTGGCATTTTTGGGTTGCATTTTACTTTCTTTTAATTATTTGAAATGGGGACTAATATTAGCAATACCCAGTTTTTTGGTCTTCTTTTATTACATTATTCTCATGAAAGCTAAACAAGCTAATAGAGAATTAAAAATGAATAATTTACCTTTTTCAAAATCGCTTTATCAATGGAAAGTTCCTGAGCATGATGGAATGAGAATCCGAGAGGTAGGCAAGCTCTATGAGAATACCAGTAATGATATTATTGTGAAAAGAATAAGTATGGCAAAAGAAAAAATAAGAACAGATAAGAATGAAATATTTATGGATATTCAAAACATTATAAGTTTCTTCGGAAAAAATTTCATAACACTTTTTTTAGGTTTTTTCATAGGGCTGTACAGTAAATCTGACTTTTCTACAGAAAATTTTGAAGCACTCATGTCAATCATAAAATTATTGTTTTTGTTTGGACTGATGATCGCTTTGATGTGGGTGTTTTTTATCAAAAAGAATTATACTGATTTGATCAAGAATAAAAATAAACAATATGCTGATTATATTTTTGTAATGGAAAATGTTTTATTAATAAGAATGTAAACAAAAAAAACTCTTTTGGATATTATATTTAGAATCAAACATACGTTTAAAAATTTTATAAAAAATAATTAAAATACAGTTAACAGCCTTCTTCTCCATATAACGTTGCTTTGCAAAAAAAGTAATGATGGAAAAAAACAACCCACTTAACAGAAGAAGGTTTCTTAAAAATACACTTTTAGCAGCCGGAGGAATCTTTATTGCTCCATTGATTGAAAGCTGCACTGATGATTTTACCAGCAGCGAAAATGCTCCCGAGGATCTTAAAAACGGCGGGTTCGAATCCGGAGTAGCAAGCTTTGATCCTACAGCCGGAGGCGTAATTATCTGGACCAGATATTCAACAGGTGCAGATGCAGAAATTACCTGGGAAATAAGCAGGAACAGTAATTTTTCAGAAATAGTAAGAAAAGGGCAGGCCAGTGCAACGGCAATCAATGATTTTACGATAGCGGTAGATGTTCAGAATATTCCTTCCAATACAAAATATTTCTATAGATTTTATAATGGTAAAACAAAGGAAGTCAGTGTAACGGGAGAAACCCTTACATTACCTTCCAAGACGGATTCTGTGAATGAGATAAAAATGGCTGTGGTATCGTGTTCCAATTTTCCAGCCGGCCTTTTCAACGTATATGGCGCCATTGCAAAATCTGAAGCAGATGTAGTGGTACACCTTGGAGACTATATCTACGAATATGCTCCGGGGCAATACGGCACGAATCCTTATACCAACCAGCTGGGAAGAGCTCATCAGCCGGCTAAGGAAATCCTTAATCTCAGCGATTACAGGGAAAGATACAGGCAATACAGAAGCGATAAAAACCTTCAGCTGCTGCATCAGAAAAAGCCTTTTATCTGTGTATGGGATGATCATGAATTTGCCAATGATACTTATAAATCAGGGGCTGAAAATCATCAGCCTGCTGAAGGAGATTTCCAAGCGAGAAAAATGGCGGCTTTCCAAGCCTACAGTGAATATATTCCCCTTAAAACAGGAAAAGATCTGAGAATTTACAGAAGTTTCAGTTTCGGAAACATTCTTACGCTGTATATGATGGATACAAGAGTGATCGCCAGAGATAAACAGATGGAATATTCAGATTACCTGGATATTGCCGGAAACTTTGATCAGGTAAAATTTAAAACTGATTTCTTAAGCACAGGCAGAAAGCTGATCGGAAGTGAGCAGATGACATGGCTGGGATCCCAGATCAATGGGGATACTGCCAAATGGAAAGTTCTGGGACAGCAGATCCTGATGACCAAAATGATGGTTCCTGCAGAATTGTTAATGCTCCTGAACCGTATTTTAGCAGAAATCAAACAACTTGGAAGCGCCCAGCCGGCTACGATGCTGGCACTTCAGAATACATTGGCCCAACTTATAGTGCTGAAAAAAAGACATCAGCAGCAGGACCCTACACTCACTCCACAGGAAATTGCAAGAATTACCACCACATTACCCTATAATCTGGATGCCTGGGACGGCTACTTTATGGAAAGAGAGCAGCTCTATGCCATGCTGGCCGGGAAAAATGTTGTAGTGCTGGCTGGTGATACCCACAATGCCTGGTTAGGAAAACTTACCAATGCTCAGGGGAATTTTATAGGAACCGAGTTGGCCTGCAGTTCAGTGTCTTCACCGGGATTGGAAGGATATCTGGGAATAACATCAGATCCGGCCCAGGCTATAGAGTTGGCTAATGCATTTTCCCTGCTGATTGATGACCTGGATTATGCAAACCTCTATAAAAGAGGATATCTGCATGTAAAATTTACTTCCGGAAATTCGGTGGCAGAATGGAGGTTTGTAGATAATGTGATCTCAGAAACCTACGCTGTCACTACAGAAAAAATACACACCATTTCATAGTTTCAATCTTCATATCTTATTTTCAATTTTTGTAGCAAAGAGCTTCAGTGTACCGCTGCAGCTCTTTTTTATTTCTGTTATTTTTCTTATATTGATTAGATGCAAGAGAATGTAATGAAAGAGTTTTTACCATTAGCTTCCAAACCGGGCTGGATCATGACCTGGCTGATAAGAATTTTCGGAATTGCGATTTTATTATTGATATTCCTGATACTTGCCGTACTTCCTTTTTTAATCTGCGAAAAAGTAGCGGTATTGGTAGTGGCTGCTATTCTGTACTATCCTGTCTGGGCTGTAGCGATGTATCGGTTTTTCCGTTTTATGAAAAAGGGAAGGGAGGAAGCTGTAGTCAAGATTCTGGTGGATGATAAAGGAATTCATTATAAGAAGTTAAACGGGAGTACAGACGATATTCTTTACAGTCAGTTGGGTCGGTCATACCTTTCAGATGATTATGACGTACATCTGACACAAATAACAAAAACAATGGTGCTTACGGTAGGCGTGAATGGTAATACCACTAAAATTCTGTTCGACAGTATAGATCCGGGATACTCATATTATACCCAAAATAGCAGAGCTTTAAGAGCCCGGTTTATAGAAGGCATTGTTCGTTTCAGACCTGATTTGAAAATAGATCCGCTTGTTTTTGAGGAATTCAGCATTCATCCGGAAAAATTTACATTTGATAGAAGACAATACCTGCAACACGTAAAGGAAGCTGCCATCATAACGGGAATTATTTTGCTGATAAGTCTAGGATTAATGTTGGCTGTTGTAAAGTTTTAGGGCACAAGCCATAAAATGTAAACGTTTTTCTGTACAACAAGTATTAAAATATTGATTTTATCCCTACCCAAGCATTGGAGTCTCATATCATCAGCTTTTATAGGAAGATACCGGATTGATGATATATTGCAATAAGATAAAGAAAATAATGAAAATACAAATCTGATTAATTTTATTTACAAATCTAAAAATCTTATGCTTATATTTATTTTTATATTAAAATTTGTTACCAGATAAAAACACAGAATACAACAAATTTGATTTAAAAATTAATTGAAAACATGGTGGAAAACTTTATTTATTACTTAGGACTGGTCCTGGTAATTATCGGCTCGATTATGCTGGCCAACCGCTTGAAGGTGGCTTATCCCATTATACTCGTTATTGCAGGATTGCTGATCAGTTTTATTCCCGGACTTCCGGCTATTAAAATAGATCCTGAGCTTATATTCATTATTTTTCTTCCGCCATTATTGTATGAAGCCGCTTTTGCTGTTTCATGGAAAGAAATCTGGAAGCTGAGGCGTATCATTACCAGTTTTGCTTTCATCGTAGTATTTCTCACTGCGATCTCAGTGGCATTCGTTGCCAATTCTTATATTCCCGGCTTTTCACTCGCATTAGGATTTGTCTTAGGTGGAATCGTATCTCCGCCGGATGCAGTGAGTGCCGGAGCTATTTTAAAATTTGTAAAAGTTCCTAAAAATGTGTCTACCGTTTTGGAAGGCGAAAGCTTATTCAATGATGCTTCTTCTCTGATCATTTTCAGATTTGCAATGGTAGCGGTAGCTACGGGGCAGTTTATATGGCAGGATGCTGTGGTAAGCTTCGGGTGGATGGTATTCGGAGGCCTTGGAATAGGAGTTGTACTGGCTTTTATCTTTCTTAAAATAGAAAAAATATTTCCTACCGATGTCAATATGGATGCCATACTCAGTCTGGTAGCCCCTTATGTGATGTATATTGCGGCTGAAGAAGTACACTCATCAGGTGTTTTAGCGGTGGTAGGCGGAGGATTATTTCTTTCCGTCAGAAGACATGAAATATTCCGGACCTCAGAATCCAGACTGAGAGGGTCCAACGTCTGGGAAAGCTTTGTATTCCTGATCAACGGAATTGTATTTCTGCTGATCGGGCTGGATCTGCCTGAAATCATGGTAGGATTGAATAAAGAAGGAATCAGATTATCTGAAGCAGTAGGGTATGGGCTATTAATAACTGCAGTCTTGATTATCGTACGCTTTCTGTCTTCCTTTGGAGCAGTCTTCGTGACCCTGATCATGAGAAACTTTATTAATGTGGCAGACAGGGATCCGGGAATGAAAGCTCCGATCCTGATGAGCTGGACCGGAATGCGTGGAGTAGTCTCTCTGGCCGCAGCATTATCCATTCCTGTAGTAATGGAAAACGGACAGCCTTTTCCCCATCGTGATCTTATTCTCTTCATTACTTTTATCGTTATCCTTGCCACACTCATCATTCAGGGACTGACGTTGCCGGCACTGATCAAAAAACTCAAATTATCTGATACGGAAAACGGATATATGTCTGAAGAAGAATCAGAACATTATTTACGAAAAGAAATGAGGCGTGTTGCTTTAAGATATCTGAATGAAAATTATAAAGAAAGAAGAAGTGAAAACGAATACTTCAACAAGCTGATGGACCGCTGGGAACAGGAAGATAAAGAAGATTCCGTTCACAAGTTCTCTGAAAAGTCCAAAGAAATTTATTTTGAAACCCTTGAGCAGCAGCGCACCTGGCTCAGGGCAGAAAACCGGCGCAATCCGAATATTGATGAAGAATATATCAGACATTATCTAACAAGGCTGGATCTGGAAGAAGAAAGACTCAGAATGTAAAAAAATAACAAGATGAATTTAGTAAAGCAACTCGGGCAGTTTCCCGATGAAAAAAGAAAAGAATATTTCAGCACACTTCCTAATTATCTTAACGGCAGGTTTCAGAATATATTGACAACCCCGCCTTTGCTGGAAGGAGAAAGTATGACGAAAGCACTTCTTCAAAGCTTATGTAAAGTGGAAAATACATCACCCACAACTGCACTTCCTTTTGTAGTAACAGATCTGAAGAACCTTCAGCCGGAAGAAAATGTTCTGGTTTGGTTCGGGCACAGTTCATATTTCATTCAGATAGATGGTAAAAAATTTCTGATTGATCCCGTTTTCAGCGGGAATGCCTCTCCAATGCCCGGCTCTATCAAAGCTTTTCAGGGGGCAGATTACTACAAGCCGGAACATATGCCGGAGATAGATTTTCTGCTGATTTCCCATGACCACTGGGACCATCTGGATTATAAAACTGTTCAGGCATTAAAAAATAAAGTAGGAAAGGTTATCTGCGGATTGGGAACCGGACAGCATTTTGAATACTGGGGCTGGGATATCGAAACAATTATTGAAAAAAACTGGTGGGAAAGCATTGATATTGCAGAAGGTTTCAGAATTACCCTGACCCCCTCAAGACATTTTTCCGGAAGACTCCTGAACCGGAACATCTCACTCTGGACCTCTTTTGTACTGAAAACACCTTCAATGAATCTGTTTTTGGGTGGTGACAGCGGATATGGGAATCATTTTACAGAAATCGGAGACCAATACGGACCGTTTGATCTTGCTGTGATGGAAAACGGACAGTACAACGAAAAGTGGCCGTACATTCATACCCTGCCGGAACAGCTTATGACTGAAATACAGGAACTGAAGGCCAAAAATTTTATCCCTGTGCACAATTCAAAGTTTAAACTGGCTCAGCATGCATGGTATGAACCCTTGCAGCTGGCAGCAAAATATGCAGAAGAATATGATATACCAATTACCCTTCCGAAAATGGGAGAAAAAGTAGATCTGAAAAACCTTGGAAATACCGCCTGGAAAAAATGGTGGGAAGATTATATGTAGAAAATAGAATTTCCCTTAAAATAAAACCTGCTCCATGTGAAGCAGGTTTTTCCTTATTATCAAAAAAATAATCACCACTAAGGCTCCTTATGGTCAACTTTAGTATGGATGATGTCGTAAAATACAGTCGGGTTGTTGGTTGCATCAGGCGTAATTCTGTAAGTGAACGTAGTGTCGTTCAGGACAAGAATATCCACAACACGGGTAAAAATAACTGCTCCGTTATTATCCAGACCTACAAGAGTTCTTTTCTTTCCGTCAGCAGAAATACTCCATGTTCCCTGAGATCTCAGCACATCGTTTAAACCGAAAATTTTGAAAGTTCCGTTAGCTTTGAAGTAAGAATATCCTACATATCCGGCAACGCTGGCATCTGTTAAAACAACATTATTTCCGTTTTTATCTTTCGCCCCGGTAGTTTCCCATGGTGTGGAAGCTAAGGTAAGCTGCCCGTTACTTGGTTCTGCATGTGAAGTTTTGGTATGGATGATATCATAATAAACAGACGGATCAGCTGAGTTAGGACGGATTCTGTATGTAAACTCATTTTTATTCAATACAAGGATTTCCACATCACGGGTGAAGATCGTTGTTCCATCCGGGTTCAAGGCAGCGATCGTTCTTGTTTTTCCCTGTGCGTCTACCGACCATGTTCCTCTGGATCTCAATACATCATTCAATCCGTAGATTGCAAATTTGCCATCGGCTTTGAAGTAGGCAAAACCAACATAACCTGAAACGCTGGCATCCGTTAAAGCCACGCTGTTTCCATTCTTATCTTTAGCTCCTGTAGTTTCCCACGGTGTAGAAGACAAAACCTGTGAGGGGGTCTGCTGTTCAATGATAATTTCGTCATCATTATCAGAACATGCAACAAAAGATGCTGACAAAAGCATTGCTGCGGACAGATAACATAATTTTTTCAGTGTATTCATAAAGGTATTTTTAAGTCTTTGCAAACTTATCCCGAATAAATATCAATCCATTGTATAAAACCTCTCTTTTGTTGTAGAAAATATAACAGATCTGATCATGGGTTGAAAGAAATCGTATTGTATGCCTGTCACCCAAAGATTCTTGTGACTACTACACTGCATTTCTGATATCTGCACAGACGAAGGCTGGGTTGGGGAATTTTATAAGCCGGGTTAAATTTTCAGCGGATGATCCTGTCTGCGGGAATTTTATGTAAAAGACCTTTATCTTTACAATGAAATATAAAAAATTCTTCAAAAACTCTATTTTTGAGCATGAATAACAGGAACCGTGGAAAAAATACAGGAGACGACACTTTATTCGCTTCTGAAAAACAACTCAGCAAACTGAGAGCAGCCGTCCAGGATATGCAGTATCTGCTGACAAGAGAATATCCGGAAAAAGCGGCATCAGAACTTGTAGGAAACCGCTACCGTTTAAAGACCAGGCAAATACAGGCTTTAAGAGGGGCATCAGCTTCAGAAATGCAGATCCATAACAGGAAATTAAAACAGCTGGAAGCTTCAGATCTTAAAGAGAAGACGGTTTATCTTGACGGGTTCAATGTTTTGATCCTGCTGGAGAGCTTACTTTCCGAAGCTTATATTTTTGAAGGGGCAGACGGCTGTTTCCGGGATCTTTCCGGTGTTCATGGGACTTATAAAAGGGTGAATCAAACCTTAAGAGCTGTGGAAGCTGTAGCCTCATTTTTTCACAAAAACCATATCCATAAGCTGATATGGATCTTTGATCAGCCGGTTTCCAACAGTGGAAGAATCAAGCAGATTATTCTGGAATTTGCAGCAGAAAATGCCCTCAATTGGGAAGCCGAATTACAATATAATCCGGATAAATACCTCGCAGAAACCTCAGAGATTATCATTTCTTCCGACGCATGGATTCTGGATCATTGCAAAGAATGGTTTAACCTCATCGGATATCTGATCAGAGAAGAAAGCCTTTCCGTTAACCTCATTAAAATGGCGTAAAAATGAATCAGATCGAAAAATATATTCCACTAATCTCTGAGGTATGGAAAGAAAAATATCAGGCAGTTCTGGCAGAAGAGCATGTGAAAAATCTGGAATACAATATACAACACTTTAAAGACCGTACTTTAGAATGGGACCTGCCGTATTTCAATGAAGAAATAAAAATTGACAGACGGACGAGCTTTGAAAAATTCATTACGGTATTGGAAAGCAACAAACCTGATCAGGTGAAGGCGGGAATGCTGGAAGCAATTCCTTTTGAGGACTGGCTGAATGTTCTTGGGCAAAGACTTACCTCAGCAAGTATCCGGGATGAAAATGCTGTTCCCCCTTTGAAGAGCGTATTGATCAAAGCCTGTGAAGAACCCTTCAATTCCGAGATTACAATTGCTCAGAGAGCGTGGGAAAAACACATCGGAAGAATGGATGACGGTTTCTGGGGCGAAATTAAAGGAAACAATCAGCAGAAACAGGAGAAAGTGATGGCAAAGATCCGTCAGATCCTTGATCATACTACCTGGTGGAATGTATTTTTCCATTACAAACACGAACTTGTCTTTGAAGCAAGGGAAAAAGATGGCCATGGAATCCGCTGGGGCCATGGTGGTACAAAACTGATCGGTTTCCTCGAAAAGTTCATCAACGAAAGTGCTTAGCCTTCATTTCCTTATGTGAACTTATTTCCCATATTATTTTCGCTTTCTGAAGTGCACTGAAGTGTTTAAATAAGAGCGCTTATCGCTTTATTTTTAACCTTTAAGGAATATTTTTTTAATGCGTAAAAACATTGCGCACTACTTCCGTAGTTTTGCAGATATAAAAACGGAAACTATGGATTTTTCAGAACAAATATTTTCAGCCGAAGAATGGGAAGCATGTCTCAAGGTTCTTCATGCATTGAAAGATCAGCCTTTCCGGAACCCTGATAATAAAACGTTTTCAGGGCTGATTACCAAAATTCATAAGAATGCCAAAAAGCAGAACCGTCATGAAATGTACTCAGAAATGAAATTCGAATCCCGCTTATCTCCCAACTTATAGAGTAAAAGAAATAGTTTAATATGGAAAAACTTATTCTTACTGAGTGCATTATCGGTTCGATCCCGGTTTTCTTTTACTTTTAAAAAAATAATGCCATGTTTAAAAAATTATTAGTTTATTTTAAAATCATCGATGAAGTTCAGGTTCCTGTCCCGATCAAACGTGGATCATTTCAGAAGCCATTGAAAACAGAGGAAAAGATACAGGAAGTAAAAGTTTCCGAAACCCGGACTGAAATCATAACGGTCAAAAGAAAGTCTGCGGAGAAGAGAAAAGAAATCAAAGATTTTGAAGCACACGTAAAGGATTACAAAGAATATTGTCTTGAAAAAACGAGCAATCAGCATATGATGAAAGTATCAGATTATAAAGTAATTGATCGTAATGACAGTACTGAAACGTTTTTTATAAAAGATGATGCATTCATTACCCATAACGAACATAGAATGCTACGCATAGAGAGCCCGTATTTTGTGAAATATATTCAGCAGGAATACAACCCGATAACCCAAATTAACGAAAATGCATACGACTGATACCATAAAAAGATATAAGATATTCTCTGCAGAAGATGTGCAGAAAATACTTCCGGGTGAATATTCGTCTATAGAGATCTATGCCAAAAACATGACTTTTGCTTTCACGGAAATAGAAGGTAATCTGCTATTGCGTGGTGAAGGATGCCGTTTTCCGGACTTAGTGAGCATTAACGGAAACCTTTCAATAGACGCAGGAAACTGCGAACTTCCCCAGCTTAAAACAGTAGGCGGAAGTTTTGCCATGCATGGCCCCGCAATGCTGGATAAGCTGGAAAAAGTGAAAGGCGACTTTAAATGCATTATCAATTTTGGATTTAAAAACGTAATAAAAATTGACGGAAGCATTGAGCTCAAAAACGCAAACGTGTATACCGGAAATAAAAAACTCTCTGCTATAAGAAGAACAATTGCTGTCAATCATCAGTATCAGGTAGATTTTCTGCCTAAAGACGGTGTTTTTAATGTAGATGTTTTCGCAGATGATATTATTTTTCAGCATCAGAAAATACAGGGAAGAATCAGCCTTTATGGTGAAAATATTTCTTTCCCTAATCTTGAATGTATTAAGGGCCGGCTTAAAATAGAGCCCCGGAAGAAGAAATATCCGGATTTCGAACATGATTTTCCGGTTCTGAAAAAAATGACCGGGAATCTGATCGTAGATAAAACCAAAATATGCTTTCCTGAATTGAAAGAAATAACGGGCAATATTGAGATCAAGAATAATTCTTTTGTTAAATTTCCCCTATTGGAAAAATCAGGAAGTGTTCTTATCAGGCAGCATGCAGGAGCGGAGTTTCCGGTTTTGAGAGTCGTAAACGGATATCTCCAGAATCATGGTTTTGAAACCTGTTATCTTACGGAATTACAGATTGTAACAGGGAGCTTCTTTACTCATCAGATTCTGGCTAAAAATATTCTGGAAGTAGGGAATTTAATGATGAGCAGATATTGTGAATTTGATCATCTGAAGAAAATAAGCGGTTTTGTTGACATTAATATGGGCTTTAATTACCAATCTCTGGAATACATCGGCTATATGATGAAGGACCAACAGAAAAGCTCAAAGCTGCCTTCGTTAAAAAGGATAGGACATTATCTGTACAATAAAAATGACGGCTTTGAAGATCTGGCTGACCGGATCTATTTTAAAGTGAAGGATAACATGTATATTACAAAAGACAAATGCTATATTTCACGAATTCTGTCGAATCAGCTATATCAACACTTTGGCCACCCATTGGAAAAGCTGGTGTCCATTTTAAAGCTGAGACATAAAAGCTTTCAGAACTTTATTACCCGTGAATACGAGAGAGAATGGAGGAATTATGACTCACCTAACTTTGTAAAGGTTTTAAATAACATAGAAAAAATCTGGGATAATGTAGAATCCATTACCTATGAAGAATTCTTTACCCATTATGATACGGATTTCAGACTGTTCTGTTTCAGTTATTTTGGCGTTGGAACCCTAATGAAAAAGCTTGAGGCAAAGAAGATCAACCAGGAAAGAATTCCTGTAAATTATTTTCAATATGATAATAACGGAAATAAAATAGCGGTACAAAGAACCAATTATTATGAAGTATATGAAGTGGAAAATACAAAATTCAGACACTCTTTCCGGATGAGGGAACCGTATTCTTATGCAGTGAAATGCTGGTGTCCGTCTACCACAGAAGAACATTGGCTGTGGATAGAATCCCGGTATAAAGACAATGCGTTGACAGCCATCGCTTCCACATTCAGGATTCATGCGAATATTATTCCTCATATAAAATGCCTGAAAAGACAGGGAGATCTGCTCATCTGTGAAATGGAAAAAGAAGTAGTACCGAAAGGAACTGTAAGACCTTTAACAGCTGATGAATATTTCAGCCTTCTGGAAGCAGAATCATAAAATATTGCAGAAACAGTAGTTTAACTGGAAAAACGCTCCACTCAGAGGAGAATTGCAGGTTCAGCACCGGCCTGTTTCTGTTTTTAAAAAAAAATAAACCATGGAAGAATTACAATCAATTTTAAATACAATAATCAAAGAAAAGCAAGGCTATATCACATTCCTCACCGGAGCCGGAATCTCAGCAGAAAGCGGTCTGCCAACTTACCGCTCCATAGACGGGATCTGGATCAAAGGAACGAAATATCATCGTCCGGAGGAATTCGGAACTTTCAGGTATTTCAGCCAGGAGCCCGAAGAAGTATGGCAGTATAATCTTTTCTGGAAAAAACTGATCGCTGAAGCACAACCCAATGAAGGCCATTATGCCCTTACAGAGATAGAAAAGCTTTTAGGAAACCGCTTTAAGCTGATTACCCAAAACGTAGATGGTCTCCACCAAAGAGCCGGAACCCGGAGTGTTTATGAAATTCATGGAAACAAGCAGACCGTACGCTGTTCAAAAGAATGCAGCGAGCCTATTGATTTTCCGGAAAATGTAAAACAAAAAGAATATACAGAAGACCTTACCCCTGAAGATACAGACGGATTAAAATGCAAAAAATGCGGAAACTGGCTCAGACCTCATACCTTATGGTTTGACGAGTCCTATAATGAGAAATATTATTATTTTGATACCGCTTATGACATTGCGGAGCATACCGATATCCTGTTCGTGGTAGGAACTTCAGGTTCCACAACGTTGCCGGTTAATATAGTGGAAACGGTAAAAATCCGGGCAAAACATATCGTTATGATCAATCCTGAAGATAATACTTATTTTCACCATATCATGAGAGGAATGAAAACACAGACCTCTGTACAGGAAAGCAGCTCTAAGGCATTGCCACAGCTGAAAAATATAATAGAGGAAATAATGAAAGCTTAATATTGATGACAAACGGAAACAGTAGTTTAATGGAAAAGCACACCCTGCTAAGGTGAGTTGCAGGTTCGAATCCTGCCTGTTTCCCTTTTTACAGCGAAAAATAATGGTTTATTTTTTTAATTTTAAAAACTGAATAAATATACCATCACCAACCAACCACATCATATGAAATATATTGTACTTTCTGCACTGTTCCTGTTTTCATGCAAAGAAAAAGAGACCCGGAAAAATCCTGAAAAAAAAGATTCTGTAACCGTGGTAAAAACACCGGTAGCCGTTTTACCGCATGACACGGATATCCTTAAAATACTGGTGGACGAAGAAGCTAAAGCGGAAAAAGGAGCCCGGCCGGACTACAAAGACTACAGTGTTTCTTTCTCTAATGACGGAGATTCCTATACCGTGAGCTTTCAGAAAATAGCTTCTGATGATTTCAATAATGACGGGATCACAGATTATATTGTAGAACGTGATTCGGAAGGAATGCTCGGTGGAAACGCCAATACCAATTCTGAAGTTATGTATATCATCATGGGCAAAAACAGTACAATCAGTGAAAAGCATGAAATACTCATGTATGCCCCCTTTTCGTATAATATTTTGGATGGAATTTCTTATGAAGGCGGAAAACTGAAAGCTTCAGCAGTTCAGAATTACCGTGTATACAGCGTGCCGGAAGACAGTCTTCAGTCTGCACAGCTGTCTTTTGTCTATAAAGACGGGAATGTATATGAAGAATCTTACCTTACCGGATGTGAGCTTGGAAAGTGGAAAAATAAAAAGATTTTCAATTCTGCTTCAGAGTATTACAGAAGTATTGACAGGCACAACTATACCGAAACCGTAAATGAAAAATACCATTCCGATGGTTTTGAAGCTTCCGCAGAACTTTCAGGATGTGATAATATAAATGTAGTTTTCGAAGGAACTTATAAAACAGCAGATACAGGTATAAAATCTATTGGAGAAAAAAGAAAGCAGTTCCTTGATTTTCTGGTGAAAAATACAACACTTCAGAAAGATATAGCCATTATTCAGAACCATTATCTTACTCACCAACCCTCTGATATTTATACGGATATCGGGAACCTTTCATTCAATATTTTTACCGATAAAAAGAAAGGCGAAATTAATTTCAGGCTAGTCATCACCAAAGAAAACAACCCAAAACAAAATGAAAACTGGGACATTGTTACCAGAAAAAAATAATCAACATAACAAATAAAAAATGAATACATACATTGATATTGGCATTAACCTGACCAATAAACAGTTTTATAACGAACATGAAGAAATTATCAACCGTGCAGTAGACAACGGGGTTGATCATATGATCCTTACCGGTACAAGCGTGAGAGGAAGTAAAGAATCTGCAGAAATTGCCGGAGAATATCCCGATATTTTGTTTTCAACAGCAGGAATTCATCCTCATGATGCCAAATCCTTTACCCGGGAAAGCATCAGTGAGCTCAGAAAATTACTGAAGCAGGACCAGGTGATCTCAGTAGGAGAATGCGGTCTGGATTTCGATCGTGACTTTTCGCCAAGACCTGTTCAGGAAAAATGTTATAAAGCCCAGCTGGAACTGGCCATAGAAGTTGATAAGCCGCTTTTCCTTCACGAAAGATCAGCATTCAGAAAATTTAATGACATTACAGATGAATATCTTTCAAAGCTTCCGGAAGCCGTTGTACACTGTTTTACCGGAACACTGGAAGAAGCAAAAATATATCTTGATAAAGGATTCTATCTGGGATTTACCGGAGCGATCAGTGATGAGAAAAGATTTAAGCATCTGGAAGACGTGATAAAATACGTACCGCTTGACCGTATGATGATTGAAACTGATGCCCCTTTTATGCTTCCGAAAAATATGCCGAGAATGCAGAACAGACGGAATGAACCCTCATTTTTACTATATGTGGCCCAGACTATTGCCCATTTGAAGAAGATTAGCATTTCTGAAGTTGCAGATGAGACCACAGAAACCGCCAGGAAGTTTTTCAGATTATAAAAAAGAGCTCTACTGATACAGTAAAGCTCTTTTTTGTAAAAAACAAAGGCTGAAAATTGTCTGAACAATTGGCCTTTTCGTTTTATAAACTTTTAATTGCCGATTCCAAAGCCAGTTCCATCATCGGATTTAAAGCTTTTTCTCTTTCATCAGCAGAAATTTTTTCGTGAGTAGGGATAATGTCAGTTACCGTAAGAATGGTCGCTGCATTTTTTCCTAAATGCTGAGCATTGGCAAACAGTCCGAAAGCTTCCATCTCTACTGCCGGACAATTGTATTTGGTAGCAATAGCAGGCGTTTCAGGATCTTTTCTGTAGAAAATATCACTGCTGTGGATGTTGATGGCTTTAGCGTTTAATGATAATTCCTTAGAAGTTTCATTGATGGTATTGAAGATATTTCCCTGATGAGAAAGAATCTCATCTTCAATTCCCCATGCATATTTGGCATAAGTACTTTCGCTGGCAGCCTTTTCAATATTTAAAATATCAAAAAGCTTAAGATCTGTATTGTAAGCACCACAAGTCCCGATTCTGATAATGGTATCTACTTCATACTCTGTAAATAATTCAAAAGAATAAATTCCGATACTTGGGAAACCCATTCCGCTGGCTCCTACAGTGATTTCTTTGCCTTTATAAAGTCCGGTATAATAAAAGATACCTCTGGTTTTGCTTACCAGTTTTGCATTTTCTAAATAATTTTCAGCAATATACTGTGCACGAAGCGGATCCCCCGGCTGCAATACTACTTTGGCAATTTCACCTTTTTTTGCACTGATGTGAATACTCATAATGTTATTTTGAATGAGGCAAAGATAATAACTTTTAGATTGTCATCATTATTACGGTGAGTGAAACGGTAAAGCTTCCTTTGAGCAATACAATATATAAAACAGGATCAATATCTGTTGTAAAGATGATTGTATATCAAGTCTTTTGAAAACTTCATATTCTGTGACCTTTAAAAACAGAATAGGTAAATACAGAACAGGATTATAATAATAGAGAGCAGGTATGGGAAGAGCACAGCGGGTATTTTTGCATCAGTCAATCATTCAAAAAAAATCAAAAAATGAAAATAGAACACATTGCTGTCTGGGTAAAAGACCTTGAAAAAACCAGAATGTTTTATCAGAAATATTTCGGTGCTGTTTCCAATGATAAATACCACAATCCCGTCAAAAATTTTGAATCGTATTTCCTTAGTTTTGATAACGGCTGTCGCCTGGAGATTATGACCAGACCTGAAATCAAAGAAAGTGAAAACAGCTACGAATCCCAGCAATATGGAATCATCCACTTTGCATTTTCGGCAGGCAGTCAAGAAAAAGTAAACGAGCTTACGGAAATCCTGAGAAAAGACGGATATACCATTGCCGGAGAACCCCGCACAACGGAGACGGCTATTATGAAAGTGTGATCCTAGATCCTGAAAACAACATCATTGAAATTGTTGCTTAAGTCATTGAGGGAGCCTTACATAAACCTAACAGGTTTTCAAAACCTGTTAGGTTTTAATCTTGAAATCATAGCAAAAAATATAACCGTAATGCTTACCGAAGATCTTTGATCTTCTTGCGCCTTAAAATATACCCAATTAAAAAATCTTTGCGCCATTGCGTTTCCCAAACTACTTAAACTCAAATGACAGGTTACAATCAAAACGTGAATCTCTCATTATTTTTCATCACTTTTCAAAAATATTAATTCAGAAACCGCATTTCACATCAATCCTGCTCTTAAAAATTTTATTCTCAGCGAAATAGTTTTATTTTTGTTAGATGATGGAAACCAAATCACCGTTTTTGGACACGATCTTTCTGCTCAGAAAGAATGAATGTATAACCCTTTTCTCCAGCTTACAGGAAATTTCCTCAAAAGAAGAGCTGGAGGCAGGAGCGTATTTTGAAGCAGAATTCGAAAAAGAAAGACTTGAATTTCTTTCTGATCAATGGGGCTGTCATAAAGAAACGGCAGTATGGGCTGCCAAAATCCTGTATCATAGTGCCCAGTTGTATCTTATCAGAGAAAACACTGCGCAGAATATGGATAATCTGATTTCCGGATTTAAAGGAGTCAGAGATATACCATCTGTTTTGTCTGCAGACTTATCCCTGAGATTTTTACCTCAGATCATTGATGTCTTGTATGCGGTGGATCCTGAAGATACTTTGATCAGGAAACTTGAAGATATCCTTATTGAATTTCACTACTCGGGAATCGGATATAACCTTGATGTCAAAAGAGTCAATTGGGAGGAAGAGCTCAAAGATCCTACCTATCGTAAATTATATCTGGAAAGAATCGTTGAAAAAAAAGATTACAGATTGGCGGAAATTCCATTTATCAATAAACTGCTAATAGCTGAATTCGGAATACATCAGGATGCATTCTGGAGAGAATTAAAAACAATAACCGAAGAACATGAGAACCTATGAAAAAATATTTGAATTTTTAACTGACCCTACCAAAGAAACTTTCCTGAAATGCAGGGAACTGGTGATCAGTAATCCTGAATATGATCCATATTCGCAAGACACTGAAAATATGCAGAACCTTTTGAATAACGGGAAATTTGAAGATGTTATACAATATGTCAATATCAATATCCTGTTAAGTCCAAGTGCGCATATTTATAAATACTTTGCTTATAAAGAGCTGGGAAACGAAAAAGCAAGGAATGTTGAAATGATGATCGTTCAAACCCTCTTTGAATGTCTTGAAAAAACAGGTGACGGAACAAGAAAATCACCCTATATTGTAACAAGAATTTCTGATGAGAGAGACCTGATCAGGCATCACTTCAACAAACAGGAAGTATCCCAATGGCTGATCCGGGATGAAGATAAGATCATAGATGTCCTTAAGCTCGTTGATGGAACCGAGGTCTGCTTTGACATCAAAACCCTTTATCAGAGACTGGCTTTCTCCTTCAACAAAAGAAACAGGGAAAACGGAACAGAAGAAAAAGCCCAAAAGAAGAACTGGTGGAATTTTTAATTTTTTTAAATCAATGACTCATAATATCAATAAACTTAATACGGTTCTTTCCTATGTGAAAGATACATTTATAGGAAAAAATGATGTGGTAGACCTGCTCGGAATCTGTCTGCTGGCACGGGAAAATGCCTTTTTGTACGGACCTCCGGGAACCGCCAAATCAGCCATTGTAAGAACATTGGCGAAGACCGTAAAGGATGGTAAAAACTTTGAATACCTTCTTACCCGTTTCACCGAACCAAACGAAATTTTTGGTCCTTTTGATATCAGAAAACTAAAAGAAGGCGAACTCCTCACCAATACGGAAGGGATGATGCCGGAAGCTTCCATGGTTTTTTTGGATGAGATCTTCAATGCCAATTCAGCGATCCTTAACTCGCTCCTGATGGCACTCAACGAAAAAATATTCAAAAGAGGAAAAGAAACCAAGCATTTGCCGGCACTCATGTTTGTGGGAGCAAGTAACGTCCTTCCGGAAGATGAAGCCCTGAATGCCTTGTTCGACCGTTTTCTGGTCAGAATCAATGTAGATTATGTACATCCTGAATTATTGCAGCAGGTACTTTTAGCCGGAAGAAAGCTGGAAAATGAGGAAGAGACGGAAATACCGGAAATTCATGCTGCTGAAATAAAAGAACTTCAGAATCTATGCCGTACAGTAGATCTGAAACCGATTTATGAAGTATACCTGAATACCATCATGAGCCTCAGGAACACGGGGATTGCCATTTCCGACCGTAGAGCTGTAAAACTTCAGAACCTGATTGCCGCAAGCGCCTTGATCTGTGGAAGAAATGAAGCCGTACTTTCTGACCTTTGGGTATTGAAACATATTTGGGATACAGAAGAGCAGATCGAAATTCTGGAAGGAATCATTAACAGGACTATAGAAAAAGATGACCATCCGAATTCACATCCGCAGGCAATGCAGAACAAAACACCGGATCCGGAAGAGGTGATGAAAGACGTGAAAATTCTGGTGGATAAATGGAATGCCGGTCCGCTGAGCTTTGAAGAACAAAATGTAATTAAAGATAAACTGAGATATCTGCAGACCCGTTGTGACTGGATCAGGAATCCTGAACAGAAGCAGTATATTCAGCAAGAAATTGAAAGCTTATGGCAGAAAATACTTCAAAGCATATAAAAGAATTTTGGGCAGAACTTCCCCGTGCTGATGAAGATTTTCTGGGCTCAATCAGAGACTGGAAAAATGTTCAGATTGCAGTGGAAGATGAAACCCTGTGGCTGAAAGGCTTTACAGACGAACAGGTTGTGGCTCCGGAAATACAGCAGCTGCCGGATTTTATCCTGTATGAACTTCGTGACGGTCTTTTATTCAGAAAAGAAGCATTGGTTCCCAGCAAAAAAGTGAGAACAGCATTGCTCTGGACACCGATAGATAAAGCTTTGCGTCTGACTTTCCCTACATCTAATAATAATTATTTCGGAATTGATGAAAAAGTTAAGGTTGCATTAACGGAAAGTCTTGAAGAGCAACCGGTAATTGCCTTATTAAGCACATTATCTGAAATTAAGGAGAGTATGGCTGCCATTCCGAAATTTAAGCTTGAAAAAATAAAATGGACAGTGACAGGAGATAAAGCGTTGTTTCTGGGAGTTCCTCTATTAAGCTTACCGGGGAAGACCTATTGGACCAAAGATGATCATTTACTGCCTGCCGGATTGGATTTTGAATTTAAAAATCTGAGCAGGCTGCTGAAACAGAAATATAATAAAGAATCAGAGGGGTGGCTTTTATGGGATGAAAACGGAAATTGTCTTTCCATAAAAAGTACAGATTTCCGGCCACTTTCCATAAGCTCATTCCGCCTTACTGAAAAATCAAAAGAATGGAATTAAGGACCTATTTCCAGTCCTATGAAAACTACTTCTGGGAATGGAAAACCGATGAAGATGTTCCCGGTGATGCCGGATATAATGATCATAATCTCCTCTCGGTACCCGGGGTGGGAGCAATTGCCTACAGGCCTTATGTCATGGAGATCCTTAAAGAGCTTCAACCCCAGGGGTGGCCGCCATTCGGGGCGTTGCTGATGGTTTTATATGCGATGCAGGATGGGTATGTAGATTTTGCAGGTCCTTTGAGACGTACCGCTGATTTTTACAGCATGGGAAATTTCGAATTCAATGCAGAAAAAGAAATTGAATTTCTTGAGAAAATACGATCACTTCCTGCAATTTATAAGCAGAAGCAGAATAAAGTTGTATTGCTGCAGACTTTATTTCATAATGGACACAACAGGATATCTGCCCTTTTTGCTGAGGCAAACCTGAAGGTCTACTATAAAAGACCCTATGAGCTTGCTGTAAGTGCAGAAAAACAACATGCCGGACCTTCCGTTTTAAACCGGGATCTGAGCGCTTTAGACCTGAATGAAAAATTTCCTACCGTCCAGTCCATCATGGATGCTATGAAAGGTTTTATCGAAGAACCTGAATTGGATGACGAAATATTAGAGGAAGAAACAACAGCAGATACAGACAGCGATTTTATCCGTGAGCTGACTGAGGAACCAAAGACTTTTCAGGTAGGAAGCCTGATTAAAAGAATCTGGAGCGGACTGAAAATTCCGATGCGCCATCTTTCTCCCGGTGAACAGCCTGTAGGAGGAATTTCAGATATGACCAACAAAGGAGATTTCCACAGGATGCTTCTTTCAGAATTTGCCAATGAAGATGAGGTCTTCATGAACCGTGTGGCCAACAATGAAGCACTTTATATCCAAAGAGAAATCCCGCCTGAAGAAAATATTTTTGAAAGGATAATTCTTATAGACACTTCCCTGAGAAACTGGGGGACACCGAAAGTATTGGCTTTTGCATCTGCCATAGCGATAATCAGACATCCGAAAGCACATTCTCAATGTAAAGTAATGGCTCTGGGACAGGCTGCGATTCCCGTTTCTCTCCGGAAAGTAGAAGATGTTGCTGACAATCTTAACCAGGTGAGCCCGGTTCTGGAAGTTTCAGAAGCTCTGGAAAAATTTTTTAATGAGCAGCATACCGAAAAGGATATTGAAGTTTTTTTTATTACCCATCAGGAAAATATGGATGACGAAAAAATTCAGCGGATCGTTCACCAGAATAGAGATCGTCTCAAATTTTTGGTAACCACTACTTCAGATGGTGAACTTAATTTTTATAAACATCATAAAGGAACAAGAAAGCATATTCAAAAAATAAAACTGCCTCTTCAGGAGCTGTGGGCCAATCCTCCGCAGCAGAAATCAGCTGTCATCAATCTGAATGGAAAGAAAACCGATCTTCCGCAAAATTATCCCATCTTATTTCCGGCTCCGGTCAATAAGATTGCACAGTTTTTATATGAGGGAGAATTTTTTATTTTAAGCTCAAAAAAACAGCTGCTGAAAACTTATCTTTCTGATAATTACTATGACAGGCATTCCTATGATTATTATAAAACCTATCACGGATGTGAAGTCCTGTTTGAAAATATCTCCATAAAACCGACCGGGAAATTTGCTTTAGCAAAAAATAAACAGCAGCATTTTATTCTTTGTCAGTATCAGCCCGCTAAAAAGACAGTATCCAAGCTGAATTTGAATACAAAAGAATATTCTGAGCAGAATATTACCGGGCTAAACATTCCGGATTCTTATGAGCTTATTTATTTCGGGAAGAGCTTTTATCTTCACCAGTATGCCAATCCTTTACTGTATAAAATAAATATTGAAGGAAACCTGTCTGTTGAAACAATTTCCGGAAAAGACAAAGAAATTGATAAAAACAATACAAAAGCAGAAGCTGAGGTTGAAAAACTGAATAGGAGCGGACTGAAAATTATCAACAATTTTAATAAAGTTGGAATCAATATGTACGGTGATCTGGTTGTTTCAGGAAATAAACTCTACAGCCCCGGTGAGAATTTGCTGGACTTTTCCAAAAACAAGTATGAGATAACGGTTTTTGCTGAGCAGAACAAAAATAAATTTACCTTTCCCGATGGAAGTGAAATCATCACAGATTCCCGGGGAATGTTGACGTTCAGGAGCAGCAATAAAAGTATTGAAGAATTTTTTATCCCATCCACACTTGGAGGATTCCTTTCTCTTGCCACATATACAGAATTTGGGGGATCGGAATATTATCTGCCGGAACATTCTCTGTTGAAAGTAAAAACAATGGATGAGATGTGTGACCGGTTTTTAAAAGCATTTATAGAACAGATCTTGGATTATGGAGCTTAGAATTAAACCTTTTCCGAAAAACAATTATCCCAGAAGAGGACTTTTGATAAAAGGTTCTTCGCCTTTGATTTGGCTTCAGGAGATGGAAACACTTGGGATACATCTGAGTGATGTAAGGTCGTATGCAATCCCGGCAGACCGCCCGAATGTACTGTATGGCTGTTTTCTCGTTTTTAATGATCATGCACCGCAGGAAATCGGCCGTAACGCCTACTTTCAATGTATAGATGACCGGTTATTTATTCCTGAAAACACAACGTTCTACCCGAAAATCAATCCTGAGGACTGGCAGCAGCTGGATTCCCGTTTTATCATTATGCATCCCGAATTCAGGTTGGTAAAACTGTCCGAAGAAATAGACTGGATCTCATTAATACAGGAACCCGGAAAAATAGATGAAAATGTCAGAAAACCACTGAATGGAGTTCCAATTCCTCAGAAAATAGACAGCTACACAGTTGAAATGGATGATGAAAAGGTATTGGAAACATTACAACCCAGGCAAACTGAAGAAGAGTGGATGAATAATCTTCCGTTTGACCTGAAAAAAGTGATGGCCGGTAATAAAAAGGAAATTGAAAAATATCTTGCATACATCGAAAAATATCCTGAAAGAGCCATAGAGCTGGGAGTACCATTAGATATTATGGGAACTTCCAGAGGAGATGGCTTCGCAAAATTCACATGGCTGGAAGGGTTGTTTGGAAACTCAGGGGGTAAGCCGGAGAGCCCTGGTACCAGAAACTTTCGTAGGATATTCTGGGCAATTATTGTCGTTGCAATTATTTTAAGAATTGCATTACCATCGGATAAAAATAAATCTGAGCAGAACGAAATCGTTTCTTCAGGAAAGATTGTCACTGATGCAGTAAAAGCACCTGCAGATATGCTGGCATTCCAGTCAGGGACCTCTGAAATTGATCAGAAGATTGATTCTATATATCATCAGAAAAGAAAGGGACTGTCGAAAGAATTAATTAATGCGGGAATCATCGAATCCAAGACAAAAGAAGCCAAAGAAAACTATAAAAAAGCCGGCGGAAGAGAAGTGGGAGAAATTGGAAAAGATGTCGAAAAGCTTGTAAACAATGAAAAAAAGAGCAGAGATTCATTAAAAATAATTTACACGAAAAAAATAAAAAAACATGTTGAGCAGAAAACAGAAAAGCTGAAACGTAAAATATCAGATTCCCTGAAACAGTATACCAAAGGAAAACCTGTCAACGGAGAAGTTGTAGGATATCTTTTAAAGAAAAGACAGGTCCTGATGGCGGATTCATTAGGAAAGCTGTATGGTACCATAGACCTTGCAGATCCTTCTTCAGTATCCATTGATCAATCTAAAGTAAAAACCATCGGTACCGAAGGCTCTCCTTTGGAAACAAAGGCTCCCGTATCAGATATTCTCTATATGGTCATATTGATGATAGCCGGTGTCGGTTTGTATTCTTTCTTATTCAAAAATAAATCGTTGAATCTGGGTGGTGACAATGTTCCTGCCTGGGTAAAGATCCTTTTAATAGCAATACTTGTGGCAATGCTGGTGTATCTGTTTTATCCGTTGGTGAAAATGTTCGGTTACAACTGGTTTGTATGGGTGCTGGTTATTTGTGTGATGCTGCTTCTCTACCGCCTTTTCAGAGAAGATAAAACCATTTTAAATTCCGAAGACGATGAATAAGCAGAAATTTATAGATAAGTTTATGGCGGCCTTTGTGCTGCTGGTTATGTTTAAGATCATCGGAATCGTAGCACAGCTGTTCCATGAAAGTTTCTGGAGCGTTATCGGGACATTGGTGATCTTTCTGGTCGTTGCCTTTATCATCCTTCTTGTCATCACCTCTTTAAAAGATAAAGAACGTAATGAGCACAGGGCAGGAAAAAAAGGAGCCGGCGGTGGAAGCTTCTATCTTGAAAATTCCCTTTTCGACAGAATCCGGAGTAAATATGAAGAACTTGCAGAGAAATACATTGCTGAAAAAGACTATAAAAAAGCAGCTCAGGTCTATATGAATCTCCTTCAGGATCATTACAGAGGGGCCAAAACACTTGAAGACGGCGGGTTTTATAATGAAGCCGCTGTAGTATATCTTAAAAAATTAAAAAACAAATCGAACGCTGCAGCCTGCTACGAAAAAGCCAAACAGTATAAAAAAGCCATAGATCTCTATAAGGAAATGCAGCAGAAAGAAAAAGTGGGTGATCTCTATAAACAAATCAACGATCTTAAAAATGCTCACACTTACTATCAGATGGTTGCCGATGATTATATTACCAATCAACAGATGGTGAAAGCTTCCCTGATCTATCGTAAAAAGATGGAAAACACAGATGAAGCCCAGAAAATATTGTTGAAAGGCTGGAATGAAGACAAAGATTCGTTCAACTGCCTGAATAACTATTTTGCCAATATTTTTGATGTGAAACAACTTGATATAGAAATCAGGAATTTATATGAAAAAACTCCGGCTCACAAAAAACTCATCTACCTTGATGCCATGAAATATGAGTTTAAAAAAGATCCGGCATTACAGATGACAACAAAAAATATTGCGTATCAGATTATTTCCGAAAAAGTAGAGACCCGCTCAGAGATCGTGAATGAACTGAAACACTTTAACCCGGATGATGAGGTGATCCTGAAAGATATTTCAAGGTTTAAAACGGGTAGGAATAAGATGTTTAGGAATTGAAGGTAAAAGATCTTATTTGCATGATTGGATCAGTAGAGGCGGGCTTTAGCCCGGCTAAATTAAAATAAACCAAAATTCCATCGGCTTTAGCCAAAATTTAAAATTATCAAATACTCGTAAAAAGGCCATTATAAGACCCTGTTCTATTACCCTGCCTTAGAAAAATTATAAAATAATACTAAAAAGATTTATCTTTGCCCCAGAAAATTATGACAATACAAAGAGCACATATCAATGCAGAACTATTCGAAAGCCCTTCTAATAAAGGATTATTCGGATATGATGGGGTGATATGGAATGAGGCGAAATGTGCTGACTTTGGAAATTATTTACGGTAAACTTGTAAAAAATTAATCAGAATATAGCAGAAACGCCTCGATTTTTCGAGGCGTTTTTTGTTTTTTAGGTCAGAAATTATTTAGAATGAAAAAAAATAACCATAAACATGAAAATTTTTTAAATCAAAATGAACAATTAATAAGCAAATAAAGAGTGATAAGTAACCCGGTGAGAGACAGTCATTTAGGTATTTAAGGAATCCGCAAAGTATTGCGGACAGAACTTCCTTATGTTTAAAATTGAATTTAATTAATTGATTTTCAGATAATTGAATTTAAAATTTATTTGCGAGTTAAAAAAAATCATATTTACTTTGCAACCGAAAATTGAAAGCAACAGGTTTTCAGGATTCAATTAAAAATAATTTAGAAACAAACAAAAATAAAATGAAACAATTACACAACATATTCAATCTATACTCAGAACTATTCGGCCAGAAGCCGGCAGGAGGAATGTGTATTCTTGGAAGTGAAATTGTGGATGAAAGGTGCTTATATATGTGGGTCAGCTAATGATCTCTTACGTAAAAATAATATAAAGCGCCTCCCGAAAAGAGGCGCTTTTTTTATGGTTTCTCCCTGGCTTATCCGGTAAAATACCGGTCTGTGAAAACTGATATCAGGAGATAACCAGAATATAAAATCCCATGGCTCAATTGGTTAGAGCATCGACCTGATACGTCGAAGGTTGAAGGTTCGAGTCCTTCTGGGATTACAGATACAATCTCATAGCTCAAATGGTTAGAGCACCGGTCTTTTAAACCGGGGGTTGAAAGTTCAAATCTTTCTGGGATTACAAAGGTTCATGGTATGTTTCCGATCCGGCTGTCTCCCGGAGAAGAAGCAGAAATGAACCTCAGAACTGGAAAGATAACGGTGGTTGTTTACCTGCCTTGGACGCAGGAGGTCGCAAGTTCGAATCTTGCTTTCCAGACTATTGGTTCCATTAGCATAGTGGTAAGTGCATTCGGCTTTCTACCGGACGACAAGGGTTCGATTCCCTTATGGAATACAAAAGGTTTCGTAGCTCAAGCGGTTAGAGTATCGGTTTCATAAGCCGGAGGTTGAAGGTTCGAGTCCTTCCGAAACTACAGAAGATTTTGTAGCTCAATGGCAGAGCACCGGTCTGTTAAACCGGAAGTTGAAAGTTCGAGTCTTTCCAAAATCGCAACTAGTTAAATATTAATTGTTTCAGAAGAAAAAAGTGAAAGTTTGTCGGGAGCAGAAGATCTTTACGCCAAACACGAAAAATAAAGACAGGCTTTCCTTTTCTCAATCACAGTTAGAATTTAAATAGGCATATCATTTATAAATTTTAGGTAAAAATAGAGTTTGTTGAGCGCAGAAGTTCTTATATCAACAATTTTAGACAGACTTTATTTTTTTAATCTGATGGTTCGCCGAAGTGGAAGAGTCGGGGCGGTCTGCAAAACCGTTGTGTAAACTGAGTGGGTTTGAATCCCATAGCCATCTCAAAGAAAGGGAGATATGAGAAATACGATCACTCTTAAGAAATATCCTTTATTAATAAAAGAAAAAGGCTGTCGAGCGCAGACGATCTTTAGCCAAACATTCAATACAGACAGGCCTTTTCTTTTTTTATCAGGAATTTAATCCGGAAGTACGCCGAAGTTGGAGAGTCGGGGCAGACTGACATGAGGAACGAATTGAACGATTCCTTTAAAAAATGAAAATAAGCAGAGTTAAAATCTGTTGCTTCATAGCTGAGTAGGTTCGAATCCTACTACTTCCACACACCGCTGATAATGTAACGGCAGCATGCAGGAAATATACTCTTGTTGTTCAGGTTCGATTCCTGGTCAGTAGGTTTTAATGCTCTATTCGTCTAACGGTAAGGACGCCTGCCTTTCGAGCAGAAAACAAGGGTTCGATTCCCTTATAGAGTACTCAATGTGAATGAACTGGTCAATACTTAATTGACAATAATACCATGAAAGTTCAAATTTGAAAAATAAATTGGCCGGTTCTCATTCACAAAAAATAAGAAAAGAAGAGCTGTCGAGCGCAGAAGATCTTTACAAATAATAGCAGGCATAGTTTATAAATATAGACAGAGCTTTCTCAAACCTGAAATATAAACAATAGGTAACTGATTATTATTACATTACTTATAAAAATCTGCGGGAATGGTGGAATGGCAGACACTCTTGACTTAGGATCAAGCTTTTGGGGGTTCGAATCCCTCTTCCCGTACCACGAAAGATGAGCAATATTTAATGAGCAATGAGTAATATTTATGAATTATAAACAGACATAGAACAATTTAAAACATGTAGAAAAAATGGAAACGCAACAACAAACATGGCAGAATATGCACGGAAAAATTTTCCAGGACTCTATCACACAGCTGGTAGAAAAAGCCATCATTCGCGAATTAGCTGACGGACATCGTCTGAAGGTATGTGTGGGATCAGACTCTCATGTATACGGAGATGCTATCAATTATGCTACGGCAGTAGTATTTATTCGTGAAGGAAAAGGAGCGTTTACCTTTATCAGAAAAGAAAGAGAAATACAGAGTATCAGTATCAAGGAGCGAATGCTGAATGAAGTTAACAAATCCGTAGAGATTGCATACGCTATCTGTTCTGTATTGGATGCTTATGGTGTGGAAATGGAGGTACACGCAGACATTAATACCGACCCGGATTTCAAATCCAACGTTGCTTTGAAAGACGCAATGGGATATATTCTGGGAATGGGATATGTGTTTAAAGCAAAACCTTTTGCTTTCGCAAGTTCCAATTGTGCTGATATGATGGTGTAATATGAGGAGAAAGAAGGAAAGAAGCTGGAAGTTTTTAATGTTATGATAGTAACTTCCTGCATCCATCTTCGAACTTCCCTCCTAAAATATAAAAATTAAAACTAGTAACCATGTATTTTTTAATTCAGGCTAATGTATATTTAGATCCGGATCATCCTAAAATTTTTGATGCATTGGAAGAATTGAACATCGATTATGATGTCATTAACATTCCGCCAACTGCAGAAAAGATAGAGTTTGAAACAGACCGTAAGGATGTTTTCGTGTACGGTTCGGTAACCATTGCAAGACTGGCCAGACAAAATTCAGACTGGTTTCCTGGTTCTTTTTACGGAGGAAATCACCTGTATGAAGTGTATGCTCAGCATTATGGTGAAAATCTTCTGAATCATACAGTCTCCGTGCATAAAATCTCTGAAGGTCTGAGCTGGAAAGAAGGAGAAACAAAATTCATCAAACCTTACAGCGAAGCGAAGATCTTCACAGGAAGAGTATTCACAGAATCAGAATGGAAAGACTTTGTTTTTGAAGCATTAGAAAATAAAACCAATAGAATTACCCGGGAATCTCTCGTTCAGATTTCTGAAGCCAGGCGGACCATAAAAGAAGCCAGGCTCTGGATCGTAGGCGGACAGATCATCGATGGTGGATATTACAAATTTAATGACAATGCACCCTTTGAAGAAAAAGTTTCAGATGACGGATTCAGGTTTGCCAATGAAATGATTCAGATTTTCAATCTGGAAGAAGCCTTTGTAATGGATATCTGTTTAACGGATGAAGGCTGGAAGATCGTTGAAATCAACTGTATCAACAGCTCAGGATTTTACCCCAATACCAATGTGAAAAGTGTGATCAAAGCATTGAATATCTACTTTTCAAAATAAAAATTAATAATATGATTCACAATAGAATAGCCATTGTAGGCTTACATGAACAGGAATACGAATATATAAGGAAACATTATGATGGCCTCATGATCTGGCATCAGTCAATTCCGAAAATAAAAGTGATTGACGGAACATTATATGTCGAAAAAGCTCAGGGCGTTGGAATGCTTCCGGTAGACAAAATTGTCTATCACGGAATCTTTGAAGAAGATCTCGATTTCATTGCCGGACTGGCGTTGTGGAACGGGCCATGTTTTCCTGATGCTCATGGAATGCTTGATTGCAGACTGAAAATTCCTTGTCTGGCCAGAGCGATGAAATATTCAAAATTTAATTCTCCAAGAGGGTTTATTTCTGAAGGTGCTTATGTGAATACGGAAACCGAGATGGTCGCCAAATGGGGCAACTGGCATTGTGGAGAGAATAAACATAAGTTCGCAGGAAGCTGGGAAAGTACGGAAAATGCAGTTCTTGAACCTTATTTTGAAGGGGAAGCGGTAAGAATTTTACATATCGGTGGAAAATCCTGGCAGATAAAACTGGAAGGAGGCACATGGCTCAAGTCAATTCATCCTGATAATGCCGGATTTATGGAAATTGATCCTGAACTTCTGGAAGATACCCTGACTTTAAAAGAAAAGATAGGAATGACAGTGATTGCCAATGATTATATCGTTCAAAAGGATGGTACAAAACATTTGCTGGAGATCAATCACATTCCGAATATCACCAGATTTGAAGACGTAAGATTACATTTTCTGAAAACTGTGGTAGATTGGATTCATAAAAATTAAAACAATGGAAAGGACAAAAAGATTATTGTTTCTGGATGATATAAGATATCCTATTGAGACCTATCATTATACCAGACAGGATATTTTCCTCAGAAGCGATTGGCATATCGTTCGAAACTACGAGCAGTTTGTCAACAGGATTTTGGAAAAAGGACTTCCGGAAATCATCTCTTTTGACCATGACCTTGCAGATGAACATTATCTGAAACCGGACGCTAAGGAATTTATAGAAAAAACAGGCTACGATTGTGCAAAATGGCTTACGGAATACTGTATGGAAAACTATTTAGATTTACCCAAATTCTATTGTCATTCCATGAACCCTGTAGGAAAGAAAAATATTATCAGTCTTTTAGAAAACTTTAAAAATTGTAATGGATATTTTTAGATTGATTAACGATATCAAAGTACATCTGAAATTCAGTTTTGACAAAGTTGACAGGTGGTTTGAAAAAGATAAAGATACGTTGAACTATAAGCCTTCTAATGGAGGCTGGACAGTTCAGCAGATTTTGGAACATATTTATCTTACGAATTTCTACCTGCTGATCCTCATTGAGAAAGGAGCGAAGAAAGCAATGCGGAATAGCCTTGATCTTGATCTGGAATCTGAAATCAGAAACTACAGTTTCGATAAAGAATATTTTGAAAAAGTAGGCCAATATGGTGCCTTTGAATGGATAAGACCGGAACATATGGAACCGAAAGGAGAAATAGAATTAAGTGAAATAAGAAACTTAATTACTCAGCAGTATCATCAGTGTATGAGGTATTTTGATCTGATGAAAAAGGGGCAGGGCCTCCTTTACAAAACAATGATGACGGTGAATGAACTGGGAAAAATAAACGTGTATGAATATATTTATTTCCTCTCTCTTCATGCTCAGAGACACCTTACCCAGATGGAAAATAATGAAAGGGAACTATTAAAAAATTAAAGAAATGATTTTCAAAACATATAACTCTATAGAAAATGCTTACCAGACCCGTGTGATCGATCAGATCAGACTACAGGGTTTTGGGGATGAGGTTTTCATTGTACAGGAAAAAGTTCACGGAGCTAATTTCTCTTTCTTTACCGACGGAAAAGAAATTAAAATCGGAAAGCGAACTGCTTTCATCGAAAAGGATGAAAAATTTTTCAATGCACATCAGATTCTTGAACGCTACAGAAAAAATGTAATAGAAGTGTTCCGGAAGGTAAAAAACATGCATCCGGATATTGAAACTGTAGTGATCTACGGTGAATTGTTCGGTGGTGGTTACAAACATAAAGAGGTAGAACCTGTAAAAGATGCTGTGAAAGTGCAGAAAGGAATTGAATATGCCCCTCACAATGACTTCTACGCCTTCGATATTAAACTGAATGGAGTTACCTATTTAGATACGGAAATTATCAATCAGATTTTTGAGGAAACAGGATTTTTCTATGCAAGAACCCTTTTCCAGGGAACTTTGGAGGAAGCTTTGAGGTTTCCCAATGTTTTCAATTCCAAAATTCCCGGTTGGTTTGGCCTTCCTGAATTAAACAATATGTGTGAAGGAACCATTATCAAGACTTTAAAAACCAGATATTTCGGAAATGGCGCAAGAGTTATTCTGAAAAATAAAAACGAAAAATGGATCGAAAAGTCAAAAATGGTCAAAAAACAGGAAAAAACTGTTCAGAAACAGCTTCATTTCAGCGAAACCGCTCAAAATATCTGGGAAGAAATTCAAAGATATGTAACGGTAAACCGTTTGAATAATGTGGTGAGCAAAATCGGCGAATTCGAACCTAAAATGACAGGTAAGGTAATTGGTCTGTTTGCTCAGGATATTTTAGAAGATTTTGAAAAAGATTTCCCGTCAGTTTTTACTGCCATTGAAAAAGAAGAACAGAAAAGGATCAACAAAAAGTTGAATGCTTTGGTGATCAGTTTTATAAAAGAAGAGTTGATGACTCTTAAAGTTTAAGTTTCGGTAAATTTTTACCGGAACTTTTTTATGTGTAAACTTAGCCACAAAATGTTGAGCCCATTAATCATTCAGTAGGAGATCATTCCTTTCTGAAGAGATGGTAAATCAAAGATTTAAGGGCTAATTAAAAAATGAAAAAATGTTACAGGCAGAAATAAAAAGTCTTTTAAAAGAAGACATCAGTATATTAATAAAAGTTCCGAATTCCGGGAAACACTATTTATGCGATTGCGGAGAAGCAAGTTTATTGACGGTAAAAGAAGTACAGTCACTATCAGCGTTGTTTATCAGTCATACCCATATTGATCATTTTTCAAATTTTGACGGTATTTTCAGACATCAGATCGGAAGCGGAGAAAAAGTGGTGATCTGTGGCCCTGGGAATATCCATCAGCAGGTAGAAGCGAGACTGAAGTCTTACACTTGGAATCTGATAGACGAAAAAGCGATTGAATATGAGATCCGTGAGATCGTGTCAAAAGAAGAGATCCGTGTGTATACCCTTCGACCGCCTTACTGGAATCCAGAATTTGTAAAGACACAGGATTTCCTTTATGAAGATGAATATGTGAATGTTGATTTTGCCGTTCTGAATCACAAAACAGACTCTGTTGCGTATCTGTTCAAAGAAAAAGATTCAGTCACTTTTAATGAAAACGTTTCCGGATTCAGAAAAGGAAAATGGATCAGCGAACTGAAAGCAGCTTTTGAAAATCAAGATCCCGATAAGGAAATTGAGATCGAAGGAACCGTTTATAAAGCAGAAGAATTGTTTTCTCTGTTGACAAGGAATCCCGGTTATAAACTGGGTGTGATCATGGATCATGCCGCATCTGAAGAGAATTATGAGAAAATAAAAACAGTTTTTGAAGAAGTGGATCTGGTGTATATCGAAAGTTTTTACAAAGATTCCGATCAGGATTTTGCAACACTGAATTACCATAGTTTTGCTTCTGCTTCAGGAAAGATCATGAATGAATGTAAGGTGAAAGAAGCCATTCCTATTCACTTTTCCAGAAGATATACGGAAACCGACCAGGAAGAAATTGAAACCGCTTTTTATAAAGCATTTCACAAAAAATAATTAAAAATTTTATTAAACCCGAACTATAAAATGGAACTGTCATTCCTGAGGAGGAAGAATTGCCTTTCAAAATGAATATCAATACTAAAGTCTGTTTTTAACATGACATTGAGTGTATTGACCTTTTTATAGTTAAACAACAATTAAAAAAATGAAACCTAATATATTTTTTACAGCAGACCATCACTTTGGTCATGAAAATATTATAAAATTTTCCGAAAGACCCTTTGAGTCTATGGAACATATGAATGAAGAACTGATAAGAAGATGGAACGAGAGGATTGAACCCGGAGATACCGTCTACCATTTAGGTGATTTAAGTCTCGGAAAGCCGGATTTTACAAAAGAAATCTTAGACAGGTTAAATGGAAACATCCATCTGATCAAAGGAAATCATGAAGGTGCAGCATTGACCTATCCAAAACGTTTTGCTTCCATCAGAGATTATCACGAACTCAGAATTGATGACCCGGACAGTAATAACGGAAAACAGAAGATCATTCTTTTTCATTACGCCATGCGTACCTGGAACGGATCACACCGTGGAGTGTGGCAATTATACGGCCATTCACACGGAACGTTACCGGATGATGAGAGCGCTTTGAGCTTTGATGTAGGCGTAGACTGTCATGATTTCTATCCCATTTCCTACGAGGAAGTCAAAGAAATTATGAAGCAGAAAAATTGGGCACCTCCGTTTGGCCCGAGAGAGTGAGTGGAGGAACCGGAGATTAGGGAAATTGGAAATAAATGACATGGAAACTGCTGATCTCCCCAACCTCTGATTTTTAACACTAAAAACATGAAAACAACCAATGAAATACTAATTGTCGATCTGGAAGCCACCTGTTGGGATAATGACAGAATCCCGCATGCACAGAAAGTCGATATTATAGAAATAGGAATTTGCAGATTAAACTTAACATCAAAAGCAATTTCCCAGAAACAAAGCATCTATGTCATTCCGGAAAGATCAGAAATCAACAGATTCTGTACAAAGCTTACCGGAATTACACCGCAGCTGATAGAAGAAAAAGGAATTTACTTTGAAGAAGCCTGTGAGAAAATAAGGGATGAGTATAACTCAAAGCCGCTCACCTGGGCAGGATACGGAAATTTCGACGGCGAGCAGATCATTGAACAATGCGACTGGCTCGGAATTGAAAACCCTTTTTCAAAACACTACCTCAATGTGATGTATGAATTCAGAAAACATTTTCGGCTTCATAAATCGATGGGGCTCAAAAGAGCGCTGGATTATCTTAATATGGATTTTGAAGGAAATCATCACAGCGGAGCAGACGATGCTTATAATACAGCCAGAATTTTAAGTGAAATTCTGTAAATAGTCATCAGACTGGAAGGCTGAAGCAGGAGACTGGAAGTAAATTGATTTTATGAAAACTTTCCTCTTTCCGCATACCTCTTCCATCCTTTAACAATTAAATTTTTAAACAAGTGAAAACAACAGATAATATATTAATTATAGACCTTGAAGCAACGTGTTGGGAAAACCGCCCGCCCAGAGGTCAGGAAAGCGAGATCATTGAGATCGGTGTTTGTATTATGAATGCGAAGACCGGCAGGATTTCCAGGAATGAAGGGATTTTAATAAAACCCCAATTCTCAAAGGTAAGTCCGTTTTGTACAGAACTGACTACCCTTACCCAAAATAAGTTAGATAGTGAAGGGATAATGCTGGAAGATGCATTCGATATCCTGAGAGCAGAATACGATTCTGAAGAATTGACGTGGGCCAGCTACGGAAACTATGACCTGAATATGCTTCAGAGCCAGGCCAGAAGATTCTATATAGATTATCCGATGGGAGATGATCATATCAACGTAAAAACCTTATTTGGTGAACTTCATCCTGCCGTAAGAAAAAGTGTAGGAATGAACAGAGCTTTGGGCGAATTAGGATTTACACTTGAAGGTACCCATCACAGAGGAGTGGATGATGCGAAGAATATTGCCAAGATCCTGCACTGGTGTCTGAATCAAAATTAAAGGTATTCTCAAACAATATTTTTATATAGACTCTCTTGAAAAAGGGAGTCTTTTTGTAATCAGACTAATAACGCAATCCTTATTTTTTATTTGAAGATAAAATTTTCTTCAGTACTTTTAAGACATCATGAAAACAAGAATCCTATATACCACAAGAAATCAAAAAGCAATACTCGAAGAAAGCCGACTTCATGAGAATAATAGCTATCTTAAACATATCTATGCAGATGAGGTTTTGCAGAAAACAGAACTATGGGTCAGAGAACAGCTGGATTCCATTACTCTTTATCCTGATAAAAAAGAAAAAAGTTCAGATGAAGAAATTCTTTTAGCCCATGCTTTTTTGAGAAGTGTCCGGATCATAAGAATTGAAAATACTGGACAATATCAATTTGTTCAGGACAAACAATATAAAAATTTTCTTCCTGTGAAAGAAGAAATTTATCTCTCAGACTTTGATGACAGGAAAATAGCATCTTTTACTGTTAACCAATATGGAACAGACCTGAAAAAATACATTCACCTGAAAGAAGGAGGCTACCGTGAATTCAACTATTCTGACGGAAGGAAACCCTATCTGGATGAAGAATCATTTATAAAAAATATCAGTGAAGTTTTAGCAGAAAATAACAGTTCCGTTTCTCCGGATTATTACTTGAAATTTTCCCCGTTTTTCCCTTCCGGAGAAGAACTGAAACGGGAAGCCATACGTTATTTTTCCTTCTATGAGGATAAAGAAATCACATTTCAGGAAGCTTTTTTTGAAAGGGAATTTATTAAAAAAGTATATATACAGGATCAGCTTCAGAGAATTGATACTTTCAAAAGGCTTGAAATGAATCAAAGAGAGTATTTTATTGATGATCATCAGCCTTTTAAACGCTCAAAAGAAGACCTTAACTATCTCATCGATGTACATTATCTGAGAGAAGAAAAAAACGGCTTTAAAAAATGGGAGATTATACGATACAAAAAAAACGAAACAGAAGTAGATGAAAGAGAAATATGGGTGATGGATGCCCAGGGTAAACGTATATTTTACAAGGAAATAGACGACAGTACCGGAAACACTATACTCATCCGTAAATTTCCTCACTTTCCCGGATCGGTAAGTTCTCTTTCAACCTATTTTGAATATAACGCCGAAGGAAAACTTACAACAGAGGGTGTTGATCTGTATGATGACTGGGACGGTGATTATTACAGCGTAGACCAGATGCATCAGGACGGTTTTTTTGAATCGGAGTATGGAAGGTATTTTGTATCCGCTGATCCGGAAATTCCGGAAGTTAGCCAGCCGCTAAAGGTAACCGTTTATAAAAATCATCTGGATGAAGAGGTCTCTGAAAAAGATATAAAAGGACTCTATGAGTATTCTGAAGAAACATATAAAGGAAAAAGATTATTAAGAAGAAGAAAATACACAGCGTACTCCGGTAAGGATCTGAAAGAGCAAAAATATATAACCTTTACTTCATCTTATTATGATGATATGAAAGAGGTACCTGACTTTGAAACTTTTCATGATAATTCTGATAGAATCTATTACAACCGGAGAACAGTTAATCATTACATTCTGTATGATTTTATTACAAGAGACTATTGGGTAGGAAGAAATGCAGAATTTTCAGGAACTGTGGTATATGACAATTATTATAGAACCGTATCAGAAATAGTATACGATGCTGCTTCAGAACAATTGATCTCAGGAACCAAAACATTGTATGAACAGGTGTCACCTTTACTGGGCAGAAAGTATATTAAGGTAAATTTTAACAGACATGGGGAAGTAGAAAGCTATACAGATAACCGTTTTATATTTCCTGAACACCATTCCAAAGAAAAGTTTGAAAATAAACATTTTGGCAGCGAGCCGCTTTCCCAGGATTATTATAAAAGTCTGAAAGACCTTGTTCCGGAAAATCCGGCCTTTCCGTATTATGATTTCACGATAAGCAAAATGCTGTATGGGAATGAAACCGGAACAGAAAGTGAAATGACGCTCCTGATATCAGATTCAAAAATTAAAATAGCTGATGAAGAATATGTAACCTACCATTTTTTAAGCAATGAGGAATCTTTAGAAAACTATCTTACAAAGGTTCCGGATCTGGGATTACGATCTCAGATGTATTTCTCTAACATCAGCAAACAGAAAAATACCATTGAAACCGGTTTCTTTGGACTCGGAATCAAAGCCCGTTTTTCAATAGATTTGAATACCAGGGAAATAGACTGTCATAGCATAGAATCCTCTATGAAAGATGTAAGTTTCAGAAAAGTGATATCCGGAAAGGCTACAGATCTGTACCTTTTTTATACAGAGGATAGAAAAATTTTTGTTAACTTTTATTCAGAACTCCTGATAAACCTCCTGTTAAAAGCATAAAGTTTTGTTAAAAAATTCACTTTTAAGGGATTATTTAAAGCCTGAAGATCATTTTTTGTTATTTTAGCTGACAAGAATGAATTTATGCTAATTGAGGACGAGTTTAAGACCATTTATTTAAACTATAGAATCAAGGAAATTGTTCCTTTTCTTACAAGACTTACACCGGAAGATAAGAAAGAAATTGTTGCTCTTTTAAAAAAACATATCAATAAAGAATGGGGGCACAATGATATCTCTGTGTTGGCTGCTTTAGCCTGCTGTAAAACCAGTGCCGAATACGGAAAACTAAGTCCCGGATATTATTCAATACCGGTTGACAAGGTTGATGAACTGTTTGAATCCTATATTCCGGACTGGCTAGGAGAAAACTATTCGTTTTTAAAAGAATTTGACTATCTGAAAATCCTGGAATGGGAGCAGAAAGGCTATCTTAAGTTAAGTGATGAAATAAGTGCATCCCTTCTCTCATCTGCATGGGATTCAGACAATACTTCGGAAGAAATTCTATTTACCTACCCGGTTACATTAGAATCCCATATCTGGCTTCTTTTCGAATATGAAACAGAAATTACCTCAAACTATGGTAAAAGAAACTGGAAAGAGACGCTGAAAATGCTTGCTGAAGATCGTAAAATTGACAGATCAGCACTTTTAAGATCAAGTCTTAAAGCCGTAAATTTTAATTTTTCCAAAGAACACAATACGTGGTTCCTGGAACTTTTCACCTATCTTGAACCTACCCGTGAAGAAATTCTTGCATTACAGGATGAGCTGTTGATGATCTTTCATTCAACACAGACTTCATTATTCCCGGGAGTATTAAAAATTGTCAATCAGGTTCTCACAGAAAAAGCTTTTAAAACAGAAGACTTTCTTCAGGTTTCATCATCTCTGATCACACTTCCCACCAAAAATATTGTGAATGCATTATTGCTGGCTTTGGAGAAAATAGCAAAAGTAAACAGTGCTTTTCATGAAAATATCTGTCTTCTTCTGACACCTGTTTTTCTGAATAAAGATAAAGCGCTTCAGACAAAAGCAGCAAAGATCATCGCTAAATACGGAAATACAGAATCGGAAAAGTTACAGGCCGAATTAAAGCTATATACAGCATCGTTACTTTCCGATGCCGGAACATTGCTGGATAAACTTTTGATACAAAAAGAAAAACCGGGAAAGACAGAAGAACAAAATTATGAAGCTGTGCCATGGCATAGTTCTGAGCCTGTTACACCTATTCAGACCATTGATGATTTTATATTCTTTGCTCCTCAGGTTTTCAGCAATTCTGAAACCCACCACTTTGACCAGTTTCTGGAAGCACTGGTACACTTCAACGACGAGTTGGATGAAGACCATTTTAATAAGCTGGAACCGGCTTTCAAAGCAGCATTGAAAAAGAAAGGAACAGGTGGATTTCAGCATCTATTAGCCACTTTTTTTATAAACTATGGCTTATTAAAACAGGAAAAGAAATCAACGGTACTGCTTCATGCAAAATCCGAATTTCCCGACCTGGAAAACTGGTGTGAGAAAAAAACACCTTTGGTTTTCCAGGCTTATCACAAGCTTCTGTCAGGAATTTTTGAAATGTTGAAGCAGCATAAAAAACTTCCGCTTCTGTCGGTTCCTGACCATACCCCTTGCTGGATTACAGCAAACAATCTTGTGGATAAACTGAAGATCTATCAACAGCAGAGCGAACAGCCGATTCCATTTGATCTGCAAATTGCAATACTCCGGGTGAAAAAAGAAAATCTGACCAAAGCAGAACAATATGCAAAGGAACAACTGGATGAAAAATATGCTGAACTTCTGAAACCGCTTTTCAAACCGGATTATTTCAGAGAAAAATATGACAGCGTCTATCTGGATGGTAGCTTCAACCGGGAATTCAGTTACAGGAAA
Source organism: Chryseobacterium sp. 22458 (assembly GCF_052044975.1). NCBI lineage: Bacteria > Pseudomonadati > Bacteroidota > Flavobacteriia > Flavobacteriales > Weeksellaceae > Chryseobacterium > Chryseobacterium sp. 22458. The sequence goes on along the minus strand of NZ_JBQEOA010000006.1, from coordinate 74,828 downwards.
ATCTATAAATGGAATATTACAGAAGAAATTCCTCAATTACTGGTAACCATCAGTAATAAAAAAGAACTTCCGGAAAATGCCTGTTTCCTTGATTATATATTCAACTCTTATCATGGTGTTTATCATGATGACCTGATCTCAATTTTGTATACAGCTCCTTATTTTTCAGGGTCTGTAATTTCAAAAAAATATAATGAAAATCTATCAAACTCTGATTATCAGTATGATATAAAAGGAAATGTGAACTTTCTTGATGCATGGATGAAGCTGAACCTGCCTTTTCAGCCGGTACATTATTTATTCCTGTCTGCGGGACTGTTTAATAAAGACAGAACACTTTCTGGTATGGCTTTTGAAGCCTTGATAAACAGGGTAGTTTCCGATGATTTTGAAGTCTGCGAACTGGGAACGGTAATCGGTAAAAAGATCAGTTTCGGCTGGGCTCCTGTCAAAAGATTCACAGACGGATTGTCTGGTCTTATCAATCTGAGTACCAGTCATAACCTTGCTTTTGAAAAACTGCTGACCGCCATTCTTTCAGCTGTGGAAAAGCCGGTCTTTAATCTGAAAAAACTATTAGAACTCTATTATGAGCTGCTGAATCAGAATCAGTCTGTCACAGACGAAACTGTTTCAAACCTGCTTAAAGAATGGGAAAAAGAAAATAACCTGAAAAAAATTATACATCAAATTAAAACAAATGAAAGAAAGACTTTATGAGATCCTTAATGAGGAACAAATACATGAGATTATCCCTTTTCTAAAGCGGCTTACAGCAGAAGAAAGAAAGACCCTGGTGCCTTCCATAAAAAAGATGGAGCGTGAGATCAGCAAGATTGTGATGACCAAAAATTCCTATCATACTGTAGGTTCTGCCAATCAGCATTCAATCATCGATATTGCTTCATTTGTCTGTATGGATAAAAAGAACTTCGGTAAAAATTACTGGAGTCTTTTCAGAAATGCAGAACAGGCAGAACAGATTCTGGAATGGGGATGCCCGGAATGGTTTTCTGATTTTATCAATGAATCTGTAGATGCGGAATTTACAGCTTTTAATTATCAGGACATTTTAGGATGGACGAAAAAAGGCTACGTTCAGCCCAGACCTGAATTGCTGGGACATCATCTGAGCAATTATCCCTCCAATCTGGATCAGCACCCTGAAACCCTTGAAACCCACTTCTGGTATCTGTGCGAATACCCGTCAAAATCATTGCCGTTCCGTAAAGAATGGTTTCCCCTGGTTCAAAAGCTGGTAGGAGAAAAGAAGATTGAAAGAATACGATTTTTAAGAGAATGCCTGCTGGCTGCCAACCGTAACTTTAACAAGAATGTTACAGGCTGGTTTATGGACGCATTTACTGCATTGAAGCCTACAGAAAATGAATTGATTGAACTGCAGGACGAATTGCTGGCAGGACTGGCATCTGCACAATCAAAAGCAGTTAATACCATATTGAATCACCTGAAAAAAATAGCAGGAGCCGGAATCAAAACTGAGGAACTCTCACATTATCTTCCGAATTTGTTAAGCTCAGAAGTTAAGACAGTAGTTGCTTCAGGCTTATCTCTCACAGAGAAGATTTTCCAGAGAAAGAGGCTTGATCCGGAAATGTTGGGTATGGCTTTGAGTACAGCTTTTGTAAGCAAAGATGATGGTATACAGACCAAAGCAGCTAAAATTATTCTGAAATATATTCCGCCATCTGAAAATATAAAAGAGGCATTATCTCATTATTCAGACAATATCCTGACCAATGTACGGCCTCTTCTTGAAAAATATATAGAAGACAACCAGCAGGAACTGGAAGTGATTACCACTGAAAGCCCATTCCTGATTTCAGATGCCAACAAAGTCAGGGTCCTGGAAAACTTTGAAGACCTTATGTTCTTCCTTCCGGTGGCCATTGAAGATCCATACAGCCAGCATTGTGATATTGCTTTGGACGGATTTATCAGGTTTGCGAATGAGGTGGATGCAGAATCTGTGAAACTAATAGAACCAGTATTTCTGAAAGCCTGTAAAACTATTTCAAAATGGGAAGTTCCTTATCTGAGTGTTTTACTTTGCAACCTGATTATCAATTATGGTTTGAATCTTCTGGAAAAATATCCGGATCAGCTTAAAAATCTGGAGAAAATATATAAGAAAACACTTGAAGAAGAAGCTGCCAGAGAAACCTATTCCAATTATCAGAAAAAATTAGGTCCTGTAGAGAAAGTGGGAGCAGAATCTCCTGCAATGAAAGCTTTCAGAGAACTTGCCATATACATTAATCAAAAAATAAAATCAGGAGATAATGTACCATTGCTGTTTGCCATTACCCATTCACCTTGCTGGGTATCTCCTGTAAGTCTGGTAGAAAAACTTGAAATCTATCAGAATAAAAATATTGAACCTCATTATCTTGATGTTCAGCTGGCTTTGCAACGCTGTGCTTTAGATAATATCTCAGAAGCATTGGTGCTGGCGGAAGAAAAATTAAAAGGAGAGTTTAAGGATCTTCTGCTTTTCTTCTTTGGTAAAAATGCTGTTCCGAAAGGGAAAATTGAGCATCCTTCATGGTGGATGACAGCAGGAATCACCCGTTCACCAAAAACTGTTTTTAAAGAATTTAGTAGCTTCGGGTATGATAATATCCCTGTAGAATTTATCTCAGGAGAATACCAGTGGAAGACAATCGATAACAAGAAAAATTCCTACTATCCTGTTGAACTGAATATTACAATTCCGAAATATCATCTTGAGAAAAGAAAAGAACCTTTATTCGTGGAGTATTTTGTTGCCGGTCAGAAAGAACTTTCTGAAATTCCTGCACTTATGTGGTGCTTTCCGAACACTCCTGCCAATGCTTTGGCCAAGGTAATCAAACATTGTCTTTTCTACTCAGGAATTGCTGAGGTATACGAAAGAAACCTTGTCCTGAATACCGCTCAGGCCCTGTATCAGATCAAAAAACCTCTGGATGGAATGGGGTATCTTTTCCTGGGAACCATTTTCCTGGATGGAGATAAAACCATCCGTGGGACAGCGGCTGAAATTTGGCTGGAACATGTATCTCATCAAATGATGGATAACGCCCAGCTTGGGAAAGTGATCGGCTTGCATGAAAAACTGGAATGGGCTCCTGTGAAAAGATTAACAGACCTTATACAACATCACATGCTGAATGTGAGCAAAACCCATAATGCAGCGTTAGAAGAGCTTATCTTCAATATTCTGCTTCAGATGGAAGAACCGGTAACCAACCTTAAGAAACTTTTGGAAGTGTATCACGAAGTATTGGCTTTGAACCAGTCCGAAGCCAGTGCCCCTATCCTTCAAAAACTCAATGACTGGAAAGAAAACTCAAGCCTGAAAAAAATCTGCAATCTTCTCCTAAAAAAATAAATTATGGAAGATACGCTTATTTACAACTATTCCAGGGCATCCTCTTTGGTAAGGAAAGATGCTATGGAAGAACTGTTTCTCGCCAAATACAGTGAGATACATAAAAATATCGATGCTCCCTGCTTTTTCTGGGGGAATGTTGGGCAGCCCTTTATTCTGGCCCGTTGTCTGATTACACTTTCTAATATTGTGAAATCAAGCTTTAGCCTGTCACCGTTTCAGATGGCTCTGCTTAAAGACCCTGTGGTGACAGCTGGAAATGAAAGACTTCGCTTTGAAGGATTTTCTCATTGTGCAGGAGTATATGCAAGAGTAGATGTACTGCCTGGCGGACTGGATGGAGAGTTCTTGGAAAACGGAACTACCAATGTAGACTTTAATCAGCCGATGATAACCGCTTTGGGAAGTATACGTCCCAATGAAAAGATCATGCTTTCTGTTGGTGAAAAAGAAGTGGGACTGTACAAAGAAGACAAGAAAGTCGTGGAAAGAAAAGTCCCGCTGCCAGTAAAATGGATCAAAGGCCTGGGAACAGTACAGGTCTACTTATCCGAATCAGAAAAACGACATACCTTCAACAAAATCCAGGCCCAGCAGCTATTCCGTGGAATGCCGAAAGGAGTGGTAAAATCAGACTATTATCTGATCGTAAGAGGTAATAAACCTATGTTTTCACCTGTGAAATCAACAGATGCTATGTGCGTGGGAGGTCTTCACAGGCTTCGTCTCCTGGAACCTTTGCTTTCGTATATAGATCATATGCAGGTTTTTTCACATCCTAATATGCAGTCTACAACCTGGCAGCTTTATATGGGAAATATAAGATTCAGTTTTTCTTTGTCAAGAGAAAGCTGGCGAGGCTTTTCAGGAGAAGGAGCAATACTTGAAAGCCTGATATCAGAAGTTCCTGATGAGTGGATAGATGCTTTAGATAAATATGCTTACGCCAATCAGTCATTTAATGGAACTGTACTGGCTCTTGAAGAAAATATAAGCCTTACAAAGACAGAAAATCTTACGGGAAGACTTGCTGCCATGGGATTATTGGGATATGACCTGGATGATAAAGAATTTTTCTACCGTAGATTACCTTTCAAACTGAGCCGTATTCTGGAAATGAATCCCCGCATGAAAAATGCGGAAAAACTTATTGCAGACGGAAAAGTAGAAATCCTGAATAACAGCAAAGAAAGAACCGAAGCCAGGGTAGAAGGTACCGGTGTACACCACACAGTGATCATTGAAGATGAAAAAGAACGCTGCACATGTGAATGGTTCAGCAAATACCAGGGAGAAAGAGGGCCTTGCAAACATATGCTGGCCGTAAAGAAACTGGTTAGTCATTAACAAGAATAAACTTTATAATCGCCACAAATAAAGAATTTGTGGCGATTACTATTTTCTCGCAGATCATCATTCCATAGAGTTTTCCACAAGCATCTGCGTCATCTGCAAAATCAGCGAGAGATAAATCGTAAGCGTGTAAGTCAGAAAATACATGCTGTGAAATAATAAAGAATCTTTTACATCTCATTTCTGCTTATCCATTCTTCATAGGTAATTACCCCAAGTTCCGGTTTACCTTCACCATCCAGAATAGAAATAAATTCGAGCTGGTTACCGTCCGGATCATTGAAGTAGATCGCAAGTGCAGGCATCCATGCAAATACCATAGGCTCAACCGTTCCGTTCTTGAGAAAATTGTATGGTTTCAGGTCTTTATTTTCCAAAAAGTTTACAGCATAGTTTAAAATATCCTCTTTACTGCTGGAAAAAGCAAAATGCCTCGTCTGAAGATTCTCTTTCTGTTCCCACAAGCCCAACATAAATTCTTTCCCGTCACCTACCCATAAAAATGCAATAGGTCTGGTTTCATCCCTGTGAGCCAGTTGTAATCCCAATACCTCCGTATAAAATTGTATAGCATCTTCCAAATTACTTACCTGTATATGAGTTTCATATAATCCTTTAATCATAGTTTTCATTTTAATAAAAGCAAAGCTAGAAAACAGAGGCTGGAAAAAGAGAAAATCATGATTTCTTTATATAAAATGAATGATAGACGGATTTTATGATTAGAAGATAAAAGATAAAGATCTTGCCGTTAAACAACTATTGTCTTTCTGTACAACCATTAAAATATCAATAGAGGCGGGCTTTAGCCCGGCCAAACTAAAATAAACCAAAAATTCCGATGGCTTTAGCCAAAACTTAATTCAGCACCAATAATTCAGCACATAAATCTGCGTAATCTGCACAATCAGCGAGAGATAATATGCCGTATTCAATTTTATCGGAGATAAAATCCTTGCGCCTTACCCCGCCAGTCATTAAAATACCTTCTACACCCTTGCGTATCACAACCTATCATCTGCAAAAAGTATTATTGACATTTAGCTTTTTTATAACGCTGAGCATACCAAAGAACCCATCACCATTTACATATTAAAATAAAAATTATAAAAAATACATTACGCAAAAACACTGCGCAATACAGTTTTTACTTTGCAACAGAAATCAAAGAGAAAGTATCTGGCTTTCTAAATTTCGATGTTTTGAAGGCTTTGGAAGACCGGAAATCAGCATTGAAAATGATACAGAAAGTAGTGTTGTAACAAGCACTGTTTTTTTAAATAAATAGAAAATCCTAACATTATAATCAATGGATAACAGATTTCATGAATTGTCTTCTCTTAACTTTAAAAAGGTAGATATTGGCTTAAGGGAAACGGAGTTAATAAAAGAATACGCTCGGTTAAAGTTCAATGGTGGTTTTGTACTGGCAACCATAGAGTGCTGTGATTCAGAAAAATTCAGGGATTATTTACATTCCATGTATTCGGTTACGGATGCTATGCATCTAAATATGAGGTCGGCAGCAGATGATGTTAAGGATTTTATGTATTATCTGTTGGACAGTCAGAGCTTGGCCGGTTTGGACATTTATCTCGGAAATGGTGAGGCGTTTTTATCGGTTGATCCGCCCTACGATGAATTGGAAGGATTTAGGAAGTTGGCCTTTGCTGAGCTTTCAGAAAATGAAATGAAAAAGAGACTGCTTCAAACTGCTATAAAAAGCAGCATTTATGATGATTGGAAAGTTTCAGCCGAACAGACCTCAAAAATGATCAATGATTTCAGTAGTCGGATGTTTACCGAAGACAGTCATTTTAGAAACCTTTATTTTCAACAATGGGGAAATTTTATGATTGGGCTCTTTGAAGGCTATATTTTCATAGATATTAACCGGGGACAAATTACCTTTTTCGCAGTGGATGATTATGATTAAGTGAATAAGCGATATTAATAGATGTCTTAAAAATCATTAATATCTTGAGAAGCTTATTCCCGCTTTCCACTGTATCTTTTTCGCCGGTGCTTTTTGATAAAGCTATTTCATAAAAAGATGCCGTTGCGATCGGGGCTAAAAAAAACAGACCATTATGATAAAACTTATAAATGTAATTGAAATCAGTCCGCTACTGTACGCTAAAGATGATTATGAATTGCCGGAAACTTCAGATTACCCTGATCCCGAAGAATGGTTTTCCAGATGGGAAAAAGTAGCTTCTAAACTCAATTTTAATTTTAAAATTATTGAGAAAGGATCCTATTTGGCAGATATCGGAACTATTGATGATGAAAATCTTCAAATGATCTTAGAAAACAGATTGAAGGATATTGAAGAAGATTCCGAAGAAGAAAATTTTGTACTGGCTTTTGACGGAGGGCTTGCTTTGGAAAAAAACAATACAATATATATTAAGCCGACCTGCTGTAGCGATATGTCTGATCTGAAAAACTGGCAGGATATTTTTACCAATCCGTCTGTAGAATGGACAATGATGTGGATCGGTCACCCATGGGTTCTGTACAGAAAAGAAAATGGAAAAATAAGCTTTTCAGAGTATACGGAATCCGGTGATATTGATCCCGGAAATATAAAAATTCTTGTTGAGATAGAAGAATCTGAACTCAAAGCTGAATTTGAAAAAGCACTGCAGCGGCAGACCAATTTCAAAAACAGAATTTCAGCCCTACTGAAAAAGACCGATATTAAAAATAAAGAAAGAATTGCAGGATTATTAACAGGTATGGATTAATATGTTCAAATCTGTGTTCTCAATCTTAATTAAAATGAATTCACTAAATAAAAAAAAAGATGCAACATAAATTACCTTTTCACTTTGATATGGAAACCGCCGATCCTGACGATTCCATGACCCTTGCTGTGTTGGCAACGCACCCGAAAGTTCATCTGGTGAGTGTTTCCGTACATCCTGGAGGAACCGACCAGATTGGTGTCGTACGCCATATTTTACGGATTCTTGACAGGGAAGACGTCCGCATCGGAGCCGGAACTCCCAAATCTGAAGCAAAACGTGTTTCTGATTTTCATCGGAATTGGGTGGGGAAATTCGAACACTCAGACGCTGATGATACAGCAGCCAATATCATGGCAGAAACCTTACGTCAATTTCCGGACTGTACTTTATTAACGGGAGCAGCCCTTACAAATTCGCATGCTTTATTCGAAACAGGAGTTTTCTTTGACCGTTGGTTTTGCCAGGGAGGTTTTGCAGGAGACAATATCGTTCCGAAAGAATACCGTCTGGAGAAATTCGACGGAAAACTTACATGCCCAACCTTTAATCTGAATGGTAATCCTCTTGCTGCCGAAGCACTACTTTCCATTCCAATGAAGGAAAGACGTATGATCAGTAAAAATGTTTGTCACGGTGCAGTATTTACCAAAGAAGATGCTGAATTGCTCATTCCGTTTCGCCATCACAATAAAGGGCTTAGGCTCTTCCTGGATGCGGTAGAGCTGAAAGAAAAGGCACTTCATGATACTGTAGCTGCTTTACTGGCCATTGATCCTTCAAAAGCGCTTTGGGCAGAAGTGATCCCGTATAGAAAAAGAGGAGAATGGGGCTGCCTGGAAGCAGAAAAATATCCGGAGCAACCTGCATCATTGATCACCAGTTACATTCCTGATCTCACAGATCTTTGGATGGTGATCAAACCTTAAATTAAGTGATGTAATTTTTAGTTTTGAACAGCATGAATTAGAAATAATGAGAGATTTATTTTCAAGAATCGATGAAGATCTGAAAGAAGGCAGAAAGAAAAAAGCCTGTGACAGATTAAGAAATATGATCAATCAGTTTCCGGATGATCTTTCATTGAGGAAAAAACTGGGCCAGATTTATTATGAGGCAGGTTTCCTTGATGAAGCCGGAAAATTATGGGTTTTATCAGAGCCTGAAAATAATGAAATGAAAAACGCGGTGGATATATACAGGAAATCTTTAAGCAATTCAGGAAATGCTATTCTGAAAGATATTGTGTTCAGAGGAAATAAAGCTGAACTTAACGAATATGCCATGAAAATTTTTGCAGACCTTGAAACAGACAGTCTTCAAAAAACAAACCATATACCGGATTTTAAACCTAAGACCAGAGAAAAAGGAAATTACTCTGAGTCTGCCGCTAAAAACAGTTTTCCGGAGACAGTGCTTTTCTGTCTGTTAATCGGATTGGTGATATTGCTTCCTGTTTTAGGAATCTTCAAACTTTTAGAACTGATTTCTTTATTATTTTCCCATTAAACAAACTGCGTAAAAAGAATGCGCAGAAGGTAGATAAATTTGTAAACGAAATAACTAATAACCATGAACAATTATAAACCGGATCTTAAAGAAGCAGTGTATTGAGGTTAATACTCAATACTTATGAAAAAAAATAAGACATTAAAACACATTTTCGGAATCAATGAAGATGGATGGATTGATTTCCCTGGGAAAATTTCCGGAACACAAATCTCAAGACTGATGTACGGAAATGAAATGGGTTGTTCACACTGTTTTCCACATGGCATTGAAGTGATCAATGCAAAAGAGCTGAAGTTTCAGAGAAACTGGAAAAAATACAGAAGAACCCGATGGAAAAATGAAAAGTAAGTGCCGAATTTTATGCCTTTGTAATCAGAATATTTTTAAAAATATATAAAAGCCGCAAGCGGGGAGGAGGAAATAATCTTTGTATCATAATTTTCTAAACATTCCTTTATTCCCGTTTTCGGCTTTTATAGACAATAAGTGTCGTTAGGAAAAACTTCACTATATATGATGGGAAGGAATAACGAAATCTGGTCATTCCGGAAGGTTATCCGATTGGATTCCAGTAATACGCAGCCCTTGTTTTTTATAGTTACCATTACAACAAAAGCCGATCTATTGATCGACTTTTTTCATTGTATTTTCAAGTTCCTCCTCAAACATCTGCTTCCATTTTGAAAGAGTTGTTCTGCTTATTTTGTATTTTCTGGACATATAGCTGGTGGAATGCCCGTGTTTTTTCTGATACTGAAGAAGCTTAAGCATAGTCTTTTTATCATAAGTCTTCAGCTTCTGGTTTTCTCTGGAATGCTTGAAAAGCCTATCATTGAATTTAAGCACATCTTCAGTCGTATGAAGTTTTTCAAGAAGCTCTTTGATCTTGGGATCCTTCAGTTTCTCCGGATGTTCCAGTCTCAGCATATCCTGATAGATCTTTTTATAATTGGGACGCATGTCGTTTTCGTTTATCCGTTAATAGTATCACTCTTCTGAAGCCATCTGTGCAGAGTACTCTTAGGAATAGAATATTCTTTAATGACGTCGCTCTGTGTCATTTCCCCGGATAGAATTCTTTTCATAATAAAATCTTTGATCTCCTGGGTGTAGATATTTTTCCTGAAATAAGGAATCTTATCAGACTTCTGCTGTGCTTTATGTGCTGCTGAAGGAGGTGCATATAAAATCAGGTGAGAGCTGTACAGTCTGAAAAAATCATATTCCAGTAATTTGCTCCACCTTAGAAGAAGATCCGCATCTATAGATTTACTGGCGTACATCCTTTCCACAGATTCTTCATCACTGCCCAAAAATTTGCAGATCCTCTCCATAGCTATTTCATTATCATCAACCCTTTCCTTAATAAACTGTCCAATATGGATTTCTTTATATAACATTTTTACTGAATATTATCTTTAAATTAAAACTTATGCATCAAAAAACGGAAATAGGCGATAAATATTATCATGCATGGCAGAATATAATTCACTTAAATTTGAAATTGAGAAAAAGCAAAACCCAATATTCTGAAATTCTGAAAATAACCTGTAGGATGGAAATCTTCAGAAATCAGTCCGGGATTGACGTGATTCGTTAAAAGGAAATATTAATTGTCACTTTAATGTATCCTTGGAAATATATTCCTTATGGTCATGGGCTTATCACTCTTCTTTTTTCAAACTTCTTTTCCTGCCATTTGTGTGAATAATATATAACCTATTAAAGTTCCTTCATGCAACTCTATTTTTCTAAGCTGTTTTTTGATAAACAGCTGCTTACATGTCGAATGTTTTTGTTAGTACCGGATAATCACTTATCTGCATTCAAATGTAAACAAAAATTAAAAGCAAAAACAGAAAGAAATACAAAAAAGTCTGGTTATCATCCAATTTTAATTAAAATTAACATATTATGTGAACAGAAGTGTGAATTATTTGAAAACGTTTTATGGATCTAAAAAACAGAATGAGAAAAAATTGTGTACCATCCGGTAAGTATATACCTTTGCCCCGCAATGAAAAATACCATAAGCTTATTCGACTTTTCGACAAAAATCAATTATAAAAATGAGTTGCTGGCAGGGTTTACCGTAGCGATGACCATGATTCCCGAGTCTCTTTCATTTGCGATTCTGGCCGGTCTTTCTCCGCTTACAGGACTTTATGCAGCTTTTATGATGGGGTTGGTGACGGCAGTTTTGGGCGGTCGCCCGGGAATGGTTTCCGGAGGGGCAGGAGCCACTATTGTTGTACTGATCGCACTTATAAAATTTCATGGAGTAGAATACCTTTTTGCTACTGTTGCGCTGGCGGGAATTCTTCAGATGATGGTAGGACTTTTTAAGCTGGGAAAATTTGTCAGACTGATTCCACAGCCGGTAATGTACGGATTTCTGAATGGTCTCGCCGTCATCATTTTTATGGCACAGATCGAACAGTTTAAAATTACAGACAATAACGGAGCAGTGAGCTGGCTCCAGGGAAGTGCCTTATATGTAATGGCAGGCTTAACCGCCCTTACTATTGCTGTGGTGTATTTCTTTCCGAAAATAACAAAAGCCATCCCTGCATCTTTAGCGGCTATTATTGTCATATTTGCTGTAGTGCTGGGGTTCAATATTCAGACTAAAACAGTAGCAGATATTGCCCATATCAGTGGAAGTCTTCCAAGCTTTCATATTCCACAGATTCCTTTTTCCCTTGAAACCTTACAGGTCATTTTCCCTTATGCACTGATTATGGCAGGAGTAGGCCTGATCGAATCCCTTCTGACGTTATCAATGGTTGATGAAATCACCAATACCAAAGGAAGCGCTAATAAAGAATCGGTAGCACAGGGAGTAGCGAATATTACCAACGGTTTTTTCGGTGGAATGGGAGGATGTGCCATGGTGGCGCAGACGCTGGTTAACCTTAATGCAGGTTCCAGAGCCAGGCTATCAGGAATTATTGCCTCCGTCATGATTCTGATCATTATTCTGTTTGGTGCTCCTGTCATTGAGAAAATTCCGATGGCGGCATTGGTAGGTGTGATGATGATGGTTGCCATCAGTACCTTTCAGTGGGTTTCTATCAGGATTGTCAACAAAATGCCACGGTCTGACATATTTGTAGGAATTACAGTCGCTCTGATCACGATTCTTCTTCATAACCTTGCCCTGGCAGTATTGGTAGGAGTAATTATCTCCGCCCTGGTTTTTGCCTGGGACAATGCCAAAAGGATTCGTGCAAGAAAGCATATCGATGAAAACGGTGTAAAGCATTACGAAATCTATGGCCCATTGTTTTTTGGTTCCGCTACCTCTTTTGCTGAAAAATTTGACCCGGTAAATGACCCCGATGAGGTTGTCATTGACTTTAAAGAAAGCCGTATCGTAGATATGAGTGCGATTGATGCACTGGATAAGCTTTCCAAACGGTATAAACAGCAAGATAAAACATTACGTTTACGTCACCTTAGCGAAGATTGTAGGAAAATATTGAAAAATGCGGAAGCAGTAGTTGAAATAGATATTCAGGAAGATCCGACGTATAAGGTGATGCCGGAAAAATAAGAAAGAAGTCAATCAGTGAATTTTGCTTCGCAAGTGAATCGTGAATTTTTGTAGTATGAAAAAATTGACAGCTCAGCGAATTGACGATTGACTTTTCACTATAAAAACTCCTCATAACCAGACAAGGACTGTAAGAAAAAATCTACAGTCCCTGCTTGTTTAAGTGATTAATGTATTGGCAATGAAATCGGGTACTAATGCATAGCGTGACAATTTCATACTGATGGAAGCTCTTCCGCTTGTAAGTGTTCTCAGATCAGAAATATACCCGAATGTAGAAGCCAACGGAATTTCTGCGGTAAAGATCTTTCTTCCTGATTTCTCATCAATGGAAGTAATGATTCCTCTTCTCCGGTTGATATCCGCAGTAATGGCTCCCATATATTCTTCAATACTCTGAATTTCAACCTGCATAACAGGTTCCAGAAGCTTTGGACTGCATTTTCCGGCAGCAGCTCTGAATCCTTCTCTCGCAGCAATTTCAAAATCAAAAGCTGCAGAATCCTGAGCATGGAAAGAACCGTCCAGAAGAGTGATTTTCATACTTTCCAAAGGATAACCTTTCAACGGTCCATGTTCCATGGCTTCCCTGAAACCTTTCTCAACGGAAGGAATGAATTCCGTCGGAATAACTCCTCCTTTGATCATATTGATGAATTGCAGCCCATATTCATGATCATCTCTTGGTCCGATTTCAAAACTGATATCGGCAAACTGTCCGCTTCCGCCGTTTTGTTTTGAAAGCTTTTCCCTGTGAGTCACTGTTTCCGCTAAGATCTCACGATAAGATACTTTAGGTTTCCCCTGATTGATCTCTATCCCATGATTCAAACGGATTTTTTCCAAAGTAACTTCAAGGTGTAATTCTCCCAATCCGCTTAATAAGGTCTCCCCGGTTTGCCTGTCCCTTTCAACAACTAAAGAGGGATCTTCCTCCTGAATTTTTGCCAGAACCAGACCGAAAGACTTCTCATCACTATTGGTTTTAGGTTCTATCGAAATCCTGATCACAGGAGCCGGAATCGTAATGGACTCAAGCAAAACAGGTTTTTCAACAGAGGATAAAGAATCACCTGTTTTGGCATCTTTTATTCCCGTTAACGCTACAATATCACCAGCTTTGCCTTCCTCTACAGATAAAGTTTTGTCAGATTGCATCTGTAAAATCCTGGAAATTCTGAAGCTTTCTCCGGTTCTTACATTCAGAACGGTATCTCCGGACCTGATCTTGCCGGAATAAATACGGAGCATAGCCAGTCTTCCCATATGCTTATCGATAACAACCTTAAAAACAAGTCCCGAAAAAACTTCCGAGGTATTTCTTTCAAGCTCTATCGTTTCTTCTGTATGAGGATCTTTGCCTTTAACATCTGCAAGCTGATCCGGAGACGGAAGATAAGTGACAACAGCATCAAGAAGAGGCTGAACCCCTTTGTTCTTAAATGCAGAGCCACACAGGACGGGAACTGCTGTGCCGGATTGACATACTTTTTGTACGGCTTCCGTGATCATTTCCGATGTAATTCCGTGTTCAGTATCCATAAAAATCTCAAAGAAATCCTCATCGTATTCAGCCAGCATCTCCATCAGCTTCATTCTGTATTCATCGGCTTCAGTCTGGTAGTCTTCAGGAATTTCCTTTTCTATGATGGTTTCTCCGTTTTCATCTGCCCAGTAAAGCGCTTTCTGACGGATCAGATCAATGACTCCTTCAAAGCTGTCTTCAGCACCAATCGGGATTTGAAGAGCAAGAGGAACAGCATTCAGTTTCGTTTCGATCTCTTGAAGAACGGCAAAAAAATCGGCTCCTATTCTGTCCATTTTATTGATGAAGCAGATCTTTGAGGCTCCGTGTTTCTCAGCCTGGAACCATACATTTTCCGTTTGTGGCTGAACTCCCGAAGAAGCACAGAAAACAGCCACAACACTGTCGAGTACTCTTAACGAACGCTCAACTTCCACTGCAAAATCAATGTGACCGGGCGTGTCGATAATATTGATATTATAGACTGTACTATCTTTTTTCCATTGTGTGGAAACCGCAGCTGATGAAATGGTGATACCCCGGTTCTTTTCCTGAATGTCTTTATCCATCATCGTATTGCCATCATCTACGTTACCGATTTTATGTATGAGTCCTGTGTAATACAGAAGTCTTTCTGATAAAGTTGTCTTTCCTGCGTCTACATGAGCTATGATTCCTATATTTCTTGTGTTATATTTCATTTTGATTGATTTAAATTGTTGATTTTGAATATTCTGCTGAAAAATGCTGCTGAAAAAATAAACACAACGAAGACCCTGGCCTGATGGATATTCAGGTCAGAAAAAAATGTAAAAGTATTTCGTACGTTGATTGTGTATTTTTCAGAACAGATCTTAGCAAACAACAGAAGTTCTTTGAATAGTTAAAGTCTGAAAGCAGGGCAGCAAAAAAGACCTGTCCGAATAGACAGGTCTTTAATTATATTTTAATAATAAAGATCTATGGAACTATTCAGATAAATATTTAGTGCTGCCAAAGAACACAGCTCTGACAGGGTTACTTAAAGTTATAATATTTATCATTTTTGTTGACATTGTTGATTGTTAACCGGTTGCGAAATTATATTATTTTTTTTAATCCACAATAATTTTTTTAAAATATTTTTTGTGATCGGAGATGAACAGGTTTTAAATCCATCTGTATTTTGCCTCCAAATACGCAGGAATTCATAAAAATATCTTAAAACAGAGAAGTATATAACGCAATTATGATAAAAATTTTATCTTTGGGAAGATATAGATATTTAAACACTTGTTGATGATTCATAAATTATAAATCTTTTTCAAGAAGCTAAATAAAACTTTTAACTTAAAACATATTGAAAACAGATATTGACATTCACAACCACTGTCATTTTTCCTTTGACCTGTGGCTCACCCTAATCAAATCTCATCCTGAATTTAAAACAAAAAGAGTTGAGCTGTTCTCCTCATTTTTTAATGTAGAAAAACCTATCGGTGATATTGCAAAAACCGTAAAATATTATGATGATCTTTGCAATACCATCAATGAAGTGACTGGAGGGAATATAGATACTTTCGAGATCTATCTGATGATATTGGGCGCACTGGATGTGGATGTTAAGCTTTTAAATAAGGAAAAACTGAATGAATTTTATGTGAAAAGCGAAGAGTTGTTCCTGGAATATAAACCTGTTGTCATTTTTGAAAATATTCATACCTTTTTTGGGGAAATCAAAAATCAGGGAAAAACCATTAATATTCTGAGCAATACAGGATTTATAAAAGGAACGACGATGAGAAAATTTCTGATTCACGAAAACCTGGATCAGTACATTGATTTCCATATCTATTCTGATGAAATCAACTGTTCCAAACCGAATCCTCTTATTTTTCAGGAAGTGAAAAATAACATCATTGATCAGGATTTACCCTTACATCAGGTATTGCACATCGGAGACAATCCGGTGGCGGATTATCAGGGAGCCAAAGCTTTCGGTTTCAATGCCCATTTACTTAAACACTAAATAAACATGAATAAAAGATACAGCTTACACCACATTCATTCGGCGGATGAGTTTACATTCTCACCTGCCGAATACAGCTATTTCAAATATGGCGATAAGTCGTATGCCGAAAAATTTGCAAAAGAATTATTCGATGGATTTATCTCGGAAAATGAGAAAATTCTGGACACAGATAAAGAGATCGTAGTGCTTCCTAGCCCTTATATGGCGATTCCTACGGCTTCCAATTTCCTGTGCTTTTATTTTAAGAAGTACCTGGATTTCTATTTGTTTCAGAAAGAGAAAAAATCCAGTATTTTATCTAAAATCAATAGAAACCATACTTATATCACAGATTATGGGAATCTTAATTTTGAAGACCGTAAAAATCTGATTGCTAATGATACTTATTACATTGATAAAGATTTTTTAAGGGGAAAACTTTGTATTTTTATAGATGATATAAAAATCACGGGAAGCCATGAGTATACGGTTAACAGAATTCTGGATGAATACAATGTGGAAGCAGACTTTATCTTCCTGTATTACGCAGAACTGATGAACTTTGAACTCGATCCTAAAATTGAGAACTTTTTCAATTATTACGCTGTGAAAAACGTAAAACATATTGCAGAAGTGATGAATAAAGAAAGTTTTCAGTTCAACACTAGAATTGTGAAATATATTTTAGGCTTAGATTCAAGTAATTTTGATTATCTTACGTCTACTATAAAAAGAGAACAGATGGATCTCCTTTTGGAGCTCGCCATCAGTAACAATTATCATTTAATAAAAGAATATAAAAACAACATCAATACTTTAACACAAACGGAATTATATTATGGCTATTAACTTACAAAAAGGACAAAGAGAAAACATCAACGCACCTAAATTCACTGTAGGTTTAGGATGGGATATCAATAATACTTCTACAGGAACAGCTTTCGACCTTGATGCTTCATTATTTTTGCTTGGAGAAGACAAAAAATTAGTTTCAGATAATCACTTTATTTTTTATAACAACCTTGAATCTCCGGATAAATCTGTAATTCATACAGGAGATAACCTTACAGGAGAAGGATCAGGTGATGATGAGCAGATCAAGATTGATCTTACAAAAATTGATGATGCGATCAAAGAAATTACAGTAGTTGTAACAATTCATGAGGCGGATTCTAGAAAACAGAATTTTGGACAGGTAAGAAATTCTTTCATCAGAATTTTCAATACAGATACGAATGAGGAGATCTTAAAATATGAACTGGATGAAGATTTCTCAATCGAAACGGCAGTAGAATTCGGAAGAATCTACAACAGAAACGGAGAATGGAAATTCGAGGCTGTAGGAGCAGGACAGAGAGACGGCCTTGATAAATTTGTATCACTTTATCAGAAGTAATTATGGACAATCAGGAAAATCAATCAATAGATCCGATGGGATCAATAGAACCTCTTAAGACATTTGAACCTACACCAATGGTTCCGCCGGTACCGGCTCAGCCTGTTCAGAATGCCGCACCGGCAGTTCTTGTAGACAGGGAAGGAAATGTCAACCTGACGCAGCTGCAGTCTGAAGAACGTCAGAAATATGAAGTGCTTGCCAATTCGATTGATGAGGCCAATCCGGGTTCTATCGTAAATTTCGGGGCAGAACTTCAGAAAACATTAACCAACCAGAGTGACAGCTTCCTAGGAAATGTAAGAAGATCGAATTCCGGAGAAGTTGGAGGCCTTATCAATGACCTCTTGGTAGAGCTGAACTATGTAGACGTAGATGAGCTTAACGGGAATAAAGTGAAAAGCTTCCTGAGTAAATTACCATTTATGAAAAAGGTGATCACTCAGGTTGAAAATTTATTTGCAAAATATGACAAGATCATCAATAATATTGAGCAGATCTCATACAAAGTAAAT
Organism: Chryseobacterium sp. 22458; assembly: GCF_052044975.1. Lineage (NCBI taxonomy): Bacteria > Pseudomonadati > Bacteroidota > Flavobacteriia > Flavobacteriales > Weeksellaceae > Chryseobacterium > Chryseobacterium sp. 22458. The sequence goes on along the minus strand of NZ_JBQEOA010000006.1, from coordinate 56,837 downwards.
GCAGGAATCATTACTTCCACTAAAGATAACGCTGTTTTGCAGACGATCTTTGAAAGTAATGTAAACTCCATCAAGCAGATCGAAGATCTTGTGATCGCAGGGAATATCAGAATGGAGAGAGCTGCTGTTGAGTTAGCCCAGATGGAAGCAAATCCACAGAATTTTCAGGATTATCAGATTGCAGATAAAAGAGACTTTATTGCAAGATTAGACAGAAGAATGGCTGATCTTAAAGTAGTACGTGTGATCATGATGCAGTCGCTTCCACAGATCAGACTTGTACAGAATAACAACGTTTCAATCGCTGAAAAGGCGCAGACGATTCTTACTACAACGCTTCCTGTATGGAAAAATCAGCTTTCACTTGCTGTCGCCATGTACAGACAGCAGCAGAATATTGAGATCCAGCAGAAAGTGTCTGCTACTACAGAGGAGATCTTAAGAAAGAATGCAGAGCGTCTCGGGCAGAATTCCATCAATGTAGCCAGAGCGAATGAGCAGACGATTGTATCTGTAGAAACATTGAGAGAAACAACCTCAATGCTGATCAATACATTGAATGAAGTGAAGCAGATCCAGAAACAGGGTGCAGACAACAGAAGAAAGCTGGATCAGGATCTTCAGACCCTGGAGCACGAGTTAAAAGCAAATGTCAGAGGCTAATTTATAGGTATCAAGGTGGGGGATGATGCAGCAACCATATTGTCGCAAAGCAGAAGAAGATTAACAAGGCTTAAGCTTCTTGCGAATTTTTTTGAACATATTGACATAATATCCATTTACATCAAAACAGATATTATCCACAATCTGTTCCAGGAAAATACGGCTTTAGATTACAATAAACTGGAGCTTTTTCACCTGCAGTATACCGACAGCCTCATAGAACTTCTGACGAAAATCAAAAGACAGAAGGAGAATGATATGCTGGCTGTCATCAATGAAATTGACATTAACAATAAATATATTTCAGGCTTTGAAGAAAGACGTGTAGACAGTTTTCAGACTGACCGGAAGATGTACAGCGGTGTATTTTCCCAGCATCTGAAAACCCTTTATAAAGATCTTACGGAAGATATCTTTACGGCCAACTGGGATAATGTACTATATTTTCATAAGAAATATGCCCAGGAATTTTACAGGACAGAAGCAGACGAATCACTGCTGACGACAGGTTCTTTTCCGGCGTACCAGTACAGGGATTATTCCATTGAAAGGAAGCTTTTGGGAAGACTGAATATACAGGGATTTAAAGTCCGTTTTGTATGTGGATACCTCATAGGAACTCATGAATATGAACTTTTCAAAATATTTCAGTCTGATGACTATTTCATTTTCAGTGTAGACGAAAAGAAACTCTACCTTTTTGATAAAGAGATAGATAAATTGGATACCTCTGAAAATCAATCCAATCAGGGGACCATTATCGATCAGCTGAAAAGAAAAAATGAACAGTTGGAAAACAGTATGAATGAGAGAAAACGCACCTTACCTCCGGAAGTGGAAGGGGTGCTGAAAGACTATATCAGAAACCTGGAAAATATAGATATTATGAGCAAAATATTTGATTTTGACGAAGAAACGAATATTCTGCGGGCAATGCTTAATTTGAATTTAAACAACAACTAAGACGAAATTTGAGGTAAAGAAACCCAACAGCTTTCTTTGCTAAAGTAAATAACAACTAAACATAAAAAAATGGCTATCAACTTACAGAAAGGTCAGAGAATCAACCTTAAAAAAGAAAACGGAGCTGAGCTTTCCCAGGCTTGTGTAGGAATCAACTGGGGTGCTATTGAAAAGAAAGGATTATTCGGAACTAAAAAAGAGGCAGTAGACTTAGACGGAAGCTGTATTTTATACGATTCAAATAAAAATGTGACTGAAGTGATCTATTTCGGAAACCTGAGATCCAGAAACGGATCTGTGAAACACAGCGGTGATGATCTTACCGGTGACGTAAACGGTGATGACGGATTGGATAACGAAGTAATCACAGTAGACTTCAGCCAGCTTGAACCGAATGTGGAGCATGTGGCAATGGTACTGAACAGCTACAGGGGGCAGGACTTCGGGACAATTCCTTTTGCTTCTATTCGTATCTATGAAGGAACACCTACCAGTGTAAGAGAAGTTTTTGCAAAATATGATATTGCGAATGATGCTTCTTTCAGCGGGCACGTTGCTATGGTAATGGGGGTTTTCTACAAGAGAAACGGTGAATGGAAATTCAATGCAATCGGTGATCCTACAGCAGACAAAAAGCTGGAGCAGACCATTCAGACTGTACAGATGAATTATTTATAATCAGTTATCAATCAGAAATGTAAATAAAATAGCAATATTTGTACTCTGTACATCTATTGCTTTTATCATATAATAACATAACTCAAGTGGAACAACAAAGTATTTTAGAGCTGCACCCTGGTTTGGTGTGGGGATTTGCGGTAACAGTCGTTATCATGCTGCTCCTGGACTTAGGGGTATTTAATAAAAAAAGTCACGAAGTTTCTTCCAAAGAAGCGACAATCTGGTCTATCGTATGGATCTCGCTGTCTATGGTATTCTCAGGAGTAGTTTATTGGGTATTCAATACCGACGGATCTCCTGAAAGTCATGCATTGGCAGTAGAGAAATTTACCCAGTATCAGGCTGCCTACTGGATTGAAAAGGCCCTTTCTGTGGATAACCTGTTCGTATTCATCCTTGTTTTCGGATTTTTTAAGGTTCCGAAATACCTTCATCATAAAGTCCTCTTCTGGGGAATCATCGGAGCGCTGATCTTCAGGGCGATATTTATTTTTGCAGGAGTTGGTTTGATTAATCTGACCTATCTTCCTGAAATGAATATCTTTGGAGAAGCCGTAAAAATCAATGTTGTCATGACGCTGTTCGGATTATTCCTTGTCTATGCAGGAATCAAATCATGGGGTGATGGTGATGATGATGATGACGAAGATTACAGCAATACGGCTGGAGCAAGGCTGATCAAAAGTTTCTGGAAAGTATCGGATAACTATGACGGAGATAAATTCTTCACCATTCAGAACGGGATCAAAATGGCAACACCGCTTTTGGTAGTGGTAGGAGTTATTGAGTTTACAGACGTACTTTTCGCAGTAGACTCTATCCCGGCGATCTTTGCGATCTCAAATGATCCTTTCATCCTTTATACCTCCAATATCTTTGCGATTTTAGGATTAAGATCATTATATTTCTTATTGGCCAACTTTATCCATATGTTCAGCAAACTTCCGTACGGACTGGCAATCATCCTTTCCTTCATCGGAGTTAAAATGCTTATTGCACCATGGATTCACATTCCTTCTCCTGTTTCATTAGGAATTGTAGGAGGAGTATTGGTAATATCTGTTCTTTTATCAATTATTTTCCCTGATAAAGAGGAAGAGAAAAAAGAAGAACTGGAAGAAAAATAATTTTTCAAAAAAATAGATGAAAAGCCTTTGGAGTATAGCTCTGAAGGCTTTTTGTTTTAGCTGAAAATACATTATTTGAAGCTACATTATAAGCAGCATTAAATTTTATCGGAGATAAAATCCTTGCGCCTTAATAAAGGTATTTATTAAAAAATTGCGTCTTTGTGCTTTCCAAGAATAATAAATAAATAGACAGACTTGTCTGTATGTTTTTTTTTTCATATATTTGTTTCATAAAAGAAGGCAATATGAAATCTCCAAGAGAAAGAATAGTAGACACTACCTTTCAATTGTTCACAAAACAAGGGTATAATTCTACCGGAATCAATCAGATCATTTCCGAGGCAGGAGTAGCCAAAGCAAGTTTCTATCAGTATTTTAGATCCAAAGAAGACCTGTGTGTAGAATTTCTGAACGTGAGACATGACTATTGGTTTGGTGAACTCAATCATTTTTTAGCAAAAGAAAAGGATCCAAAATCTAAAACCATCAAAGCATTTGATTTTCTGGTACATATGAATGCAAAGGAAAACTTCCGGGGATGCAGCTTCCTGAATATTTTATCAGAGATTCCAATGGACAATATCAAAATTCTCAGCGTCATTCAATCCCATAAAGCAGATCTCAGAAACTTCTTTTTAGAATTACTGGATAATGATGAGCTTTCCGATCATATCTATATGCTTTTTGAAAGCAGCATTACAGAAAGCCAGCTTTTCAGATCCAATGAGCTGATTGAAAAATCAAAAAAAATAGTCACCAATTTAATCGCATAAAAAATGGAGCAAAAACATCCGCTGCCGCCTTTCACCCTGAAAACGGCAAAACAAAAAATTCAACTGGCAGAAGATGCCTGGAACAGTCAGGATCCCGAAAAAGTTTCCAAAGCTTATACTACAGACAGTGAGTGGAGAAACAGGGACACATTCATCAGTGGAAGAGAAGAGATAGTGCTGTTTCTTCAGAAGAAATGGGAGAAGGAACTCAATTATAAACTGAAGAAAGAATATTGGGCTCACACAGACAACCGCATTGCTGTGCGTTTTGAATATGAATACCAGACAAAAGAAGGAAATTGGTTCAGAGCCTATGGAAATGAAAACTGGGAATTTGATGAAAACGGATTGATGGCAAAAAGATATGCCAGTATCAATGATCTGGCCATCAACGAAGAAGATCGTAAATTCAGATAGAAAAAGGACTGTTGTGAGGACAGTCTTTTTTATGTTTAATAAGTAAGTTTTGTGAAAATCCTTTGATTTTTACTTTATATGAACTTTTCTTCGGTATCATTTTAAACTTGCTTAAGTGGATTCAAGTGTTTAAAATTATAACTTTTGTGATTAAAAATCATTAATGTACAAGCTGAAACAGATCGGTCAGGATTTGAATTATTCTGTGTTTTCTCATGTGGTCACAGCCTATAATTCAGTTTTCTTGCCGTGGAGAAGCTTATTGATCTTTCTTCTGGTCTGTACAGAAACTTTATAGGCTTCATCACGCAGTTTCTGTATTTTTCCGACAGGCTGGAAAATAGATTTGCTTTCAAACGGATTGAAGGAAAGAAGCTCACTATTGCAATCACGGGGATCCAATAAGGATTCTCTGTCGATTTTTATTTCACCGATTTTAATGAAAGGTGAATTTTTCCATTCCACATTCAGTTTGTTGATGGGCTGGTTTTCCAGGTCATAGCAGAGCTGAATAAGGACATCAGCAGAGAAATCATGGGTCTGGAAATAATCTTTCAACGCATTTTGAATATTCTGCTTCTTACCTGTGTTTTTATCTACAGACCTGGGTTTTAGTTTGATTTTCATCATATGATCTCCCAGACGGTAAGCCCCGACAGAATGGTAATCGAAAGAGAGAATAAAATCATTTCTTTTACTGATCAGTTTTAAAACATTTTTCATAAAAGAACCTGTGAGAACGGATGGAAGGACTTTGATCATCTGGCCGGCCAATGAAAACAAGCTGCTCCATTTCTTTATGTAAAACCGGTTGATCGCCGTAAACAGTTTTAAAAAAGTAGAAACAGAATTTACCGGAAATAAAGGAAAATTAACCAACGGGTAATTGGCCAGTAACCCTCCGTTTTCATCTTTGATCTGTACTGCAAAACCATAGGCCGGGATATCTTTTTTTGAATTCCGGATTTTCAGCTGGGCATTGGAAAACCTTATCATCAGATCAAATTTTTCTTTATCGAAGAAAATCTTCAGAGTTTCAGGAATGTTGGGATCAACACAGAATCTTCCTTTTGCTACCGCATAGGTTTTGGCATGAGCATTCCTGGTAGCATAATTAATGTCACTTATGGATGGGGATTGTTCTACGAAATCAGCGATCGTTTTTTTATTGATTTCCAGAAGCTCTTTTTCCTCTTCATTAAGCTCGTCAAACTTCTTATTATATTTTATTGGATTTGGCATTTAGTTTTTAAATCCAATTATAACGCCAAGTTTCGGAATCTGCGTTAAGCAAATATTACAATTATTTGAATTTTAGTGAAAAAGAGTTGACAAAATGTAAAGAGAATAGATGTTATTTCTGAATTTTTAATGTAAATAATTGATATTTAGTTTTTTATTTTTAAATATAATCTTAATCTGATTATGTGGTATGGGCAATCAGACATTTAAACTCAATCTTAACCTTAAACTCAAAAAGCGTTATCTTTGTAAAAAATTATAATATGGGCGTAGCAGATATGTTATTTAAACGTAAAAAAGAATTAGCCGAAAAGAACCTGAAAGACGGTAAAGAATATATGGAAGAGTATGGTAAAAGAGAAAGCGTTGTGCAGTTACCAAGCGGCTTGCAGTATGAAATTATTACAGAAGGTGACGGAGCAAAACCAGGTCCTAAATCTACTGTAAAATGCCACTACCACGGAACAACTATTTCCGGTAAAGTATTCGACAGCTCTGTAAAAAGAGGTACACCTGCATCTTTCCCTTTAAACAGAGTTATTTCCGGATGGACGGAAGCTCTTCAGTTAATGCCTGTGGGGAGCAAATGGAGATTGATTATTCCCCCGCACTTAGCCTACGGAGATCAGGAAATCAGCAAAGAGATTGGGCCTAACAGCACCCTTGTTTTCGAAGTTGAACTGCTGGATATTAAATAATCCTTCTTAAAAATAAATTAAAAATTTACCTGAATTCAGGTAAATTTTTTTATTTGTTTTATATTCGTATTAATGAATTATATGAAAGCTGACGAATGAATTCTGATAAATGATTCACCATTACACAAAAAAGATTTGAATGAAAAAACTTTTCTCCCTTTTTATCGTTTTCGGTTTGCTTACTTCCTGTGTTTCTAAAAAAAATCAGGTGATTCAGCAGAACATCCTTACCCTTAAAGACAGTTACTGCAAAGCACCGTTCAAATACAATTATACCAATAAGCTTCCTTCTTACAATTCGGATTCTATTCTTGCTGCCAATAAAGAGTTGAAAGAAATTTTTTCCGACCAAAGTATACTGATCCTGAATGCGCTGGATAATCTGGATGAAGTACATGATATTATGGAACTTAAAAAAGACTCTTCTTTAGCCTCTCAGGTCAAAGTTTTGCAGCTTAAAACAAAAATAAACAGCAAAATTACGATTGCCCTTACCGAGCTGGATGCTGTAGCGGCAGAATTTGATTGTGAAGGGGAAAGGGTAGCCCAGATAGGAAATTATGTGGATAACCTCAACACTTCAAGAAATAATAAGATGATTCTATACTCCATCATTGCAGGAGCAGCCGCTTCTATAGCAGGCGGAATTGTAAAAGATGAGGGTTGGAGTAATGCTATCGACATCAGCGGAGGGGTTTTGGGAGCAGGTTTTGGTTTGGCAACTCTTAACCCGAAAGGAAAAAAAGTAGAATTTATCCATCAGCGAAACCTTCTGAGAGATGTCTGGAGAGAAAAATTAGAATCTCCCAACTTTCCGCCATTCATCTGGTATATGTATACTGAGAAGAAATTTTCCAACAGGGAAGAGCGTTCTATTATCGGGAATATGAAAGAAAGATGGCTGCATTATCAGTTTGATGATAATAAATCAGCTGCAGATCAGTCGGTTATTTTCAGTGACGGTGGCTTCTACAGGGCAGATGACCTTCATAACCGGGCTGCAATGCTCAATCAAATGCAGTCTGCAACCAGAACCATCAATCAGAACATTAATTATTTGCTTCTGGATCTGGACAAATTGATCCTTTAAGAAAAATTTAACTGTAATAAAATTTGTTACATTTGAAAAAATGTTTACCTTTGTCCTGTAATTAAAATGAACAATACAAGATTTGCTACGGCAGTACATATTATGACCTTATTGGCAAAAAGTCCTCAGGAGTGGCTCACTTCTGACTGGATAGCGGGTAGTATTAATGTAAACCCGGTCATAGTGCGAAAGGAAATCAGCGTATTGAGAGAAGCAGGATTGATTACCAGCAGACAGGGAAAAGACGGAGGCAGCCAGATTGGTAAAAATGCCGTGGCGATCACCATTTCTGAAATTTATAAGGCTGTAAAAAATACAGAAGTTTTAGGAAAGAAAAATCAAAACCCTAATCCGGCCTGTAGTGTCGGTAAAGAAATTAATATTCATTTAAATACATTATTTGAAGAAACAGATCAATTGGTTGTTAATTTTTTAGGAGATAAGTCATTGCAGGAATTCGCTGACCAGTTCGAATAAAATTTTTTTAAACCTAAATGTAACAAAATTTATTACAATTTAAAAATAAGATATTATGAAAAAAGTAGCAGTAATTGGTGCCACAGGATTTGTAGGAGCACACATCGTAACAGAATTGGCAGACAGAGGATATGCCGTGGAAGCTTTGGTAAGAGATGCCTTAAAGGTAAAAACACAGGAAAATGTAACGGCAAAAAGTGTAGACGTTAATAATGTAAGCGAATTAGCCGAAGCTTTAAAAGGGAGTGATGCCGTGATCAGCGCATTTAATGCAGGATGGACAAACCCAAACCTTTATAACGATTTCCTTAACGGTTCTGAAAATATTGAAAAAGCAGTAGAAGAGTCAGGAGTGAAAAGACTGATTGTGTTAGGAGGAGCAGGAAGCCTTTATACACCGGATAACGTACAGATCGTAGATACACCGGATTTCCCTGATGCATACAAACCGGGAGCAACAGCATCAAGAGATTATTTAAATAAGATCAAAGAAAATAATACCCTGGACTGGACATTCTTCAGCCCTGCTATTGAAATGAATCAGGCTAACGTAGGAGTAAGAACAGGACAATACAGAACTTCACTGGAAACTCCGGTATTTGATGAGAACGGAAGAAGCCGTCTTTCTGTAGAAGATGTAGCAGTGGCTTTGGTGGATGAGCTGGAGCAGAATAACCACATCCGTGAACGTTTCACTGCAGCTTATTAATTTAAATAAACAAAAATGCTTAAGAAGAAGTTATTATCGTTGATCGCCGTTTTAGGATTCGTCAGCATATTTGCAGGAAACCTGAAGGTCAAAGTATACAACCCCGGAACCAAGGCTATCTTTCCGATCACCTCCACTATTATTTATGGAGACAAGGATGCTGTTCTTATTGATGCCCAGTTTCAGAAACAGTATGCAGAAGAACTGGTAAAAGAAATAAAAGCAACCGGAAAAAACCTTAAAACCATCTTTATTTCTCATAGTGATCCTGATTTTTACTTTGGACTGGATGTGATTAAGAAAGCCTTCCCTGGCGCAAAGATTATTTCAACTGCACAGACTGCTTATCTTATTTCCGCTTCAAAAGACGATAAGATGGCCGTATGGAAACCACAGCTGAAGACAGATGCTCCATCAGAAATCATTATTCCCGAAGCTGTAACAGCCATCCCGGACCTGGAAGGAAATAAAATTGAGATCAAACAGAATCCTGATGATCCTGCGCACAGTTTCCTTTGGATTCCTTCCATCAAAACAATCGCAGGGGGAATTTCAGTATCTGTAGATTCTCACCTCTGGATGGCAGATACCCAAAATGTGAAAGCTATTGATCAATGGATCGGGCAGATTGATGCGATGAAAGCCCTGAAGCCTGAAAAGGTTATTCCTTCTCATTTTGCAGAATTGTCTGCATCATCACAATCTCTTGATTTTGTGAAAAGCTATCTGGAAAACTATAAACAGGCAGTAACTGAAAACAAAACTTCATCTGCTATTGTAGATTTCATGGTTAAAAAATACCCTAAGCTACCAGGAAAAGAAGAACTGGAAATGGGAGTCAAAGTTTTCTTAGGTGAAATGGACTGGGATTTAAAATCACCTTATCCTGCAATTGGCCGTCAAGTTGAAGTGGATTTTGGAACCGTTAAATTTGTTCTGGATTTTAAAGATCATAAAACAATGACCTTTACCGGAACCGCAGGCAGTTCAAAAAACAGTACGGATACCGTAGAATATACAGTAACAGAAGTGGCCAGAAATGTTTTTATGGTATATTGGCATGAACCTCATCTGAAATTCAATGTCACTCATATTCAGGATTACAATAAAAATATTGTGTATTCTAATATTGCAGGACCAGACGGTACTTTTGTACACCCAAAAGGAACGATTAAAATTTTAAAATAACAGAAATTCAATAGGAGCGGGCTTTAGCCCGCTCTTTCATTATAAAGGTTTTCCGTTGGCTTTAGCCAAAATTGCGTAATCATTCCGATCAGAAGCTGCATTCAATTTTGATCCAAGCCTTAAAGTAAAAAGCTGCCTCACCGGAGACAGCTTTCTTTTATAGATTCATAAACAATTTCGGATTCACCGGTGTATTGTTTTTGTGTACTTCATAATGAAGATGCGGCCCTGTAGAACGTCCGGAATTACCGGATTTTGCAATGACCTGGCCTACTTTCACTTTATCATTCACCTTAGAAACGAGTTGAGATAAATGTCCGTATAAAGTAGCAAGTCCGTTTCCGTGAGAAACGATCACACAATTTCCATAGCCGCCTTTCTGGCCTGAGAAAATGACTGTTCCTGCAGCAGCTGCTCTTACATCAGAGCCATACGCAACTGCTATATCAAGCCCTTTGTGAAACTGCATCTGGTCTGCTTCAGCAGGTGGATTGTTTTTTTCAGCGGGAACTGCTTTAGAACCATTTACTGCAACAGTTTTAGTCACAGCGGATGTCGCAGGAGCAGAAGCAACCGGTGCCGCTTTGGGAGTCACCAATACTTTTACTTCTCTTTTATTGCCATAGCTGTCTGTAAGTTCAACGATTTTTTCTACAGGTTCAGCTTTTACTTCAGGTTTTGGAGCTGCTGTTGCCACTGGTTTTACCTCAGCCGCAGTACCTGACCTTACGGAAGCGTACACGGTTTTAAATGGGATAGGATTTTTTCTTATTCCGAAATTGGATGAAATATATCCGTCTGTAGGCATTCCCAATGGTACCTGCATCAGTTTTTTCTGAAGATCCATCAGATACTGGCTGTATCGGTTGGCTTGTTTGGATAGATAAATGGAATTTGAAATACTGTCCTGATCGAGCATCATCAGTTTTTCATTGGAAATATCCTTGGATTTAAGGAAAGAATTCAGCTGACCTACGGTCTGATCCACCAAAGTGAGATCGGTTTTCATTTTCAAATAATCTACACTGTCTTTTTCAGTGTTTATTTTGACAAGGTTTACCTCATAGTTTTTGTCATCCTTTTCAGAAAAAAGTTTGGCAATAAAGATACCTTGAGCAAAAACTACTAGTAAAAGTCCTCCCAGGAGAATGTTTACGTTCTTCTTGCTGTTTAGAAATTTTTTCATATTTCTTCTCTTAAAATTTTAAAACGGTTTTAGGGCTGTAAATTTAATTAAAAATAAACAATGGAGGATATTCTTAATGAAAATTCAGTTTTTTCTGTATCAAACGCTGAATTAGATATTTAATTGTGCAGAGGTGTTAATTTTTTCAAAAAAAACTTTTTATCATGTCCTCAAAACCTCCCGTTAAATCTTTGTTTAATATATTTGCAGTTCACATTCCAATTATGGCTAAAAAGAAAACAATTTCAGAATCTTCGAATCCCAAAAAGAGTAAAAGCGATGTTTCTGTAGGGGTAGTAGGAAGCGGAAGTTTTGCAACCGCTATTGTAAAAATGCTTGTTGAAAACTGTAAAGTAGTACACTGGTGTGTAAGAAGTGAATTTGTAAAAGGAGCTATTGAGCTCAGAGGTCACAACCCGACCTATCTTACTGCTGCTCATTTTAATCTTAAAAGTTTAAAACTGACAACGGATATCAATGAATTGGTTTCTGCCTGTGATGTAATCGTTTTAGCAACACCATCCATTTACCTGTCTGATACCCTGGATAAAATGACTTGCGACTATTCAGACAAAATCTTTGTTTCGGCAATTAAAGGAATTATTCCTAAAGTAAATGATGTGGTAGCCCATTATCTGCGTGATGAATTCAAGATTGGTTTCAGAAATCAGGCCGTTATTGCAGGACCTTGTCACGCTGAAGAAGTAGCAATGGAAAGACTCTCATACCTTACCATTGCCACGGTGGAAGATGAAACGGCAGAAAAGCTGGAAAGAATTTTCAGTTCAGACTTTATCAAAGTTCAAACCAGTAAGGATATCCTGGGAAATGAGTACAGTGCCATTCTTAAAAACATTTTTGCCATCGGAGCAGGTATAGCAAGCGGGCTGGGGTATGGTGATAACTTTACCGCTGTGTTTGTTTCCAATGCAATCCGTGAAATGGAAACATTCCTGGAAGCAATCTATGAAGCACCGAGAGATGTGAATGAAAGTGCTTATCTTGGCGATCTTCTGGTAACTGCTTATTCACTGTTCTCAAGAAACAGAAACCTCGGTAACCTGATAGGAAAAGGATATACCGTAAAATCAGCCATCCAGTCGATGAATATGGTTGCAGAAGGGTATTATGCTGCCCAATCAATCTATAAAACGGCAAAACAGAAGAATCTCAAGTTACCGATTATCGATACGGTATATGCCATTCTTTATGATGGTAAAAATGCAGAAAAACAATTTAAAAAGCTCACTGCAAAACTGAATTAAAAACAGGATTTAAAAATTTTAAACCCTGTTTTCAAGATACATAATCCGGCTTAAGCATTTCTCGTGCTTAAGCTTTTTTTATTGTCCCATTTTAGTGATCACTAAAGATAATGACGATCTGATATTAAGATTGTTGGCTGTAAAACCATTTCCTGGAGAATCAAATTCAAATTTCTGACGGATGGTTGTAGGAGCAGCCAGCGTTAGAAAATAAGTTCCTTGGAAAAAAGTAAAAGAGCTGGACAGAAGACATGTTCTGTTTACTTCAGTAATTGTTGCGCTGGTAGCAGAATTAATCAGATAAGATCTGGTACAGGTAAAGTTCTGTCCCAGATATTGTGTATTTGATCCGCTAACAAAAGCTCCGGTTCCTGAATCTACTGAATAACGGATGATATAATTTCCTGCGGGTAATGTTATGGTAGAATTATCTGCAGCCAGAGATGCACCTGTAATTTTATTAGAGGTTACGGAAAAATTTGCAAGCGTATTATTTGTACTTCCGGCAGGAATTAAAACTCCAGAACCTATAAGCAAAGACATATTTTGAGGCTCACTTCCTGCAATAAGGATACGCTGCCATTGATTTCTTATCCAGACGTAATATCCTTTCGGAAATGTGGAAGCCCCTCCGCTGTTATAGATGATAAGTCCGTCTGTAGGGTTGGCAACAGGAGTTGAAGTACTGTTTAGAACAACAAGATCATATTGCGGAAAAAGAACTCCTTTGTTCGACGAATTAATGTCCAGAACACTGCTTGTATTAGGAGTGTTTGTATTGATACCCACCTGTGCATCTACGGTGCCGAAAAGTATCATGCAGACAATATAAATATATGTTTTCATTGTGTTTTTAATTATTGGTTAAGGGCTGATCTTTCGATATCAACTTTCGCATTGGTGATAATAATTTCTCCGTTATTAGGGGTGCTTCCCCCGGCTCCGTTCTGATAAGTTCCTCCTGTGTCGTGAGCAATGGCGGGCACTAAAAGAATGGGAGAAGGTGAAGTGGTTACAAAAGAAAAACTCATATTCAGGGTGTGGGTTTTATTGGTGGCAATAGATTGCTCATTGATGCTTATTGTTTTGCCATACTGAGTTCCGCTCACAGGGTCTACAAGTTTTACCAGATATTGATGCAAATGAACCTGCGTTCCCCCGATTCCACCTGTTGTTGTTTCAAGAGCTGTTCTTATGTTCAGGCATACATTCACCAGATAACCGCTGTTTCCCGGAAGAGTAATTACTCCTGTAGATGAATTATATAAAGCACCAATATCATTCGATATTACATTAAAGGCAGCGTCATTGAAATTTTTATAGGTACCGTTGGCCAAACCACCCAATACCGCATAATCTGTAGTACGCTGAAGCATCATATAACTTACAAGGTTATAGGTGTCAGACAGCAGGTTCCACATATTGTTTTTCCAAATGTAAATACCAGGACTGATGGAGTTTCCTTTATTGTAGACAACAAGTCCTTCTGCCGGACTGCTTATGGGGGATGTATTGCTCAGTATGTCTACAATATCTACTCTTGGAAGAAGAACTCCCTTATTGATGGTAGAGATTACATCCAAAGCAGCAGAGCTGTTCACTGTGGACTTTCCAATCGCAACCTGTGCATATATGGTCTGTGCTATGATTAATAATAGCAGGATATAACTTTTTATCATTTTCATTCTTTTTAAAGCTGAGATATTTTAATATAAGATCCATTGGCAATTACATTCACAAGGTCATAGAATGTACTGTTCTGCATTCTTCCCAGGCTCATTCTTAATCCACCGATAATATTGGCATTGGCATTCGCAGGAACAGTATAATAGAAAGACCATGTAGCCAGGTGATTAGTGCTTACCTTTGAAACAATCGGAACTTCTTTTCGGGTAACACTTACTGCGGTAAAGGTATTTGTAGTATTGTTATAGGTATCATGAATGAAATCTATAAAATAACCCATCAGATAATATGTACTCCCTGTAAGCGGGGCAGTACCGTTTACACCTGCCGGACTTTCCTGAGGAGAATTTAAATTCAGGTTCACTTCCACCAGATAGTTTCCCTGTGGAAGAATCAGGGAGTATCCTGATGAAGCGTTGGGAAGAACTTTAAATCCGCTGATGTTTGATACACCGGATACAGCGGGATTATTAACAATCAGGGGAGTGCTGGCACCGGCCACGGCATCATTTAAAGCAGATAAAGATCCGGTGAAATCAAGGTAGGCAATCTTTGGTGTATTTTGAGCATCAATGGTACTCTGCCATGAATTCGTAGTGCTGTTGAAAACATGTAGTGTTTTGTTATTACTGTTTGTTCCGCCATTAAATCCAATAAGTCCATTAGCAGGGGATGCAACAGGGGTTGTTGTACTGCTTAGGTTCGCAAGATTCAGATTGGGAAATAACATCCCTTTATTACCTCCTGAAACTGAAACTGCAGGTGCAGAGGTATAGCCGCTTCCTCCGTTGTTAATCGTAATACCGGTAACTGCTCCTCCCGTAATAGTGGCTGTAGCACGGGCTTTTGAACCTCCGTTTACAACCGGGCCACCTCCGTAAAAGTTAACCGTAGGTGCAGAGGTATAGCCGCTTCCTCCATTATTAATCGTAATACCGGTAACTGCTCCGCCTGAAATAGTAGCGGTAACTGTAGCTGGAGTTCCTTTAAAATTCTCAATATGCAGAACTGCACTGGGGTCTGGGGTAGACGTGTTGATTCCAACACTTCCACTCTGAGCAAATGTCACTGTTGCGAACACTGTACCCAGGAAGGTAATAATTTTCATCTTTAGTATATTTATAAAATAATTTTAATTCATATTTGATATATATATGTACTATTTAAATTTAAAGGTACGTAAAAAAAACAATCGTTTATTGATTTTAATTTAGAATTTTATCTATAAAAATGTATATTTTTCAATAATAGGTGATATTATTGAAAAATTATTTAAATTTAATCACTTATTGTTGAAAAAGTGACATGTTTAAAATGATTATGGATAAAGTGTTTTATAACATGAACTTAAATCAACTTAAATTTTCACACTGTATAAGACACTATAACGTGTTCTAATTAATGACTGTACAGTGAATAAAAAAAAGCTAATTTGTGGTACTTTTTTTTCCACAGGTAAGTAATGATTCATCATTTCGATGAAACTTTATTGATAATTTCCATGATTTTTTGTTGTGCAGGAAAGAAGATTTTTTCGGAGGAAAATTAACGTGTTAAAATCGTTAAACACACTTTAGTTTTTAAAACTTTTCCCGAAATTTGAAGTAAAATTTTAAAATTATGTCACAATCGCTTACAAGCAGAACACCGAAACCAAAATACGACGTTGTACTGATAGGAGGCGGAATCATGAGCGCCACTTTAGCAACGCTGCTTCATGAATTTGATCCCAATCTAGAAATCGCTATCTTCGAAAGACTTGGAAGATTTGCCAAAGAAAGTACAGCAGCATGGAACAACGCCGGAACAGGGCACTCCGCTTTTTGTGAGCTAAATTATACCCCGGAAAAACCAGACGGATCCATTGATATCAAAAAAGCAGAAAGTATTGCAGAGCAGTTCGAGATTTCAAAACAGTTCTGGGCCTATTTGATTTCCAAAGGGTATATTCATGAGCCTAAAGATTTTATCAACTCCTGTCCGCATATGAGTCTTGTTTTTGGAGAAAAAGATGCTGAATACCTTAAAAAGCGACACGATAAAATGACAGAATCGGTTCTTTTCTCCGGAATGGAATTTTCTACTGATCATGAAAAACTGAAAGAGTGGATTCCGCTGGTCATGAGCAAAAGAAATAAATCTGAAGTAATGGCTGCCACGAAGATGGATATGGGAACAGATGTGAACTTCGGGACATTAACCAGAAAAATGGGAAGACACCTGCTTGAAGATTCCAATGTAGAGGTTTTCTTATACCACGAAGTGAAAGATATAGATCCTAGAGAAAACGGAAAGTGGGAAATGAAGGTGAAAGACAGAATTCACAATCACAAACAGGAAGTTGTTGCCGACTTTGTATTTATTGGTGCCGGAGGATATGCGCTTCCGTTACTTGACAGCTCAGACATCAAAGAAAGTGAAGGATATGGAGGCTTCCCGGTTTCAGGACAATGGCTGGTAACCCATAATCAGGAACTGGTAGAAAAACATCAGGCAAAAGTATATACACAGGCTACTGTAGATGCGCCGCCAATGTCTGTTCCTCACCTTGACCTCAGAATCATTGATGGGCAGAAAGCTCTTCTTTTCGGTCCTTTCGCAGGTTTCTCTACAAAATTCCTGAAAGAAGGAAGTTACCTGGATCTTCCGGAAAGTGTGAATACCAAAAACCTAAAATCATTATTCGGTGCATGGTGGCATAATATTCCTTTGACGAAATACCTTATTCAGCAGGTTGCCATGACCAAAGCCCAGAGAATGCAGCATTTGAGAGAATTTATCAAAGATGCCAAAGAAGCTGATTGGGAACTGAAAGTAGCCGGACAGAGAGTTCAGGTGATTAAAAAAGATGAAAAAGAAGGAGGAAAACTTGAATTCGGAACTGAAGTGGTAGTCAACAAAGCCGGTACCATTGCATCATTGCTTGGAGCTTCACCAGGTGCATCAACAGCAGTATATGCCATGTTGGATGTTCTTGAAAAATGCTTTCCTGAAAAATTCCATGGTGAATGGAAAGGAAAGTTACTGGAAATGGTTCCTTCTTACGGACAAAAACTGGCAGACAATCCCGAACTTACCCAGGAAGTAAGAAATTACACAAAAGAAAAACTGGAATTAGAATATTAACATCAGCAATGGGCAATGAGTACTACATACACAGATTACTCATTGCTCATTACCTATTACTTATAACAACGTGGAAGAAGTAGTTGTAAAGCCAGTCATTGTAAAAGAACTTCTGGAATCTCTTCAGGCTAAAGTAGAAGAAGAGAGACAGGTGATTGTGCACTGTTGCTTTCCGGCATCCCCTTTTTTAGGAAACCTGATCAGGATCTGGCATTCAACCTATCTTTTTGATAACCAGTCCGAGCACAGAAGTAAGCTGATTCATGCAGAAAATATTTCAATATCCCCTTATTGGACGCCGGTGCCTTTTATGCAGGATTTTTGGTTTACCCTGATATTTTCGGGCTTACCTAAAGATTGTAAAAGTTTTGATTTAAAAGAGGTTATCCCGGAAGAAGGCGGTTTCTTCGTAGAATCTATAAAACGGAATTCATCCGATATCTACCGGGTGAAGATTTCAGAATCCTATTAATATGAAAATAAGAGAAGAAAAGCTGGAGCAAATTATTCACTGGGCTGAAAATAACCCGGATATCCGTGCTGTTCTTTTGACCAGTTCGCTGGTGAATCCCTATGCTCCCGTAGATGATTTTAGTGATCTTGATGTAGAACTGGTTTTTGAGCACCGAGAAACATACGAAATCAATAATGAATGGCTAAGCCTTTTCGGTGAACCTATTTCCATGATAGAAGAAGATGACACAGTCTTTGAAGGGAAACATGCAATGAAAATGGTGCTGTATAAAGACCATGTAAAAGTTGATTTTAAACTCTACCAGGTTTCAGAATTTATTGAAGAAATACAGTTGGAAAGCCTTCCCGATGACTGGGATGTAGGTTATAAAGTGCTGATTGATAAAGATGGCCTTACAAAGGATTTGAAATCTCCAACCTATCAGTCGGTTATGATTCATAAGCCGTCAGAAAAGAAATTCATGCAATTGCTTAATGATTTTTGGTGGGATACTACTTATGTTGCCAAATGTCTGAAGCGTGGAGATATTTTCTATGCTAAATTCATGTCTGAAAATATATTGCGCACAGATTATCTTGTTCCTTTGATTGAATGGCATATTGCTGCTGCCTATGACTGGAATACTGTCACAACCAATAAGCACGGAAGGCTCTTCAAAAAATACCTCTCTGCAGATCTTTGGCATAGAGTAGAAGCTACATTTTCAGGAAGTAATATCGATGAAAACTGGGCCGCTTTACTGGCTTACGCTGATCTGGTACATGAGCTGGGCACCGCATTGGCCGAAAAGCTCAGCTTTGAATATCCCCATACCCATGAGAATGAGATCCGGAATTACCTCGCAGAAGTAAAATCAATATCTTAAGCTAAGGCAAATTCATTCTGACGGATCAGATTTTCAATACAATATTCAGCAATGGCCGTAATGGTTACAAACGGATTTACCCCAATGGTTCCTGGAATCAGTGATCCATCCAGAACATAGAGATTTTCATGCTCTTTCAGCTTTCCGAATTCATTGGTGGCTTCGCCCAGTACACATCCTCCAAGCGGATGATAGCATATATCAGCTCCAAAACCATTATTGAACAGGAAGTGGCTCCGGGTTCCTCCGTTGGCCTTATTCATTTTCCGGACAAAATATTTGGCATTTTCCCTCATCTGGACAGTGTTATTTTCATTCCAGTCCAGCTTCAGGGTCTGTTTCACTTTATCATAGCTTACTTCTCCCTTTTTATCCACTCTGTTGATCAGCAGATATAATGCGGTAGCAACGTCCATTCCCATAGGTAAGGGTGCTATTTCTGTGAAAAAAGGATGTTCCTTGTCTTCCCAGTTATCAATGCCTCCAACCGGAATCGTAGATTGCTTGGCTCCCGTACCTCCGGACAGTGGTTTTACCCAATTTCTTCCGGTCATAAAATTTCCGTTATTCCCCCATTTCTTTCCAATCTGATTATTCACAGGAAAATTATTGATTGCATTGGATCTCAGCAGAAGCTGTAGGGTTCCCATTGTTCCGGCTGCAAGGATCAGTTTTTTGCAGTTAAAAGTTTTTTCAGAGACCGTATTACCTGAAGTATCGATCTGGTGGGCATTCAAGGTATAGCTTTTATCTTCGTTAAGCTGAATGGTATCCACACAATGAAGGTCCAGTATTTCCAGATTTCCGGTTTCCATTGCTTTTTTGAGGTAGGTTTTATCCAGACTGTTTTTACCGTAATTGTTCCCGTATATTACTTCCGTATTAAGAGCAGACCGGGGAACTTCATTCCGGAATTCTTTTTCCATGTATTTAAAATCATAGACATTGGGAACCCTCATTGTTTTAAAACCTGCTTTATGGGCTTCCTCTTCACCTACTCTTGTAAATTTGTAATAAGGACAGTCCTTTAAAAACTGCTCATCAATCACATTTACTTTAAGCTCCTGGTGAACCAGAGGAAAATAATGACTGTAGAATTTGTCAGCATCCAGATCCGGGAAAACTTCTTTGAAATAGCTTTCCTTCGGAGTTACAGCCATTCCGCCGTTCACCAGAGAACCTCCGCCAACGCCCCTTCCTACCCAGATATTGATATGCTCAAAATCCAGCCGGTCAAGTATTCCGGTGAATGGAGTGAGTGAAAAGATATTCATAAAAGGAGCAATGCTTTTTTTCTTCCATGCTGAGCTTTTGCCGGGTTTTAACAGATTGGAAAACGGGATGCCTGCTTTTTCCCAGTTAAGACCCATTTCAAGCATTAATACCTTTTTTCCGGCTTCACAAAGACGAAGGGCAGAAACAGCACCGCCATATCCGCTGCCGATGATGATAACAGGCGCATCTATGGTTTCTCTTACGATATTGATCTTCCGCTCAGAAGCCCGGAAAAGATCAGATTGAAGAAAATAAAAGCCGGATATTGCCAAAGCACTTGTCTTGATGAATTTCTTTCTGTCCATGCGCATTGTTTTTCAAAAAGTATGCTAGACCAATGGATGGGCATTTTATTTAAAACAGATTATGCTTTTTTATTACAATTTTAACTTTTGATAGATGGGAAATTCATAGCTTTACTTATAATTTTAAATTTCATGAAAAAATATATATTGTTCTTTTTGATCCTGCCACTATGGATTTTTTCGCA
This sequence comes from Chryseobacterium sp. 22458, assembly GCF_052044975.1. NCBI lineage: Bacteria > Pseudomonadati > Bacteroidota > Flavobacteriia > Flavobacteriales > Weeksellaceae > Chryseobacterium > Chryseobacterium sp. 22458. The sequence goes on along the minus strand of NZ_JBQEOA010000006.1, from coordinate 36,438 downwards.
GAAAAAAGCTTCCAGAGAGGAAATGGAGGTCCGGAAATTTCAAAAGGCATTGAATGCAGAATACCTTGATCCAAAAGAGACCCCATTGAGGGGAGATAACTTTAAAAATTTTAAAGAGCATCCTTTTTTTCCGTTTGATATAAAATACAGGATCACGGCAAAATTTGTCAAAACGCAGGATCCGAAACCGTTTGATCTGCCTACCTCTTCAGGCAAGACCAAATCTTATCAGGAATATGGAAAAGCTACTTTTACCCTGGATGGAAAACCTTACACGCTTACTTTATACCAAAGTCTGGATCTGATCAAACAAAAAAAGTACGGAGATTATCTTTTTCTTCCGTTCAGAGATGCTACGAATGAAAAAGAAACCTACGGCGGCGGTAAGTATATGGACCTTAAAATTCCTAAGGGAAATACCATTGTACTGGATTTTAACCAATCTTACCATCCTTTCTGTGCTTATAATGCTTACGACTATAACTGCCCCATAGTTCCTGAAGAAAATAAGCTTCCTGTAGAGATCCGTGCAGGAGTAATGTACGAAGACATCTATCACCATTAATATTATGATACATTTAAAATTCTTTACGCCGGAACACCTTGCCGGAGTCAGCTATGCTTTGGATGAGAATCAGATGAGGTTTACAGCAACGGCTCAGCAGGCTTTAAAGAACATCAGTGAAAGGGACGATTCAGATGCATTTCCCATAACGATATTTGAGAATGATATTCCGGCAGGATTTTTTGTTCTTGATTTCGGGAAAGATAAGTTGGAACTTACTGATAATCAAAATTCTGTTTTGATACGTTCTCTGTCTGTTAATCCTCAGATGCAGGGAAGAGGAATTGGGAAAAGTGCAATGATGAAAGTGGATGAGTTTGTAAAGGAACATTTTAAAAACTGTAATGAACTGGTATTGGCCGTCAATCAAAAAAATGACTCCGCTTATCATATTTACCTTGAGGCAGGATACATCTATGACGGAAAAACGAGAATCGGAAGAAGCGGTCCTCAGTACCTGATGCACAAAAAACTTTAATAAAATTTTAAAACCTTAATTTTTCTTCTGCAGATTTCTTTCCCTAACTTTGAGTAACATCAAACTCAAAATATGGAAATATCACTTCATAACCAGGTTGCTATCGTTACAGGAGCTTCCAGTGGAATAGGTTCAGGAATTGCAAAATGTTTAGCTGCAGCAGGCGCTGTAGTAGTTGTCAATCATTCTTCAGAAAGATCTTTGGAAGAAGCACAGGCCGTACTGAAGGAAATTACAGATGCAGGTGGAAACGGAATTACGTACCAATGTGATGTTTCTAAGGAAGATCAGGTCGTAAAAATGTTTCAGGATGTTGTTTCCGAATTTCATACCGTGGATATTCTGATCAACAATGCAGGTATTCAGAAAGATGCCAAGTTTACTGAAATGACCATAGATCAATGGAATGCCGTAATAGGAGTGAACCTGACCGGACAGTTTCTTTGTGCCAGAGAAGCCATTAAAGAATTTTTACACCGTGGAATAGATCCTTCCCGTTCCAAAGCGTGTGGAAAAATTATTCATATCAGTTCTGTGCATGAAATTATTCCCTGGGCAGGACATGCCAACTATGCCTCAAGTAAAGGCGCCATCAGGATGCTGATGCAAACCCTGGCTCAGGAATACGGAGCCAATAAAATCCGTGTCAATTCTATTTGTCCGGGAGCTATTCAGACACCGATCAATAAAGATGCGTGGAGTACACCGGAAGCGCTGGGCTCACTTCTTACCCTTATTCCCTACAACAGGATAGGGCAGCCGCAGGATATAGGAAATCTGGCCGCATTCCTTGCCAGCGACCTTGCTGACTACATTACCGGAACCAGTATTTTCGTTGACGGAGGAATGACAACATTTGAGAGTTTTTCTACCGGAGGATAATATTCCTGGCTTAAAGGTCAGGATTTAATTATTCATTACTTATTACTTACTCATAATCAGTATTTATGTCAGAAAAAAAAAGGCTTTCAGATATTTTATGGAAAAAATGGGGACCCTACGTCAGCAATCGTGAGTGGGGTCTTGTGCGTGAAGACTACAGTGAAAATGGTGATGCCTGGAACTATACAGGCCATCATACGGCAGAAGCCAAAACCTACAGATGGGGTGAAGAAGGGATCTGCGGGATCTGTGATGACCTTCAAAAACTGGTGTTCTCCATAGGTTTCTGGAATAAAAAAGACAGCATGGTGAAAGAACGTTTCTTTGGCCTTACCAACGGACAGGGGAATCATGGAGAAGATGTAAAGGAATATTTTTATTACCTGGATTCTACACCTACGCACTCCTACATGAAGATGCTGTACAAATATCCGCAAAATGCATTTCCTTATGAAGATCTGATAAAAACGAATGCGGAAAGAAGCAAAAGCGAACCGGAATATGAGCTGATTGATACAGGTATTTTTGATCACAACGAGTACTTCGATATCTTTATTGAATATGCCAAGGAAGGACACAACGATATATTGGTGAAATTAAAAATCGTCAATAAGTCTGAGAGAGAAGCCCCTCTTATTATCCTGCCAACTGTGTGGTTCCGGAATACCTGGAATTGGGGCTATGATGATTATAAACCACAGCTGAATGCTGAAGAAGCAGATCATATTAAAGTCAGTCACAAAGACCTTGAAATCAGAAATATATATGCTGCGCAATCTGCAAAAGTTCTGTTTTGTAATAATGAAACAAATAATGAGAGGCTTTACGGTTCATCTAATGAATCAAAGTATTGTAAAGACGGCATCAATACGTTTGTAATGACGGGGAATTCCCAGGCCGTCAATCCTGATACGGGAACAAAAGCTTCTTTTTTTATCGATGAGTTTTTCAAAGCCGGAGAAACGAAAATATTTGAATTCAGGATTTCAGATAAAGATTTAAAAGATCCGTTCCGGGATTTTAATGATATTTTTGAAACAAGGCATAAAGAAGCAGACGACTTTTATGCGGAAATCCAGAAAGGCATTGCCTCTGAAGATGAAAAGCTGGTGCAGAGACAGGCTTTTGCAGGAATGCTATGGAATAAAATGTTCTATCATTACAATGTTGAAAAATGGCTGAAAGGAGATCCGGCAGAGATACCGCCACCGAAGTCACGGGAAAAGATCAGAAATTATGACTGGAAACATCTTAATAACGAACATATTATTTCTATGCCGGATAAATGGGAATATCCATGGTATGCCACCTGGGATCTAGCTTTTCATACCATCAGCTTTTCCCTGATTGATCCGGATTTTGCCAAACATCAGCTGAAACTTTTTCTCTTCGAATGGTATATGCATCCCAACGGGCAACTGCCTGCCTATGAATGGAATTTCAGTGATGTGAACCCTCCTGTACACGCCTGGGCCGTTTTCAGAGTATTTAAAATTGATGAATATCTGAAAGATAAACCTGATCTTGAATTTCTGGAAAGTGCTTTTCAAAAGTTGCTGATGAATTTTACCTGGTGGGTCAATAAAAAAGACACCAATGGAAACAACATCTTTGAGGGAGGTTTTCTGGGACTTGATAATATAGGGGTATTCGACAGGAATTCGGTGCTGCCCAATGGAGAACAGTTGGAACAGTCTGACGGTACAAGCTGGATGGCTATGTTTGCCCTGAATATGATGAGAATTGCCTTAGAACTGGCACTTTACAATAGCGTGTATGAAGAAATGGCCATGAAGTTTTTTGAGCACTTCCTGTCTATTGCCCATTCTCTGGATAATATGGGTGAGGAAAATTTCAGCCTTTGGGATGAAGAGGACGAATTTTTTTATGATGCCATTGCTTCCAGTGACGGAACCCATATGTATTTAAGATTACGCACGATTGTAGGGCTGATCCCTATGTTTGCCGTTGAGGTGATTGATGATGAAATGATCGAGAATCTTCCTAACTTTAAAAAAAGAATGAAGTGGGTTCTGGATAATAAACCGGAACTTGCATCATTGGTTTCAAGATGGGAAGTCAAGGGACAGGATTCCAAGCACCTTTTATCATTGCTTCGGGGGCATCGGTTAAAAAGGCTCCTTAAAAGGATGCTGAATCCCGAAGAGTTTTTAAGCGATTATGGTATAAGAGCTCTTTCTAAAGAGTATGAGAAAAATCCTTACACACTGAACCTCAACGAAACAGATTATTGTGTACAATATACTCCTGCTGAAAGTGATAGCGGGCTTTTCGGAGGAAACAGCAATTGGCGGGGACCGGTCTGGTTTCCTATTAATTTTTTGATTATTGACAGTCTTCAGCGGTTTTTCTTCTATTATAGTCCCGATTTCCTGGTGGAATATCCTACAGGAAGCGGAAATTATTCCAATCTGGATCAGATAGCAGATGCATTAAACAAAAGGCTGGCAAAAATATTCCTGAAAGATGAAACCGGAAAAAGACCTGTAAACGGACAGTATGAAAGATTTCAAACCGATCCTGATTTTAAAGACTATATCCTGTTCTATGAATATTTCCATGGAGATAACGGCCGTGGAGTAGGAGCTTCGCATCAGACAGGCTGGACCGGGCTTATTGCCAAAATATTACAGCCAAGATTCCCTAAAAAAGAAATGGCAGAGTCTGAAACAGAAATGCCTGAAGATGCCGGAGAAAAGAAAGAGTAAATTTTTATCTTTCAGATTATTCGAAAATCTGCTGTATCACTTCCAGTGATGCCGGGGTTTTGAAATCGGTGATATGGTAATGATAATACACCAGAAGGCTGTCCAGGAAATCTTTTCTTAAAGAGGAGTGAATCTTTGATGTATAAAAGTTTTCAGCATTCAGTGCAGTTCTCCAGATTTGTGAAATCTCTTCACCGAATAACTGATGAGTAGGGCTAAGAGAAAAAGTTCCTGTTTCAGGATCTAAAAATCTCCCGTCACTCAATAGTGGAGCTACTCCCTGGATCTTCAGTACAGCAATCAGGAAAAGAAGGTGAGCCTGATAATTTCTATTGACAAGCTCATTGATCAGCTTTTCAATCTCAAAATAGATCTGGAGATTTTTATTTTCATATCTGAGAATATGGCTTAAAAAATCTGAAATGAAAAAGATCACGGTATTGGCTTTTATATCCGTATCAATATCGGTGTTTCTGATCAACTCAAATTTCGAAACGGAAGGAATTCCATTTCCTCTTACAGGATTAACGGAAAAGACAAGTTGATTCAACGGTTGTAGCAGGGCTTTCTTTTTATTCTTTTTAGAATAGATTCCTTTTAAGAAATAACTTTGAAAACCCTCATCTTCTGTAAAACAATGCAGTACAGCATCATTTTCTCCATATTTAATATAGGAAAGTAAAAAACCGTTTTGTAAATTCATTAATTGACTACTCCTATTTTGGCTGTCGCTTTATCAGATCCATCCTCATTGGTCATCAAGACAAAATACATTCCTGAAGCCACTCTGGTTCCTTTCTGATTGTTAAGATCCCACTCATAATATCCTCCTCTTGCCACGGCTGAATGCACTACGTTTCCAGCAGCATCTACAATTCTTATGTTGGTCTTTTCTGCCAGACCTTTGATGGTAACTTTTCCTTTGAAATTGGAGTAAACAACAGGGTTAGGATAAACCAGCACGTCTCCGAAGTTTGCTGTTACATCTGCTACATCTCCCTGATAGGTTACAATACCATTGTATGTTACAAAATAAACTTTACCTGTCTTTTTATCTATTTTTATATCTGTGACATTGTTGGTAGGAAGTGGCGAATTTTCCTTAGTAAAGTGCTTGATTGTTTTCTGCCCGTCAGACGACAGATAATATACACCGCCTCCTTCTACAGAGACCCATTTATGATCTCCGGCATCTACAGCAATCTGAAGAATAGCTGAATCTCTGAAAAGTTCTTCACCAAGACCGTTTTGCTCAATGATTATAGGTTCAGCTTTAGGCTGTGGTGATTTTATTTCTGATGCAGCATTCTGTAGTACTCTTATTCCTCCATACGTACCAATCCAGGCATCTCCCGCCTTATCAAATGCTACAGATAAAGTTCCTTCTTTAAATCCGTTAGGTTCTCCCATGATGTAGTCTGTATCATCAGAAAGATTGGTTGGGTTGTTGTAATTATACGTCCAGAAATTAAGAGATCGTGGTAGCGGAACCCATAACATATTTTCATGCAAAACAGGTTTCTGTACCGTTTCACTTGAAATGACAAGCGGTTTTACAATAAAGTCATCTGCTGCTTTATCATAAATAGCCATAGTGGCGCTTACTCCATTATTAAATCCAACAGATACGAAAATATTGTTTTGCGAATCAGTAGCAAATCCTACCGGTCGGCGTGTGTATGGGTTAGCATCTAAATTATAATATTTTACCAGGTCAAAGTCCTTATTGCCGGCATTATATTTCATTTTATAGACTCCATTGTCAAACATCGTATAATTGGTAAATAGAACCTCACTATTGTCTGTTGGATTGAGAATGGCATCCAACACATTAATTTGGCGTGCATTATTATTGAAAAAAGAAGGATAAATCCACTCAGTCCCGTTAAAATAATAAAACCCCGGTTTTTTAGGATTATTGGCAGGATGGTTATAGTTATTAATTCTGGATCCCGATGAAACCAGAAGTTGGTTATTATCAAATAAATTGATATTATTAGCAAAATTGAAATGTGGACCTGAAGGTTTGTATGTCATATTACCTTCGTCTTTTATCCCTGACAAGACCGTACCACTCAGTATTTTACCACCGGAAGTGATGGCGGTATTACATTCTTCTCCCGGGCTTATGGCATTCTGTGCGATTCCGTTCATGCCATAGGTGTAGATTCTGGTATCAGTAACTACAATATTGTTGGTTGATATGACAAGGTCACGAATGTCACTGAATGAAGTCGGAAGCTGTGTAGGAGTCCCATTATTGTACATGAATGCTGCCGTTGCAGATGAAAAAACAAGTTCCGATTCAGAATCTATATGTTTGAAAGAACCGGGAACTTCTGTAGTCCAGGTAGTGTATACCGGGAAAGTGGTATTCAGCTCATGACTTTTCAGACCGCTTTTGGTAACAGAATATACCTTGTTTCCAAATATGGTTGCTTCGTTGCTGGCTTCATAAGTTCCGCCCGTTATAAAGAATGCAGAATCCCCGAATTCTTTATTATTCATGTTAAATATAGAAACACCGTACCCTACAGAAATCACCGCCTGGTTTCCGTGTATAGAAATATGATTGATCCTTTTATCTCCACTGTAACCTGCAGCAATAGGAATATCAACAATATATTTGATCTCCTGCGGAGTAATAACATCCATAGAACCATTATCATAACCAATCAGGCCAGTTTTAGTCTGAGGATTATAATCAAAGGCAGTTATACCGATGTTATGAAGTCCGTTAGCTTTAGACAACTTCGTAATCTCTCCTGTTGATATTGTATAATAGAATATTCCGTTTTCTGTGGCTGCAATAATTTTCCCATTGTCTTCCTTCATAGCGAAGACATTGTTGTAAGAGAAAAGATCTGCCCATTTTTTGGATGAAATGACCTGTGCTTTAGTAAACTGCAGAGAGGCTAAAATACCAAGAGAAATTATAGAGAGTTTTTTCATATTATGCTGTTATGCTGCTGTCTATTACCTGATTATTCCAGGAGATATGCTTTACGTTTTTGTTTGTATCAAAATAAAAATCTATCCTGCCTAACAGAAGACCTGCCCATCCCACCTGATTGACAAGAACATTTTTCCCTTGTCTGTTGGTGAAAGTCTGAGGTTCCGGAAGGAAGGTATGGGTATGGCCACCTAAGATAATATCAATATTTTCTGTATTGGCTGCCAATTTCTTATCACTTATTTTATCAGGCTCATCCCTGTAATCGTAGCCTATGTGTGAAAGGCAGATCACAAGATCACATTTTTGTTCTTTTTTCAGGAAATTTGAATAATGCTGTGCTACATCAACCGGATTGGTGTAAACGGTTTCCGCATACTGCTTTTTACCTACAAGACCGTCCAATTGGATCCCGACTCCGAAAATTCCCACCTTAATTCCATTCTTGTTAAAAATTTTATAAGGGGAAGTTTTTCCGTCCAGAATCGTATTTTTAAAATCATAATTGGAACAGATAAATGGAAACTTAGCATTAGGAAGTACCTTTAAAAAACCTTCCAACCCGTTATCAAAATCATGATTTCCCATGGTAGAAGCATCATACTTCATCATGGACATCAGTTTAAATTCCAGCTCCCCACCGAAAAAATTAAAATATGGTGTTCCCTGGAAAATATCTCCTGAATCAAGAAGCAGTACATTGCTTTCCTGATTTCTGATCTGTTGAATTAAGCTTGCCCTTCTTGCAAAGCCTCCCTGATTGGGATTTTTGGTATAGCTTGCATCAAAAGGCTCTATTCTGCTATGCTGGTCATTGGTATGAAGAATAGTCAGTTTATTTGCGGACTTTAAGTCAAGAATTTTTAATTCTTCCGCCATCATCATATTGGGAGCTAAGGCCATTGCCAAAGATCCGCCACCTATTGCCTTTAAAAAACTTTTTCTATCCATTACTTCTTACCTGTAAAATTTAAACGAACATCTGTAGCAGGAACTATTTCAGGATTTTTCCTGAACCATTCAATATATAAATCCCTGAGCTTTACTCCTGTAGCGATTGATTCTCCCTTTGAGAAAAACTTCATATTGTCGCCGCCCAAAGCAAGATAGTCCGATGTGGCAATATAGTAGTCACGGTTCGGATCTACTGTTTTTCCATTAATTAAAGACTGGGTTAATTGTCCGTTTTTTGTTTCTATATATAAATGAGAGACCGGATTATTGACCTGTGTTTTTGCATAATATTCAAAAAGCCCGGCTAAATCTGCACCCTTCATTTTTACGATTATCAGTTCATTCTCGAAAGGCATTACTTCAAAAAGATTTTTCAGCATAATATCACCTTTCCCGATCGTAGTCCGGATCCCTCCGATATTGATCAATGCTGCATCCACATTTTGTTTCAGATGAGTTTTTGCCCATGCATCACCTCCCTCAAGAGTGTAATCTGCTAAAAGATTTCCCAGATTGCTGTTGTCCCCCTGCTTTGTAAGATCCACATTGGTGTGTGATATCTTCTGGTTCATTTCTTTATCCAGTTTTTGCTTATAGGGTTCAATAAACTTTACAAACTCCTCATCATTTTTCAGCTCATTATTAATAGAAATATTTTTCTGGGTCTTCACATCCGCAAGCTGCAGCGTAGAAGCTGTTTTGCATGCTGTAAGCGAAGCCAGAGCAATTCCTAGTAACAAGAATTTATTTTTCATATGTTGCAAATTATTTTATAAGGTCATATGCAATCGCCATTCTTTTATAAAAATTTCGGTCATAACGATTCATAAAATCTTTTAGTATATGCAAATATAACTATATGTATAATAAAACATTATTATTTATTACAAATTCTTACGGTAAATGATTAAATTTGACAAAAATAATTCGAACAGATGAGCATTTTAAAAGGAGTAGGTGTTGCGTTGGTGACACCCTTTAATGAAGATTTATCCGTTGACTTTGACAGTTTAACAAAACTTGTTGAGTATAATATTGAAAACGGAACCAATTATTTGGTAGTATTGGGAACTACGGCAGAAGCCGCAACGCTTTCTGATGAAGAGAAGAAACAGGTAATTGAGCATATCATTAAGGTGAATAATAAACGTCTTCCATTAGTATTGGGAATTGGCGGCAACAATACTCTTGAGGTTAAGAAACAGATAGAAGAGGCGGATCTTTCTGCATTTGAAGCGGTACTTTCCGTATCTCCTTACTATAATAAGCCTAATCAGGAAGGTCTTTACCAGCACTATAAAGCATTGGCTTCTACAGGTAAGAACATTATTATTTATAATGTACCTTCAAGAACCGGGCAGAATGTTGAAGCAGATACTACAATCCGCCTTGCAAAAGAGTTTTCCAACCTTTTTATGATCAAAGAAGCGGCACCGAATATTCTGCAGTATTTTGATATTCTGAGAAAGAAGCCTGAAGGGTTTTCTTTGGTTTCCGGAGATGATGAATATACACTTCCTGTAACTTTAGCAGGTGGAAACGGAGTGATTTCTGTAATAGGACAGGCATATCCAAAAGAATTTTCCACAATGGTTCAGCTGGCATTTGATGGTAAAGTGAAAGAAGCTTACGAAATTCACAATAAACTGGTTGAAATTATCCGTCTGATTTTTGCAGAAGGAAACCCTTGCGGGATTAAAGTGGTGCTGGCTGAAAAAGGAATCATTAAAAATTATTTAAGACTTCCTTTAGTAGCAGCTTCAGAAGGACTTTATGCGAAAATTAAAGCTGAAATGGCAACCATTTAAAAATTAAAATGAATAGTAACGGTCAGTATGGATTGTAAATACAGAATTGAATCTTACTATTCATTATTTAAAATATCATCAGGTGAAAAGCTTCGGCTTTTCACTTTTTTTAATGATCAAACACTTTATATTAATTCAAATCATGAAATTTATACAAGCTACAGAGAATGACATTCCCTTGATTCAGAATCTGGCCCGCAGATCTTGGGAAAAAGCATATGCAGATATTCTTTCGGCAGAACAGATGGAATATATGCTGTCTGAAATGTATTCTGAAACTGAAATCAAAAAGCATCTTCTAAACCCTGATTATCACTATTATCTGATCCAGAATGATGATCTTTCCTATGACGGTTTTATCGGGTATGAGCACAATTACGAAGAAAATTCTACTAAACTTCACCGTATTTATCTGGTACCGGAAAGTAAAGGAAAAGGACTGGGAAAAAGTGCACTTCAGTTTCTGAATCAGAAAGTATCTGAAAACGGAAACCACAGAATTATTCTGAATGTAAATAAAAACAACGCTGCCAGAAACTTCTATGAGTCCCAGGGATACAGGGTTTATGACGAAGGCGTTTTTGACATCGGGAACGGATTTGTTATGGATGATTACCTGATGGAATTTCTAATTCACAGATAATTGACTTAAAATTTTGTAACTTTATCCTGTAATTCTATAACAAGTGATTTCTCTTTTTGAATCATCTTTGCTTCAGAACCAAATCACTTACAATAATACATTCATATGCTTGGTTTTGAGCTGATTCAGCTTTTTATCAGTATATTTTTTTCATCCTTAGTGTTTAAATTCCTGTATTCTCATATACAGGAGTTTTTTTTGTATTGATAGTCTATAAAAAAAATATACTTCTATTTCACATTTAATTGAAATAAATTATTATATTTACTAAATATTTGACTTATTTACTACTAGGATGAAAATGTATGTTAAATTTGATTTCAATGCCCTTTGCAAAAAGGTATTGGACGAGAAACTTAAAGAGCACGGTCTGAAGTACCGCCTGCTTAATTTTGGTGAAGTGGAATTTTACGAACCCTTCACCCAGGAACAGCATCATCTTTTTAAGAAAAATCTCGGCGAATATGGGATTGAGATCATAGAAAGTCAGAAGACAGCCTTGGTTCAGAAAATAAAAGATGCGATTGTAGAACTCGTTTTTTCTGATGAAATTATTCCGGTGAAGGCATCCATTTATATTTCTGAAAAGCTGAACCACAGCTATGGCTACCTTTCCAATCTCTTTTCTGAAGTTGCTTTTACTTCTATAGAAAATTTTATAATTCTTCAGAAAATAGAACACGCAAAAGCTCTGATCATCAGAAATAAGCAAAGTCTGACAGAAATTGCCCACAAACTGAACTATTCCAGTGTAGCACACCTAAGCACCCAATTTAAAAATACAACAGGAGTTACCCCGTCTCAGTTCCAAAAAATTATAGGAAGAAGAAGAAAAGCCCAAAACACGGCCTTAAACCCTAAAATGCAGTATGAATAGAGAATTTCTGAACGTAATAGTAGCAGATAACGATGAAAACACTTTGATTTTTTTTAAAAATATTTTGAAAGAGCTTAAAATCTCTGTTAAAGTTCAATGCTTCAGCAACGGAAAAAGCCTGATGGAATATTTGAATCGTGAGGAGGCAGTAGTACCCGAAATAGTTTTTATAAAATACAGAATCCCCGGAAAAGACAGTATGGAATGTTTGGATGAAATTCATTCAGACCTGAAGTTCAGTAATATGGTAACCGCCATTTATTCCGAACCGATTCCGGAAGATGAAATTGAAGATATTTTTGTAAAAGGAGCTAATATTTATATGAAAAAACCTGAAGCTTTTGAAGCTTTAAAGAAGGTACTTACAGAAATTATTACCATCAATTGGCAGTATTATACCTCAGGTTTGAATAAAGATAATTTTATCCTTAAAGTGTGATGAATACTCATTTTTTTGAAATTTCAATAGTTGAGAATAAAATGATATTTGTTGCATACTATTCACAAATAAGTGAAAATTTTATAACTAAATGTTAAAATAATATAAAATGGATTTCGATTAATATTCTGACATTTGTATCAGTAATCTCAGTGACACAAATTTGACTATATAGAAGAAGATACAGATGAATGGGAGGCAATTGTTTCAGGAAAAACAAAATATTATATAAATCACGATGTTAGTTAACAAAATGAATTATATTGATTTCCAATTTTAAAGCATAGAAGATCTTTAAACAAAACGGTACAATCATGAAAACTCAAGATAGTTGGAGGTATTTTTATTCGTTTCATTCCCTCATCTCCACTATACGCAGTTAGTTTTTATAATAAGCAAGTTGGAAAAATAATTCATTTTGTTTTTTATAATTTATTTTAATAGTTAGGGCCATTACCATATTCAAATAATAATAAATATTTTCACACCACATCACAAAATATTAAGCCTGAGCTATTAAAATAAATTTTTTAATCAGACCAAAAGTAATTTCTTCTAAATAACAGTTTTATAAGGGGACCGCAGGAAAATTTTTCTGCGGTTTTTTTTATGAAATTTTACTCCACTTATTTTTTCCTTTATAATACCGGATATAATAGTTCCTTATGATCATATTGTCTGGTCTGGTTAGCATAGGATCAGCTTCCAGAATTCTGTCAACTGTATTTTTTGTTGTTTTGATGATGGCTGAATCATTGACAAGATCCAGTCTTTTGAAGTCTACTACACCACTTTGCTGGGTTCCCAGAATATCACCGGGACCCCGGAGCTGCATATCTACTTCAGATATTTTAAAACCGTCGTTTGTCTCGGCCATGGTTTTGATGCGGGTTCTGCTTTCTTTAGATAATTTATCAGAGGTCATAAGGATGCAATAGCTTTGCTCAGCCCCTCTTCCTACACGCCCTCTGAGCTGATGAAGCTGTGAAAGACCAAACCTTTCGGAACTTTCAATCACCATTACCGATGCATTGGGAACATTTACTCCTACCTCAATTACTGTAGTAGCTACCATAATTTCAGCTTTCCCCGAAGCAAAATAGGCCATAGCCGCATCTTTCTCATCAGGTTTCATTTTTCCGTGAAGCATGGTTACATTGTAATCTGAAAAATAATCCATAACGTGTTCCAGACCTTCCATAAGGTTTTTATAATCCAGGGTTTCAGATTCCTCAATCAATGGATATACAAAATACACCTGTCTTCCTTTCTTAATCTCATCCTTACAGAAATTGTAAACATAAAGTCTGTCTTTTTCACGTCTGTGAGCGGTGATAATAGGTTTTCTTCCCACCGGCATTTCATCAATCACAGAAACATCCAGATCGGAATAAAAACTCATGGCCAGCGTTCGTGGAATTGGTGTTGCCGTCATTACCAGAATATGAGGAGGTATTTTATTTTTAGCCCATAATTTTGCCCTTTGTGCTACCCCAAACCGGTGTTGCTCATCAATAATGGCAAGACCAAGATTTTTGAACTTCACTTTATCTTCTAAAACGGCATGGGTTCCTACTAAAATAGAAAGACTTCCGTTTTCAAGTTCTTCATGGATAATCCTTCTTTCGGCAGTTTTGGTGGAGCCGGTCAGAAGACGTACATTGATTCCTGTTTTTTCAAGAAGATCTTTAATTCCATTATAATGCTGCTGGGCAAGAATTTCGGTAGGAGCCATCATACAGCTCTGGAAACCATTATCCATAGCAATGAGCATCGTAAGTAACGCCACCATTGTTTTTCCCGAGCCTACATCTCCCTGCAACAGTCTGTTCATCTGGATCGGCCTTTTCATATCCATCCGGATCTCCTTTAAGACCCTTTTTTGCGCATTCGTAAGCTCAAAAGGAAGATGGTTCTCATAAAAACCGTTGAAGTGATCCCCGATGATAGGGAAGGGGTTGCCATAGGACTGTGTTTTATGATGAAGCTTTTTCAAACCGTATCCCAGCTGAAAAAAGAAGGATTCTTCAAACTTTAACCGGAAATCAGCTTTGTCAAAATGCTCCAGATCTTTAGGGAAATGTACGTTGAGAAAAGCATGCTGTCTGGACATCAGCTTGAAAGTCTTCATCAGATATTCCGGGAAATTTTCTTCAATAAGATTCGGGATTTCTTTACAGATATTTTTCAGGGAATTCTGAAAGAACCTTTGGCCAAGTCCTCTTTTGGTCAGTTTTTCAGAACTCGGATAAATAGGCTTCAGCCGGGTATCGCCCTCTTTTTTTTCTTCTACAGCTTCAATTTCCGGATGAGGCATCGAAAACTGACGGTTGAAAACATTGATTTTCCCGAAAATATAAACCTCTCTGTTGATGGGCAGCTGCTCTTTCAGCCACTTTGAATATTGAAACCATACAAGATCCATACTTCCGGTTTCATCATTGAATTTAGCAGATAATCTTTTGGTTTTTCCGGTCTGAATTTCCTGAACCTGGGTGATTTTTCCTTTCAGCTGTATCTCCTGGCTGCTCTCTTCCTGAAGCTGCGATACTTTATAGACCTTGCTTTTATCTAAATAGCGGAGAGGATAGAAGTTGAGCATATCTTCTACGGTAGATAAGCCCAACACACCTTTGATGAGTTTGGCTCTTTCCGGGCCTATGCCTTTTACGTATTCTATGGAAGTATCTAATGTCATTTGAAAAACGAGCCCTAATTTCGGGAAAATAGCTGGGATTTGAAATTTTTCATTCCAAAATATTAAAAATTGAGGCATGAAAAAGGCTTTCAGATCCTGAAAGCCTTTTTATGTATTTAATCTTTGATTTTAGATTTGAATTTTTTCTGGTAATCTTCCCATTGTTCCCGGGTTCGGATCTTTTTAAAAAGATCTTTTGAGATCAGTTCCAGATAAGGTTCCAGTTCTTTTGCAGATAATTCTCCCTGAAGAATGGTAATCGGGTCACCATGTTCATCCAGAAAAACGGTACTTGGAACAGCTCCTACATTCATATACTGGGTAAATTCGTGCAGGGAGTTTCTTCCTTTCTTTTGCTCTGTGTTCGGGTTGGAAAATGTTCTTCCAAAAATTTCAAGACTTTTTTTCTCTTCTGCATTAAATTTTACCGGATAATAATTTTCATTTAAGATCTGGGCTATTACAGGATGACCGTATGTTTTTTTGTCCATGATCTTACATGGCCCGCACCAGTCTGCGTAAAAATCGATAAGGATCTTTTTAGGATTTTCCTTTTGGGCTTTTAAAGCTTCTTCAATGGTCATCCATTTTACCTGGGCGAAACTAAAGTTTAATAGTAATAAGAGAACTATGCTTAAAATTTTCTTCATAATTTGATTTGATATTTACGTAAAAATAAGCATAATTACTTATTTTCTATTTTACCTCCTGCATTAATTTTTTTACAAACGGAGATATCAAAATTAATACCACTCCGGCAATTACGGCGTATAATCCTAATTGTTTATATCCATCGGTATAAGTGATCAAAGCATCATAGTTGGTAGAACCTTCTTTTGCTGTAGCAAGGCTGGCCCCGATGATCCCCGCAACATATTGCCCGTAAGCAGAAGCAAGGAACCACATTCCCATCATCATCCCCTGAAGGTTCTTCGTAGAAAGCTTGGTCATGATCGATAATCCGATAGGAGAGAGACAAAGTTCTCCAAGGGTAATGATCAGTAATGCCAATGTGAAGAAATTAAGGGAAGTAATCCCCTGAATGTTGGCAAAGAGACGGGTGGCAAATAAAACATAATATCCTAAACCTAGGAAAATGAATCCCAAACCGAATTTAATAATGGTGTTCGGCTCAATTTTTCTTTTATTCAGCCAGATCCAGAGAAGCCCGATAAGCGGTGCCAGGAAAATAATAAAGAAGGCTCCTCCTGAATTGTTTACTCCGTTTGGATCAAGTCCGAGAAGATCTTTATTCAGGTTTTTTGCAGCGAAAATACTCAAAGAACCTCCACTTTGCTCATAAATACCCCAGAATATAATGGAGAAGATAATGAAAACCAGTGCTGCCCAAAGCTTTTTGCGCTCAGAAGCTGTTACTTTAGACATTTCGTAGAATAAGTAGATCAATGTCAACGGACCTATTGTCCACATAAAATAATCGGTATATTGTGTTTTGGCAACCATGGTCATAATAACCGGTACAAAAATCAATGACAGAACATAAACTCCATATTCTTTCCACTTCGGAATAGGAGCTGTTTTCACTTCAGCTAAAGGATGCCCCGGCTGAAGTCCTATAGTTCCCAGTCTTCTTTGGGTAAACACAAAGTTGATTAAGCTCACTACCATTACGATGGAAGCTAATCCAAATGCGATATGCCATCTCATTTCTTCAGCAATGATATTACCAAGAAACTCTCCTTTACCAATAGCAATACATAGATAACCTCCTAATAATGCCCCCAGGTTAATCCCTGCATAAAAAAGGGAAAAGCCTGCATCTGCTCTTGAATCATTAGGCTTATAAAGCTGGCCTACCATGGATGAAATATTAGGTTTAAAGAAACCTGTTCCCACTACGGTAAATGCAATTCCCAGGAAAAAGAATTTATGCGGATCGGTTGCCAGAATCAAACTTCCGACAATCATCAGAAGCCCACCCCAGAAAAGTGATTTTCTGAATCCTAGAATTTTGTCAGCAAAAAGACCTCCCACGAAAGTAAAGGCATATACAAAAGCCTGTGTGGCTCCATACTGAAGGTTGGCTTCTCTTTCATGGAAGTTGAGCTGTGAGATCATAAAGAAAACAAGCATTCCACGCATTCCGTAGAAGCAGAAGCGTTCCCACATTTCAGAGAAAAACAGGCTCCAGATCTGTCTGGGATATTTTCCTTTGAAATTTTGTATTTCATCTAAAGTTACACTCATAATGATGTATGATTAAGTTTTAATTAAGGGTTTTTATTGTTCTGATCCAGTTCAAAACGGATTCTGTCCTGGTCGATGATTTGTTTCAATTCTTCTTCTTTTGGGAGGTACAGCAGGTATTTGTTGGCAAATAAATTGTTTTTATCATTCAGTACGGAATATTTCACAATAGTTTCGTCCTTTTCGGAACACAAGAGAATTCCGATGGTAGGATTATCTCCTTCGCCACGTTTCAGATCATCATACATTCTTACGTACATATCAATCTGCCCGATATCCTGATGGGAAAGCTCTCCGGTTTTCAGATCAATAATGACAAAGCATTTTAATATGTAATTATAGAAGACAAGATCTATGTAGAAGTCCGACGTATCCGTTGAAATATGCTGCTGTCTGGCAACAAAAGCGAATCCTTTTCCAAATTCCAGTAAAAACTTTTGGATATGATCAATAATAGCCGTTTCAATTTCTTTTTCGGAGAACTGTTCATCAGCTTTTAAACCTAAAAATTCAAAAATATATGGATCTTTTAAAACGCTCTGTATGTTTTCAGCCGGTGATTTTTTATGTTCAAGAACTCTTTCGTAGGCAAGGGAATTGATCTGTCTTTTTAAATCTCTTACATTCCAATTATTCTGTACTGCCTCATTGAGATAATACTGTCTTTTGTTTTCATCATCCTGGCTGGAAAGCAGCCGGTAATGAGACCAGCTCAATTGTAGAGACAATGTGTCAACAATTGGGAATGCAGTGTAAAACTTGCGCATATTGGAGAGATTGGTATAATCAAACCCTTTTCCAAATTCTAAACTAAGCTTCTGAGAGAGATTTTTTAAAGTATATTTCCCATATTCCGCACGTTCTTTTCCCTGTTGTTCATCTTCAACAATAAGTTTTCCAATCTGCCAGTAAGTGAGCAGTAGAGTAGAATTCGCTATTCGAAAAACTTTTTCGCGCGACTGCCTAATGATCTCCTTTACGGATTGGAATAAAGAATCTTCGGAAATTTCCATCATACGAAAATAAAAAAAACCTCTGACTTAGCAGAGGTTTTTATTCATATTTTGTGAATACACTTAGTTGACACCGTGCATCATTTTCTTTAAGATAGGTGAAAGTAAACCTAAAATCACCGAAGCAATACCACAAAGTACAACGAATACCATAAAGAATTCGAATAAATTATGGATTTCAAATCCTACAAATGTAGGGTTATGCAATGGTAACTGAGCTTTTTCGAATGCTGCTACCTGATCAGCTGTAAGGGTTACTTTTTTATCCAGAACATCCTGTAAGTTAACCCCTATTTCCTGAGCTTTTTTAAACTTATCACCTGTTGCAGGGATAAGCGCTCCTAATGAACCTGCCAAAGCATAGCCGGCAGCATTGGAAATGAAGAATACACCATACAATAACGAAGCAAATCTCTTTGGAGCAAGCTTACCTACCAATGATAAACCGATTGGAGAAAGACAAAGCTCACCACAAGTCTGGATGAAATAAAGTAGCATTAGCCATTTGATAGCTAATAAACCTGAGTTTCCTAAATCTTTTACATTGTGTGCAATGATAAAATAAGAAAGAGCGATTAATGCTAATCCCATCGCTTGTTTGAATGGAGATACCGGCTCTTTTCCTTTTGCTCTAAGCTTATCCCAGCATAAACTGAAAGGAACAGCCAGAATAACCACGAAGATTCCGTTAAAGATCTGAACCATTGAAGGCGGCATATTCCATCCGAAGATATTTCTGTCGGTCTGGTTATCTGCAATAAACGTTAAAGAAGATCCTGCCTGCTCGAATGCAGCCCAGAAGAAAATAATAAAGAATGAAACGATATAGATTACCCAGATTCTCTGTCTCTCAATCTTGTTTTCTGCAGAAGACATGATCAGGAATGCTAAGGAAATACCTGCAGCATAAATGAACGGATAAATGATTCCTTTGATCATTTGCCCCATCTCCATAGAGTTGAATCCAAGTTCTCCTACCAGTAAATATCTGAATACAAAGAACAGGACAGCAAATATACCTACAGTGATTCCTAAAGACACCCCTGAGAATTTTGCCGTCTGAGATTCTCCTTCTTCGAAATCTGCAGTACTGTTATTTTTTGGTAATCCTCCGATAGGTCTTCCTTCCGGAGTTACAACATATTTATTTTTAAGGATGAAGAATGTTACAGTTCCAATAAGCATCGCAATTGAAGCTGCCAGGAATCCCCATTTGAAAGCGAAAATATCTCTTACTCCGGTTGCAGCATCTTTTACATCACCTACGTAAGGACAGATAAACTGACCTAAGAATGCTCCGATGTTGATTCCCATATAGAAAATGGTGAATGCAGAGTCCAGCTTAGACTTTTCCTGCTTTGGATAAAGACTTCCCACCATTGAGGAAATATTCGGTTTGAAGAATCCATTACCAAAGATGATAACAAATAAGGCAAGCCACATGATAAGTTTAGCGCTTCCAAGATCAGCAGAGAACGTTGAGGCACTGATGAATAATAAAAACTGACCAATCGCCATCAGTGATCCACCTACGATAATGGCAAATCTGTTTCCGATATATTTATCAGCAATGAAACCACCCAAAAGAGGTGTTAAATAACATAAAGCCAGGAATCCACCATAGATGATCGCAGCATCTGCTTCTTTTATCAATAAGGAATTTACCATGAAGAGCGTCAAAAGTGCCCTCATCCCATAAAAGTTGAAACGCTCCCACATTTCCGTTCCGAAAAGAACCCATAACCCTTTTGGATGTCTGGAATTCTTATTCTCTACAAATTCATCCGGTTTCGGACTCAATGCTTCAATATTATCCATTTTTACTGTTAATTTTTGTTAAGACTGACAAATATAGTTTATTTTAGGTTTTTGGCAAGTTTTTAATTTTATTTTTAAATAAAAAAGCTGCAGATCCATCTGCAGCTTGATATTCTTTATAATATTAAGGATTAGTGTCCTTTTTCCTTCATGATTTTATTTAATCTTTTTAACATGGAAAGACCTAAAAGGGTAGCAAATATTAACAAAGCGAAATTCACAAGGAAGTAATTCGTCTTGTTTTCGTAATTGTACCATGTACTTGCCAGGATTCCTGAAAGTTTATTCCCCACAGAATTCGCCAGGAAGAAACCTCCCATCATCAATGCTGTGATCCTTGCAGGTGAAAGTTTGGAAACGAAAGAAAGCCCCATTGGTGAAAGGCATAATTCCCCAATTGTAATTACTCCATAACTTGCTACAAGCCACAAAGGAGAAACTTTTACAGCCCCGTTATCTCCGGCCATTACTGCCAGTACCATGACCAGACATGAAAGCCCTGAAATGAATAATCCCAGAACGATCTTTGTAGGCGTTAACGGCTCTTTTCCTTTTCTTCTAAGAAGTGCCCAGAAACCAACGATAACAGGAGTTAAAGCAATTACCCAGAATGGATTGATAGACTGGAATAATTCCGTGTTGTACAGATAAACTTTACTTTCAGGGTTTTGCTCAAGCGCAGCACGCTGTTCAGGAGAGATATTTTTAAAGTAAACGTCTTTTCCCGTTTCTTTTTTGGTTTCTCCTTTATCGTCTTTTTGAGCCCGGAACTGATTATCATATACAGGTGTTTCTTTATCTTCATAGCTTTTACCATCCACCATATAGATTCCTTCCAATGGTTTTTCAAGAGAGGCAGGAACACTTCTGTCCGTATAATAATTAGCCCATCTTGTCAAGGCTGTACCGTTTTGTTTGAAAACAGCCCAGAAAAACATACTGATCAGGAATACGGAAAGTAACGCACCAATTGATGCTTTTTCATCTGGCTTAGCTTTAAAGTAAAGAGAAGCGTAGAAGTAAATAACAGGAACACAGGCGAAAATAAAGGCATCCGTACTGTCGCTTCCAAAAATATTATTGGGAATAAACCAACCTATAGCTCCGGCAGCAATAGCGGGAACAAATACTTTCATCATGATCTCGGAAAGCTTTGTATCTCCCTCCTGTACAGGCTTCATCTGTGCAGCGTGAATATAATGTTTTCTTCCGATGGTAAAAATAACCATACCAATCAGCATTCCCACTCCGGCAGTGATAAACGCTTCACCCCAACCGAATTTATTACGCATAAAGGCTGCGATAATATTACAGATAAACGCCCCGATATTGATTCCCATATAGAAAATATTATACCCGGAATCTTTATTGGCTTTGTAAGGCTCTTCAGAATAAAGATTACCTAAAAGAGTAGAAATAGTAGGCTTAAAGAAACCGTTTCCGATAATAATCAATGCAAGAGAGGTATAAAATAACGGTAATTCTTTGAAAACACCCATTCCTATATAACCGGCAGCCATCAGAAAACCGCCAAGGTAAATAGATTTGATATACCCTAAAACCCTGTCAGCCAGAAACCCTCCGATAAAAGGAGTAAGATAGGTAAGTGCAATATAAGTTCCGAAAATATCATCAGCCGTTTTGTCAGGCAGTCCAAGGCCTCCTTTCATGCCGGCAGGCTCAATCACATACAGAACAAAGATTCCAAGAATCAGGTAGTACCCGAAACGCTCCCACATTTCTGTGAAAAAGAGATAGGGCAGCCCTTTAGGATGTTTAGTCTTCATATATTCAAATTTCAATTCCCCCAAAAGTAAGTTTTTAATTTCAATTGATAAAATAAATAATGCAGGCGTAAATGATTAATGAAATTAATAAGAATCCCTTCCATAATTTTGAAAGGGATTTTTATAGTGAGTCTTAATTTTTTTGGTTTACCGGGGGTGGTACAGGAGCCTGTACATTGATGATTTCAACAAGTTTATCAGCAACCTTTATTTTTACAGCACCATTGATAAAGTTTTGCATTTCTTTTTCATGAGCTGTAAAGGCCTTCTCAGGAGATCCTGCACTAAGGGTTGCACAATACAGATCGTCGGTGATAAAGTGGTTCCGGATAATATCATAACCGGAATCTACGTCATGAAACTGTATGTAGAACATTTCCACCCCGTTCACTGTTCTGAATTCCGTTTTCCTTATTTTATAATGACTCGGGTTCATCAGCAAGTTTGTAAGAACGCTATTTCTGATATCATGCAACGTAGTTCCTTTGTCTACAGGAGAACTTCCAAAAGAGGCCTGTAAATCTTTGTTTAAAGTCCCTTGCAATGAAAATTCTCCAAGAGTATATTGATGCTGTTCCTCTGTAATGCTCCATTGTTTCGGATCATAATAAAACCCGGCATCTGTTCTTTTGCTTTGGGCTAATGATGTAGCAGTTTTAGAAAAATCAAACCTGCTTTTGCTGATCAGTGTATTTTCATAAAAGCCTTCCGTTTTTTTATTCATAAATTTCCATTGACCATTACCGGAAAGGATTATCTTTTGATCTCCAGCCGTAGAGGCCTCCAGTGTGGTGAAGCTTCCCAGGCTGTCACTATAGGGTTTCCAGGTCTTATCTTCAAAAAGCATAACCTTTCTGCCGTCATTTGTTACAGCTGTCTGTGAAAACAGTGCAGACCAGCATACCAGAAATAGTAAATAAAATACGGATTTCATCAATCAGTCCTATAAATTATTCAGGATAAAATCCGTCATTTTCTGATACAGCTGAGGTCTTGTCTGTCCACCATAGATTCCGTGGTTTTTATCCGGATAGGCCATGAAATCAAACTGTTTTTTGTTTTGGATCAAAGCCTCCGAAAATTCCATAGAATTCTGAAAATGTACATTGTCATCAGCTGTTCCGTGGATTAATAAAAACTTGCCTTTCAGTAAACTGGAATATTCTGTAGGAGAGTTCTTATCATATCCGTCCGGATTTTCCTGAGGGGTTCTCATAAATCTTTCCGTATATACAGAATCGTAATATCTCCAGTTGGTAACCGGTGCTACAGCAATTCCCATTTTGAAAACATCTGCTCCCTTAGTCATTGCCAAACTGGTCATATATCCTCCAAAGCTCCAGCCGAACATTCCGATTCTGCTTTTATCAATATAAGACTGGTTTCCGAACCACTTTGCAGCGGTAATCTGGTCTTCTATCTCATATTTTCCCAAGTTCATATAAGTTACTTTTTTATATTTAGCCCCTTTATAGCCTGTTCCACGCCCATCTACACATGCCACGATATAGCCTTTCTGTACTAGATGATTGAACCACATTGCATTTCCGTTGTCCCATGAATTGGCAACCTGCTGAGATCCCGGGCCGGAATACTGGAACATAAACAACGGATATTTTTTATTAGGATCAAAGTTTTTAGGCTTCATGACCCATGCATTCATCTGATCTCCTGCTGCATTGGGAATCGTAATGAATTCTTTTTCAACAAAATTATCTGTTTTTAATTTCTGCAACTGATCATTGTTGTTCTGAAGCTCTTTTACCGCTTTTCCGTTTCCGTCTTTTAAAACATAGGTATAAGGTCTTGCCGCAGTAGAAGATGTTTCAATGAAGTAGCTGTAATTTTTGCTGAAGTTGGCAGAGTTGTTTCCTTCTGTATTGGAAATCAGCTGCGACTTTCCGTTTTCAATATTTACTTTGGAAACCACTTTATTGATGCTTCCTTTTTCTGTAGTCTGAACATAGATTTCCTTAGATTTCGGATTGAAACCATAGTAATCCGTTACTTCCCAGTTTCCTTTAGTAATCTGCTTTTTAAGCTTACCGTCTTTGTCATACCAGTACAGATGACGGTTTCCGTCTCTTTCAGAAGCCCAAAGGAAAGAATTGTCCTCAAGGAACTCTAAAGTAGGACTGTCTGTATCGATCCATTTTTCATCAGTTTCAGTGAATAGTTTTTGAACCGCTCCTGTTTTGGTATTCACTTTTAAAATATCTGAAGCATTCTGAATTCTTTCAGACGTAATCAGAACCATTTCATCCGGTTTTGCAGTCTGAAAAACATTAGGGATGTAATAATTTTTAAAAGATCCCAAGTTCAGCTGCATTGTTTTTCCGTTATCAAGACGGTAAAGCTGTGCTGAAACAACAGAATTTTTTTCACCTGCTTTCGGGTATTTATAACGCATTTCAGCGGGGTACAGGTTTTTCCCATAGATCGGAATATAAATTTCCGGAACCTGGCTTTCGTCAGACTTTACAAATACAATGGCATCAGAGTTTTTCGTCCATTCATATTGTCTTGCATGCCCGAATTCTTCTTCATAAACCCAGTCTGCCAGACCATTAAGGATGGAGTTCTTTTTACCATCGGTAGTGATCTGCGTGATTTTTCCTGAAGCAAGATCCTGATAATACAGGTTGTTATCTGAAATGAAAGCCACTTTTGTAGCATCAGGTGAAAATGTAGGTTCCTGAACAGGTTTCCCCTCATTCAGGCTGATTACTTTTCCGGACTTCA
Source organism: Chryseobacterium sp. 22458 (assembly GCF_052044975.1). Classification (NCBI taxonomy): domain Bacteria; kingdom Pseudomonadati; phylum Bacteroidota; class Flavobacteriia; order Flavobacteriales; family Weeksellaceae; genus Chryseobacterium; species Chryseobacterium sp. 22458. The sequence continues at coordinate 11,844 of NZ_JBQEOA010000006.1, read as the reverse complement.
GGTCTTTTACATCAAATTTACCAAGGAAAGAATGCCTGTAGATAGGCTGGCTCCCGGTTTGTAAAAGGATTTTAGACTCATCATCAGAGAAAATATAGCTTTCAAACTTTCCGTCAACAAGATTTCCTTCTTTCTGAGACGTTTTGTAAGAATATTTAGCAATTCCCGTAGGTTCAATAACCAGGTAATTTTCACCGTTTTTCATGGAAGTGATTCCGGCAATGCCCTTTCCACGGTAGTATCCTGAATATATTTTATCTAATGTGATTTCCTGTGCTGACACATTATGGAATACTGCTGCAACAGTAAGAGTTAAGAGTAGTTTTTTCATTTCTAATAGTAATGGATTTCAAAGATAATAATTTTATTAAAATCTGTAAAAAAGCTTTTCAAATACGCTTTTTGGCAAAAAAATTGAATATCATTAAGTATAATCAAATCAAATAATAATTATGGAAACGAATGCATACAACCAGAAACTCAACCGTTACGTATTAAACGACCAGATTGTTTATACAGGTTTTTCCAGTTTTAAAGATGCTGAAGAATGTGCCCATAAAAAAGGGGGTACATTGGTAGAAGTAGGTTTCAAGGACGGAAATGATAATCCCGAAATTACTGATGAAGCAGGATTGATAGAAAAAAAGCTTCATTATTATGTGTATGCAGGCGATGAATATAAATTTATCCATTCTTCTGATCCCGGGTTTAGAAAATATGCGGATGAACTGCAGAAAATTAAAGCAAAACAACAGCAGTCTCCACCCGATGAAAGATATTTAGCCAATTTTGAAATTGAAAATGCTGAAGACCCGATTATTGTGATCAAAAATGATCATTTCGAATCGGTAACATCACGAGAGCGTTCAAAATATTTGAAACATGCCAGAGTTTATGAACTAGGGGTATCCCTGCCAAAATCTTAAAAAAAACAATCATGAGCAAGACGAAATATTCAGAAAAAGCTCAGGACAAAGTAGGAAAAGTTATGCACGAATTCAAGGAAGGAAAACTGAAATCTTCTTCCGGAAAGAAAGTGACGAGCAGAAAACAAGCCGTAGCGATCGGTATTTCTGAAGCGAGAGAAAAAGGTCTGAAAGTGCCTTCAAAAAAGAAAAGTAAATAACATATCAATAAACAATGCCTGGAAATTTCCAGGCATTTTGTATGTTTTAGATAAGGTTTTAAGGTAAATACCTTTTCATTATTTTATATCATTATAAAGCACCTTGTAGTATTCATCAGCCATTCTGTCGCTGTTGAACTGATCTTTTACATCATTCATCGCATTCTGCTGTATTTTTCTCCACTGGTCAGGGCGGTCATAATAAGCCGGAAGAATTTCGTTCTCAAGGATCTCATACAGCTTATTAAGATCATAATTATCCTGCTCATAAATGCTCATGTTCAGGTAATCTGCTTTAGGTACTACAAACGAGTTTTCGCCGTGTTTTGCAAATTCAGGAATCCATCCGTCATCGGTGGATAAATTGACAGAACCGTTCATGGCAGCAGTCATTCCGGAAGTGCCGGATGCTTCTCTTGGAACCCTTGGATTATTAAGCCACAGATCTGAGCCCTGCTTCAAAGATTTACTCAATGAAAGTTCATATCCGGTAAGCACAGCCATATTTTTGTGGTTTTTACTTTCTTCCACCAATGTGTTGAACGTGGAAATAGCAGAATAGTCCATAGGATAAGGTTTTCCTGCCCAGATGATCTGTACCGGATATTTCGGATTGTTCAGAAGTCTGTAGAATCTGTCTTTATCATGTAAAAGTAAGTCGGCTCTCTTATAACCGGCAAATCTTCTGGCCCAGACAATGGTGAAGATATTCGGGTTGAACAGATTTCCTGTCTGGTCTGCAACAATGCTGAAGAGTTTTTTCTTTAAATGTTTTTTACGGTAATCGAAAACAGTTTCATCATTTTCGTCTTTGGCATTGTAAAGAGGTTTGTCTGCCCAGTATTTGAACTCCTGGGCATTGGTAATGGAAGTAATTTCGCAGATGTCCGGATATTTATTCCACATCGTTCTGGAAACTACACCGTGAAGCTGGGAAACACCATTGGCAATTCTAGCCATTTTCAGGGCACACAGCGAATGATTGAAACGGTCGTCATCTGTTCCCTCAATACTTTTTACTTCTTTCATGCTGTAGCCGGAGAAATAAGACATGTCGTAGCACAGTTTAAAATTATGCTTTTCATTTCCTGCTTCTTCCGGAGTATGGGTTGTGAAAACCAGTTTCTCTTTTACTTTATTAAGATCTCCGTTATATTTTTTCAACAGATAAAAAGCAGCCGGAAGGCCATGTGCTTCATTCAGATGATAGACCTCTCTTTCAAAGTTCATTTCATCCAGTAGCTTGGCACCTCCTTTTCCTAATAAAATATACTGGGCCAGCTTTGTAGATTCGTTGGCATCATATAATTTATGACAGATTGTTTTTGAAACGTGATCATTTTCAGGAACATCGGTGGAAAGAAAGAACATTGGTGCCGTATTGAAAATTTCCGGGTCAAGATACCATACTTTTACCCATACCGGGGCACTGTGGATCTCGATCTGGAATTTTATTCCCGTATCTTCCAGAAAACTGTACATCTTTCTTGTCCATACCGGCTGAAGGGTTTGGTCATGATTCCTTGCCTGGTCATAATATCCGAATTTCCAGAGAATACCGATGCCGATAAGGTCCTGCTTCAGGTTATAGGCACTCCTCATATGAGAACCTGCCAGAAAGCCCAGGCCTCCGGAGTATATTTTAAGTACCTGCTCAAGGGCAAACTCCATTGAAAAATAGGCGGTTTTTTTTGAATATTGGGGATTGATGTTGTAGGGTATTTTAAAATTCCTAAAATCCATAATGCGGGTTTGTGTTATAAGGGGCAAAGGTATTAATTATGAAAATAAACTTTACATTAATTAATCAATAAATTAATTTTAAAAGTGGGTGTTGAATTGTTTTTTTACTTATCTTTAAGTGTGTAAAATTTTGATTATCAAAAACTTTTAACGATGAAAGCCATTGGATGAATGGGTCCTTTAATCAAATAAAAAAATCACACATGAAAAAGACATTTTCTGATGAAGATCTGATTAAGAATCTGAGTTTATATTACCTGAACCGGCATTTGAAAAAAAAGCCCATAGAAAAGTATCACCGTACCATAGACGAATCTCCGCTTCATGACCGTGAAAAATACAGAAAGAAGTCTGAGATTTTGCTGCTCAACTCTTTTATGCATCATTTCCCTGAGGTGAAATTTGAAAACCTTACCTGCGAAAGCCCGGACTTCATCGCCAAATTAAACGACAAAAAAATCGGAATAGAACTGACCGAAGTAATCAATCATCTTGAGATGAAAAAAGTGGAAAGCACTTTGAATAAAATGTTCCGTCAGGCAGAAATATTATTAGAACAGGAAGACACCACGAAGTATCGTGGTGTTTATTTTTTAGAATTCCATCCGGATACCAGACTTGATAATCTGGAGATACAGCAGGAGAATATCATCAGTATTTATAAGAGCATCAAAAAAAATAAGCCGACGGGCTGTGTAAAAAGTATCAGGAAATCTTTCCACAGGAGAAATGTATTTATTACCCATGAGTACAGTATGAATCTGTTTGATGAGCTCTGCTCTGAGAAGATCCTTGAGCTTATAGAAAAGAAAAATGAAAAATTTCCCTATTATGATACCTCAGTTGACGAATGCTGGCTGGTTATTGTTTCCGATATGAATTCTATTGCTTCAAGATATACTTTTATTCAGGATAAAGAACACCTGGCAGAAGTGAAAAGTCCCTTCCATAAAATTTTTCACCTTGAAAATCTTTGTGGAAATATTACAAGTATAAAATAAGTGGTATTATGATTTGTATTGTTTAATAAATTGCTTTTTTTATTTAAAATATTTTAAAACTATTTGAATTTTATTGTTTGTAATTAAATTATGGGTATATTTGGTATTCGTTGAATCTCAAGCTGATTCATCATTAAACTTAACCATAAAAACAATATATCTATGAGAAAACTTTTACTTTTTCTTCTTCTCTGTATATCTCAAACATTTTATTCTCAGGCCGATTGTGCTACAGCGCTTTCAGTTTGCGGAAATTCAAACATTACCTATAGCCCTTCAGGATATGGGAACATCAAGGAACTTGTCAACTCGGGAAGTTGTATAGATTTTACGGGGGAGCATAATTCCATCTGGTATAAAATTACCATTGCTACAGGAGGTACCCTTACTTTTGATCTTATTCCCAATAATCCCGATGCAGATTATGATTGGGCCATTTTCGGCCCTAATGTAAATTGCGGAAGCCTTGGGGCTCCGATACGCTGTAATGCGGCAACAGTTATAGGACCAGGACCTGCTACAGGATTAAATATGACAAGTACAATTACTAATGCTGCCGGAGGTTCTCTTACCCCTTACTGCAGGTATATGGATGTATTGCCCGGACAGACCTATTATTTATTTATCGATAACTGGGTGAGCAGTACCAGCAGTACAACAGCTCCATTTTCTCTGACGTGGGGAGGAACAGCCACACTGGCATCTCCGTTTACTGACCCGAATATTCAGCCTCATCCTTTTAATCCTCCGGGAGTTCCGGCTGCCAATCCTGCCGATCCAAGGGAAGTGGTGATCTGTGCCAGAACAGTTTTATTTGATTTTTCTACATTATCAGTAGGAATCATTAATGGAAATCCGAACTTCAGCGTAAGTTATCATGTGAATCAAAACGATGCATTGACGGGAAATAATCCTATTACAGCTCCTACAACTGTTGATGTTGGTACCAACACAATTTATTTTTACAGTATCAACTATACGGATCCTTCAAATCCAAACAATCCGCTTAATAAATGCAGGCAGGTAGGAAAATTTAAATTTAAGAATGGTGCTATTACAGGTAAAAACGCCACATTAACAGGGTGTAACAATAATAATGCGGGGACCGCTCTTTTTGATCTCACAACAGCTGATGTATTTGCCGGTACCAATGTAACTAAAAAATACTATCATACAATGTCAGACCTGAATGCCGGAATCAATGAAATTACAATTCCAATGGCATTTGTTTCTGCAGAAGGCGTTATTTATGTGAAAATAACTTCTGAGTTTGGGTGTACTACTGTAGCACAGATCACGTTGAAATTCTATCCGGTAGTGCAGGTGAAAGATGTTGTCCTGAAATCATGCTTTATAGAGAGCAATCCGTCTACGGCATTATTCAATCTGACAAATGCTGCGGTAGCTGTTCAGCAAAGTCCTGTTCCTGTTAAAAAATATTATCCTTCATTGGCAGATGCGGTTGGCCAGACCAATGAAATTCTGAATGCCGGTACTTATATAGCTCCTAACGGCTTTGTATATGTAAGGGTTTTCAATAGTCAGGGATGTTATAATGTGGCAAAAATTACTCTTGAGGTTATTCCGCCGGTATATTCCGATGTTCTGAAAGATAAAACTATTTGCGTTGAGGATCAGACAACACTGGATGCAGGTCCTGGATTTAAAAGTTACCAATGGAGCACCGGGGCTACTACCCAAACCATCAAAGCAGGTATTGGAGAATATTGGGTGAAGCTTAAAACAGGAGAGTGTATCACAACACAAACCGTAAAAGTTCTGCCTTCGGATCAGCCCGTAATTTCAGGGGTTGAGATTTCTAATAATACATTGACCGTATCTGTAACCGGAGGAACGCCACCTTATCAATATTCAATAGATAATATTGTATGGCAGGAATCCAATGTTTTCAACAATCTTGCAAGAGGAGAGTACAGGATATTGGTAAAAGATGCCTACGACTGCGATCCTATGGAAGTAGATGTTGTGGTTCCAAATCTTGTTAATGTGATTACTCCTAACGCAGACGGAATCAATGATGTGATAGATTATTCTGCACTGTCCAATAAGCAGAATCTGATCCTGAGTGTTTTTGACAGATATGGAGGCAAGATGTTCCAGGCAGATAAAACCAATGGCTATAAATGGGACGGAACCCTGGGAGGAAGAAGAGTACCTACCGGAACCTATTGGTATTCTGTGACGTGGAACGAAAATGATAAAAAGAATACTCCTATTAAATTTTCAGGGTGGGTATTGGTAAAAAACAGAGAATAATTATAAATAAAGTACATAGATAAAACCACTTCATTTGAGGTGGTTTTTGTTTTTAAAAATATTTACATTCGTTATCAAAATAGAAAAAAATGAAAGACCTGTTTATAAAACGTTTTGAATATTATAAATCACTGGGAAATAAAGCTTTTGATCAGCTTACGGATGAACAGATTTTCTGGCAGTATAATGAAGAAAGCAACTCCATTGCTTTGATTGTAAAACATGTTGCAGGAAATATGCTTTCAAGATGGACGAATTTTCTGACGGAAGACGGAGAAAAGCAAGGGCGTAACCGGGATGAAGAATTTATAAACACCTTCAAAACCAAAGACGAAGTTCTTGATTTCTGGGAAAAAGGATGGAAATGCCTGTTTGAAGCGTTAAGCCAGATCAATGATGAAAATATCTATTCAACAATTTATATCAGGGGAGAAGCGCATTCGGTGATGGATGCTGTTTTCAGACAACTCGCACATTATCCTTACCATATCGGTCAGATGGTGTATATCGCTAAAATGATAAAAAATGAAGACTGGAAGACACTTTCCATTGCCAGAAACCGGTCTCAGGAATTTAATGCGGAAATGAAAAAAAAACTTTCAGGTAATGACGAGAGTGGAAATTCATCTCCCGTATGTTTTCAAAACAGCCCTGAAGTAAGGGATGAATATAAACAATAGACTGAATCAATCTTGAATTCTCATTAAAATTACTATCTTTGCACCCATAAAATTCAGGAGTAACAAATGTCTACTTTTCACAGAACTGCCGCATTTCATACACTTGGCTGCAAATTAAATTTTGCGGAAACATCTACTATTGCCCGCCAATTGACAGATGCAGGTTATGATAAAGTAAGTTTTGACGATAAGGCTAATGTATATGTTATTAATACATGTTCCGTTACTGAAAATGCTGACCGTGAGTGCAAGCTGCATGTAAAGAGAGCAATGAAAGCCAATCCGGAAGGGCTGGTGGTAATTGTTGGGTGCTATGCACAGCTAAAGCCTGAAGAAATTTCACAGATTGAAGGAGTTGACCTGGTTTTAGGAGCAAAAGAAAAATTCAATATTCTGAGCTATCTTGATGATTTGGAAAAATCAGAGAGTGAAGGAGTGGTTCATTCATGTGAAATTGAAGAAACCGACTTCTTTATCGGAAGTTATTCTATAGGAGACAGAACCAGAGCTTTCCTGAAAGTTCAGGATGGCTGTGATTATAAATGTACCTACTGTACCATCCCGTTAGCAAGAGGGATTTCCCGTTCTGATACTATTGAAAATGTTCTTAGGAATGCTACGGAAATCGCTGCAAAAGACATTAAAGAAATCGTTCTTACCGGAGTAAATATCGGTGATTACGGTAAAGGGGAATTTGGAAACAAAAGACACGAGCATACTTTCCTTGATCTTATTTCAGAACTGGATAAAGTAGAAGGAATCGAAAGAATCCGTATCTCTTCTATTGAACCGAACCTTTTAAAAGATGAAAGTATTGAACTGGTTTCTAAAAGTAAAAGCTTTGTTCCGCATTTTCATATTCCGTTACAGTCCGGAAGCGATGACTTGTTGAAAAAAATGAAGCGCCGCTACCTGACGAAACTTTATAATGACAGAGTCAACAAGATCCGTGAGGTAATGCCTCATGCGGCTATCGGTGTAGATGTTATTGTAGGCTTTCCGGGAGAAACGGAAGAGAAATTTATGGAAACATATAATTTCATTAACGAGCTTCCTATTACTTATCTTCATGTATTTACTTATTCTGAAAGAGAAAATACAGAAGCAGCAGCAATGGACGGTGTTGTTCCGGTAGCTGAAAGAAAAAAACGAAACAAAATGCTCAGAATTCTTTCTGAAAAGAAGAAAATGGCATTTTATCAGACCCAGTTGGGAAAAACGCTTCCTGTACTTTGGGAACACGAAAATAAAGACGGGAAAATGTTTGGCTTCACAGAAAATTATGTGAGAGTCCAGAAAGACTTTGATCCTGCATCCGTAAATCAAATCGAATTTCTAAATTTAGAAAAAATCCTGTCAGATGGCACGGTTTCTGTGCAATCTTCCTACCAAAGTTTTTTAGCAAAAGCATAGGCTCTTTGCAAAATTTCTACTAAATTTATTTTTAAACTTTTAAATACTACATTCATGAGAGATAAGTTTTTATCTTGGGGAATTGTATTAGTAGTGGCTACATGGGTTATAGCACTGCTGATCAGAGCGCATTACTGGATACCGACGCTGTTATCCGCAATCTATGCATTGGGTGTTTACAATGCTTACCAATCGAAACATGCTATTTTGAGGAACTTTCCTGTATTGGGGTACTTCAGGTACTTTTTCGAAAGTATTTCACCCGAAATGCAGCAGTATTTCATTGAAAGGGAAACAGATGGGAAACCATTTCCAAGGAACCAGCGTTCTGCAGTATACAGACGTGCTAAAAATTTAAGTGATACGGTAGCCTTCGGTACACAGCTGGAAGTGAATCACAGAAAATATGAAGGAATCAAGCACTCTATTTATGCTAAATCTCCATCAGAAGAGCTTCCGAGAGTCTGGGTAGGAGGAGAACAGTGTACACAGCCTTATCATGCCTCTTTATTCAATATTTCGGCAATGAGTTTCGGAGCTTTGAGTGACAGGGCACAGATTTCATTGAACAGAGGAGCTAAAAAAGGAAATTTTTATCATAATACAGGAGAAGGAGGTATTTCACCTTACCATCTGGAAGGAGGAGATCTATGCTGGCAGATCGGAACCGGATATTTCGGGTGCCGTGATGATGAAGGAAAATTTAATCCTGATTTATTTACCAAATATTCAACCCTTCCCAATGTGAAAATGATTGAAATCAAATTATCACAGGGAGCAAAACCGGGACATGGAGGAGTGCTGCCGGGAGTGAAGAATACTCCGGAAATTGCTGCCATCCGTCACGTCACTCCGGGAATGACTGTTATTTCACCACCATCACACACCGCATTTTCTGACGCTGCCGGACTGCTGAGGTTCGTACAGCAGCTAAGAGAGCTTTCAGGAGGGAAACCGGTCGGGTTTAAACTATGTATAGGAGATACCAGAGAATTTGAAGATATCTGCGTACAGATGAATGTGCTGAAAATCTATCCGGACTTTATTACCATTGATGGAGCGGAAGGAGGAACAGGAGCTGCGCCACCGGAATTCTCAGATGGAGTAGGGATGCCGTTGGAACCTGCTTTGATCTTTGTAAACCGAACACTTAATAACTATAATGTAAGAAATAAACTGAGAGTGATTGCCAGCGGTAAGGTGCTTACCAGTCTGGATATCCTGAGAGCAGTTGCCATGGGAGCGGATATGTGTAATAATGCAAGAGGATTTATGTTCTCTTTAGGATGTATTCAGGCTTTAAGATGTAATTCCAACAACTGTCCTACAGGGGTTGCTACACAGGATAAAATGCTGATCAAAGGGCTTGATGTAACGGATAAAGCAGAAAGAGTATATCACTTCCATAAAAATACACTGCATACCTGCAATGAACTGATTGCCGCTGCCGGAAGAAGTTCTTATGAAGAAGTTGATGCCAGCATGTTTATGAGAGGTGATGAGTTTGATCATCTTGCAGATCTTTACTTTCCGGATATTTTAGGGAACGTAAAACAGAAAGCAAGATCATAATGTAGTGATCAATAAAAATAAAAACCACCTGAATAAGGTGGTTTTATTTTTATATGTATGAAATATTTTATTGTTTCTGATCAGCAGGTCTGTCTGCTCTTCCGTAGATCTGGAAGTTGAAGATAAAGGTCCTGTTTCTGTAAGACTGGTTCAGATAAGGATAGTGAGCGTTTCTTGCAAATGCAGCTCTTGAAGGTACAATAATTACGCCCTGAAGATTATACGGTGCATCACTTGGTAGGTTAAATGCTTTGAATTTTTGCAAAGCTTCCCTGAAACCTGAGATCTGATAGTACCCTGGTTGTTTGGCGGCATCCGTTGTAGCATCCGTTAAGGTCTTCTTTTTCACGTAATAGTACATAGGGTCTACGTAAGGAACTACATTTCCGTCAATTGTATTTAAAAAAGTAGTTTGCGCAATGAATGATACATTTCCGTTGCTTTCCCCTGCAAGGCATGCATAAGATCTACCCATAATTTTAATGATATCGGACTCTTTGATTTCTTCACCCGGTGAAGGCTGAGCTCCGTCTCTCATGATATAGATGGTACCGGAAGGCAATGTCTGGGGATTCAGCTCCGATAATTTCTTTTGATGATCATCAGCAGTATCAGTAGCGCTGAAAGCTTTTATATTTCCCTGCACATCAAGATAGTTTTCATCCATAAACTTTCTAATGGCCTGATCATCATAGTTGTTCTGCGTAGCAATCTCCTCTGGCTCCACGTATCTTTCTACGTCATCATCTTTTTTACATGCAGAAAAGCATAAAGATCCGGCAAGGATATATAAAAATATTTTTTTCATTTCAAAAAACTTTAATTACTTTACAAATAATATAACGGCAAAAGTATAAAAAATTATGAGAATAGATAAATTTTTATGGAGCATTCGTTTTTATAAGACGAGAAGTATTGCAGCAGAGGAGATTAAAAAGAACAGAGTTTCTATCGGAACGTCTGCCGTAAAGTCATCTAAGGAGGTAAAAGAAGGAGATACAATCAAGATCCGTAAAAATCAGATTGACTATAAAATAAAGGTGATCCAGATTCCTAAAAGCAGAATAGGGGCAAAGCTGGTTCCGCTTCATATACAGGATGTGACAGATAAAGAACAGTACGAACTGCTGAAACTTCGTAAGATGTCTCAGGACTATTACAGAAATAAAGGAGAAGGAAGACCTACTAAAAAAGACAGAAGAGACATGGATGATTATGTAGGCAATGATATTGATGCTGATTTTACAGACTGGGATGACTTCTTCGGTGAAACAGGTGGCGATGCAGAAGATGAAGATTAAAATAAAAATAAAAATAAAAAAGCTCTAGAGATAGAGCTTTTCTATTATTTCGCTGACAATATCCTCCGGCTCCCGTGAGTCTGTGCCCACCGTAAACTGTGCTTTACTGTAAAACTGATTTCTTTCGAATAAATGCTTGGCAATAAATTCCGGAAGATCTTCATCCGATATGTTGGCAATCAACGGCCTTTTTTCTTTTTGTTTGGATAATCTTTCCACCAAAGTGCCTACAGAAGTTCTTAAAAAGACACTTTTAGAATTATGATTAATGATCTCCATATTATTATAATAAACAGGAGTTCCCCCACCAAGGCTTAGTACTACATTCTCTTCAGAAGCCAGTATTTCTTCCAGAGCCTCCCTTTCCAGTTTTCTAAAGTAAATTTCACCCTTTTTTTCAAAAATTTCAGGAATGGTTAATTTATTTCTTCTGGAAATCTCTTTATCGAGGTCAATGAGTTTAAAATTTATTTTTTCGCTTAATATTTTGGAAATGTGAGATTTGCCACTTCCCATGTATCCGATCAATGAAATTACCATGAATTTTTTTTTAAACAAATTTGCGAAAAAGTTTTGAGATAAAGAAAAAAGTCATATCTTTGCACCACTTAAAACAAGGGACATTACTGAAATGAAAACTTGATGAGTAAGTGACCGACTCGGTAGCTCAGCTGGTAGAGCAATACACTTTTAATGTATGGGTCCTGGGTTCGAATCCCAGCCGGGTCACA
>NZ_JBQEOA010000005.1:0-262171 GCF_052044975.1 Chryseobacterium sp. 22458 | reverse complement strand
GTTTATTTAACATAAATTTCATATTCGGAACGTATTTTATCATAATGAACTGATCCGTAGAGAGAAAAATTTTAAACAATTGTTTGAGGATGGGGATGGAGGGTGAGAAAATAAGAAGGTGAAGTTTTTTTTGGAGTATATATAATGAGAATAAGTAATGAGTAATGTTTAATGAGGGTATAAGTGATGGGCATACTTATATTATAGATGCTTTAATATTATACTGTGCTATTCAATATAAAGAAGCGTGTATGAAATGAGTGTTGGGATGCTTAAGGCATGACAAAGTGGTCGCATATGCCTCACGTGGGCAGTTTGTGTTTTCAGGTTTTGGCTAAAGCCTGTGGAATTTATTCTTTTTGAGGAGAACGGGTTAAAGCCCGTTCCTATTGAATACAACAAGCCCGAGTATTGATCTTTTCCCGGGAGGTTCTATCATATCTTACTATTTCTTACAATAGCCTGAGTGCTGATAAATAACACTATAAAAAGGCTAAAAGCAAATTTTTAATCAAAATAAAAATACCCGGTATAATTATACCAGGCATTAGCTATTTATATAATGTACTTTTATTGCTCTTCTTTATAAATCAAGCTTAAAAATTCTGCGTAAGACTTTTCAAGTCCTATAATGTCTCCTGATTTTAGATTTAAACCTCCTACACCGGATGTGTCTGATTTCACTTTTAGGGATGAAATCTGAAAATACACTGTTTCGTCACCTGCTTTTGGCTGAATTTTGATGGTAGATCCTAAAAGTTTTCTGGTTGAAATAGTATAAACTTCTCCCGGAACAGTCTTCAATTTTAAAAATGATCTTGGAGAAAGTGTATAGTTCTGTTTATTGATGCTTATTTTCTGGTCTTTTTCTGAAGATGCGAATATAAACATCTCACCATGCTGAACAGCCAGCTTTTCTTTAGGCGTATAATATAATGCAATCTTATAGTTGGCCGCATTGAATGGCAGTGGAGTTCCGTCAACATTTTCAAAAGGTTTCAGGGTAAATGTATTGGCTCCGATTTCTTTTGCTTTTTTATAGATCATGGAAAATACGGCTGCATCATCTTTTGAAAACCCCTGAACTTCCACTTCTCCTAAAAAAACAGCATCCGTAGCAGCGTCTTCCTTTTTATAAAGGAACTTATCTTTATTATCATTTGTTTTTTCAACCTTGGACAGATACACATTCTGAGCATTCCAAAGCTGTACACACAATACGGAAAGGATAAAGGCTATATTTTTCATATTAGTTTATGATTGTGCAAGTATTTCAACACATTCTTCAAGGCTGTTTTCCCAATGTTTAGGTTCTATTTTGTAAGTCTCTTCAATTTTATCCAGAGACATGGTACTTCTTACAGGTCGTTTCGCAGGAGTTGGGTACTGTTCCGTAGTTAAAGGGTTCAGCTTAATAGAAGATTTTGAAAATTCTGCGATTTTTTGGGCAAATTCGAACCAGGTTGTTTCCGGATAGTTTGAAAAATGAAATATTCCATAGGTCTTTTCCGGAGTCTGAATGATCTCCATGATGGCTTCTGCCAGGTCATTTGCATTTGTAGGCTGCCCGTACTGATCAGCAACAATTCCCAATTCTTTTTTCTGAGTGAAAAGATTCAACATTGTTTTCACAAAATTCTTATTAAACTCAGAGTATAGCCATGAAGTTCTCAGGATAATGGTGTGAGGGTTTATTTCCAAAGCAAGCTCCTCCCCTTTTCTCTTCGAAGCACCATATACTCCGATAGGGTTGGTAAAATCATCCTCTGAATAAGGAAGATTGGTATCTCCGTCAAACACATAATCTGTAGAGACATGGATCAAAACAGTCTTAAAATCCGCGCATGCCTGAGCAAGGAAAGCAACTCCATCCGCATTCACGGCAAAGGCTTTATCTTTTTCAGTTTCGGCAAGATCAACTGCCGTATATGCTGAAGCATTGATACAGTAATCAGGTTTATTATTGTAAAAGAAATCATTGACCTGACCTTCGTCTGTAACATCTAATATAGACGAATCTGTGAATATGAACTCATAATCAAGTTCAAAATCGGGTGCTATCTTTCGAATACAGTTTCCCAACTGTCCGTTACTTCCTATTACTGCTATTTTTTTCATTTATACTATTATTAATTTTTAATTGCCAAAGATTCTTTAGGGAACATCACTAAGAGTTCTTTGCATTTTGAGATCTTAAAAACTTAACTCTTGACTGGAAATCTTTCTGTACTAAATCCACATAAAATTTATCGAATATTTCTTTTATTTCTTCAGGATGTACTTCGGATCTTCTTGTTTTTACATTAAAATAAATAACGGTTACCCAAAGTACGGCATGAATTGTTTTTTCATCCAGACTTTTCATTAAGATTTCCACTTTGGCAGTTCTGTCCTGTATATCGATGGTTTTACTGCTGATCACTACCTGTGTATTGTATCTTACTTCTTTCAAATAGGCAATTTCATTTTGAATAGCGATCCAAGTACAACCGGTTTTTTTGGTGTATTCCTCGTAGGTAAATCCATAAAAAGTTTCTACATGATCTTCTCTGGCATTAAACATATAATCCAGATATTTTACGTTATTCAAATGTCCGATCGGATCACAGTCACTAAATCTGACTTTTACCGTCGTTGATACTTCTTTTTCCATTCCGCAAAAATAAAAAAACCGCCTCTAATAGAGACGGTTGGTTTTATAAATCTTTGTTAATTTGCAGAAATTATTGAATTCCCAGCTCTTTCTTTACAGCTGCTGTTGCATCTGTTCCGGCTTTATAAAGGAATGCAGGAGAGTTTGCATCCATAACGTACTCGTATCCGTTTGCTTTAGATACTTTTTCTACAGCATCATTTAATTTTTTCTCAATAGGACCGAACACTACTTCTTGCTTAGCCTGAAGATCTTTTTGAGCTTTGTCTTGCATTTGCTGAATTTCGTCAGCTAATTTTTTCATTTCCTCTTCTCTAGCTTTGTTTTCGTCAGCGGTTTTCTTAGGAGCCTCTGTCTGGTATTGCTGGTACTTAGTTTGAGCTGCATCTGCTTTTTTCTTAATCTCAGCTTGTTTTGTATCTAAGAATGTCTTAAGGTCAGCATCTGCTTTTTTCTTTTCAGGCATCGCATTAAGAACTCCCAATACATCTAAAGTAGCAATTTTTTGAGCCTTTGCCATACCTACCGATACAACCATCATCACTGCTGCAAATAATACACTTAATTTTTTCATAATTGGTAAATAAATAATTTAATTTGTTTTTAGATTTTAAATTGAAGTAAAAGTTAATTTTAAAAATTACTTTTTACTTTTATTACTAGTTTTCTCCTTCTTATCCGTTCCTTTCAATAAAATAGTCAACACTTTTTCTGTGTAATCGTATTTTCCCTGAAGAAAAATAACACTAATGTTATTGCTTTTATCAAGAACTATGCCCAATCCATTTTTTTCAGACATTGTTTTGATAGCTCCCCAGATCTGATCCTGGAACGGCTGAACAAGATTCGTTCTGAGCTTTGTGATTTCACCATTGGCTCCGAAACGTAAACTGGTTGTTGTTTTAATATTTTTATCAAGATCTACAACTTCTTTTTCTCTCAGTTTTAGCTGATCTCCAATCAACAATACTTTTTCACTTTCAAATGCTGCCTTTTTACGTTCGTATTCTGTCTGCAGATTCTGAAGTTCGGACTGCCAGGTATCAATCTGTGCATTAAGCCTTGCTTCAGCTTCTTTATACTGAGGTAATTTATTCAAAATCTCATTGGTATCCACTACTCCTATTTTCTGAGCATTGCTCAATCCGAAGAATAAAAGTAATACGAATGCGAAAGTTATTTTAAAGTGCTTCATATTGTATCATTATAAAGTTTGGTTCATCAGGAAGTGGTTACGCCATCCTGATTTTTCTCCTGATATCGTTTTGTCTAATCCAAGTGCAAAGTCGAATCCGATTAATCCAAATGCTCCCATATATACTCTTACCCCTATCCCTACTGATCTTTTCAGCTGGAACGGGCTGTAAGAACTCCATGAATTCCATACGTTACCTCCTTCAGCAAATGTCAATGCATAAATTTTTGCTGTCTGGTTCATTGAAATCGGATATCTTAATTCTAAAGTAAATCTGTTATAGATTGTTCCCCCACCTCTTTGAGTAATGTCTTCTGCAAGACCTCCTTCTGTTGAAGCGTTTTCATATCCTCTTAAAGGAATCAATTCTCTACCGTCATATCTACCTCCGAAAAGTCCTGTACCTCCCATATAGAATCTTTCAAATGGCGGAGCTCCCAGTTTCTTGTTGTATCCATCCATGAATCCCATTTCTGCAGAAGATCTCAATACAAGTTTACCGATGATTTCGTTATATACATCTGCTTTGAATTTGATCTTATAGAACTCCATCCACTTATATTTATCAACAGGTTTCATCGCATCGTAATCTTTGTTACTGAACAATGAATATGGCGGAGTCAGTTTTGCGGAAAGCTCTACATTGGATCCCATAGTTGGGAAAATAGGGTCAATCCCGGCTGAGTTTCTGCTCAGACCTAAGTTGATACTAAAGTTATTGGCAGAACCGTTGTTTTCTGTAGTATCCCCAAACTGGAACGGATAGTTGTTAAAGTCGTATTTCTGGAACTGAAGACCGGTATATAATGAGAAATAATCATCAGGCCAGTTCAACAATCTGTTCAGACCTGCTGATGCAGAGAAAATATTTAATTTCTGTGCATATCCGTATTGGTCTGAATATCTTACTCTTGAATTATTCAAACTCACAGAAAGGGATGTCTGTCTTACACCAAATAACCAAGGCTCTGTGAATGAAATTCCATAATTCTGGAAATACTGTCCGGCCTGAACCTGAATGGAGAAAGTCTGCCCATCTCCCTGAGGAACCGGTTTAAAGTCTTTAAACTTCAGGAAATTCTTTAATGAGAAGTTATTGAACGTAAGTCCCAAAGTTCCAATAAAGCTGTTCCCTCCGTATCCGGCCTGTAGCTGCACCTGTGAAGATCCTTTTTCTACTAACTTCCAGTTGATATCTACAGTATTATCTGCCTGATTTGGCTGAATATCCTGTCCGATCTGCTGAGGATCGAAGAATGACATTCCCGCAAGATCGAAATAAGTTCTCTTGATTTCGGTTTTCTTGAATAATTCACCCGGTTTTGTTCTCAGCGCTCTAAGAATTACGTGGTCATGGGTAGTTGTATTTCCCTGCCATGTCACTTTATTCCAGCTGGCCTGTTCTCCTTCATTAATTCTGATCTCCAGGTTTACCGCATCACCATTTACTGATTTTTCAACAGGTGTTACGTTCGAGAAAAGATAACCGTTATTCATGTAAACGGATTTGATATCGGAATCATCTTCTTTACCGCCGTCTTCACCAACTTTCTTGTTGAATCCTACCGCATCGTAAATATCTCCTTTTTTATATCCTAATAATCTCTGCAAATATTCTGTAGCATAAACTGTATTCCCGGTGAATGTAATATCACCGATATAATACTTTTTACCTTCGTTCAATTTTACATTGATCTCGTAGTTGTTTCTTTTATTCCTCCATACAGAATCTGAAACGATCTTAGCGTCTCTATATCCCAGGGAGTTGTAATAACTGATAAGACTCTGTTTATCTTCCTGATATTTGTCTTCGATGAATTTTGAAGATTTAAGAATACCACCGATCCCGAAACGTTTTTGTTTGGTTTCTTTAAAGGCTTTGTTTCTAAGCTTTGCATCGGTCACATTTTCATTTCCTTCGAACTCAATATGATCGATTTTAATTCTTTTTCCTTTTTCTACATTGATAGTCCAGTCTACTAATGCCGGATCTCCTGCATTTACTTTATCCTGAATGGTGATTTTGGCATCTGCAAAACCTTTTTTGATATAGTCTTTCGGGATATTGGTCTTCAGACTTGATACCAGGTTTTGGGTGATCTTTGTTCCCGGCTTAAGGTTATTATCCTTAGCCATTTTTTCATTTTTAGATTTACCAATCCCTTTTCCTGTAAATTTCACTTCACCAAGTTCTTTCAGGTCTTCCAGGTAGAATCTTAAAACTACAGTCTGGCCTTCAATGCTTTGAACATAAACTTCCACTTCAGAAAAGGATTGGGTATCCCAAAGCTTTTTAACAGCATTACTGATTTTCTGTCCCGGAATGTCTACACTTTCACCTTTGGTTAATCCTGTAAATCTCAGAATCTGAGCTGGTGTGTATTTTTTTACCCCATCTACAACGATGTCTTTAAGCGTATAGGTTCCTGCCTCATTTTCTGCATGTACAGCATTATTTACTTTAGTGCTGTCTTGTGGAGTTACTTGTCCATAAAAATGTGCAGAAGCAGCAAACATAATGATGGGTAATAGTCTAAACTTCATTTTATCGAGTCTTTCTTTTCTTTAAATTTATTGGCCTTGTATCTGCTCTCCGGTCATTCCGTATCTTCTTTCCTTGTTTTGATAATCAACAATACACTGGAAGAAGATATCTTTGGTGAAATCCGGCCATAGAACGTTTAAAAACTGTAATTCCGCATAAGCGATCTGCCAAAGCAGGAAATTGCTGATTCTAATTTCCCCGCTGGTTCTGATCAGCAGATCTACAGGAGGAAAATCTTTGGTATAAAGGTAATTTTCGAATAATTTTTCGTCAATATTCTCTACTTCTACTTTTCCTTCTTTTACATCAGCACTTATATTCTTTACGGCATTCAGAATTTCATTTTGTGAGCCATAGCTAATCGCTAATACAAGGTTTCCTTTTGTGTTTTCTTTTGTAAGGTCTACCACACGTTGCAATTGTTCTCTGACAAGAACAGGCAATTTTTCAAGGTTTCCTATTACATGCATTCTCAATCCTTTGCTGAAGATTTCTTCTGCCTCAAGCAGCAGGGTTTCTACAAGCAGATTCATGAGTGTATTTACTTCTTCAGTAGGACGGCTCCAGTTTTCTGAAGAAAATGTATATAGTGTTAAATAGGGGATATTGATCTCATTACATGCATTAATGGCATTTCTTACAGCATTAATGGCATTTTTGTGACCGAAGGTTCTTTCTTCGCCACGAGATTTTGCCCATCTTCCATTACCATCCATGATGATGGCTACGTGTTTTGGTAAATTCTCAGAATTTATTTTATCTTTAATCAACGACATATTATTCACAATAACATGGAGGTCTTCCAAACGAATACGTCAGTCCTAAACTGAATGTATTCATCCAGTCTTTGGACTTTCCATCTCCAATATTTCTCTTATTAATAAACTCCTGTTCTCTTTCTTTAGAAACGGCATAATAACTTCCGGACTGCAATAATGAAGCTCCGGTAGCAGGGTCTAAGATATCTGCATTATAAGAAGTTTTCACATCTTTTTCCAGTATCTTACTGTGATCCAGCTGATCCGTCAGGGTATACCTGAAGGTAGCTTCTGCAAATATAGCCCAGGTATGGTTGAATTTATATTTCAAACCTACCCCAAAAGGAAGATGCATGGTTACTTTTTTCCCTAGGGAATAATCTGCAGTTGTTTTGTAGTCCAACTCATTTATCGGAGCCAGCGCTACTCCATCAGCATCTCTTCTGAAATCATGAACAAGAGTTGCTTTAGGGGCATCAAACATTAAAGCACCGATACCTCCAAAGATATAAGGGCTCACCATACTCACCTGCTCATTATTTACCGGGAAAAAATTGTATTCAAACATTAAGCTTGCCTCATACACGTTGTTTTTCCCAAATGAGTTTCTCATTCTTCTATAGTCTTCTTTTGCCGCTTTATCGCTAAACTGAATCTGGTTATATCCTAAATCCAATCTAACAGTCTGATGCGGGTTAAAATTAAATCTGTATAACACTCCTCCATAAAACGGGAATCCCCAATCTGATACTCTGTTTAAATCCAACGGCTTTTGTAAAATATAATTTGTCCTTCCTACATCTCCCACTAGGTTACTCATCCCTAGACGAACTCCCAATTCGTTTCTTTGTGCTTTTACACTTACCACTCCAAGGAAGGCAAGGAAGCTAAACAATAATTTTTTATTCATAAAAGAATATGGATTTATGGTTATTTTAAAATTTAATTTTTGCAAATATAAAACATTTTTATATTAATGATAATCTTAATGTTTAGTTAAAAATAAACAAAAAAACATAATTTGTTATAAAGTAAACGGCAAAGTGTCAAAAATATTCTTTTTTTCATACTATGAAAATAGACAGAGTATGAAAAAACCCCCATTAAATGGAGGTTTAATGCTTTATTTTTTGTTAAAGAATCTCTGTACCCTATTCCTGATTCTGATCAGTAACGGCTCTTTATAATTCTTATCTTCATCGAAATATCCGTAGCCGTAACCATAGCCGTAGCCATAACCGTAGCCGTAACCATATCCCTGTTTTGTATTGTAATCATTATAAACAAGACCCAGATTACTGATTTCATCATTATGATACTTTTCTGTAATAAGCTTCAGCATATATTTTTCCGTATATTCATGACGTACAACATAGATATTGGCATCAGAATGTTTCATCAGTTCATAGGAATCGGCTACCAGACCTACCGGTGGGGAATCTATAATAATAAAATCATAGATTTCTTTCAATTCCTCAATAAACTTAATATTTCTCTGGCTCATCAATAATTCTGAAGGGTTTGGCGGAATTGGCCCTGAAGTAGCAACGTCCAGATTAGGAATTTTTGTTTTATTGACGATCTGATCAATGCTTACCTCCCCTGTCAGATAATTGGATATACCATATTTATTATCAATTTTGAAGTCTCCGAAAATTTTCGGTTTTCTAAGGTCCATTCCCAAAAGGATCGTTTTTTTATCACTCAATCCTATTACAGAAGCAAGGTTAATCGAAATATAAGTTTTTCCTTCTCCTCCGATAGATGATGTTATCAGGAT
The DNA here is from genome assembly GCF_052044975.1 of Chryseobacterium sp. 22458. Lineage (NCBI taxonomy): Bacteria > Pseudomonadati > Bacteroidota > Flavobacteriia > Flavobacteriales > Weeksellaceae > Chryseobacterium > Chryseobacterium sp. 22458. Next base: position 253,240 of record NZ_JBQEOA010000005.1, on the reverse strand, counting down.
TACTTTTCCTTTCTCATCTTCGTTATTCATCAAAAATCTTATATTGGCTCTGATTCCTCTGAAGGCTTCAGACACGGATGATTTTGGTTGCTCCAGAACAGTAAGCATACTTTCGTTACTGTTGTTGCCAATTACTCCAAGAAGTGGAATTTTTGTGGCTCCGAGCAGCTCTTTAATATTTCTTATCTTATTATCCAATACCTCGCCAATCAGAATAAACAGCAAAGGAAGCAGCAACATTCCAGAGATAATAGCCGTTTTAGCCATTTTGATATTAGGAGCAATTGGCCCCTGTCCCAAATTTTTGGCCGGGTCTATTACCGTAATATCCGATTTATTGGTTGCTACATTCAGCTGGGTTTCATTCTGTCTTCCCAATAAGCTGTTATAAGTAGCCTCAATGATATTATATCCTCTTTCAGCATCCAGGTATTTTCTTTCTTTCTCAGGATAAGAGGCCAAGTCTAAATTGGCATCAGCTACTGCACGATCAATTTTGCTGATTTCATCATAATATTTTGTATAATAATTTCTCAGGCTACCTGATGATCCCATTCTTGCCTCGTTGATAAGCCTGTTGATCTCTTTCATAGGTTCTGACGACGGCTTATAGATTGTAGCCATTTCCTGTCTCTTTGCATACAGGGCTTTAAGCTCTGCAATAGTTGCTGTAAACATTCCATCTTCAAACCCGGCGGCATTGGTGGCAATCATTTTCTCAAAATTCTGAGACTGAAGGGTATTTCTGATGTTATCCAGGGAATTGATTTTACTTAGGATATCTGCTTTTTTGCCTTCAAGCTCTTTTATTTTTTCCAGAGATTTTTCGTCTCTGTCTTTAATGTTATAAAGTTTTTCCGATGTTTTCAGATAATTCAGAACCGAAGCACTTGAGTCTAATTTCTTGCGAATGTTATCAAGGTTACCCTGAAGATAGGTTTCTGTATTTTTATTGACGATGTTTTTATCTTCAAGTCTTTTTTTCTGTAATTCATTGACCGATTTATTCAAAAAGTTTACAGTGCTGTTCAGATTGTATCCTTTTTTAGTAATAATCATGATCGTAGAAATTTCTTTATCAAAATCCACACTTACAGTAGACACAATATCATTAACTCCCTGATTAACTGAACTCAAACTTACAATAATATTATCAAGTTTAATATTTGGAAGTACAGGGTTCTGAACTAACTTAAATCTCAGATTGGGAGAGGTATACCATTCATTTATTTTAATAATCTTATTGGCAGGTCTTGCATAAGCATTAATATTCTGAAAACCTTCGCTCTCATAGCTGTATAGGTTGGTAGACTGGCCTTCTTCCGGCAAAACCACTTCAAAGGCTCCATTACCTTTTGGCATCAGTGTGATAGGGTAATTGATCTGCTGAAGATGCTTTTTGTCAATTTCAAGAAAAATAGGGGAATCATTCTTATCCAGATAGGTAGATTTGATCACGCCTTTAGTAGAATAGTTGACAAACAGCCCTAATTCTTTTACCAAAAATTCATTATGTGATCTTGAAAGAAGCATTTTCTTCAGATAAACTCCATCCTGGTTCCCTCCCTGACCCCAGATAAAGTTAATAGACTGGTTCGGGGTAAAATAACTTGAAGTATTATTGGAAATACTTAAAGAAAGGTTGGAAGCATATACATTCTGTGCATAATATTTACTGTACACCCAAGAAATGGCGTACCCAATAAGCAGCATGAAAGCAAACCAATACCAGTTTTTAAGGATTCTTCTTAAAAAGTGTTCTATATCAAACAATGCAAACGACCCATACTTTTCTTTCAGGGCTTCGTTTTTTCCTACTTGTGTATCTTTTCCTGGAATCATAGGATTAAAGATTTTTTAGAAGTAAATAAATCGACAACGCAGTAGTAATTACCGAAACACCTGTAGTTAAAGTCTGAATTGGGTCTTTTCCAAATCCGTTCAAGCTTTTTGCTCTTGTATTCAGATAGATTTCATCTCCATTCTGTACATAATAATAAGGCGAATTCATAATATCCTCACGGGTAAGATCTATTTTGGCAATTTTAATTCCTTCCGGAAGTTTTCTGTGGATCACCACTTCTTTTTTATCAATTGTCCTGTTCAGCCCCCCATTGATTGCTAAAGCTTCAGTAATGGTAAGGGTATTTTTATGGGCTACTTTTTCTCCGGAAAGTCCTGTTGTTTCAACATCTCCGAGAATATAATATGTAATTCCGTCTGTATTCAGCCTAACTTCGGATTTCCCTTCCTGGAAGTTTTCGTTTACTTTTTGCTGAATTTCTTTTGTAATATCATCAAGTGTTCTTCCTTCTGCTTTTACATATCCTATTCCAAAAACATTGATATCACCGTTGGAGTCAACTTTTAGGCCGTTAAAGTAGAAGTTCATATTTCCACCCCGGATTCCACCACCTCCTCCGGTTCCTCCTCCTGATAAAGCAGTACTGGTTCCAGCTCCTGCATTTACTCCTCCGGATGTGTTGTAAGCAGAGTAGAACTGTGCAGCATCTCCTTTTGGAGTTGTCACAATATTCAGGTTGAGAATATCATTTTTTGTAATCCTGTACACAGGAATATTGTAGGGAACAAGACCTTCTTCGTTGATGACAAGACTTTCGCTTGGCTGCAGATACCTCACATCTTTTGTTGTGATACATGAGGTCACTAAAAAAGGTAATATTAAAAATAAATACTTAAAGTTCTTCATCATATTTGAATATTGTTTACAAAAGTAATATTTAATTGTTAATTTTTGTTATTTCTTAACCGATATAGCAAATCCGGAAGGTAGGCCCCGAAAAAACCCAGTGCCAGAACGATTAAAAGAAGCAGGTTTACATTAATGTGCCTGAAATAATAAGCAACAGCTACAATCATCAGATAATAGAGGATGATGTAAAATGTAGATCGCCTGTGGGTAAGGTCTAATTTCAGAAGTTTATGGTGAATATGGTTTTTATCAGCATCAAATGGTGATTTTTTATTATAAAGTCTCACCATAATCACGTTCAGGGTATCTACAATCGGAAGAATAAGAATGGCAACGGCTACTACAGGTGCAGACTGCAGATGATATCTCGGCACATCAGCCAGTTTTTTATCAATAAAAATATCAATAAAACAAATAGAAGTAAAGGCCAGTAAGAACCCCAAAAGCATAGAGCCTGTATCTCCCATAAATATTTTATTGGTTCTGTAGTTTGAAAGATTATAATATAAAAATGCCAGTACAGTTCCTATGATGATCACAGACAGAACTACCAAAGGATAATTATACTCACCCAATCTATAATAACTTATTCCGAACAAGGCACTGCAGATCACAGAATATCCTCCGGCCAGACCATCTATACCGTCAATAAGATTGAAAGCATTGATCAGGATAATAAAGGTAATAATACTGAAAAGAACACTTACAAAATACCCCAGCTCATACACTCCGAAGATTCCGAATAAGCTTCTGATCCTGATATCTGAACCAATCACCACCAGTGAAGAGACCACAATTTGTGCAACCAGCTTCTTATAAGCCCTCATTACAACAATATCGTCCATTACTCCTATATACAGCAGAATAATAAACGAAGCAAACAGGAATTTGTAGAGATCAAACAATTCGTAAGCAAAGATAGATGCACAGATCCCGATGGAATAAAAGATGGCAATACCTCCCAGATTGGGAATTTTCCTAAGGTGAGAACTTCTTATTCCTGGCTCATCCATAAGATTTTTTCTTCTGGAAATCTTTACGATAGTAGGAATAGAGAAAAAAGTAATTAAAAAGGAGAATACGAAACTTAATCCTACCTTCACATAGAAAATAGGTATTCCCGACCCGCTTAAGAACAATTCAAAATTTTTCATTCTTTTCTTATCCAGCACTTGTATCTCCTATGAAAATTACATACAGTCTTATAAATCAGCTCTGCATCATTTTCTATTGATCGAAACAATAGTACTTACATTTGTGTTTATATTAACTTTCTTATCAGTTTTTTCTGTCCGGCAAAAAATAACAGATAAAAAATCTTTTTTTTCAATGGCAAAGATAAAAGATAATTTTTACCAAAACGACTATAGTTCAATATATCTTGAATTTTTATTTGTCTTTCTCTCATAAAAGCAGACAGCTGATCTGACATTTTGTAAAATACTTCTTCTTTTTTCACAAAGGCCAGATACGCCAGGAAAGAATAGACTCCTTCAAATATCTGAAAATTTTTCAGTTCTTCTTTTTTGTGAGAATATTTCGATCCGTCAAATGCCTGCTCTACATCCATAACCGCCTTAAGCATATCAAGCCCTTTCTCTGTATGAGTTCTGGTAATGGAATCTGACCGCTCGAGATACTGATAATGATAGTTCTGGGTCTGCGCAATCGCATCACACTCAAGCAAAAGCTGAGGAATGAGCTGTATATCTTCAAAATGAACGCCTTTCTTAAATCTTCTCTGAGCAAAAAGTTCTTTTTTAAAAAGTTTATTACAGGCAAAATAACTGATATCGGCAAAAACAGAAAAATTATTTTCGAGGATAATTTTCTCCGGCATGTTGGGAAGCTGGGTAAGTTTTTGGGTAATCTTTCCGTTTTCATCCACTTTCCGGATGTTGCAGATGACCATTTTAGCCTGATGTTTTTCGGCCAGAAGAAGCATTTCTTCAAACATCATTTCCGTCACATAGTCGTCACTATCCACAAAACCTATATAATCTCCTGTTGCTTTATCAATTCCAAAATTGCGGGCATCACTTAAACCTCCGTTCTCTTTATTGAAGGCTTTTATTTTCTCCGGATAATCCCGAGCGTATTGTTGAATAATTTCTTCAGATCTATCTTTACTCCCATCATTCACCACAATGATTTCAATATTCTGCAGACTCTGGCCAACGAGAGAGCCAAGGCATTTTGTCAGATAATTTTCGACATTATAAACGGGAACAATGATAGAAACTTTTGAGGGAATTTGTGTCATACATTAAATTTTCGTCAATCGTGCATTCAGCCAGCCTTTTTTAGCTTCATCAAAATCTTTTCTGGAACAGGGAATACAGTTCTCTATATTTTCGTCATCACCAAAATACCATAAATTACTGAAAGTATCACGCTTGAATGCATATTGCCTGTCATCAATCAGGACATAAAACAATTCGTAATGTCTTTCTTTCGGATGAGTATGCTGGATATTGATTCCTTCGATAAGATACCAGAGCATCTGTGCTAAAAGCTGATGATTCAGCTGATTTTCCGAATAGATATTATAATTAAAGATACCTACGGATTTCAGGTTTTCGCTGAGTCCGATCTCTTTCATATAAGCACAGATTTCTCTTCTGTTCAAACCATTGACCTGCGGATTCATGGAAAAAGGTTCGCTGAAGCTCTCAACAGCATCACAATTTAACGTTACCATATCTGCTTTTCTGAAGAAAGGCTCTGTTTTTTCTGTGGAATTCATCATTTCGGCAAGGCGGATAATATCAAACTCTACTTCTTTGATGAGTCTTACGGAATCCATCTCATTCAAATGTTTCTGGTAGCCCAGATGATGATAATTTTTAATGGAAAAGTTCTTGGCCCCGAAAATTTTGCTTAAAAAGGTATATTCATTGATCGTCTCTCCCTGTTGAAGAGAAATAATATTGCTGATCTGGGTATAATTGATACTTTTCTTATGAAAATTCAGCGCAGAAAATAATGAAAAAGCAAAATCATTGGAACCCCCGATAATCACAGGAATTGCTCTTTTATAGTGGCATGCCGAAAGTACTTCCTGTAAGATATAATGGGTATCCTGAACAGATTTTCCCGACACCAGATCCCCAAGATCTACAACAGGAATTTCAAAATCCATCTGCGAAAGTTTATAAAATTCCTTTCTTACTGCCGTGAAATCCTGTACCTCAGCATCTCCGCCCGCTCCTCTGTAATCCGAAACAAATAACAGCACAATACTGTCTTCCCTGATATCTTTTGTAATCCGACTTCCTATCTGCCAGCTTTCTGTTTTGAAATTTCTTGGTGAAATGATAAAGTCTTCGAAATCCATATTTTAATTTGAAATGTAATAATTGATAATTGCTTGATGTAACAAACATACAAAAAAACACCACAACTGAAGAGTCTATCACTGGTTTTATTCATAAAAAAGCCGTTAACAACTATCTGTTAACGGCTTTGTATTATTGTTTTAAGATTACTTCTTTTTTGCAGCTGGTTTCTTTGCTGTAGTGGTTTTCTTTGCAGTGGCTGTCTTTTTGGCGGCAGGCTTTTTCTTTTCTGCAAAAGCATTTTTATCCTGATCGGTGATCCATTTTTTCACCTCATCCAGAGAAACTTCTTTCAGCTCTTCTGCATCATATTTCGTTTCATCTTTTTTCTTCGGAATTTTGAACATTGCTTTTCCGAACTTGATGAAAGGCCCCCATCTGCCGTTTTCAATGGAAATCTTTTCTTTTTCCCACTGCTGGATGTATCGGTTGGCTTCTTTTTCCAGTTTAGCATCAATCAGCTCGTTGATATCGCTTTGAGAAAGATTGTCAAAGTTGTATTTTTTCGGAACATTCACAAAAATATCCCTGTATTTGATAAACGGTCCGAATCTTCCTGTTCCTTTTGTTACCGGCTCTCCTTTATACGTTGCGATAGGTGCATCTGCTATTTTCTTTTCACTGATGATTTCCTCTGCACGTTTCTGATCTACGGAAAGCGGATCTTCCCCTTTCGGAATGCTGATATAAGTATCTCCCCATTTCACATAAGGTCCGAATCTACCGACACCAACAGACACCGGCTGCCCATCCACTTCACTTAGCTCAAAAGGTAATTTGAAAAGTTCCAGGGCTTCTTCAAAAGTGATGGTGGCAATATTCTGACCGGCCATTAAAGAAGCAAAAAGCGGTTTTTCTTCATCATCAGTTTCCCCAATCTGAATCATTGCACCGAATCTTCCGATTCTTGCATGAACATTTTTTCCGGTCTTCGGGTCAACTCCCAACAGTCTGTCCCCTGTCGCACGGTCTGCGTTTTCTTCTACATCTTCAATTCTCGGGTGGAATTTCGAGTAGAAATCCGTCATCATTTCTTTCCATTTCTGGTCACCGTTGGCAATTTCGTCAAACCCTTCTTCAACTCTTGCTGTGAAGCCATAATCCAGAATTTCTCTGAAGTTATCGGTTAAGAAATCATTAACTACTTCACCAATGTCTGTAGGAACGAATTTATTTTTATCACCTCCGAATTTCTCGTCAAGCACCACTTTTTTGATCTTATCTTTTGCCAAAGACATTTTGATCACCTCACGGGTCTGCGGTTCAATTTCACGTTTGTCCACATATTCCCTGTTCTGAATGGTCTGAATGGTAGGAGCATAAGTAGATGGTCTACCAATCCCTAATTCTTCAAGTTTTCTTACCAGTCCCGCTTCTGTATATCTTGCACTTGGTCTTGTGAATTTCTCAGTAGCAGTAATGGTTTTATAATTTAAAATCTCACCAACTTTTACTTTTGGCAATAATTTTTCGTTGTTTTCTTCATCATCATCTTCTGTTTTTACGATACCGTAAGCTTTCAGGAAACCATCAAAAATGATGACTTCACCCTGGGCTTCAAAATGATGAGGCAGTGATACATTTCCAATCTCAATGACTGTTTTCTCAATTTTGGCATTCGCCATCTGGGAAGCAAGGGTTCTTCTGTAGATCAGCTGATACAGCTTATTCAACTGTGCATCGCCTATACTTTTCACAGCAAAATCCGTAGGACGGATGGCTTCGTGGGCTTCCTGTGCAGATGCAGATTTTGTGGTATAATTTCTTGGAGAAGAATATTCGGCTCCGTATTCTGAAATAATTTGTTTTTTAGCTCCTTCAATGGCTTCCTGGGAAAGGTTTACCGAGTCTGTTCTCATATAAGTAATAAACCCTTCTTCATAAAGTCTCTGTGCCAGACGCATGGTACTGGTCACATTATACCCTAATCTTGAAGAAGCTTCCTGCTGTAATGTAGAAGTGGTAAAAGGGGCTGATGCCGAACGTGTACCAGGCTTTGTTTCAACATTCAGAACTTTGAATTCCGTAGTTTTGGCCTGCTCAAGAAATTTTTCAGCCTGCTCTTCTTTTTCGAAATCTCTTTTTAGTTTGGCAGCAATTTCCTGCTCTGTATTATTTAAGAAGATCCCGTCAAGTTTAAAGCTCGCTTTAGGAGTAAACTCACGGATTTCTTTTTCTCTTTCAACAATTAATCTTACAGCTACAGACTGCACTCTTCCTGCAGAAAGTCCCGGTTTTACTTTTTTCCATAAAACGGGAGACATTTCAAAACCCACGATTCTGTCCAGCACTCTTCTTGCCTGCTGGGCATTCACTAAGTTCTGATCAATATCTCTTGGATTTTCAATGGCTTTTAGAATGGCGTTTTTGGTAATCTCATGAAAAACAATTCTTTTTCTGTTTTCCGGCTTCAGTTTCAATTCATCTGCCAGGTGCCATGCAATAGCTTCTCCCTCACGGTCCTCATCGGATGCGAGCCATACCATATCTGCTTTCTTTACGGCAGCCTTTAATTCGGTTACCAGTTTCTTTTTGTCTGCTGAAACTTCGTAATCAGGACTGAATGTGGCAAGGTCTATACCCATTCCTTTTTTAGGAAGGTCCCGGATATGCCCGAAACTGGATTTCACTTCAAAATCCTTTCCTAAATATTTCTGAATAGTTTTTGCTTTTGCCGGGGACTCTACGATTACTAAATTTTTCGACATTCTAACTAAAAATTTTTGCAAAAGTAAAGCTTTTTTATTATATACTTTTTGTAAAAAGGTTTTAATTTAACAATTAAAGCTGTTCGCCAACCGTTCCCGCAACCCTGTATAAAGGAATCAAGTCCTTTGTACTGTATGGTTTAGCCGGTTATTAACGTACAGATATTAATGATATAGAATTTTTCATCAGTCGTCATAGATGCAAAAATATGCTTCATTACAAAACAATGGAACAGACATACTAATTCACTGTTTTTATTACTTTTAATACTCTAGCGTTTTATAATTTTCTCAACTGCTTCAGAATTATTTATCCTGATCAAATAAACACCTTCACTTAATGATGATACATCTGTCTGATTATTAACAAACTTTCCTGATTTCACAAGCTGGCCTAATGCATTATAGATCTGATAATAATAATCTTTGTTCTGCGAAGCTTTTATGTGAAGAATACCCAATACCGGGTTAGGATAAAAAGAAATTTCATCCTGTGCAGTTTTTGCTTCGGCACTTGCCGTATCTAATGTCTGATTGACAGGCACAATACCATTTCTTGAGACAGGTCCTTCTTCGTTTCCATTGGCATCATACTTTATTTTCACGCACCGGCATCCCATTCCGAAGTACGGATCATTATTATCATGATAGGCCATAAACCTGTTTGTTGCGGAGGCTGCATCGAAAAGTATATTTACAGGTCTTCCCAGATAATTTGAAGTCAAAGCTCCGGTCCAAACCCCGAAATATTGAAAATTAATACTATTAAAGTTTCCTTGTGGAGACTGATTAGCAATTACGCTTCTAAATCCCCTTGAGCCGGAATCCGGATAATTGCCTACAGGATACACCGGGCTGTTAAATATATATCCCATAGTAGATGTATTGGACGGATGCCTGACTCTGGTTCCTGAATAATCTGCTGTTATGCTGTAAGAGGTTGCTATATTTTTATCTTTTTTATACCAAGGGGTCTGACCGAAATCTGAACCTGAAACCAATGCCACATCCATCACATCCGGAATTCTCCACCCTTCCGGACAAGGATCAAACGGAGATTTCTCACCTCCTCTTCCCCATCTGTCTAATTCAAGGTTGGGCTCTGTCCCTAGCCAGTCTGTCCCGTTTGTATAATTAGGCACCGCACTGTTAAAAGGAGCAAAAGTACTCGGGATCATATAGACTAAAGGATTTTTAGCGGAATAAGACAATATTTTAGAAATTTTGTCTGCCGGTTTATCTGCAGTCTGTACTCCGGATGATGTAGCATAAGTATTATAAGGAACGATATAAGTTCCTGACAAATTATTGTAAGCATCAGGAGTAAGTGTGGTATAAGAAACCGCTCCGTTAGCCACTACTGTCCCTAAAAACAAATTAAAGAAACTTTTATTATCAATATTCTGAAATACAGGAAGCGGATCTTTCCTGCCCCATTGGTAATGCATTCCTGCAGAAGCCCGTATCCTTGTCAATTCTTCCGATGTAGGAGAAAGAGGATTTACCACATTGGGAAAAACATTTACAGCGCCCATATCACGATCCATAAACGTGGTCTGCAATACAACATCTGCTTTGTTTACATAGTTTATATAGTTCACTGCTGTGGCTACCGGAGCCTCTGTTGTATAAGTATAGCCGGTTATAGGAGTATCCGTCACCCAGATATGCCAGCTCCAGTATACAGGAGCAGAGATACTGCCGTTATGTAGAGTCACGACGGCATTTCCACTTTGGTTGGGAGCTATTTCCACGGAGATTCTGGAATTTGTCAAATCCTGGAGTGAAGATGGGGACGCATTGACCATTGAAACCTTACTGATAAGGCCTGTATTCGTAGTCCATAGTATATTTGCTTTTAAATTATTAAAATTTGAAGGGTTTAAAACATCCGTATTATCAAGCAACTGGCTTTGAGCCGAAAATGCTTTACTCACAGGTATTTCTATAACGGAAGATGATCCGCTTTTTACGATCTGATAAGTATTGGGGTTATTCAGACCTTCTCTGTATTCCGCCGCCGGAGGTAAATATTCTGTAGGGAAATCATAATCATTCACAACATACAACGGATCTTTGATACATCTGCATCCGTTGGCATCTGAAGTATACATTCCGGAAAGAGGAAAATAGTAATATCTTCCTTTGATATCAGGATAATTGGAATCCGGAACATCAGGCTGTGTTTTATCAGGGATCATTGACAGCCCTCTCACGCTTACTGCCGGTGAGGCATCAAAATGCCGGGTCATTGTTGCTGTCCACAATGCAATATGATGCTGATCACTATACTGCCCTAAGTGTGCTCCTCTGATCAGCTGTCCTGTTCCCGGAAAAATCCCCATATTATTCCCACCGGCAGCAGACAGATCGAATCCAATATTGGGATACACTTTAAACCCTGTCATAAAGCCGGGAACTCCGGCATCAGTAGGTTTTACAATATGATATTTATTGGTTTCAAAAATATTTTTAGCCGTATTTGTTTTAACCCCGAAAGGTGAAAAATCTATCCGGATATCGTCAATATAGGAAGGAGATGCCAGATTAGCTACCAATACAGAAGGGATGCGCCAGCCGTTCGGACAGGGGTCATAAGGAGATTTATCCCGGTAAGGTTTGGCCTTGTCGTCCGTATTATAAACAGTTTCAATTTTGCCCTGTGCATTATCAGACCAGAGATTAAGTTCAGGAAGCCTGTTATTCGGCAGACTTGTGGATCTGCCAAACCAATTGACAGGGAGATTAACGTTGTTATTGTAATAGGCCTGACCCGTATTATCATCTTTATTCACATAAATAAGGCTCAAAGGTTTTTTCACTGCAAGTCTTATATTGCTGCTGACCTCAGCACTGGAAAGTAAAACAAACTTCCTGAGATCATCAATACTTATTGCACCGGTCATATTCTTTGCTCCACGATGCCTGATACGCCCCACAGATCCGGAAACCTCATAGAAGTCATTTCCTCTTGTCACTAATGGCGGAATAGGATCTTTTCTTCCCCACTGATAAAGAAGTCCGATATTTCTGTTCCAGTCTGATGAAGTCATAGAACTCGTCAATGCCCCCAAATTCCTGTCCATCCATTTCCAGTCAGAATCCGGGATGGGCTCAACCGTTCCATCAGCTTTCATTCTTTTAATATTGTTAAAGCTTTTGTAAGTGGAGCCATTCGTAGGGTCGTCTGTCACCCAGATATGCCAACTCCAGTAAATCTCACCGTTTACTTTTAGGGCTATTACAGCATTTCCTTTTTTTGCTTTATTGATGGGCACTTTTATTTTTGCACTCTGTCCGGAATCTACAATCTCTAAAGCATAGTTTGTTCCCGACTTTATCAGCCCATGAGCATCTTCCCATAATACATCTGCCGTCACAGGCCCCGCAGGAATCCCATTACCATTAATGTAGCCTCCTCCTTCCCACATTGCATATGCTTTTCTTACAGGAATCAACAGTCCTTCACTGTTCTGCGCAATATCGAAAATATAACTGTTGGGAGCCTTTTTCCAATCCGGAACCAGTAATCCAGTTCTATACTTATTTCCCGGTACTACAAGTGAATCTGCTTTTTTTATGGTTGATACACCATCGAAAGTCTTGTCCGAAAGAAAATTCCGTTTTGAAACTATATTTCCTTTAAAACCAACTGCCATTACGATCAGGCAAATGAATGCCGCTAATTTTTCAGCTAACCTTTTCATATTTATGGATTTGTGTGTCTTTAGCAAAATACAATTTTTAAGCCTACATCAATAAAAATAGATTTATTTTTAAATAAAAATAACATATTTGAATTATGATAATAATAACTAAAAATAAAAACCAATAATCTTCACAATGCAAAAACACCTGTACAAAAGAAAAAAGACAGCTTATCAGCTGCCTTATTATGTATAAAATCTTTTGAAAAAATATTATGGAAGTATATGATTCTTGTATCCTTCTATAGAGAATCGTCCAGCTTTAATATTATTGAAGATCGAGAAGACAACAAAATTGAAGACGACCAGTGAAATGATAAATGTATAGATCAGACTTTTCGTTTTTGCTGAAACAACATACATGGCATTCGGTATGATGATATACGAGAATCCGATGAATGCACCGGCAAGTCGTGATGAAAAGATAGGGTTATTTCTAAAGATAAAATATAAGCAAATCCCAATCACGGCATAGTTTCTATGGTACTCGTAATAGGGATATTTCTCTATCATTTTATTGTCAAAGGCAAAGAGAAAAAAGGTAAGGATAGCCATCATTACCTCAGGAATTCCGATGCCACCATTCAAACGCTGTATACTTTCATTCATATATCCGTTAAACCCTTCAATCAGCTCAATATCCGATGCCATACCATCTAAAAATCCTCCAAAAGATTTATAGACCTCAAACGGAGACAAGAAAACTGAGCCAATGATCATAATAAGCATGATCGTCTTATTCAACGGAACACGGGCCAGCCAGTACATAGGCAGGAACAGATAACAAACACTATGGATACCGGAACCTATAAATATAAAGAATAAATAATGCCAGAGCTTTCTTTCCTTGATATACCGTATGGCAAAATAAACAATGAACGTTCCAAGGTTTTGCCTGATCTGACCACTTTCCCCGATAAAGAAATTGGGAATAAACATAAACAGGGTAAAGGTAAAGGGATAAAAAGTATTATCTTCCGTATATTCAACCTTGAATATCATGGCAAAAATAGCAATAACGAAGGTCAGCATATAGAACGGCGCATCAAAAATATTCAGCAGAACCTTATTGATCAGCGTATAAAGCCATTCCACATCCAGCGTCTCCGAACCATCCATATGGAGCATCTTCATGAAAATACTGTAATAGCTTTTGGTATCGGAATAGATGTAAATTCCCTTATAACTTCCATAATCCGGACCAACATCATCCCGGAGCCCGACAATAATAATAAAATAAACTGCCAGGAACCAGAACCATTTTTTATCTACTTTTTTGCCAAAAACTTCCTGAATACTGAAGAACAGCATATAGACAATCGCAACTAGATAATATGGGTGTAATAAACTCATGATTTAATCTCTGATGTTTTTTTAAACTGATGACACGCTGTTATGATTCCGGTCAGAATCAAAGGCAAAAAAAGCCTTACTTCCCAAAAAAGCCCCACTAAGGTAATCATAAGAAGATACGGAACGGAAAAAAAAAGATATTTTCTGAAAACGATTCTGTTTTCTTCATCTGTACAGAGCCTGTATATAAAATATAAAACAACTGCTGCAAAAAGCAACCCTGCAAGATTAAAAGGGCTTGAAAAGTTTCTGTTGATATAAAAACCTTCTACAAAAGTAGTTTCTTCCTGCACCAACATCGCCCTCAGTCCCAGATACGGAACAAGAAAGGCAATAACAAGAGGAGTGATTTTCCAGATGATTTGATAGTTTCCCTTTTTCAGGTCATCAATGCTGAAGAATACCGCTGCGAAAAAAGCAATATTAATACATGCCGTTTCCCTTACGAATGTAGAAATCCCTATGAGCACAATCAGAAGATAAAAGAAAATATTCTTGTGAGTATGCAGGTACTTCAGTGTGAACAGCACTCCTGTCAGATAGCAGAAAAGAGCAATAGTATCACAGTTGGTAGGAGCATACTGCGTAATAACAATAAAGAATACCGACAAAAGATGGATGATTCTTCTTGCATTCAGGTTCAAAAGAAACCCTGCTGCTTTAAGCTTGAATATAGAGTTTAAAACCCATGAACATAAAATAAAGAACACACTATTCATCAGAAATAGCCCATGATAAAAGGGAGTTCCGTTCTTGGATAAAAAATCTTTAAAAAAGGCCAATGGACCATTGATCAGATAATACATCAGATCCGTCATCTGCACACTGAGATAATTGGGAATCACCCTGTAAGCATATACGGATGAAAATAAGAAGTCCGGTGTTCTCTCTGAGGTTTTTAATCTTGTATAGGAGGATTCGAACCCGTAATAGGACATGGCAAACAGGAGAAACGGAAGCACTATTACAAATAGAAATCCGTTTATTTTTTCATCATTTCTTTTCAACATATCTAAAACAGATTCTTATTTTCTTAATAATAATTGTGATTTAAAATACATTATACTAAAGGGGAACTTTTGCAAAAGTAGAATTTTTTTTCATTCTTCCTAGAATATTTTATTGATTTTCAGCCAAAACTTATGGTCTAAGTATTTTGCACTAATTCTTAAAAATTTAAATTTGCAGACTTGATCCAAATGCAATGCATCGCTTTTTTATATTTTTATATTATCTGATTTCCAAAAATAAAGTTCTCTCTGTATTTACAGCACTGGGAATTGCCACATTATGTTTATTCTTTGCTTCAAAAATCAATTTTGAGGAAGATATCAATCAGATCATCCCTAAAAATGAAAAATCAGATCTTACAGCGAAGGTTCTTAAGCAGCTCAATTTTTCAGATAAGATCATTGTCATTATAGAAAATAAATCTAATGAAGACAGCTTCCAGCTCTCTGAAACAGCAGATACTTTTTTACAGAAAACAGAACCTTTACAAAAATATATAAGCTCCGTTCAGGGAAAGGTAAATGATAATGAAATCTCAGAAACATTTGATTTTGTCAATCAGAATTTACCTCTTTTTCTGAATGCCGAAGATTACAAAGAGATAGACCGGAAAATCAGTAAAGACAGCATTGCCCGGCAGGTGGAAAACAACTACATCTCACTGGCATCTCCTACAAGCCTTGTTACCAAGGAATTCATCAAAAAGGATCCTTTGGGACTTACTTTCCTGGGCATCAAGAAGTTAAACGCATTAAATATCAGTAAGGATTTTAAACTGGAAGACAGCTATATTGTAACCAAAGACGGAAAAAATCTTCTGCTTTTCATTGATCCGAAAAACAAAAGCAATGACACAAAGGCTAATGAATTTTTTGTAGATCAGCTCAACATCATAAAAGACAGCCTCAATAAACAGTTTAAAGGAAAAACGGAAATCAGCTATTTTGGTTCTCCGGTGATTGCAGTAGCCAATGCCCAGCAAATCAAAAAAGATATCCAGAATACGGTTGTCATCTCCATGACAGTGCTTCTGGTACTTCTGATCTATTATTTCAGGAACTTTTTTACCCCGATCATTGTTTTCTTACCGACGGTATTTTCCGTATTGCTTGCCTTGCTGGTATTATATTTCATTAAGGATAAAATTTCGGCCATCTCATTAAGTGTGGGCGCTATTCTGATCGGGATTACGATAGATTACGCCCTGCATATCCTGACGCACTATAAGCACAATAACAATATTGAAGAGCTTTACAAAGAAATTACCCAGCCTATTATCCTGAGTAGTGCAACCACTGCAGTTTCTTTTCTTTGCCTTGTATTTGTACGCTCTGAAGCGTTGAAAGATCTGGGACTTTTTGCAGCCATCACAGTAATTCTATCTTCCTTTACTGCCCTGATTATTGTTCCTCAATTGTATAAACCTAAAGAAAAAGGAGAAAATCTCAATACCAACTTTATCGATAAAATCGGATCATATCCGTATGAAAAAAACAAACCGCTGATTATCGGCTGCTCTGTTATTATTCTTGCTTGTCTTTTTGGCTTCAGACATGTGGGATTCAATGAAGACATTGGTGATCTGAACTATATTCCGAAAGAATTAAAGATCAGTGAAGCGAAACTTCAGAAGCTTTCGGACATCACCTCAAAGTCTATTTATACGATTTCTTACGGAAATTCGGAAGAAGAAGCATTAGCCCGTAATTCTGAGCTGAGCAACTTTCTTGAAAAGGAGAAAAAGGAAGGTAAAATCTTAAGTTATAATTCCATCGGAAGCGTTGTACTTTCTGAAAAGGATCAGCAAAAGAAAATTGAGGCATGGAAAGACTTCTGGAACGACAGTAAAAAGAATGAGACCATTTCCGAGCTGGTTGGCAATGGAAATAAATTGGGTTTCAACAGTTCAGCTTTTGATAATTTCAGCGAAGTTTTAAATAAAAATTACACTCCTTTAAGTCTGAAAGATTATGAAAAGGTAAAAGCCCTTCAGATCTCTGAGTTTATGAGCAACGAAAATGGATTCTATACCGTTTCTAATGTGGTAAAGGTAGATGAAACCAAAAGAGATGCCTTCATCAAAGATATTGAGAAGAAACATGATGCTCTGGCTATTGACCGCCAGCAGATGAACGAGAACTTTCTTGGCCTGCTGAAAAGAGATTTCAATACACTGATCAATTATTCTCTTTTAGCCATCATTTTAACGATTATTGTCTTCTTCAGAAATTTTGAACTGACAATACTGACCATGTTCCCTATTGTTCTGACGGGCGTGGTGACTGCGGGAATTCTTTATTTCCTGGGGCTGGAGCTCAATATCTTCAGTACGGTAGTATGTACCTTGGTTTTTGGTGTGGGAGATGATTTCAGTATTTTCCTGACTCAGGCAATGCAGAAAGAGCATACAACGGGAAAGAATGAGCTGCCAACTTACAGAATTTCAATCATTCTTGCCGTTTTTACCACCATCCTTTCCATCGGATCACTGATTTTTGCCAAGCATCCCGCTTTACACTCCCTGGCTTTGGTAGCATTGATCGGGATGTTCTCCGTAATCGTCATTACTTCTACCCTCTACCCGTTCTGGTTCAGATTTTTCATTACCAACCGGGCAAAGAAAGGACTTTCCCCGATTACATTGAGACTTTTGTTAAGCTCTGTATTCTCATTCCTGTATTACGGACTGGGTGGGATGATATTTTCCGCCATCGGGAGCATATTTATTAAAAACACCAAAGGAAGAACCTTAGATATTATAAAATTAATTCTTGCCAGGTTTTTAACATCCGTATTGTATTCCAATCCTTTTGTCAGAAAAAGAGTGATCAGAAATACGGCTGAAGATTTCAGCAAGCCCGCTGTTATTATTGCCAATCATACTTCTTTTCTGGATACACTTGCCATTGCAATGGCTACCCATAAAATCATTTATCTCGTTAATGACTGGGTATACCAATCACCAGTCTTCGGAAAACTGGTAAAGGCACTTGGCTTTTATCCTGTTTCTCAGGGAATTGAAAACGGGATGGAGAAATTAAAAGAAAAAATTGACCAGGGCTATTCTCTTGTTGTATTCCCTGAAGCAGAGCGTTCTTATACCAATGATGTCAAGAGATTCCATAAAGGAGCATTTTATCTTGCCGAGCAATTTAATCTGGACATTCTCCCACTTTATATTCACGGAAATTCTGAAGTATTGCCGAAGGGTGATTTCATTATCTATGACGGAAGCATTACCGTAAAAGTAGGGACCAGGATCAGTAAGGATGATATGAGCTTCGGTAAAAACTATTCTGAAAGAACGAAGAGGATCAATGCTTATTTCAGAGAAGAATTTGCTAAATTGAGAGAAGAAATTGAGGATGAGAATTATTTTAAGAAAATTTTATTCCTGAGCTTTTTGTATAAAGACACAGATGTGGTGAAAGAAGTAAAAAAAGACTTCTACTCCAATAAATCAGTCTATTTTGAACTGAGCAAACACATTCCCAATGATGCCAATATTCTTCATATTGCAGATGATTATGGCCAGAAAGATGTTTTACTGACTTTATATCAGGCAGGCAGGAGAATTTTTTCTCTGATTAAAAATAATGAGAAACAGACAATAGCTGCACACAATTATCTTGTTAAAAGAAGAAAGATACAGTATATCAAAGAGCTGTCTGAAGTAAATAAGAAGATTGATGTACTTCTGGTTTCGGATGACAGTTTTACAGGTAATACAATTCAGGAACTTCCGGACACCATTATTTTTGTAAATACAGAAAACACCTTATCTGAAAATGAAAATTACACATTAGAATTTAGTTCTGAATCCATAAAAGTATTTAAAACTAAATAATAAATATGAAAAACATATTTTTGTAAACGCTAAAGAAAACTAATGAAGAAAAATATACTTGTCATATATTATTCACAAACCGGGCAACTTGAAGATATCGTGAGAAATATTGCCAGGCCTTTTGAAACTCAAAAGGAGGAATATGACGTTACCTATTATAATATTAAGCTGAAAGAAGATTTTCCTTATCCATGGCCGGGGGATGTTTTTTTCAATACCTTCCCGGAGTCTTATCTTCAGATTCCGAAAGAGATTTTCCCTCCTTCAGATGAAATACTGAATAAAAAATATGATCTCATCCTGTTCGGATATCAGGTGTGGTACCTTACCCCATCTATCCCGATCATTTCATTCCTTAAGAGTGGCTATGCAGAAAGCATTCTTAAAGACACCCCTGTAGTTACTATTTCCGGAACCCGAAATATGTGGATGCTTTCCCAGGAGAAATTGAAAATATACCTAAGAGATTTAAAAGCTCAACTTGTTGGAAATATTGCACTGGTAGACAGACATGACAATTACACCAGTGTACTGACCATTCTACGCTGGCTGACCACAGGGCAGAAAGAGAAATCCGGCTTACTTCCTGCTGCAGGAGTTTCGGATGAAGAAATTGCAGGTTCGGTAAAGTACGGCAAGATTATTGAGAATCATTTTAAAAATAACAGTCTGGAAAGTTTACAACCTGATCTTGTAAAAAACGGAGCCATTGAGATCCGGCCGTTTTTAGTACGTGTAGAAAAGGTAGGAAACAAGATTTTTACAGTATGGTC
This sequence comes from Chryseobacterium sp. 22458, assembly GCF_052044975.1. NCBI lineage: Bacteria > Pseudomonadati > Bacteroidota > Flavobacteriia > Flavobacteriales > Weeksellaceae > Chryseobacterium > Chryseobacterium sp. 22458. The sequence goes on along the minus strand of NZ_JBQEOA010000005.1, from coordinate 233,790 downwards.
TAATCTGATTATCAAGAAAAAAGAGAAACGTCCATTGCTGATAAAATTCTTTAAGGTATATTTGATGGCTGCGATATGGATCATCTCACCTGTCGTGTTAGTATTACACCTTCTCACAACCCCTATATTTTGGTTTAAAAGACAAAAACAAAAAAGATATTTACAAGGAATTAATTTAAAATAGAATGTACGACGTATTTATAACAAAGGCTTCAAAATATTTACCCAATGAGCCGGTATCTAATGATGAAATGGAGACTTATCTTGGGCTTATCAATGACGCACCTTCTAAAGCAAAATCGCTTATTTTAAGAAACAATAAAATTACTACAAGATATTACGCTTTAGATAAAGAAGGAAACCCTACGCATACCAATGCACAGCTTACAGCAAAAGCGATTGAAGGACTTTTTGATGAAAATTTCAAAAAGGAAGATATGAAATTATTATCCGTAGGAACTACTTCTCCGGACCAGATACAGCCATCACACGCTTCCATGGTGCACGGAGAACTGAATATAGGAAAATCTATTGAAATCAATACTGCTACAGGTCTCTGCAACTCCGGAATGAATGCACTGAACTACGGTTTTCTTTCTGTGAAAGCAGGAGTACAGGAAAATGCAGTATGTGCAGGTTCTGAAAGGATGTCTGCATGGATGACCGCAGATAAATTCAACCATGAAGCTGAAAATTTAATACTATTGGAAGAAAGGCCCATCATTGCATTCAAAAGAGAATTCCTGAGATGGATGCTTTCTGATGGAGCTGGCTCTTTTTTATTGGAAAACAAGCCAAGAGAAAACAGTACCTCTCTGAAAATAGAATTTATTGATTTCTATTCCTATGCTCACGAAATTGAGGCATGTATGTATGCAGGATGCGACAAGCAGGAAGACGGAAGCCTTAAATCATGGGCAGATTACCCTTCAGACGAGTGGCTGAAACAATCTATCTTCGCAATTAAACAGGATACCAAAATCCTGGACAAATATATCTTAGTAAAAGGAGCGGAGAGTTTAAGAGCTTCTTTTGACAAACATAATTTGGATCCTGAAAAAATTGACCACGTATTGGCGCATATCTCTTCAGGCTATTTTAAGGACGGCCTGAAAGACGAATTTGCTAAAAAAGGAATGGACTTCCCTGCAGAAAAATGGTTCTACAACCTTTCTGACGTTGGAAATATCGGGGCTGGCTCCATCTTTATAGCTTTGGAAGAATTAATGAACTCAGGAACTCTGAAAAAAGGAGAAAAAGTACTTCTTTGTGTACCTGAAAGTGGAAGATTCGCTTATTCTTGTGCTTTATTAACAGTGTGCTAATGGAAAACAGACTGCCAACATCCGATCAGGATTTTGTACAAAGCCTTATTCCGCAAAGGGCACCTTTTGTAATGGTACATGAACTGTCTGAATATTCAGAAAATCATCTTATTTCAGGATTTGAAATTAAAGAAGATAACCTTTTTGTTCAGGATGGAGTTTTTCAGGCTTCAGGATTAATTGAACATCAGGCACAGAGTGTGGCACTTCATACCGGATATAAATACTATCTGCTGGGAAAAGATGCTCCTACAGGATACATCGGGGCCATCAAATCTTTTGAAGCTGAAATATTGCCGGAAACAGGTGATCAGCTGAAATCCGAGGTCACAATCCTTAATGAAGTAATGGGTGTGACGCTGGTAGACATTGTTACCAGACTGAATGATAAAGTGATTGCAAAATCACAAATGAAAACTGCCGTAAAATAACTGGAAATGGAAATCAGGGAAGAAAACATGATCAATATACATAACTTTTTACCTCATCGTGAACCGATGCTCATGGCAGACTACATCCTAGAGCTGACCAAGGAAAAAGTGGTAACTTCCTTTGAAATAAAAGAAGATAATATCTTTGTTCATAACAATGAATTTGTTGAAGCCGGCCTAATTGAAAACGTGGCTCAAACCTGCTCATCCATACTTGGGCAAAGTTTCTTTGAAAACCCTGAAGCTGATACTAAAGTGATCGGTTTTATTACCAACATCAAGAAAATTGAAGTTTTCGCCCTTCCTCAGGTGAATGACAGGATCATATCAAAGGCATCACTGATTTCCCAGTTTGAAAACATCTGTCATATATTCTGTGAAACCTTCAATAATGATGAATTATTAATCAGAGCAGAAATCAACCTGTTTATTCAGGAAGTACAATCATAAATAAAACGTACACAAAATAACAGAAGACTGTCTCTTATATTTGAAAATATCAAATGCAGGAGACAGCCTTTTATTTTTACAGGTATCCTCATTTCCTATCCTACAAATCTGCCCCACAGTGCATCTGCCCGTTCGAAAACTTTCGGTGATGTTTCCTGAATGGCATCTCTGAATGAAGCATAGTTCCCGGAGCTGCAGTGAATCACCTTTTTCATTTTTCCATTTTCAACTTCTGAAACAATTCCTACATGCCCGATTTTTTTGCCGGCACCATACACCACAATACATCCCACTTCGGGAATTATAAGTCTGTCAAAAATTCCGGCATTGCGATTGATATCTTCCACCATAGAATCTGTATAGATCCACCCGCCCGGCTGATAAAAAGGAATTTTCGTTTTTCTGGATAATCCAAGGACCCAACAAACAAAGCCGCTGCAGTCACACTCTCCGTCTCTTGTAGGAAGGGCGTATTTTTCATCCATTCCTCCTGCTCCCAGTTTATAGATAATTCTTTTCCCTATTACAGACCTTGCTTTATTTACAATATCCTGAGAGGTCAGCTGATTTGAAAACTGAAATTTCTTCACCGGAATATCCTCAATATTCGGAATATTAATTAACTGGCCTTCAAAAATCATATTGGGATTAATGATGGTGTGGTTATATGCCAAAATCAACTCTACAGGTACTTTATGTGCCTTGGCAATTTTTCCGAGCGTATCGCCCTTTTTTACTTTGTAATACATGGTTTTAGTTTTTAATGATTATTTTTTCAGTTGATATTTTTAAACGCTGTAGATTTCATAGCGTTTTAGTTTATTTACAAATTTACACTGTCAACTCATACAGGAAAATTACCCGAAATAGTGATTTTACAGGTTTGTTATGCTAAAGTCTGCTCCTACTGAATAAACTATTAAACTTCTTTTATAAAACCGGATATCCTCCATTATCTCTCATAATTAAAACTTCACAAACAACTGAAAACCAACACTATAAAAACACACCAAGTTCATTAATGAATGATTTATTTCACGTGAAACATTTCCCGATTCCGTGGAACAACTGTCTCTAAAGAAAAATGGGTTTAAACAAAAAAAGTGGAACATTGCAGCTCCACTTTTATCAATTTATGACCTAAAAAATTAGTATCCGAAAATCTCTTCAAGAGATACTTCCTGGAATTCTCCCATTTTATTGATGGATTCCATTTTCAGGTTTTCTTTCTTACCGATGATTGCCGTATTGTATTGTACAGGTTTCACTTTTGTATTGTAGAATCCTATTAGCTGTGGTAATGTCAGCCCCTGGATTTCAGCATAGATATCTTTTCTGATATCATAATCTACTCCAAGCTTTTTCAATCCCAACTGACTGAAGAAAATATTCGTTCTGTTGATTCTGTTGGAAGCGATCTGCTTCAATGCGGACCCTTTTGCATTTTCAAACTGTGCAGGGATCTGGGGTAATGATACCATAAGCTCATTCATTGCATTAACTGCCAAAGGAAGTTTGTTTGCCTGCGTTCCGATGTAGTTGGTGATATAATTCGCATGTCCTTTTTCTGAAGCATTGGCATAAGAAACATAGGCCGTATAAGCTAATGATTTACTTTCTCTGATCTCCTGGAAAACAATGGAAGATAATCCTCTTCCGAAGTACTCGTTGAATACATTGGCTTTTCCAAAATTACCAAGATTTACAGTACTTCCTTTGGCTACTTTAGCCATTTCTGTCTGTACCATATCATAGTTGGTAAAATATACCTTACCTGTTGTAGCCGGTTCTGCATATTCCTTAGCTTTTGCAGGCTGAAGGCTTGTATTGGCAATATAAGGTTTTACTGCTTTCTCCAATCCTGACTGATCCTGTCCGTAAAGGAATACCTGATAAGGGTACTGGTTCAGGGTTTTCATCTTTTTAATCAGGTCGTTCACATCGATGCTTTCAAGACGTTCTTTGGAAACAATATCCGTCATTCTGGAATCTTTACCGTATTTGGCATAATTCGAAAGTGCAGCCATGATTCTCACTTTATCTTTCTTCATTGCAGCTCTTGACTCCAGGATGGTCTTCACGGTCTGTGCGTAAATTGCTTTATCAGCTTTTACATTGGTCATCCAGTGGTTCATAAGCTCTACACCTTTCTTCATATTGCTTTCAAGGCCGATTAATGTGATTACCATCTGATCATTGGAAGTTCTTACATTATACGTAATTCCCAACTTATAAAACTCTTCTTTCAATTGCTCCGGAGTATACTTATCTGTTCCAAGATATTCAAAAACAGTTCCTGCAATAGAAAGTTCTTTATCGTTATCCGTTCCGAAAGGGAAAATATAACTTACCTGAGCAATTTCGTTGTATTTATTTTTCACAAAACTTACGGTCTTGTCTTTGATCTGGGAAGTCTGAATAGCCTTTTTATAATCAATAAACTCAGGTTTACTTTCTGCTACCTTGGTATTTAAAATATCTTTAAGGAAAGGAGACTGAGCTTCTCTGTTCAGTTTGATCGGAGTGATTCCCGGGTTTTCCACACGCACCAGCTTGTCATTCACTCCTTTTTCTTTATAAACAACTACATAATTATCTTTAAAGAAGTTATTGGCAAACTTTACAACATCAGCTTTCGTGATTTTTTCGTACTGGTTGATCTCATCAAGTTCCTGTTCCCATGTTCTTCCCTTGATATAAGAATCATAAAGCTCAGTGGCCAACCCGTCAGCAGTTTCATATCCTTTCATGCGCTGAACCTTTTTATCATTAACGATCGCTTTCAGCATCCAATCCGGGAATTGTCCTTTTTTCACAAGATCTATCTGATCCATCAGTAACTTTTTTGCCTCATCAAAGCTCTGCCCTTCTTTAGGAGTTACTACCAAAGAAAACGAACCATACATTTTGAATGGCGACTCATAAGCTCCTGCACCCAGAGTTTTTTGCTTCTGATTAATATTAAGGTCAATTAATCCCGCATCACCTCTGTTACTAAGAATTTCAGCCACTACATCTGCCAGTCTTGCTTCCTGAGTTCCATAAGAATCCGTTCTCCACGCAATGGTCATTCTCGGAGTAGACGGGCTCTTTACCGTTCTGGAAACAATGCCTGTCATCGGATCTTCCGTAACCATTTTTTTCATTGGAAGTTCTTTATATTTAAACCCTCCGAAATACTGGTCAACTAATTTTATAGTTTTATCATAATCCAGATCACCCACCAATACTACTGCCATGTTATTAGGCACATAATAAGTATCAAAATATTTGTGGATCGCTACCATTGAAGGGCTCTTCAGGTGTTCGGAAGTACCGATTGTGGTTTGCTGTCCATTAGGATGTTTTGGGAAAAGGGCTTCCATCAAAGCATAGTTGACAAGACGTCCGTCATTATCCTGAGCTCTGTTGTATTCTTCATACACCGCTTCCAGTTCCGTATGGAAAAGACGCAGTACCAATTCTGAAAAACGTTCTTTTTCTACTCTAAGCCATTTTTCAAGCTCATTGGAAGGAATATTATTTTTATATACCGTTTCATCCAGCCATGTGTGGGCATTTGTTCCGGTAGCTCCCAATGAAGAAATCGCTTTATCATATTCATTTGCAATTGCATATTTGGAAGCTTCCTGAGAAACCTCATCGATCTTTTTGTAAAGTTCTTTCTTTTTTCCTGGATCTTTTTCTGCTTTATGCTGCTCGTAAAGATCAGATATCTGCTGCAACAGAGCTTTTTCTTTTGCCCAATCCTGAGTTCCCAGATGAGAAGTTCCTTTGAATACCATATGTTCCAGGTAGTGAGCTAACCCCGTATTGTCACTTGGGTCATTATTTGATCCTGTTCTTACAGGAATATAGGTCTGAATTCTCGGGGCATCTTCATTCTTTGCAAGATAAACCTTCAGTCCGTTCTTCAGCGTGTACACTCTTACACCGGCCTGATCATTCTTTACCGTTTCATAAGTATAGCCCTGAGCATCGGTCAGCTTTTGGGTCTCGAATTTCTGTGCCATTGCGCTTAGCATACAGAAAAGCGAAACAGAAATAAAAAACTTCTTCATAGTTGTTATTTGTTAGTTATTGTATCAAATTTCCTGCACCATTAGTCTTATTATACCCTACACTTGTTACAGCATACCATATAACAAGTATCAACAGTAAACTTAGAAAGCATTCCTTATGATGTTTCCCATTCAAATTAGTTAAACAGGAAAAATGAAATTCAATAAATAATATTCACCTTAAAAGAATATATTGAAACAGACTTTCTTCCTACAATCACTTTTCCGGCCTTTCAAAATGATAAAAAAAGATACTTTATCTGAACCGAAAATTCTGAATACATCTTTGATACAGCCTCTTTCTCACGACAATAGATACTTCATATACCCTATGATTTACATATAATGTATTTTCACTATTTTAGCCACCTGATTAAAAGAATCAAAACAGGTGAACTATTTTTCATCTGGAATCTAAAAAAATTAAACATTATTTAGATGAAAAAACAAGACCTTCCTCAGGACGAAAGCAATCTGAAATCCGCCAACATGACTGAAGTTTTGTATGTAACGGATGAGAACGACAATTATACAACAGCTAACAGTACAGGCTGGGATGCTAAGAAAGCAGCCTTGGATGAATCTATGGAGCTCATTCATGAAAGAATTGAGGAAGCGAAACAAAACGTTGCCCAACACAAGGTAAGCCCTATCGTTTATTTTATGGAACTGAATAAAATGGACCTGGGAGTTCTGGCCTCTTATGTAGGAATGTGGCAATGGAGGGTAAAGAGACACTTTAAGCCCAAAGTATTTAAAACACTAAGCGAAACTGCACTGAAAAAATATGCCGATGCATTCGGTATTTCAGTGGATGAATTGAAAAACTTCGACGGAAAATAAATGAAGAAGGCATATCTGCTATGCTGAACTCATTTGACCAGTGAAAAAGATAAAGCTGCAAATGAAATTAAACTTTGAACACCATCAGACTGCGCATTGCGAAAACGGTGTTGCTTCCAATCTACTGCTTAATAAAGGACTGAAACTAAGTGAACCTATGATCTTTGGGATCGGTTCCGGACTGTTTTTCGTCTACCTGCCTTTTTTGAAGGTGAATTTCGCTCCGGGCTTTAGCTATAGACCTATGCCGGGGGCTATCTTCAGTAAGGCAGCCAAAAGATTAGGAATTAAAATTAAAAGAGAAAAATTCTCCAATCCTCAGGATGCTCAGAAAGCGCTTGAAAGAAATTTAGAACAAAATATCCCTACAGGTCTTCAGGTAGGGGTTTTCAACCTTACCTACTTTCCGGAAGAATATAAATTCCACTTCAACGCCCACAACCTTGTAGTATACGGAAAAGAAGACGGAAAATTCCTGATCAGTGATCCGGTAATGGATTATACCACTTCCCTTACTGAGGCTGAACTGGAAAAAGTGAGATATGCCAAAGGTGCCCTTCCTCCAAAAGGACATATGTACTATCCTGTCTATATCCCTGAAAATATTCACCTGGAAGAAGCCATTAAAAAAGGAATTAAAGATACCTGCAAAAATATGCTGGCTCCGGTACCGCTTATCGGTGTGAAAGCAATGAGATGGGTAGCGAAGAGCATTCCGAAATGGGCTGAAAAAAAAGGAACAAAAGTAACCAATCACTATCTGGGACAGCTGATCAGAATGCAGGAGGAAATCGGCACAGGCGGTGGCGGTTTCAGATTTATTTATGGTGCCTTTCTTCAGGAAGCATCTGTGATTCTTAAAAATGATGAATTAAAAGAATTGTCAAAAGAAATTACCTCTATTGGTGATCTTTGGAGAGATTTTGCTGTAGATATTGCCAGAGTGTATAAAAACAGGAACTCAAAAAGCAATATCTATAACGAACTTTCAAAAACGATGCTGCACATTGCAGATCTGGAAGAAGCTTTCTATAAAAAACTGAGAAAAGCGATCTGATATGGCGGAGAATATGATTGAGATCAAAAATCTATATAAAAAATACAAAAATGCTGAAGACTTTTCAGTAAACGATATCTCTTTGAATATCGAAAAAAATGAGATCTATGGGATTCTTGGTCCTAACGGAGCCGGGAAAACTACTTTGATCTCTATGCTTTCGGGACTAATAAAGCCAACTTCAGGGCAATTTACCATCAATGGTTTATCTCCGCAGAAGAATGGTTTTAAAATAAGACAGATCATCGGTATCGTTCCACAGGAATACGCTCTTTATCCTACGCTTACTGCAAAGGAGAACCTAATGTTTTTCGGAAGTCTGTATGGTTTGAAACATAACCGGCTTAAAAAAGCGATTGATGAATCTCTGGAGATTATGGGACTGTCAAAATTTGCCGACAAGCAGGTAGGCCAGTTTTCAGGGGGAATGAAGCGCCGTTGCAACCTTATTGCCGGAACCCTTCACAATCCTAAGGTACTGTTTCTGGATGAGCCAACCGTTGGAGTTGACGTACAGTCTAAAAAAGCAATTATTGACTATCTGTTGGATCTAAATAAAAAAGGGACCTGCATCATTTACACGTCCCATCACCTTTCGGAAGCAGAAGAGTTCTGTACAAAAATTGCCATTATTGATCATGGAAAAATTCATGCTGTAGGAACTCCCGAAGAGCTTGTTTCACAGATTGCCAATGCAGAAAACCTTGAAGATGTTTTCATTTCATTAACCGGAAAAGAATTAAGAGATGTTGTTGTATAAACTGTGGAGAAGTTTTATTAAAGAAATTCTTCTTCTGAAGAGAGATATCGGCGGAATTGTGATCATCTTCGTCATGCCGCTGCTCCTGATCGTTACCATTACCCTGATTCAGGATTCTACCTTTAAAAATCTTGAAGGCTCAAAAATCCCGATCATTTTTATTGATAATGATAAATCTGAGGTTTCAAAAAATATAAAAGGAGAACTGGAAAATAGTAAGACCTTCCAGCTGTTGACCAATTACAATGAGAAATCAGCACAGGAGGCCGTATTCTCCGGAGATTATCAGATGGCCATTGTCATCCCTGAAAATTTAACCAGGGATTTAAATTCCAATATCGATTCCAAAGTTCAGACGATTGTCAGTTCATTCGGATTGGAAGGAGATTCTGCCAAAACAAAAGTACAACCGCCAAAAGCCAGGGAAATTCATTTATACTTTGATCCGGCTACCAATGCAGGATTCAAAAATTCGGTGATGAACTCGGTAAACAAAATGGTTTTTGAGATCGAAAATAAAAAGATTTATAAGGCATTTCAGGATCAGCTGGGAACAACAGAAAATCTTGATGAGAATAAAAACCTGATCAGCTTTAAAGAGATCACTCCAAAGAAAGGAGAAATGGATGTTATGCCGAATTCTGTTCAGCATAACGTCCCGGCATGGACGCTTTTTGCCATTTTCTTCATCGTGGTGCCATTATCCATTAATCTTGTTAAAGAAAAAAGTCAGGGTACCAGTGTAAGGGCAAGAATCAGCCCTACCCCTTATTTTGTACACATTCTAGGAAAAACGTTTACCTATCTTATCATCTGTATCATTCAGTTTTTACTGATGGTAGCCGTAGGGGTTTATCTTTTCCCTTATATGGATCTTCCGGCATTTGATGTATCCGGTAAAATGGTTCAGCTTATTACGGTAACTTTGTTTGCCGGCCTTGCAGCCATCGGATTTGGGGTATTGCTGGGGACTATTGCAGATACACAGGAACAGTCGGCACCATTCGGAGCTACATCAGTAGTGGTTTTAGCTGCTATCGGGGGAATTTGGGTTCCGGTATTCCTTATGCCTGAATTCATGCAGACCGTTGCGAAGTTCTCTCCCATGAATTGGGGACTGAATGCCTATTACGATATTATTTTAAGAAACAGCGGAATTGGAGGTATTGCTAAGGAACTGGTTTTCCTGTTTTTGTTTTATATAGCTACCGTAACCATTTCTATTTTTTACGAAAAGAAACAAAATGCAGTCTAACGAAAATATATTATTAACCTGTACCGAGGAAGTAAGAGTACGTTTCAACGAAACAGATCCCTTGGGAATTGTATGGCATGGTCATTATATCGTTTATTTTGAAGACGGCAGAGAAGCTTTCGGGCGTCAGCATGGCCTTACTTATCTTGATATTCAGAATGCAGGATACGTAACACCCATTGTAAAGAGTACCTGTGAGCATTTTCTTCCTTTAAAGTACGGTGAAACCTTCAGGATCGTTACCACTTTCGTGAATTCCGTTTCAGCTAAGCTTATCTATAAATATGAGCTTTTCAACCAAGAAGATCAATTGGTATGCAGCGGGAAAACCATTCAGGTATTCCTGGACAGCAACGGAAGTTTATGCCTGTACAATCCGGAATTTTTTCAAACCTGGAAAGATAAAATGGGATTATCATGAAAAAGGAAATCTATATCACAGACTACAATTGTGTAACCCCCCTGGGATTCAATGTAGAAACTAACTGGAAGGCCCTTTTGGCAGGAAATTCAGGAGTTGCTTTACATCAGATCATAGATAATCAGGATCCTTTTTATGCCTCTGTGATCAGCACTGAAAAACTTGATCAGGAATTCAACATCGTGTTTGGGTCTCACACTTTTTCAAACATTACAAGGCTTGAAAAGATGCTTTTTTTAAGCTTAAAACCTATGATTGAAAAACATACTATAGGCGAAGACACGGCTTTAATCCTTTCTACAACCAAAGGAAACATCAGCTTGTTAAAAAACCAGACTGAATTACCTCAAGGGGTTTATCTTTCAGCCTTAGCACAGAAAACAGCTGATTTTTTCGGATTTAAAACAAAACCTATTGTGGTTTCCAACGCCTGTGTTTCAGGGGTAATGGCAATTGCTGTTGCCAAGAATATGATCCAGGCAGGAAAATATAAAGACGCTTTTGTGATTGCTTGCGATGAGCTTTCTGAATTTGTCATTTCAGGATTCAATTCATTCCAGGCTATAGGCTCAGGGCCTTGTAAACCTTACGATAAAAACAGAGATGGAATTAATATCGGGGAAGCTGCCGCAGCTGTTTATATCACCTCATGTCATTGCGAGGAACAAAGTGACGAAGCAATCTCACAAAACGAAAAATTCAGGTTCAAGGTACTGGGAGATTCTGCAATCAATGATGCTAATCATATCTCGGGTCCTTCAAGAACGGGAGACGGCTTGTACGGAAGTATCAGAAATGCTATGACCGAGGCTCAGGTTTCTCCGGAACAGATTGATTTTATCTCAGCCCACGGAACGGCCACTCTATATAATGACGAAATGGAAGCCATTGCTTTCAACAGAATGGAACTGCAGCATGCTCCCCTGAACAGTATGAAAGGTTATTACGGACATTGCCTTGGCGCTTCCGGCCTTCTGGAAAGCATTATCTCCATGGAAAGTGCTCTTCATGGAACCTTAATTCCCTCAAAGAACTTTGAGGAAACCGGAGTATCACAACCTTTGAATATCATTAAAGAAAATCAACCTGCCACAATCAGATATATATTGAAAACGGCTTCAGGTTTTGGGGGATGTAATGCGGCAATTGTATTGGAAAAAATAAATATTATATAACAATAGAGACTGCCTTTAGAAGACAGTCTCTTATCCTTATATTTCACTATTGTTTTGTAAATATTAGATCCTTTGTTTCTGGTAAATAAATTTTTATGTCCGTTCCTTGAGGACATTTACTACTGTCAAGAATTATATCATTGGGACGATATTCCCATGAGATTTGCGTAGGACTAATTTTTTTTAATTCAATACTTCCCCAGCCTACTTTACAGTTTGTTCCGCCATAATTAAACCATACAACGTTTTTACTTGGATAAGTGCCGCGACTATAAATTGAATGTAGAAGCTGATTAGGCTGAAAAGTCATACTTTGCGTATCCTGAAGAATGTTACCTAAAGAATTTTTAACAATATATCTTACGGATAACACATCTTGATAAACATTCAATGATTTAATATATTTCATTGTTTCTTTAATTATAAACAATTGAATTTCATTTCCTTGAAAATCAGCTTTATATACTCCTACATAAGGGTTTAATTCATTATTTAAATCTTTAATATAAGAGCCTTGTGGTATTTCTTCAAAATCAGTGTTAAGTGGATAAATTTGTTGTGCTTTACACGAAATTGTGATAATTAATAGAATTAAGCATGTTATATTTCTCATATTTTTTTATTTTAAAAAATTAGGGACAAGGTGAAGCAGTTATACTTCCATCAGTATTTTTAATTATTGTTTTTACAATTCCATCATTTTCTATTCTTTGTAAATTGACTTTTTTATCTAATCCCATATCTTTAAGGGCTTTGAAAAAAAATTTTTCGATCGCTTCATTGTCCATATCTCCAGAAGAGGGTTTGTACATTCCATATCTGGTCTGGTATCTATCAGTGTAATCATCAAGCTGATCCTGTGAAAAAGTTACTAATGCATCATTATAATTTCCATTAAACCAAATAATATAATGCATACCATTAGGAGCTACCATTCCAATAAAAGCATTTTTGGGGTTTCCATAATTTCCCTGTGCTAACGCAAATTGTAAAAGCTGATCCATATCATTCGGTGAAAAAACAGGTATTCCTGTTGGGGTGTGATTATGATACCCTCCGGCATACCCAGTCTTATCCCCAAAATCTACACTATGTGATGCCCCATGTATCGCACCTGTAGGAGTTCCGTCTGCTTTGATTTTGTAACCGTCCTCACCACCTAGAGCAGATTTTGCTTTTAATGCATCTATTATAGGCTTGGTTTTAGCATTATTTATCAGTTTTTTTGTTTTCTGACAAGGATCATTATTGCTTGGAATTACGCCTCCTCCACAACCTGGACCTGGTCTATAGAAAGCAGCGCTCATAGTACCACCGCAGGGATTATCAGGAACATTGGGACCAATAGGTGGAGTACCTCCACCACCGGATCCGCCTCCGCCACCACCGTTTGGTGGAAAAGGATCATCTGCCGTACCAAGAATAACGGGAGTACATGTTGTTGTCTGGCATTCAGAACATCCATCACACGCTCCGCCTCCATGATGGGTACAATGATAGGTGGTAAAACAAGTCAGTCCTATAAACAGTTTTCCTTCCTGGTGAACAGTCACTTCTGATATAGGTGTAAAATCACTGACTTTTATCCTACCGTACTGATCATCATACTTTTCTTCCGTAAACAGATCTTTGGGTACACCTATAAACTCTTCGTTTCCAAAAGTACGATTATCCATAAACATAAAAGTAAAGAAAAGTTTTTCACGGTTTTCCACACTGATCTTTTGATCATAGACAATATCCTGAAGAATAGTATTATCATAATTTCTTACTCCCGTCACTGTATTTTTTCCGTCTAAAGTAGCAAAAAGCACAGAACTCATGGTTTCATTATCATACGAAAGCGGGATCATAAGACCCGTTGCATTTTCAGTTTCTACAGCATACATCTTATCCCAAACAGGCATTCCTTTCTGATCCGGCATTTGAGAAAGAAAATCTGTTTCTTTGTTATATTCTTCAAGAATCCAAATATAATCAGTACCATTTTTAGCATACAAAGAAGATTGATGTTTAAAGAAATCAGAATTGTTTCTCTGAGGATTCGTCTCGGTTTTTGTAAAATCTTCACTCCGGCATGACCACAACAGAGTGAGAAAGACTGCCAGAACGGACAGTCTGAGAATCATTTTTTTTCTCATTGGTTTTTTGTTTTTTGGTTGTGAATACAATATTATCACTATTTCGTGATAACTAATGCAATAATATTCAAAATTTTAGTTCCGTACAACAACTAAAAGTTATAAACTCAATAACCAATAGTTATCATTTCAAATTATTTTATATTTGTAAAAAATACCTCCATGAGCTTAGGAACCAAACTGAAGCAGCTAAGACAAAATAAAAACTGGTCGCAAGCCGATGCTGCTTACCGATTAGATATTTCACAACCCGCATATAACAAATGGGAAACAGATCAGACTAGACCCAATATAGATAAACTGGGAAAAATTGCCGAAGTTTTTGAAATTGAAATACAGGATTTATTTAATAATGATTCAACTGTAATAATTTCTAATAACACATTTGAGACATCAAATATTGTATATCCTAAGGACTCCACAATCAATATGCAATCTCCTGAAATTATTGAAAGTATCCTGAAAAACCAGGAGCAGATGTCAAAACTTATTGAAGCTCAGAATAAGTTAATAGAAAACCTGTTGAAGAAATAATGGAAGTACCATTAATGAAGAAAACAAACAGCTGCACCATAGAACATTCAAAAATAACCGTCAACGGTGATCTTGTTTTTGAAAGTCAAAGTGAAACCTTTCAGGAGTTTGCGAAAGAAGCCTATAAAAGTTTAGAGATCAGCTACCCAAAATTCCACAAGATGGATGCTTTGAGTAAACTGGCCTTTCTTGCTGCAGACACTCTTTTGAAGGATGAAGACCACAGCAGAACAGCACTGGTTTTTGCCAACAGATCATCAAGCCTGGATACTGATTTCAAATACCAGGAAAGCATCAATGATCAGAAAAACTATTTTCCGAGTCCGGCCGTCTTTGTCTATACCTTACCCAATATCTGTGTAGGTGAAATCAGCATCAGACACAAAATGCAGACAGAAAATGCTTTTTTCGTTCTGGACGAATTTGATGAAAAATTTTTAAACGATTATTCAGAACAGCTTCTTCAATCCGGAAAAGCAGATAAAGTATTGTGCGGCTGGGTTGAATTATATCAGGAAAATTATAAAGCTTTTGTATATTTGCTAACCTTATAAAAATATAACAATCTGATAATCTGAAAATGTAACGGTGAGAAGTCATTAATGCATTGGTAAACTGTCAGATTGATACATTGTTAAATTAAAACTTTTTATGGAAAACTTAAAAACAGAATTGAAACACAAAATTATTGAAGTACTTAATCTTGAAGACGTTTCTGTAGAAGAGATCAAAGATACTGATCCGTTATTTGGTGGCGGATTAGGACTGGATTCTATCGATGCATTGGAGCTTATCGTTCTTCTTGACAAAGACTACGGAATAAAATTAGCCGATCCTAAAAAAGGAAAGGAAATTTTCCAGTCTATCGACACTATGGCTAAATTCATCGAAGACAACAGAACAAAATAATTATTATTTAAGCGCAAGGTTTACGGATCTTGCGTTTAAATAAGTCAAGAAAAACTAATTAATGAGTCAAAAAATTGCCATAACAGGAATGGGCATCATTTCCTCCATCGGAAACAATGTGGAGGAAAATTTTATTTCATTACAATCCGGAAGGCACGGAATTTCAGATATTCAGATGTTTGAAACCCGCCATGCAGGAGCCATTAAAACGGGTGAAATAAAATTAACCAATGAAGAGCTTGTACAAAAACTTCAGCTTGATGAAGACAATAATGTGACAAGAACTTCTTTATTGGGAATGGTTGCCGCAAAAGAAGCTGTAGAAAGTGCCGGAATTTCAGATATCAACGGATACAGAACCGGTCTCATCTCTTCTACCAGCGTGGGAGGAATGGATATTACTGAAAAATATTTCTATTCCTACGAAAACTTTCCTGAAAAGCAAAAATATATTGACGCTCACGATGCCGGTAATTCCTCTTTGGAAATTGCCGCCCACCTGGGATTGATAGGAATGGTTTCTACCATCAGCACTGCCTGCTCATCTGCGGCCAATGCAATTATGATGGGAGCCAAACTCATCAAAAACGGGGTTCTTGACCGTGTGATCGTTGGGGGAACAGATTCTCTTTCAAAGTTTACCCTGAACGGATTCAATACCCTGATGATCCTTACAGACTCTTATAATACCCCTTTTGATAACGACAGAAAAGGATTGAACCTGGGAGAAGCTGCTGCTTTTCTAGTTCTTGAGTCTGAAGAAGTGGTAAAGAAGGAAAACAAACCTGTTCTGGCTTATCTTGCAGGCTATGGAAATGCCAATGACGCCCATCATCAGACAGCATCCTCAGAAAACGGACAAGGCGCTTTTCTAGCCATGCAGCAAGCTTTGAAGATCTCCGGGCTGGCAAAAGAAGATATAGACTATATCAACGTTCATGGTACGGCTACTCCTAATAATGATTTATCGGAAGGAATTGCCATGATCAGGATTTTCGGAGAAAACAATGTTCCTGAATTCAGCTCTACAAAAGCATTTACAGGGCACACATTAGCAGCAGCGGCCGGAATTGAAGCTGTATTTTCAATTTTAGCCATGCAGCATGGATTGATCTTCCCGAATCTGAATTTCAAAACGAAAATGGCAGAGTTTGATCTCACCCCTGTTACTGAATTGAAGAAAAAGGATATCAATCATGTTCTTTCCAATTCATTTGGATTCGGAGGAAACTGTTCAACCTTAATTTTCTCAAAATCATGAGTGCAGTATACATCAACAGTGCATCCTGTATTTCTGTACAGGACACTTTAAACGAAAATATCCTTCAGAATCTCAGTCCTGAGAATTCGGTGCAGATCATTAAAGCCATTGAGCCTAATTATAAAGAATTCATTCCGCCGGCAATGATCCGAAGGATGTCTAAAACTGTAAAGATGAGCTCCGTAGCATCCCACTATGCATTGAAGGACGCCGGAATTGAAAAACCGGACGCTATCATTGTAGGAACAGGAATGGGCTGCTCTCAGGATTCTGAAAAGTTTCTGAAAAATGTGATCGATAATCATGAGGAATTTCTGACGCCTACATTCTTTATTCAGTCTACCCACAATACTGTGGCAGGGCAGATTGCGCTGGGACTGCAATGTCATGCTTATAATTTCACCTATGTGAATACCTCTTCATCGCTTGAGTTTTCATTTCTGGATGCCAAACTTCAGATCTATGACGGGGAAGCTGAAAATATCCTTGTAGGGTCTACCGATGAGCAGACAGACAGAACCATGGAGCTTTATCAACTCAACAACACCATCAAAAAGGAAGAAAATCTTCCTGTAAATTACCTGAATTCTGATACAAAAGGAGTTATTTGGGGTGAAGGAGCAAGTTTCTTTGTTGTTGGAAAAGAGAAAACAGAAAATTCTTACGCAAAGCTTACAGACATTAGGATCACGAATCAGTTGAATCTGAATGATACCCAGGATTTTATTCAGGATTTTTTAAAGCAAAATAACCTGTCTGCACAGGATATTGATGCTGTAATTCTTGGCTTCAGCGGAGATGGAGATTCCGATGTATATTATAAGAAAGCAATGGATCTGTTTTCACATTCATCTTTATTGTACTATAAGCATCTGAGTGGAGAATTTAATACAGCCAGTGGTTTTTCAACGTTTATCGCCTGTAATATCCTTAAAGAACAGCAGGTTCCTGAAGTGATGATGATCAATTCCGTGAAAAAAGAAAACGTGAAGAATATCCTTCTTTACAATCATCTGGGAGGTGATGATCACAGTTTGGTAGTATTGGAAAAAGCTTAACTATACGGTCTTTTTGTCATTCAGAGCCCAGACAAAAGGGATGCGAACAAAGTTCTGAAGTGAAACGAGGAATCGAAACAAAATAAGTTAAATTAATTGTATTGATCTAGACTCCTGCGAGCGGCAATGGTATACAATACATATTACGACCATGAAACTCATACTGACCGCCTCAAAATAAAAAAGTAATCAGCAATGAAACATTATCCCTTCATCCTGTTCTATCTTTTCTGTAACGTATTTATCTATTCGTTTCATGGAAGTATTTGGGTATATCTGTTTTGTTTTTTTGCTTTTTCTGCAGTAGTTGTCTGGGGATCATTTGCTATTGAACTGGGATATTTTGTTAACAGCATTACCCATAAACGAACCGGAATCAAAGAAGTGGCCTTAACGTTTGATGATGGTCCCACAGAATTTACTCCAAAGTTTTTAGACCTGCTTAAAGAACATCGGATAAAAGCAACCTTTTTCTGTATCGGGAAACAGATTGAAAAATATCCTGAGACATTTCAAAGAATTATTGCAGAAGGCCATACCATTGGAAATCATACGTTATCCCATTCCAATTCAACAGGTTTTTTATCCACCTCTAAAATGATAAAAGAGATTGAAAGCTGTGATAAGATCATGAAAAACGTTGGAAATATCAAAACAGATCTATACAGACCTCCTTTCGGGGTGACCAATCCGAATATTGCAAAAGCGATTAAGAGAACAGACAAGATAAGCATCGGATGGAACGTCCGCTCTTTGGATACCATCACTGATGATGAAAATAAAATCTACAAAAGAATTACCAGAACACTGAAAAAAGGAAGCATTATTCTTCTTCACGACACCTCCGAAAAAACATATCGTGTGCTGGTAGATTTATTAGTATTTTTGGAGGATAAAAAGTATTCGACTTTTACGGTTGATTCAATTACAAATTCAAAGAAAAAATGATTAAAAATATTGCTTTCGGAGCATTTTTACTGGTTTCCGGGTTCTTTTTTGCCCAGACTGCAATGTCAGGAGCAGAAGCTAAAACATTCGTCACTAAGGTTTCATCAGATACCAAAGGGATCAAAACATTACAGAGTGATTTTACCCAGACCAAAAAAATGGACTTTCTGGACAAAAGCATTGTTACCTACGGAAAAATGTCATTACAGACTCCCAATCTTCTGAGCTGGAAATACACCAAACCTTATCAGTACAGCATTGTCTTCAAAAGCAACAAAATCTACATCAATGATCAGGGGAAAAAATCTTCTGTAGATGCCAAAAGCAAGACTTTTGAAAAGATCAATAAACTCATTGTAGGAAGTTCAAACGGAACAATGTTCAATGACTCTGAATTTACTGTAACCTATTTCAAAAACGGAAATTATAACATAGCTAGGTTCATCCCGAAGACTTCGCAGCTGTTGAAATATATCAAACAGATTGAGCTGTATTTCCCGAAAAACCAATCAACGGTTTCTCAGGTAAATATGACTGAAGCTTCAGGAGACACTACTAATATTGTTTTCAAAAACACTAAAATCAATGCGTCAATTCCTGCGTCAGAATTTACTTTGTAGCCTGATCCTGGTCCTGGCTATTTCATGCAAAAGTTATCAGCTTACGGGGGCAAAAGCTGTTTCAACAACGGAAAAAGCAGTTGAAAACCTCTATTTTTCTTCTTCTGAAGACTATGTCTATAAATGCCAGATGGATATTTATAAAAATCATGTAAGCGGAATTCTGATCATCAAAAAAATCAGTGAAACCACTCACCGTGTTGCTTTAACCTCCGATTTCGGAAATAAGCTGATTGATTTTGAAATTTCAGAGAATGATTTTAAGCTCAACTATGTTCTTCCTGATCTGGACAAAAAAATTGTCATCAATTTTCTGAAAAATGATTTTCAGCAACTTTTAAAGAGGCAGTATCCGGTCACTGAAAGTTTTGAGAATGAAAATTCAAAAATATATCTTTCCAAAATTGACAACAAGGGGTATTATTTGTTCTTCAACAAAGACAGCAACCTGCTGAAACAGATTATTTACACAAAAAACAGCAAAGAGAAGATCGATTTTACTTTTGATGCAAAAAAGCCTATCTTCGCAGACAGCTTAAACCTGCAGCACAAGGACTTTAAGATCAATATAAAACTATTTCAAATAACCGAAACGGAATAATTTTCCACATGAAAAAATATATTTCTTACCTTTTGCCATCTTCTCTATTGACTTTCAATCTTAAAAAATAAGATCATGCAGACTATTCTTACAGATTTTTATACACTTACAACATATGAAAAGGCAGAAGCCGGAAAGTTTACTGCTCATATCCATCTCAACAAAGACCATGATATCTTCAAAGGTCACTTTCCCGGAAATCCGGTAACACCAGGGGTTTGTATGATGCAGATCATCAAAGAACTTACTGAAGAGTTTACAGGCTCAAAATTATTTTTAAAAACAGCCTCCAATGTAAAGTTCATGGCGATCATCAATCCTTTCGAGACACCTGATCTGGTACTTCAGCTTGATATTAATGAAGACGGAGAAGATGTTAAAGTAAAAAATACCACTTCTTTTGGCGAGACTATTGCATTGAAATTGTCAGTAAGCTATAAAAAAATATCATCATGAAACTTATTTTATCCTTCGTAGCGGCTTTTATTTTTTTCTTTCAGTCTGATCTAGAAACACTGAGAAACAGCTATGCCAAAGCTAATGACTCTAATGCCAGCACACAAAGCTTCATTGAAACAGCAGAAAAGCAATCCGGATCTGATGCAGTTACCTCAGGTTACAAAGCAGCAGCAAAGATTATGGAAGCCAAAGTTTCTAAGAACAACAGGAAAGCATTGGTAAAATCAGGAGCTACAACTCTGGAAAGCATCATCAAAAGCAATCCGAATAATGCGGAACTTCGCCTGATCAGATTAAGCGTTCAGGAAAACATTCCGAAAATCGTAGGCTACCGTGGCAGTCTGAAAGATGATAAAGTATTTTTGCTGAATAATTACAGCAAGCAGAATACAGCGTTAAAAAACTATATCAAAAGGTTTGCTATGCAATCCAAAACCATTACAGAAGCTGAAAGAGCTACTTTAAAATAAAACCATGTCCCTTCCTGAAGTACAGGATGCAATTTCTGAAAAGAAGGTCTGCATTCTCATACCTACCTACAATAATGAGAAAACCCTGAAGAGGGTTATTGACGGTGTTCTAGACTATACCGGAAGTATTATTGTGGTCAACGACGGTTCCACCGATTCCACACCACAAATTCTTGCCCAATATCCACTGATTACGGTAATTACACTGGCTGAGAACCACGGAAAAGGAAACGGGCTGAAAACGGGCTTCAGAAAGGCAAAGGAAATGGGGTATGACTATGCCATCACCATTGATTCCGACGGGCAGCATTATCCGGACGATATTCCGGTGTTTGTAGAGGCACTTCTCCAGGAAAAAGAGGATGTACTTCTGATCGGAAACAGAAATATGTCTCAGGATGGTATTCCCAAGAAGAGCAGTTTCGGGAACAGGTTTTCCAATTTCTGGTTCTGGTTCGAAACCGGGATCAAACTGGAAGATACTCAATCCGGCTACAGGCTTTATCCCCTTCATAAAATTCCCAAGAAATACTTTACTCCCAAATTTGAGTTTGAGATTGAGATCATTGTAAGAACCGCCTGGAGACATGTTCCGGTAAAGAACGTCCCGGTAAAGGTACTTTATGATCCGGCAGAACGGGTTTCACATTTCAGACCTTTCAAAGATTTCACGAGGATCAGTATTCTGAACACGATCCTGGTAACGATCACCTTATTGTATATTATTCCCAGAAATTTTGTGAATAATTTCAAAAAAAAAAGCTTTAAAAGATTCATAAAAGAGGATGTACTGGAAAGTGACGGGAGCAACCGTACAAAAGCATTTTCCATAGCACTGGGCGTCTTCATCGGGCTGTCACCTTTCTGGGGATTTCAAACCCTGCTTGTCATCAGCCTGTCTGTCCTTTTCAAACTGAATAAAGTTCTGTCTTTCGTTGCATCGAACGTAAGCTTACCCCCTTTCATCCCTTTTATCATTGCCGCCTCTTTATTTTTGGGGGCTCCATTCGTACAGGGTGACAGCAATATTCTGAGCCAGGATCTCAACTTTGAACTGATCAAGAACAACCTCCTTCAATATATCATCGGAAGCTTTATTTTAAGCACTACATTATCTGCTGTTTCAGGAGTGATTACATTTTTATTTCTCAATAAGCTAAATCCGGAAAACGACTAAATCAAAGATTTAAATAAAGAAAATCCCGGGAAATAATACACTTCCCGGGATTTTTATAATGATGATCTTTACTTTTTATTTAGAAACAATAATTTTCTGTGTATAATCGATCGAATTATTGCTAACTTTTACAACATAAGCTCCATTGATCAGCTTTTCAGCACTGATCCTATTCTGCTTATTAAGGTTGATGCTTTCTTTAGAGATAAGCTTCCCTGTAAAGTCATAGATAGAAACGGTTGTAATTCCGGAAAGGTTTACATCTGAAGGAGTCTGTATGGTAAACTCATTTCTTACAGGATTCGGATAGATGGCGATTCCTTTAGAATTTTTAACTTCATTTACGCCTAAAGTCGCACATTCTTCAGGAACAGTAAAGTCTTCAACCTGGTCATTCATTTCCGGGAACGGCTGGTTGGCCCCGAATGCCAAACCATTAAGCTGTCCTGCTGAAGCATTCACCCCTAGACCTCTTTTCGCAAAGGTTTTCCAGATCATACATTTATTTTCTCCATTCGTAGAGGCCAGCTCAGCAGCAAGGATCGCATTTCTTCCGTCTATGAAGCTTGGGTTACATGGCTGTAATTTAAGCGCATCCATTACCAATTGTAATACTCTTGCACTACCACTGTTAGGATCTGCTAACACATTACTGTTGTAACCGTATTTTTCTACATATTTCCAGTTAAGATCCCAAAGCATTGAAGCCCAGATAAAGCCTATACTGTGAGAATCCGGCACGGTAATAGGACCCAGTACAGAATTGGTACTTACCTTCATTCCATTGGTTCTTCCATAAGTATAGTTATTGATCGAAAAATCCGGGGAGTATTGTGCCGGTCTGATTCCTCCTCCTGTCGTTGGCTGCCCTGACGCAAAAGTACCTATTCCTCTGGCAACAGAAGCATTGTCTCCAGGTTTGGTGGTGATCATCAATGCAAAGAAATCAGACCATCCTTCACCCATTTGTTCATTGGATGAAATGAAAGACAGACAGTTACTTCCTGTTCCGGTAAGGCGGTTGGAAATTCCATGCCCATATTCATGGCTTATGATTCCGTTATCTAAACTGGCGTCTTTAAAAACAGCATCAGTTCTTAGTGTAGCATTTCCAACAATACCGTTATTCAGATCATTTACTAAAAACTGACCTTCTGATAGGCCTACCATAATTGTAGGAATGGTAATCGTATTGTCTGTACCTCCCATCCCGACAGGGGTATTCTGATTTGGGTGATATTGTATAACTCCTATGGCTCCGGCATTCTGCAGATTTTTTGTTTTGACAGTGAAATCACATCCTGCAGCACTTACTACGGCAATTTTTCCAGTAAGACTTCCTGCTGTAACCGTTGTACAGGCATTCGCAGGTGTTGAAAGAGCCAGATCACCTGTAACGGCAGGCCCGCCTATAAGCTGGGGTCCGAAACTGGCAGTAGTCGCTACGGGTGTTCTCGCAGCGTAACTGGATGGCGCATTATAGTATAAATATCGTACATTACCGGTAGGTGAAAAAAGGAACATCTGCATTCTTCCGCTGGCTCCATCGGCCCCCGGGTTGAAATTAGCATTACTAAGCCCGCTTCCGTCTCTGGCTTCTGCAAGAACGGGATCGTTACCTACTCCTCCATTTCCAAAATTATTGGTCTGATAGTTCCTTGCAGACTCTGTAAATCCGAATTTATAGAATACATCATGCATTTTATTCGTTGTATAGAATAAATTGGTTACTGCAGCAGAAGTATAAGTGGTATGCTGTGCTGTTACGTCTAAAGGAAAATCAAATGTTCTGCTGGCCCCACCATCAGGAGAAAACTGAGGCAAATCCGTCTTATTCTCATCAGTGTAGGCAAAAGCATTATTACCTCGTGTTATCGTATAATGATTGGTTCCGTCAGAATGCCAGCCTTCAGGAGAAGCTGTTAAATCCCATGGATTGGTAAGGAGTGTTCTGCTTCCAAAAGTGGGAGCCTCTACAGGAAATGCAAAGACATTATAAGAAGCGTTGTCCGGAGCTAAAAGAAAATTTGTATTCTTTTGTAGTTCTGAAGCGCCAATATTAGTTGGTAATGCAGATGGCAGCGCAGTTGTTTCTGATAAAGATTCGCCCAAAGAATGGTGGTGATCATATGCATCAGAATGGAAATTGCAGGATAGTGTTGTATTTTCCTGATACAGGATAGAACCATTTTCCGCACTTACAATGATACTCCATACATTGCTTGTTTCTTTTTCTTTTGTGTTAAACTGATATCCCAGTATCAGCTCTCCTCCTTTTGCAAAATAAACAGGGCTTATGGTTATGGGTTCTTCTTTTCCTTCAGTATTTTTTACGGTAAGAGATCCGTTAAATTTCTGAACAGCCTCTGCAACAAACGCATCTTTTCTGGCATTTTCTTTTCCTTTTACTGTTGTAGGATAAGCTTTAATAAAAGTATCTGCAAAGCTTAATACTTTACCCTCCCTGATCAGAACGTTGGCAGAACTACCAAAAACAGGAATCCCGTTAATGGTTTGCTGTATTCCTACAACATCTCCTTTCAAACTTTTTGAAGCATCTACATTAATGATTTTAAATGACTTCAATTCCGGATTTACTCTTTGAAATCCCTGGCTGGAATTTACATAGTCTTTGATTGTTTGTTCATACTTCTGCGCAGAGATTACTCCAACGCTGAAAAGTGAACAAAACATCAACAGCTTAACACTGAGTTGAATTTTTTTCATGAATTTACTTTTTAACAAAATTTAATAACTGTCAGTTAGTAGAGAAACAGTTAATATTGTTACATTTTTTCATAAAAAAAATCTAAAAAAAAATAAATAAAGCAAAAAACACTTCAGTTTAAAGCAAATTATCGAAAAATTTTATCTTCCCACAAATTCCTATTCTACAATAAATTATACCATGGATTTTAAAAATAACAACATATTATCTGTTTCCTTTTGTCCTGAGAAAATGACAATAATGAGCAGATAATAAAAAAATGATTATAGGTTTTTCACGGTAAGTTATTTATAAACAACATCTGCAAAAGATAATGGTCCCATAAGGATCGTAACAAATATAGCAAGAATCACCATCACCAACTGTGTTGTATAATAGGTTCTCCCTTTGTCTTCTTCACTGATCTCAAAAGTAAAATTGATTTTATCCGGTCTGCTGATGATGCGCCAGATAAAAACAAGAATAATCAGATTGAGCAGTATGGGTAAAAATAGGAATATTTTACTCCCATAGCTTTCTTTACTATTTCCGAAACTGCGAATGGGGATGGTATCAGGAATCGAGCTGTATACCGCACACAGATACACAGAATATCCTATAATAACTATAAAAGGAATGATGAACAGCAGTTTAACAGATTTTGGAATCATTTCAGTTTGTTTAAGGTTTTCTTCAGGTATTTTTCTGTCTTCTTTTTATCCGGAACTGTGGTAATTTCTTTCGTCAGGGCTTTTTCAAATTCAGCTTTTGCTTTCAGGTATTCTTTTTTGTTAAAATAATAATTCCCAGACTGATAATAGACCAGCCAAAAATCGGGGTTCAGAGACTGATAATAGGGAATGAGATCATCTGTCAACAATATATTTTTATTTTCAGCAGCGTCATTGATTTCTTTGCCCAGCATTTTAGACATTTCATAATTTTGGAAATCTTTAGAATCCGCAAATGGATCTCTTGCAATATTAAATTCTGTTTTTGCCTGAAGACTATGTCCCACGTTTTTACCGGAAAAAATTTCGTTCAAATCATAACAAACAAATTCTCCCAGCTGGTAAGGACTGGAAGAAACCCAAACTAATTTTTTCTGTGGTGAAAATATAACGGCATGATGTGCCAGCAGCTGATTAAGCGCTTTTTCATTTCCATATCCTATTTTTTCATCTTTCAATCCGGATCTGTTCCTCAAAATAGCTGCCATTTTTTCAGGATTCAGCTTTTTTTCTTCCTGCAAAAGCTCCTGAAGTTTCTCATAACGGTATTCCGAATGGCTTTCTTCAATATGTTTCAGATTTCTTTTATCATCTTTATAGGCATCAGACTGGAAATGGTTGGTACAAAGTACCCTGCTGCTGTTCTGAACTCTGTAGACTCCGAAGTTTTTAGGTGAAACCTCGATGATCACAGCATTTTTATCTGAAGCACTGCCTACCAGAATAGATTCTGACACGAAAACTTTTCTCTTCCTGGCAATAGCAATTGCTTCGTCAATATTTCGGGCATATTGCAGAATTTCTCTTGTAACAAGTGAGATTGGTGTCTTTGCAGTGAGAGGGATTTTTGATTTTCCGGCATTGATTGTCACTGTAATTCCTTCTTTATTCATTCCGGAAACTACTCCTATCATTCCAGGCCAGCTCACTGACATGTAAGGGATACCTTCTTCGGGATCTACAAATTCTATCAGTTTATTCTGAGCAAAATCATCACCAACATAAAAATCGAAGTTTCTTCCTATGAGAAGGTCTCCGTCTTCCGTATTCTCATTCCATACGGCAAGAGAGCTGCATCCTACCATGGCCAGGTCCTGCATGGCATGGCCAATATCGTGGGCTCCGTGGAGGTAAAGGTTTCTCAGATATTTTGGAGCTATAAAATCGTAACGGTCAGACGAGTACTGTGAGAGTCCGTACAGCTCTGCCTGATAATCTTCTCTTACGTTCAGATACATTTTTCTGTTGTACCATTTCAGAAAGCCTCTCAAAAGCTTCTGCCTGAATTTCGACGGCACAAATCCTTCTACCTTTGAGAAGAAAATTCCTTCCTGCTTCTGCATGAGGTTCTGTGTCAATGCTCCGTTGTTATACCCAAGCTGCAAAGGGTTTCCTTTAATATAAAGTTCCCAGAGCTGTTGTTTATTTTTTGTAAGATAGTTTTTGTTATAGCTGAACGTTGAATCGTTGATATGGGTAATCTTTGGAATTTCCAATGGATATTGGCCAACTTCAGGAATATGATGAACAGATTTTGAAATTCCGCACGAAACCAGATTAATGATAAGTAATAAACAGAACAGTGCTTTGATCTTATTCCGGCCACAGAAAGAATCATTGCTTATATGGCTTGCTTCATTCAAAATGGGCAACTTCCCGTTATTTCTTCTCATTATTAATCATTTGTATTAGTCTTCCATCAATAACATCTTTTCCCAATATTTCAGCACAAGTGTTAAAAGCACCGATGGTTACGCCCAAAATTCCGTGCATATTCACAGACTGGCCTGTCAGAAACAGATTATCGATTTTGGTACGGGGAGAAACCATTGTTTTAAGAGGGTTTTCCGAGCTTTTCATATAGCCGTACATATTTCCTTCAAAGTTTCCGATATAGTCTCTATAAGACAATGGAGAGGATGTGTATATTCTTTTAATTGCATGTCTCAATCCCGGAATTTTCTTTTCCAGGGCTTCAATCATTTTCTCCGTCTTTTCTAATTTAAATTTTTCATAGGCTTCACCTCTTTCATGTTCATCAGCCACGGTATTGAATGTATTTTCCCATTCTTTCACTTCCTCAAAATCCATATAGGAAATTGCGGTAAGACTTTCTGCGAATTCCGGATGATGCTTTGAAGCCGTGGATGAAAGCATATAGGTTTCCGGCCATGTTTCTTTTCTGTAGCGGAATGCATTCCAGACCTGCTCTTCTGATGAGTAATGATAGATATTATAATTGAAATTGGGAAGACTTTGGGATTTTAGAACAATATACACGCTAAAGCATGATGAAACCGGCTGCCAGCTTAAAACCCTGTTCATAAAAGATTTCTTTAGTCTTTCTTCTCCAATCAGCTTAATGGTTGCCCGAATCTCAATATTTGAAATAAACTGCCTGGCACTATATTCCTTTCCCGCTTTTGTCTGTACCGATTTTAAAACATTATTTTCATCAAAAACAAATCCGGAAACTTCGGAATGTTTATGAACTTCAGCGCCGTATTCTCTCAGCTTTCTGATCAGCAGTTTAGAGATCTGGCTGCCTCCTTTTATACATTTATAAGCACTCTGAATATAGGAGTTTACCGTAAGAGCATGTACATAGAAAGGGACATTTTCGGAATCTCCGGCATATAAAAAGTTGGAGCCCAGCAAAACCGACTGCAATTTTTTGTTCTGGGTAACGGATTCTATAAATCTTTTGGTATTAAGGTGCAGGATTTCCTCATTGTAATTATCTTTCCCAATCACATGATATCTTGGAAACTGACTGCATACATATTGAATCTCTTCACAGTAATTTTCAAGATTTTCTTTTTCTTCCGGAAAATATCTGGAAAGCTGTTCAACGAAATTCTGATAACCCTGGGCATGAGGATACTGAACTGATTCATCTCCAAAACTGATTCTGTCATAGCCATCTTCATCCATTTTCTGAAGCTCAAGCCCATCCATAATTTCCAGATAGGAAAAAAAACGGTTTAAATTCTGCCCTTCCGACAAGCCGCCGAGATAATGAACCCCAGTATCAAAAATAAGCTTATCTCTTGAAAAAGTCTGCAGATTACCCCCATACTGGTTGTTTTTCTCCAGCACACAAACCTTCAGGCCTTCTTTCGCCAAAACAAGAGCCGAAACAAGACCTCCCAATCCGCTGCCGATTACAAGTATGTCATATTCTTTTTTCAAAAGTGAATGTGCTTTTAAATTAAGAGCCTGAGAAATTAAGAAATTCAGTTATTACTTTGGTCTGGTATGCAAAGAAATACTATTTGGGTAATACTATTGAGTGATCTTAAATTCTCTGCAAATCTTAATGGTTTTGAGTTTTTTATTAGTTTTTAGGAGGTAAAAATAGAAAAATTAATCAACATCATCCCAAAAATCAAAATAATTAAACCATTGAAGCGGATATTTTTTCACCATGGTTTCAAGATTGTGAACGTAAGACTGTAAAAGCCCCTGTGAATCCCGATTTTTGATATTCTGTGCTACTCTTGCGTATAGATGGTAATGAAGGTTGTTTTCTTTCATTACGTACACATACACTACCGGAACCCCCAATCTTGAAGCAATAAGAAACGGACCGGCAGGAAATTTTGCACTTTTACCCAACAGATCAGCCTCAAGGTATTTGGATCCTTCAAAATAACGGTCTCCGGTAAAGCAGATCAGCTCATTATTGGATAGTGCCTGATTGATCTCAAAGATATGAGACATGTCGTCTTTTACGTAAATAAATTTGATGTTGCTCTTTTTCACCGCAACTGTTTCCAGATACTCCTTGATTACGGTTACTTCCTGGTCTGTAGTCACCAGATTGATCTGACAGTCGAAATCAATATCTGCAAAGAAATGTTCTGCAATTTCAAAATTCCCGATATGAGCACTGATCAGCACGCCTCCTTTTTTTGCAGCCAGAAGGTTTCTGAGATTTTCAATACCATCAAATTCGTAGGTATATTTTTCTCTGAGTCCTGCGGAAATAGCGGTTTTGTCGATAAGGACCTTTCCGAAGGTGAAATAGCTTTTAAATATGGAAGCTTTGGCCTGCCGGTATCCGTAGCCTAATCTTTCCCGGAAATAATAGAGAATATATTGGTTGCTCTTCTTCTGGAACAGAGTGTAATAAGCGGCTACAAAGTAAAGCACACCATATGAACTTCTGATTCCGATATTTCTAATACACCAGACGAATATTCTGTATCCCAGTACCGTCCCTTTAGATTTACCTTTCCATTTGTTCATAGCTATAATTTACCAATATAATAAGAGTATACCAATGTAACAATATCTTTAGTGCAGCCAGGGCACCGTTACATTATTACATTGGTACTTTTTTATAGAATAAAGATTAACTCAGTAACTAAGCGTTTTTCTCAGCTATCTTATTTTCAATTGTTGTGTAGAAATCATCAAATGTCACCATTTTCTTGAAGTCGGCTTCGCCTAATTTCACTCCGAAATTAGATTCGATCACCACTACCATGTCAATATAATCCAGACTGTCTAAGCCCAGTGTATTTTTAAGGTTGGCATCGTTACTGATTTCATCTCCGTCTACCTCGAATTCATTTACCAGAAAATCATTAACGATGGCAACAATCTTTTCCCTTTCCATGTTTTTAATCAAATTTTTTAACTATTAGTGCAGAATTGGTTCCCCCAAACCCAAAAGAATTCGACAAAAATACATCAATTTTTTGATTTTTTGTTTTTGCGACTAAATTTATCTTTTGAGCCTCATTATCAGGATTTTCCAGATTGATATTAGGGGCTACGAAATCATTCTGCATCATCAGAATAGAGTAAATAACTTCACTTGCACCTGCCATCCAGCACTCATGTCCGGTCATTGATTTGGTAGAACTTACCGGAACTTCGCTTCCGAAGATCTCATAAATAGCTTTGGCTTCATTAGCATCTCCTATTGGAGTAGAAGTTGCATGAGCATTGATATAATCGATATCTGAAGCTTGTAAGCCTGATTGTTTCAAGGCTCTGTCCATCGCTAAAGCCGGTCCGTCTACATTAGGGGTGGAAATATGTCCTCCATTGGAAGAAAAACCATAGCCTATAATTTCTGCGATGATGGGCACTCCTCTTCTTTGGGCAGATTCTAAGCTTTCAACGATCAATGTGGCAGCACCTCCGCTTGGGATCAAACCGTCTCTCCCGGCGTCAAAAGGTCTTGAGGCCTTCGCTGGTTCTTCTTCTCTTGCTGAGAAAACACCTAAACCATCAAAGCTGGCCATCGAATATTTGTTGGTTTCCTGAGCTCCGCCGCAGATAATCATATCCTGAAAACCATTCTTGATCATCATGTAAGCAAGCCCCAGAGAATGAGATCCGCTGGCACATGCCGCACTGATAGTAAGATTGATTCCTTTCAGCTTGAAAATTGTAGAAAGGTTCATCGTTACTGTTGAATTCATTGATTTGAAGATCGCACCCGATCCCATCAATGTAGTATCTTTCTTTTCCCTTGCGATGTCTATAGATTCTACTACCGCCTGGGAAACACTGTCATTTCCGTATAAAATCCCGACTTCATGGGAGTCCATAAACGTTTCATCCAGATTGGCCTGCTTCAATGCATCAATAGTAGCAAGATAAGCATATTCGCTTTCTTCGCCCATACTGATACGCTGGCGTCTGTTCAAAAGGTTTTTCAGATCAGGTTTTGGAACCACTCCTGTAAGACCAGACCTGAAACCGAATTCTTTTCTATCCGGATCTAAAACAATACCGGATTTTCCTTGATATAGGGATTCCCTGACCTCTTCTAAAGACGTCCCGATGCAGGAATAAATTCCCATTCCGGTAATCACAACCCTATTTTCCATTTTATGAATAAATTCCTCCGTTAATATTAATCACTTCTCCTGTGATGTATGAAGCTTT
The DNA here is from genome assembly GCF_052044975.1 of Chryseobacterium sp. 22458. Lineage (NCBI taxonomy): Bacteria > Pseudomonadati > Bacteroidota > Flavobacteriia > Flavobacteriales > Weeksellaceae > Chryseobacterium > Chryseobacterium sp. 22458. The sequence goes on along the minus strand of NZ_JBQEOA010000005.1, from coordinate 202,489 downwards.
TCTGGATGCTAAAAATGCAACAAGATCAGCTACTTCCTCAGCTTCACCAAATCTGTTGGCAGGAATCATCGCCTTCAGCTCATCTTCATTAAATTCCTGGGTCATATCTGTTCTGATAAAGCCCGGAGCGACTGCATTTACTGTAATGTTTCTTTTGGCAACTTCCTGGGCAAGAGCCTTTGTAGCGCCTACCAATGCACCTTTCGCAGCAGAATAATTCGTCTGGCCTGCAGTTCCTTTTACTCCTGAAACGGAAACCATATTGATGATTCTTCCGTATTTGTTACGAAGCAGTTTCTGGATAAAGAAATTGGTCACATTGAAGAATCCGTCCAGACTTGTATTAATCACGCTGTTCCAGTCTTCTTTCTGCATCCACATAAAAAGACCGTCTCTTGTGATTCCGGCATTATTGACAATCACTTCTACCACGGCATCAGGATTTTTCTCCTGCCATTCCGTTAAAACAGTTTGTGTTTCTTCGGTATTTCCTACATCAAATTTAAGAATTTCTCCGGTAGCGCCCAATTCTTTCACTTTAGCCAATGTTTCGTTGGCTGCGGTTTCGTTTGAAGCGTAGTTGATAAGGATGTGATAGTTTTTCTCTTCAGCCAGTTTTATACAGATTGCTCTCCCGATTCCTCTGGAGCCTCCTGTTACAATTGCACATTTCATGCGTTAGTGTTTATATCGTTTTTAGTTTTTTTGTTAGCTTTTATCCCTGCATATATTACAGACAATTCATTACAGCTAATAATTACATGTCTTTTAAATATTTCTTTACTTCCTCCAGATACGGATACATCACCATATCGTCTGAGAATGCAGGAATAATTTTTCTGATTTCATCATACAACTCTTTTGTAGATGATGAAATTTTATCCTGGAAACCAAGATATTCAATAGCCTGAATAATAGTGATGGCTTCGATTGCCAGTACTTCAAAGGCATTTTCAATTACTTTTCTGCAGATTACCGCTGCATTGGTTCCCATGCTTACGATATCCTGATTATCATTATTGTTTGGAATGCTGTGAACATACATAGAGTTTGACAACATCTGGCTTTCTGCTGTAGTAGAAGTTGCCGTAAATTGTACTCCCTGCATCCCGAAATTGAAACCTAATTTACCTAAATTGACAAAAGGAGGCAAAATTTCGTTGATTTTAGCATTCAAAAGATAGTTTAACTGTCTTTCTGCAAGCATGGTAAGTTTAGTAACCACAATTTTAAGCTTGTCCATTTCAAGAGAGATATAATCCCCATGGAAATTTCCTCCGTGATACACATGCTGGTCTTCAACGTTGATGATCGGGTTATCATTCGCAGAGTTGATCTCATTCTCAAGAACTTTTTCCGTGTATTCCAGAGTATCTAAAACAGGGCCTAGAATCTGAGGAACACATCTTAAAGAATAATATTCCTGTACTTTCTCCTTGAATACTTTTTCCTGTTCTTCAAAATGGGTATAAAGGTGGTCTTCTCTTTTTCTGATCAGTTTACTGTCTGCCAGGTGTACACGCATTCTTTTCGCTACTTCCTGCTGACCGTAATGTTTTTTGGTTCCGTTTAAAGCTTCTGACAAATGATCATCATAGGCCTGAACAATCTCGTTGATAGCACAGGAAAGCCTGATGGAAATATCAGTAAGCTGATTGGCTTTATAAGCATTTACAATACCAATCCCTGACATTACGGAAGTTCCGTTCATCAAGGCAAGACCTTCACGGATCTCTACTTGTATCGGTTCTAAACCTTCAGTTTCAAAAACTTCTTTGGTAGATCTTCTTTCTCCTTTATAAAAGACTTCTCCTTCTCCAATTAATACCAAAGCCAGGTGAGCCAGCTGCACAAGGTCACCGCTTGCACCTACTCCTCCGTGTTCAAAGATCAGTGGAGTAATATCTCTGTTGATCAGCTCCTTAAGAAGATAAATAACAGACTGGTGCACTCCTGAATTCCCTAATGATAAGGTATTCAGTCTTGCCAGCATACATGCTTTTACTTCTTCTGCAGGCAAAGGGTTTCCGATTCCCGAAGAATGGCTTCTGATCAGGTTATACTGAAGCTGATGAGTGTCTTCATCACTGATTTTGAACTGGGCCATCGGGCCGAAACCGGTATTTACACCGTATATTACTTTATTTTTTGAAAATTCCTTTAAAAACTGAAAACTTTTATCCACTCTTGATAAAAGTGATTCATCCAGTTCTATTTTTTCATTCCCAATGATAATTTTTTGAAAGTCTTTCAGTTCTAAAAAGTTATTTATTTTCATCAATTAAAAGTAATAGTTGATAATTTTGTAAAATATTAATTATTTGTCACTAATTTTGCGGCAAAGATAAAAGTTATTATTAAAATAAAAAATCAAAGATGAGCAAAGAATTTGTTGACGTTCTTGTAATCGGGGCTGGACCTTCCGGATGCGTGTCTTCTTCATACTTAAAGAAGAACAACGTCAACGTAAAAGTTGTCGAAAAGACAAAATTCCCCAGATTGGTGGTGGGTGAAAGCTTAATTCCAAGGGTAATGGACCACTTTGACGAGGCCGGTCTTTTTCCTGCATTAGACAAAATGGGCTTTGAAAAAAAGCTGGGAGCCCGTTTCCTTCGTGGAGACGAGGTCTGCATTTTTGATTTCAGCAATAAATTCGGGGAAGGCTGGGACTGGACCTGGCAGGTTCCGAGAGCTGATTTTGATAATACTCTTGCTCAGGAGGTGATTAATAAAGGAATTGATCTTGAATTTGAGACTGAAGTTATTGACATTAAATTTGAAGGAACAGATTCTGTAACTACAGTAAGAACTAAAGATGGAGAAACGAAGGAGATCCATGCTAAGTTTGTGATTGATTCCAGCGGTTACGGAAGAGTACTGCCTCGTCTGCTTGATTTAGAAAAACCATCAAAACTGTCTCCTCACTCTGCTATTTTCTCCCACGTCCATGATATCAACAGAGAACCGGGAGAGGAGGGAACTTTAATTTCTTTTGATATTATTGAAACGGAAGTATGGCTTTGGGTAATTCCTTTTTCCAACGGAAATACAAGTTTAGGAATTGTAGGCCCTACCGAATATATTGATAAACTGTCTGAAAACGGAGATACAACTGAAGCTTTGAGAAAAGCCATTTCTCTTTCAGATTATTATGTAAAACGTTTTGGAGATATTGAATTCCTTTTTGAACCAAGACATCTGAAAGATTATTCCTGTTCTGTAAAAAGTCTGTTCGGGGATGGATTTGCTTTAACGGGAAATGCGTCTGAGTTCCTGGACCCTGTTTTCTCATCAGGAATGGCTTTTGCCACTGAGTCCGGAATGCTTGCTGCCAAACTGGCTTTAAGACAGTTAAACGGGGAGAAAATCAACTGGCAGACAGAATACACTGATTATATTTTATACGGCGTGGATGTTTTCACCACATATGTAAAAGAATGGTATACCGGAAATCTTCAGGAACTATTTTTCCACCAGCCGGAAAATCCGGACGTAAAGAAAAAGATCTGTGCAGTACTCGCAGGCTACGTCTGGAACAAAGACAATCCTTTTGTGAAGAAACACGATACGGTAATAAAGAATCTTGCGAACCTCATCAAACTGGAAAAGCAGGAACAGCAAAATCAACAATAAAAAAACGGTCTGAAAATTCAGACCGTTTTTGTTTTATTTTTTCAAAGCATCTTTGATTTCTTTCCCCAGCTTTTTTCCTGTTACTTCATAGGCTGCAGCAATTCTGCCATACTCCCAGCCGAATTCCTTGTTTCCTTTGTTTCCTTCTACTTTATCTGCACGCAGTTTCATCACTACTTTTGAAGGATTATCTGTTTCTACAAATGTAAGATCTGCCGTTAATTTTCCTGGCTGTGATCCTATCATTCCGCCATACCATCCTGCATAGATCCATTTTGCATCAACAATCAGGGTATATTTTGTCTGAACATTTGTTTTGAAAGCCACTTTTTTTGACTTTTCATTCAGTCCTTTAAGAAAAAAATCTGCATATCTTGAAGATTTGAATATTCCCCACTGAGAACTCCATTCTGCCCAGGTAGATGCTCCTTTTTTATTGGTAATGTCAGTTTTTCTGTTTTCCAGATACTGAGCTTCTGTAAGGTTCTTTTCGTGAAAAGTGGCATTCTCAAATATGAACTGAACATCCACTTCAGTCTGATCTTTCAGAAAATCAAAATTTCCAGATTCAATATTAATTTTATTCTGGGCAAAAGTTGCCGTGGTAATGGCTGCAAAAAGCAGCAGAAATAATTTTTTCATAGTGTAATAGTTTTACTATTTAAGGGCCCAAAGATATTTACTTTTATTGATAAATGACCATAAAAAATGGTCTGAATTTTATCAGACCATTTTAATTATTTTGTAGCTTGTTTAATTTCTTTTCCTAATTTTTACCAGTAACTTCATAAGCTGCAGCTATTCTTCCGTACTCCCACGCAAATTGTTGATTCATTTGCTTACCTCCTATTTTATCTGCCTTTAATTTCATAACCTCTTTTGAAGGATTATCAGTTTCCACAAATTTCATATCTGCTGTTAATTTCGCCTCCTGAGATCCTATCATTCCGCCATACCAGCCAGCATAAATCCATTTTGCATCTACAATTAAAGTATATTTTGTCTGTACATCCTTTTTGAAAATTACTTTTTTTGATTTTCCATTAATTCCTTTAAGAAAATAGTTCAAATATTCAGACTTTTTAAACTGCCCCCATTGATAAATCCAGTTCTTCCAAACAGCTTCGTTTTTTTTTGGCTGTAATGTCTGCCTTCCTGTTTTCGAGATATTGGGCTTCTGTAAAGTTTCTTTCCTGATAAGTTGCATTATCAAATATCAATTGAACATTTACTTCAGTTTGATCTTTTAAAAAGTCAAAATTTCCCTGCTCAAAATTAATTTTATTTTGGGCAAAAGCTGTAGTTGCAATTGATACATAAAGCAACAATAATAATTTTTTCATCGTGTATATATAATATTTAAGCCACCAAAGATATATAAAAAAGGCAGCTATCCTTCTTGCTTCAGATTTAATTATCTTAAATCAATAAAAGTAATAGGCTTTCTGCTGTTGGGATTGAAAACGGTTTTAGACAGAATATCAAAGTCTATAATTTCAATTTTAGGGCTTACCCTCAATTTGGCACGGAAGTGATCTCTTACCTCATTGACAAAACTTTCCTGTTCTGATTCTGTACTCAATTTGATGATGATCTCATCAAGACCTATTTCATTCGCCTGGATAACGATCTGATAGCATAAAATATTGTTGAAATCATTCAGAATATCGTTCATAGCCGGAGGATACAACGTTGTTCCTTTGTATTTAATCATTTGTTGCTTTCTTCCGACTACCGGCCCCAGCCTCATCGTATTTCTTCCGCATTGGCATGGCTCATAATGGGCTTTTACAAGATCCCCGGTTTTAAACCTCAGTAAAGGAATTGTTTCCACTCCAAGGGTTGTAATCGTCAGCTCTCCATTTTCTCCCTCCTTCACAGGGTTTCCGTCATCATCTAAAATCTCTGTAATGATCAGCTCGGGATGATGGTGCCCTCCTATCTGAAATTCACATTCTGTAAAGGCTGTGCTCATTTCTGTAGAAGCATAGGTAGAAAAGAGTTTTATATCCCATTTCTCTTTGATCTTCTGCGAAAGGATATTATCTGTAAAATCCTGGTTTTTGATACTTTCTCCGATACATACAGCTCCATAAACACTAGAGTTTTTATAATCCAACCCGTGTTTTTCGGCATAATCAATCATTTTCAGTAAAAATGACGGAACGGTAATCAGATATTTAGGTTTGTATCTGAAGATTGAATCCCACTGCAATTCAGGAATTCCCGGCCCCATTCTGACAACACTCGCCCCCATTTTTCTTAATCCTAAAAAGTAAGCAAGCCCTGCCATAAAACGTTTGTCTATGGTTGTAATCATCTGAACAACATCTCCTTTCTGAATTCCTGCACAGGCAAAAGATATAGCTTCATTGTAAGCCAGCCTTTCAAGATCACTGTCTGACAAACCAAAAGTGACAGGATCCCCTAAGGTCCCGGAAGTAGTACTGTAGTCTACGATTTTATCCGGTGTGATGCAGAAAAAATCATGATTATTCTGCTGAAGATCATTCTTTGTGGTGGTTGGGATCTTATGAAGATCTTCCAACATACGAATGTCAGCAATATTGATATTATTTTCTTTGAACAGCTTCTGATAAAAAGGGGAATGGGTTTCAAGATAGATCAAAAGCCCACGAAGTCTTTCTTCCTGAAATCTTTTTATTTCCTGAATATCTGCTTTCTCTATTGACGGATGAAATTCCAATGATTTTAATTTTTAAAAGGCAAATTTATTTAATTAAAATTAAAAGGTTTAAAGATGGTTCAAGTATTAAAAGATTATTTATCTATTGAATGTAAAAGTTTGAGTATTCTCATTTCCTGCTGTATTGACTGTGGTGACTTTTAATGTATGGGAACCTGAACCTTTCGGGCATTTTTCATCAAAACTATAAACAAAATCATTTTTTATACGGGCAAATCGCAGCCATTTCCCATCAAGTTCCGCCCGGAATGAAACAATATCCCCCACTTTTGTACTTCCTTTTAATCGTAAAGAATTTCCGTTTACAACTGTTCCTTCTTTCCACCCTGAAGAGACGGATGGCAAATTGCGGTCCAGGACCAACTCTGCAGTTCCTAACCTGTTGAATTGTGCTTCTGCCTGATCACCGTTCCATTTTGCTTTTATGGCATCTTTATCACTTCCATAATTAAATACAACTACTGCCCTGTCTTTTTCTTCTTTGGTAAGCTTCCTGTCCGGTTTTATTTTCAACGTATAATAATCATGAACGGGAAGGTATGGATTCTGCAGAACAATGGTATTGGAAACTGCATTTCCGTCCTGACTGTTTTTTTCATACATATTAAAATTCATAGCGTCATACACTGCATTTTTACTGAAGCTGATTTCTGCATTTTCAGTAGTAAGTATTTTTCCTTCACCAGGTAAAACGGTCTTTCCTGAAGATGTTATACCACTTCCTGAATTACTCAGCTGGACTTTGGTAATCAGCCTGCTGGTATTTCCTTTTACATCTTTTAAAATAATTTCAATATTGTGCACTTCCTCATCCTGAAGATTGATAATTCCCGTAAGATCCGGTACACTGTAATTCCGGAGTTTCATCCCCGGCAAAACAGATAAATGCTGAATACTCATTTTATCTCTGCCGAATTTGGTATAATCAATACAGCCATTCTCATAACGGGTGTCATCATAACTTATTTTATCTATTGAAAAGCCATAGATTAGTTTGCCATCCATCAGCAATTCTGCCTTATAAATCCCGAGATTGAAACCCTGGTTGGCTTTATCCACCGTCTTAATTCCGAAACTTATCATGGGAGAATTTACTCTGACAACATCTGCGGTGTAGGTACTTCCAGCTTTTTTAACTGTAATTGCGTTTGCTCCGGGCTCATATGTACTGAATCTCCGGTCATACCAATACAGTCCGCTGATAATCGGTGAAACATTATCCGGAATATTGAACCCAAAGAATAAAGGGTTAATACATTCTTCCGTTTTGGTATCTCTTATTTCGAAATGCAGATGTGGCCCTGCTGACCCTCCTGTATTTCCGCTCAAAGCAATAAGCTGGCCTTTTGTTACAGGAAATTGCCCCGGCTGAAAGGTGATGTCCTGTTCCCATTTTTCATCTTTATATTGCTTTTCTTTTACGTATTCATCAAGCTTATCAAAATATTTGTTCAGGTGGGCATAAACGGTGGTATATCCATTGGGGTGGGTAATATAAACTGCGTTTCCGAAACCGTATCGTTCCACTTTAATCCGGCTCACATAGCCATCTGCTGCTGCAACCACGGATAAATTTTCCTGACTGTTGGTTCTCAGATCGAGCCCCATATGAAAATGATTGGTTCTTACCGCTCCAAAATTGGCTGCCAGCTGCATGGGGATATTCAACGGATTGCGGAAATAGTTTTGTGGATAATTATTTTGAGCCTGTAAAATGCCTGTGTTGATAAAACAAACAAAAAGCATCAGATGATAAAAGATTTTCATACAGCATTCGGTTTATAGGTCTACTTAAATGTACAAAATTCCGGCCAATAAGCGGTTGGCGGGATATTATTCACTTTTACAATCACCTTTGTTTTCTTAATCACAAATTCCCTCTGCTGAGTGAAACGCCTTTGCAAACAACTTTAAGCCACTCATAAGATCTTTGTGAACTTTGCGTGATCATTAGGTTTTAGCTAAAGCCATTGGATATTTTTTTATTATTTAAGCGGGCTAAAGCTCGCTCCTATTGAATAAATCACATTAAATTTTATATGAAATACACCCAGAAAAATTCACTTATTTACCAATCACCATTCACTTTTTCTCACTTTCTCCATTTATATTTCTGAAATTGAACTTTTTAATAGAAATTACCTAAATAAAACATATCTTATAAACCGACAAAATTCACTAAATTTGCAGACTTAATTAATCAACGAATATTGAGATATTTACAATGAGCCAATTTAAAGAATACAAAAACCTCAACCTTATTGACGTAGCAGAGAATGTAGCGGAATTTTGGAAACAAAATAAAACTTTCAATAAGAGTGTTGAGATTCGTCAGGGAAATCCTGAGTTTGTTTTTTATGAAGGTCCGCCTTCAGCAAACGGTATGCCTGGAATTCACCACGTAATGGCAAGAGCATTGAAGGATATTTTCTGCCGTTACCAGACTCAGAACGGGAAACAGGTTTTCCGTAAAGCAGGCTGGGATACGCATGGTCTTCCTGTGGAACTGGGTGTAGAAAAAGAATTAGGAATTACCAAAGAAGATATTGGCAAAAAGATCTCTATTGAAGACTACAACAAAGCTTGTCGTGAAGCGGTAATGCGTTATACCGATGTATGGAATAACCTTACAGAGAAAATCGGATATTGGGTAGACCTTGATGATCCGTATATTACGTACAAGTCAAAATACATGGAAACGGTTTGGTGGTTGTTGAAGCAGTTATATGACAAAAGCTTGTTGTATAAAGGCTACACGATCCAGCCTTACTCACCGAAAGCAGGAACAGGACTTTCTTCTCACGAGCTGAACCAGCCTGGAACGTATCGTGATGTTTCAGATACTACAGTAGTTGCTCAGTTTAGAGTAAAAAAAGACTCTTCAGCATTATTCAATGATGTTGACGGAGATGTACATATCCTTGCATGGACGACCACTCCATGGACGCTTCCATCCAATACGGCTCTTACTGTAGGTAGGGATATTGAATATGTTGTCGTGAAAACCTTCAATCAATATACCTTTGAACCTGTAACAGTAGTTTTATCAAGTGTTCTTTTACCTAAGGTTTTCGGTAAAAAATATGCAGAAGGTACAGATGAAGATTTTGCCAACTATACTCCGGAAACGAAAGTAATTCCTTTCAGAATACTAAAAGAATTTACTGGAGAGAAACTTGTTGATACAAGATATGAGCAATTAGTTCCTTGGTTTACACCAAATGATAACCCTGAGAATGCATTCAGAGTAATCTTAGGAGATTTTGTAACGACTGAGGATGGTACAGGTATCGTTCACACAGCTCCTACTTTTGGTGCTGATGATGCGAGAGTCGCTAAAATGGCTCAACCTGAGATCCCGCCAATGTTGGTAAAAGATGAAAATGACAATCTTGTACCATTGGTAGATTTACAAGGGAAATTCATCAAAGGAGACAATGTGCCTGAGGTATTCTCCGGAACTTATATCAAAAACGAATATTACGATGAAGGAACAGCTCCTGAGAAATCATGGGATGTAGAGCTTGCCATCCTGTTGAAAACGGAAAACAAAGCTTTCAAAGTAGAGAAATATGTCCACTCATATCCACACTGCTGGAGAACAGATAAGCCGGTATTGTACTATCCGCTTGATTCATGGTTTGTGAAAATGACTGCTGTAAAAGACAGACTGGTTAATCTGAACAAAGAAATCAACTGGAAGCCAAAAGCTACCGGAGAAGGACGTTTTGCCAACTGGCTGGAAAATGTAAACGACTGGAACCTTTCCCGTTCAAGATATTGGGGTATTCCGTTGCCAATCTGGAGAACAGATGATATGAAGGAAGAAAAAATCATCGGTTCTGTAGAAGAATTATACAACGAGATCGAAAAATCAATTGCAGCTGGACTGATGACTGAAAATCCATTCAAAGGTTTCGTCATCGGAAATATGGCTGAGTCTAACTATGAACTTGTGGATCTTCACAAAAATGTAGTAGACAAAGTGATATTGGTTTCTGATTCAGGAAAAGCAATGAAGCGTGAGAGTGACTTGATCGACGTTTGGTTCGATTCAGGGTCTATGCCGTATGCACAATTGCATTATCCTTTTGAAAACAAAGAATTAATCGACAACAATAAAGCATTCCCTGCTGATTTCATCGCAGAAGGTGTTGACCAGACCCGTGGATGGTTCTATACGCTTCACGCTATCGGAACTGCGGTATTTGACTCTGTTGCTTATAAAAATGTAATGAGTAACGGTCTTGTTCTTGATAAGAACGGACAGAAAATGTCAAAACGTTTAGGAAATGCTGTAGATCCGTTCGAAACACTTTCTGTATACGGCCCGGATGCTACCCGTTGGTATATGATTTCTAATGCAAACCCATGGGAAAACCTGAAGTTTGACATTGAAGGAATTGACGAAGTAAGAAGAAAGTTCTTCGGAACACTTTACAATACCTATTCATTCTTTGCTTTATATGCAAATGTGGATGGCTTCAACTATTCGGAAAAAGAAGTGGAAAACCGTCCTGAAATTGACAGATGGATTCTTTCTGAGCTTAATCTTCTGATCAAAGAAGTGAAAGCATTCTATGAAGATTATGAGCCGACAAGAGTTGCAAGAGCGATCAGTACTTTCGTGAATGACAACTTAAGTAACTGGTATGTAAGACTATGCAGAAGACGTTTCTGGAAAGGAGATTATTCTGATGATAAAATCTCTGCTTACCAGACTTTATATACCTGTCTTGAAGTAGTGGCTAAATTATCTGCTCCTATTGCTCCGTTCTTTATGGATCAGTTGTATCAGGATCTGAATAAAGTAACAGGTAAAGAAAACTGTGAATCTGTACACCTTACAGACTTCCCGGTAGCTGATGAAAGCTTAATTGATCAGGATCTGGTTGAGAAAACGCATTTGGCCCAGAACATTACAAGTATGGTTTTCTCTTTGAGAAAGAAGGAAAATGTAAAAGTTCGTCAGCCGTTACAAAAAGTATTGATTCCTGTACTGGATGCTAAGACAGAAGAGCAGATTCTTGCCGTTGCAGATCTGATCAAACAGGAAGTGAACGTGAAAGAATTACAATTAATTAATGCTGAAGAAGCCTCTCATTTAATTGTAAAACAGATAAAGCCTAACTTCAAAGCTCTTGGTCCTAAACTAGGAAAAGATATGAAAGTAGTGGGTGCTGAGATCAGCAATCTTACCACAGAACAGATTGCCGCTCTTGAAAAAGAAGGAAAACTTGACGTTCAGGGCTATGAAATTACCGTTGATGATGTAGAAATTTCTACAAAAGATATCCCTGGATGGACGGTAACTTCTGATGGAAAAACAACTGTGGCATTAGATTTGACGTTAACCGATGAGTTAAAGTCTGAAGGTATCGCAAGAGAGTTCATCAACAGGATTCAAAACCTGCGAAAAGATAAAGATTTTGAATTGACTGACAGAATTTCAATCACATTGGAAGAAAGCTCACCTTTCTTAAATGAGATTAAGAAAAATGAGGAATATATTTCTTCTGAAGTCTTGTCAAATAAAATAGAAATTGTATCTTCACTTTCAAATTTTAACGAAATCGAAATTGATGAGGTTAATTTTAAGATAAATATTGAAAAAAATTAACATGTAGTTATTGTATTTCAAATTCCATTTCATAATTTTATTAAAAAAGAGAAAGAATATGTCAGACGAAAGAGTTAGATACAGCGATGCTGATTTACAGGAATTTAGAGCGATCATTAAAGAAAAAATAGAAAAAGCGGAAAAAGATCTTCAGCTGATCAGAGAAAGTTTCATCAATGACCAGAATAACGGGACGGATGATACTTCACCTACCTTCAAAGCATTTGAAGAAGGAGCAGAAACGCTGAGTAAAGAGCAGAACTCTATTTTGGCCGGAAGACAGGAAAAATTCGTGCGTGATCTTAAGAATGCCTTAATCAGAATCGAAAACAAAACGTACGGTGTTTGCAGAGTAACAGGGAAGCTGATTCCTAAGGAAAGACTTTTAGCCGTTCCTCACGCTACGCTGAGCATCGAAGCGAAAAATATGCAGAAATAGCCGTAAGGTTTGTTCAAATAATATTGGGTTTATATCGTATTTACGGATACTTTATAAACCTAATTTTTAATGTATACCCATGAGCGAAGTATTCATTTTAATCATCATTGTTGCAATAGTTTTGGCATTCTTCAACAGGGAATGGATCAGAAACAGGTTCTTCCCAAAGAAACATACCAACTATACCATCGATGATCAGTTTAATTCTGATAAACGTGAACGGGAGAAAGAAATAGACAGACTTTTGAGTAAGATGGGCAAAAACGGAGTCAGTGATTTATCAGCAAAAGACAGAAAGCGACTTGACGAATTGTCCAAAATGTAATTATTAAATATAAGAAATGGAATCTATCATAGTACATCCTAAAAATTCTATGGAACTTAGTGCTCTGAAAAGCGTACTGAAAGAAATGGGCATTAAATTTGAAAAAGCTCATGTTAAAAGCTCGTATAACGGACAGAAAGTAGTCAAAAAAGCCAGCGATACCAAAAATGTAAAGCTGGCTTCAAAACCGTCAAAACCTAAAGGGCAGTAATGAAAAAGATCTTAGCTATAACCTTTTTGGTATTGTTGATAGACCAGGCTTCAAAAATTTATATTAAAACCCATTTTAACCTGGACGACAGTGTTTCTGTTTTCCCCGGTTTCAAACTGACTTTTGTAGAAAATCCGGGAATGGCTTACGGGTTCCACTTTGGAGGAATCATTGGAAAATATTTTCTTGTCATTCTAAGAATTTTCCTGATCGGAGGAATGGTTTATATGTTTAGAAAATGGTTAAAAGAAGGGGCATCCAACTATCTTCTGATTCCGATGGCAGTTATTTTTGCCGGGGCAATCGGAAACCTTATAGACGGAATGTTCTATGGGATGATCTTTGACAGCGGAACAATTTATGACCCGAGTATTGACAGATGGCTCGGTTACGGCGGAACTTCAAAGCTTGTGCCTTTCGGGCAAGGCTACTCTACCTTCATGAAGGGCTGCGTAGTAGATATGCTTCACTTCCCACTGGTAGACTGGTACGTTCCGGACAGCTGGCCTTTAATAGGAGGAAAGCATCTTGAATTCTTTAAATATATCTTCAATGTTGCTGATTCTGCCATTACCGTAGGCGCTGCTTTCCTGTTAATCTTCAGAAAAAAGGCTTTTCCAAATGGACTTGAATTTTAAAAGATCTATTTTCAGATGAAAAAAACAATTAAAAATATTTTTAAATTTTTCCTGCTTCTTCTGGTTGCAGGAATTATTTTTATTGCGTGGGCCAACTACAGCATTAAAAAAGAAAGTGCTCCATTTGTATCTTACAGTATAACTGATGTACCGGAGGCCAAGACAGCATTATTGCTTGGAACAGGTAAAGTACTGAGCAACGGTATGCCCAATGCTTATTTCGATAACAGGATCAAGGCTGCTGCAGATTTATACAAGAGCGGAAAGGTACAGTACATTATCGTAAGTGGTGACAACAGTACCAAAAACTATAATGAACCTGAAGACATGCAGACAGCATTAGTGCAGCAGGGAGTTCCGCAGAATAAGATCATACTGGATCATGCCGGTTTCCGTACATTGGATTCTGTGATACGGGCAAAAGAGATCTTTGGACAAACCCGACTGGTAATTATATCCCAGAAGTTTCATAATGAAAGAGCCGTATTTTTGGCCAAAAAAAACGGTATGGAAGCCTTTGGATATAATGCGGAAGATGTGAATAAATATGCGGGTTTAAAGACTAATTTACGTGAATATCTTGCTAAAGCTAAAGCCTATTGGGATTTAGTGTTTGGGGTAGAACCAAAATTTGGAGGAGAAAAGATTGTTATTCCTTAATATTTTTAAACACAGATAAAAATCTGCGAAATCTTTTGAATCTAAGAGAGATTATAACTAGGTTTAGGCTAAAGCCAATAGATTGTTTCTTATTGCATGGTGGGCTAAAGCCCACCTCTATTGATACAGCCAGGCATATATTGAAGGCTTGAGAACAATCTTTTGATCTTTTTCATTCATTATTCCCGTTAAACCTTGTAAATTTGCAATTCATTAATTTTTAAATATAAATTTTAAACAAATGTCAAGAATTCTTACCGGCATTCAAGCCACCGGAACACCCCATCTTGGAAATCTTCTTGGGGCCATTATTCCTGCTATCGAACTATCCAAGCAGGAAGGAAATGAATCATTTTTATTTATTGCGAATCTTCACACACTTACCCAGATTAAAGATGCGCAGACTTTAAGACAAAATACCTACGAGATTGCTGCGGCTTGGCTTGCTTGTGGATTAGATACTGAAAAAACATTCTTCTACAGACAAAGTGATATCGCTGAAACCTGTGAACTATCTTGGCATTTATCTTGTTTTTTTCCTTATCAAAGATTAACGTTAGCGCACTCATTTAAGGATAAAGCAGACCGTCTTCAGGATGTGAATGCAGGTTTGTTTACCTATCCTATTCTAATGGCAGCAGATATTTTATTATATGATGCTGAGATTGTTCCTGTAGGAAAAGATCAGCTTCAGCATCTGGAATTTGCCAGAGATGTAGCTTCAAGGTTCAACAACCAGATGGGTGAAATTCTAGTATTGCCACAATCTGAACTTCAGGAAGACACAAAATATGTTCCCGGAACAGACGGTCAGAAGATGTCAAAATCAAGAGGAAATATCATTAATATTTTCTTACCTGAAAAGGAACTGAAAAAACAGGTCATGAGCATCGAAACGGATTCCAAAGCTTTAGAAGATCCTAAGGATCCTGAAACGGATAAAGTTTTTGCGATTTATCAGCTGATTGCTACTCCTGAACAAACTGAGGAATTAAGAGCAAAGTACCTTGCCGGAAATTTCGGATACGGACACGCTAAAAAGGAGCTTCTGGATCTGATTCTGACTCGTTTTGAAAAAGAAAGAGAGATTTTCAATTACTATATGAATAATCTTGAAGAGCTGGAGGCGAAACTACAGCAGGGAGCTGAAAAAACAAGGCCAATTGCTCTGGAAACTCTAAAAAGAGTAAGAACAAGCTTAGGATTTTAATACTGAGTTTTATATACAAGAAAACGGCTATCTCATTTGAGGTAGCCGTTATTTTTTGGTTACAAACTTAGACTAGTAAAGAATTTTTGCCACTGATGCACGAGTTCTTATTGAGGTGTATTCTTCGTAAGAATGAAATAATGCATCTGATTTTCAAATTCATAGCTGGTCTCCCAGCCGGGATACTGCTTGATGATGGTTTTGATGATAGAAAGTCCCAGGCCGGTAGAGGTATGATCCGACCCCTGCTTGTAGAAACGGTTAAAAATCCGGGATTTATCTAAAGCTACAGGTACCCCGCTGTTTTGGAATATAAGTCTGTCATTTTCAATCATGATATTTAAAGTTCCTTCCTCATTGTTATATTTCACTGCATTTTTCAGAAGGTTAGAAAGCATAATATCTGCAAGATCCTGATTAAAATCTGCTATAAAATATCCTTTTTCTATAATGTTGACCTGTACTTTTTTAAACTCAATAAAGTCTTCATAGTTCTGAACCAGCTTAGTAATCATCGCATTGAAATCTACCCCGGAAGTTTTATTAAACTGGCTGTTTTCTATTTTGGAAAGCATTAATAAAGATTTGTTCAGCCCTACCATCCTTCGTAGGTCATTTTTGATTTCAGAAAGTAAGTTCATGTTCTTTTCATCAAGTTCTTCGTTTTGAATTTGCAGGTCTATCTTATTGATGACGATTGCCAGAGGAGTCTGAAGTTCGTGGGATGCGTTTTCAATAAACTGTTTCTGCTGGTAGAATACAAGCTCATTACGCTCAATCATTTCATTAATCTCCACATTCAGTTCATCAAATTCTTTAATCAGATAATTCTGTTCCTGCTCACTGGCAGATATCCCGAACTGATATTTTTTAAGCTTATCAAGAATCTTATAAAACGGACGCATCGCCTTATTGAGGAGGTATCCGTTCACCACCACAATACTGATCACCAGAAGCAGATAAAGAACAATCAATGCTGTGGTAAGATCATAGATCAGCTCATCTTCTTCTACTGTGGAAGTTCTGATGACAAGACGTTGATGGTTTTTATACTGATCGATAAAATCGGCTTCAAGCACTCTGTAAGGCTGGTCCTTATCATCATACTCCATATAATACATCTTATTATAGAGTCTGCTTTTGTTCTGATATTTTTCAGGCGTTATAGGAATAATCTTAAATTCATTAAATCCGAACTCATTATTCTTCAGCAGCTGAGGATTGAGGTAAACCGCTTTAATGATCTGTATTTTCCGATCCCGTAAGCCGTCATCCACATTATCATGCACTTCATCCAGGATATAGGCATAAAAGAGACCAGCCCATACTGCAATAATCAGCAGCAGGATCATGATCAGGTATTTGATGGTGTAATATTTTAACGAAACTTTCATCAGACAAATTTATATCCTATTCCGTATACTGCCTGGAAGTCGGCTTCAGAATTCAGTGCTTTTAACTTTTTACGAAGATTTTTGATCTGTGAGTAAATAAAATCCAGACTGTCAGACTGATCAATATAGTCACCCCAGATTGCCTCGGCCAGGGTTGTTTTCTGCAGTGTTTTTTCCGGATGAATCACGAAGTAATACAGAAGATCATATTCTTTCCGGTTCAGGATCAGCTCCTCCTTTCCTACCTTCACGGTTCTGTTATCCGGATCAATGCTTATGTTTTTATAGACAAGAATATTTTCACCGTCCTGTTGATTTCTTCTGATCACAGATTTAATTCTGGCCATAAGCTCTGCAAGGTGAAAAGGTTTTGCCAGATAATCATCTGCTCCTATTTCCAGTCCCTCTACTTTATCATCCACCGAATCTTTGGCAGAAAGTATGATCACAGGATCTTTTTTATGCATTTTTTTGATCTCTTTCAGAAGATCGATTCCGTTTCCGTCAGGCAGCATAATATCCAGAAGAATGCAGTCATATTCATAAGAAATAATCTTGTCCAGCCCGGAACGGTAATCAGGGGCATACTCTACAATAAAATGCTCCCCTTCCAGAAACTTCTGTACCGTATCCTTTAATTCCGGCTCATCTTCTACTATTAAAATCTTCATATCTGCTGTTTATAGGTCTGCCAAGTGAAATAACGTATATCAAATATATAAAATTACGGAGGAATTCAGAAAGGAAGCTAAGCCAAACACTTAAGAAAAAATGAGTAATAATAAGACAATATGGTACAATACACAAAGAATATCTACAATGCACAGATAGCCTTCAGCTTCACTTCTCCAACTTTCTTTCATATTAATTAATTTGTTCTCACATACCGCCCCTCAGTATCGAAAATAAGGCATAAGCCATCCATCAGATGTATTTTGTAAGCGTTATATTTCTTTTCAACAGAATTGACTACACTGCATGGATGATGCATTGTCATAAAAGACACAATACTTTTTCTGATCTCCCGGGAAAAAATATTTCCTTCGTTGCTTCTTATTAAATTCCTGTTAACCATAATACTGATTTTTTTGTTAAATAATAATGATGGATTAATCATCAATTTTTTTAAAATTTCCGTTTCTGTCAAACTCAAGTTCCAACCCGTTGGAAAGCTCAGCTTTATAAGACCATCTCTTTTTTTCGATCTTGGTGATATATGTATTCGGGAAATTTCTGGCTGTATAATTTCTGATAGATGCGGGAATAAAGCCGTAAGGTACTTTCTGATGTTTTCCATCCACTTCTTTCCAGCTTCCGTTACTGTCAAACTCCATTTTCATCCCGTTATTCAGATAGACTTTATATTCATCTATTCCGTAGATCTCTCTGTCTTCTATCGCAGAACTTACAGGAATTCCTTTAAAATGGGCTGCAAGGAAATTTTTAGCTGTTTTGGGCAGTTGATTCGGATGTATTGCCCTGTCTTGTGCAAAGACCAAACCTCCTGCTAATAAGAAAATTAAAATAAATACTCCTGTGATTTTCTTTACATTTTTCATAATATTAAATTTTTCTGTTATGATTATGGAGCAAAGTTCAGGATCAATTTGGGAAAGAATTGGGAAAGCTTAATTTATAGAACCGAGAATAACCATAGATTCACAGGTACATTTTTACATCCGATTTTTAAAAGCAAAAAGCCATCAAGATAAACTTAATGGCTTTCTGTCAGACTTGGTCTTATATTTTATAAATATTCCTTAATCTGCTGAAGATGAGTAATGGCCTTTAATCCTGCTTCTTTTTTATCTTCTTTATAAACATCAAAAAAGATGGTATCCATTCCGAAATCCCTTCCTCCCAGAGCATCAGCAATCCAGTCATCACCAATCATGATACTTTCTTCTTTCTTGGCTTCTGATAGCCCAAGTGAATATTCAAAAATCTTAGGATCAGGCTTTCTTACCCCTACCGCATCTGCACTGGTAATGGTTTTAAAATAAGGAGCAATGCCGGACAAAGTACATTTTCTTTCCGTTACCTCCTGGAATCCGTTAGAAATAATATGAAGTGTATAGTTTTTGGCTTTTAAATACTCCAGAACGTCTTCAGCTCCTTCTACCAATTCATTATAACTTACAATATTATCCAGAAAATTCTCTTCAAAATAAAGAGACAGCTCTTTATTATCTACACCGAAATGCATGAATGAATCATAAAAACGGTGTTCTCTCAAATACTCTTTGCCTATAATTCCATCTCTGATCTTTTCCCATAACTCTTCATTGATATCATGGTAAACAGCGTGAAACTCTTCAAAGTCTATATTGTACTTTGAATTGATTTCCTGTTTTTCAAAAAGGTCTTTGATGGTAAGATAGGCATTCCTGCGATGATCCCATAATGTATTATCGAGATCAAAAAAAACGTGCTGCATTTTCATACAGCACAAAGTTAGTCATTTTAATTTTTTGAAATAGGGTAATTCTTGCTCTTGCTTTTCACAATTTCAAGGCTTTTGGAAAAATTCAGCAAAAAATCAATTGTTTGTTTCTTAGGTTTCAAAGTTTTCACTTTTAAGGAGTCATTTTTTTTCATAAGCGAAGTATGTTTTCCTTAAAACGTGAAATTTCACTAAATATTATTTATCTGGTTAATATTATGTTGTTTTCATCCATGATTTTTCTCAGGTTGATGAGTGCATATCTTACCCTTCCTAAAGTGGTGTTGATACTCATATCCGTATGATCTGCAATTTCCTTGAAGCTTAACCCGTCAAAAAAACGCAGTTTGATCACCTCTTGCTGATTGAGTGGGAGAAACTGAAGCATTTTAAGCAGATCTTCCTGAATCTGATTGGTCACCAGCTGATCTTCAATATTTTCGGAAGGCTCTCTGATCAGATCAAAAATAGAATATTCATCGGTTTCAAACGTTGTTTCTGAAACTTTGATGTTTTTAGCTTTGGATCTGAAATGGTCAATGATTAAATTGTGGGAGATTCTTTTTGCCCAAAGAATAAATTTCCCTTCTTCGTTATAGCGCCCTTCTTTCAGCATTACAATGATTTTCATGAATGTATCCTGAAAAATATCGTTGGCTAAATCTTCATCATTAATTTTGTAAAAAATGAATGTAAACAGTTCTCTCTGATGGCGGTGAATAAGGGTTGATAACGCTCCCTCGTCACCTTTCTGGTAAAGCGAAATTAGTAAACTATCCGATTTTGATTTCATAACTCTTCTCAATATAAATATTTGCAGACAGGTATTCCTCCAGATATTTCATCTGGCTTTTGCTGTATATACAAAACAGTTCTTCAGAGTAGAGTCTCATCAATAGGCGGTACACTTATATTATGGTGTAAATATAATAATTTTTTAATAACTGTTAACCTATTATTAAATTTTCACAAGAAAAATTTAAAAAAAATCACTTAAACATATCATGAATGAACACTGTAGGGATATTTAATGTAAAATTAATATTCAGACCTTTCATTTCTTTTCCGTTCAGACGGGTGTTTCCGATAGGAAAAGCATATCCTCCCGTAAGATCAAGCATTCCGAAAAGTGTGACTCCTATCTTGGGAGCAATGTATTTATTAGTCCCTTCTACCCCTGCTAAAAAATAATAAGAGTGGTAAAAATCTACATTTTTTTCAAAATTCAGCAATACATCTGCCTGAAGTTTCGGCATAATAGCAAATTTGGAATCCACAGACCCCATCATGGCAGATCCTCCCAATCTGTAAATCACATCATCATTTTTAAGAAAAAGCAATTTACCTCCTACTTCACCAAAACTCTGATTCTGATAGGTATACCCCACACTGATCATTTTGTGCATTGTGTATTGAGCTTTCACCAATGTGCTCAGTAAAAATAAAGACAGGACAGCAACTACAGTTCGAAAATTCATCATCTTCTATATTATTTAGGTGTAAAATTAAAAAAAACTGCCTTATCCAAAGATAAAGCAGTTCATTATTATTGTTTAAAGAGAAATTAAATTCCAAAAGCGGCTTTAATCTCTTCTACTTTGTCTAGTTTTTCCCAGGTAAAGAATTCAAGACCTTCTAATGTAATCTCGTTCTTCTGACCTTTGTTGAATGTTTTATCAGCAACATAATGCTCTTTACCCATATGCCCGTAAGATGCTGTTTCCTGATAGATAGGGTTTCTCAATTTCAGGTTTTGCTCAATAGCATAAGGTCTAAGATCAAAGATTGCAGAAACTTTTTTAGCAATGTCTCCATCGTGAAGATCTACTTTAGCCGTTCCATACGTATTGATATATAAACCACAAGGTTCTGCAACCCCGATGGCATAAGAAACCTGTACCAAAACTTCATCAGCAACCCCAGCTGCTACAAGGTTTTTAGCAATGTGTCTTGTTGCGTATGCGGCACTTCTGTCTACTTTAGACGGATCTTTTCCGGAAAATGCACCACCACCGTGAGCTCCTTTACCACCGTAAGTATCAACGATGATCTTTCTTCCTGTAAGACCGGTATCCCCGTGAGGACCTCCGATTACAAATTTACCTGTCGGATTGATATGGTATTTGATCTGATCATTGAATAAGGCTTTGATCTCTTCAGTCTGCTGCGAAACTACTCTTGGAACCAGGATATTTTTAATATCCTCACGGATCTTGTTCAGCATTTCTTCTTCTGATCCGAAGTCATCGTGCTGGGTAGATACTACAATAGAATCAATTCTGATAGGTTTGTGGTCATCAGAATATTCAATCGTTACCTGGCTTTTTGCATCAGGACGAAGGTAAGTAATCTCTTTATTTTCTCTTCTGATCGCAGAAAGCTCTTTCAGAATAGTGTGGGCAAGATCCAATGCAAGAGGCATATAGTTGGCCGTTTCATTGGTTGCATATCCAAACATCATCCCCTGGTCTCCTGCTCCCTGTGCATTAGCTTTCGCTTCAAAAGACCCGTCATTTACAGCTCTGTCAACACCCTGGTTGATATCTGGAGACTGCTCATGGATTGCAGAGATCACTCCACATGAATCTCCATTGAACATATATTCTCCTTTTGTATATCCTATTCCGTTGATTACTTCTCTGGCAATGGTCTGTACATCAAGGTAAGCATCAGATTTTACTTCTCCTGCCAATACTACCTGTCCTGTAGTTACAAGAGTTTCACATGCTACTTTTGAATCTTTATCATATGCTAAAAAATGGTCAATTAACGCATCTGAGATTTGATCGGCGATTTTATCCGGATGTCCTTCTGAAACTGATTCAGATGTAAATAAATAAGACATATTATTCTTTGTTTGTTAAATTAAAAAATAGTGATGAAGAAAAAATAAGAATAAAATTGCCCAGAAAAAAGAATACTGTTTTAGCATTTTTTTATAGAGGTTGCAATCAGGTCAAATTTTTCCTCGTAATAAACGTCAGCAAATTTAAGCACTATTTTCGTAATACTCAAAAATTTTGTTTATTAATTATAATTTTCTTTAAATTAATGATTTATATCACTTTAAAGGCAGTCCGCTACTGTGGCTTTATGCTCACAAATTCTTTCGGACTTTCGTGGTAATTCAGTTTAAGTTCCAGAGAATTTTTGATGGAATGTGACAGCTCATCAATGATCTTCTGCTTGAAAGTGGGCTTATAATAAATGATACTGATCTCTCTGTAAGGGAAAGGTTTTTTGAATCTGAAAACATTTTTCTTCTGCTCTTCAGACAGCTGGCTTAATGCCAATTCAGGAAGAATACTGATTCCGCCTACTTTATCTACCATATGTACCAAAGTCTGAATATTAGATGCCAGAAAATCCAGATTCTTAGGCTTCAGGGTGTTTTCTTTCAGATGACAGATATTCTCAAATTGGTTTCTAAGGCAGTTTCCTTCTTCCAGCAACCATACCTTTTCTACATTCAGTTCTTCCGGAATAATGTAAGAATTCTTTTTGTTCGCTTCCGTATTGGAACTATAGATCATCAGCTCTTCATTGAAAAGGAAATCCTGGTAAAACTCGTCAGCGGTATCATAAGGAGTAGAGATAATTCCCGCATCCAATTCTCCGGCTTTCAAAGCTTTAATAATGTTATCAGTGGTCATTTCTTTCACATTCATCTGAATCTTCGGATTTTCTTCAAGGAATTTGAAAATTTCCGTTGGCAGAATGAAAGAAGAAACAGTAGGAATGATTCCCAGATTGATGGTTCCTCCTAAAATATTATTCAAAAGGTTGGCTTTGTTTTTCAGCTCATTGACAGATTCTATGATCACCTTAGCCTGATCAATAATCTGAAGACCAACATCTGTGGTACGGATCGGGTGAGTGGTTCTGTCAAAAACTTTCACATCCAGTTCATCCTCAAATTTCTGTATCATGGCACTTAACGTAGGTTGGGTAATGAAGCAGGCCTGAGCTGCTTTTCCAAAATGTTTATACTTATCTACAGCGATAAGATACTCCAGTTGCTGAATGTTCATTTGATTAATATTATCTATTACAAAGATATAACGTTTTTGCTATTAGCAATTAAAAATTCAAGTAAATTTGATATTCACTACCTTTACACTTGGATTAAAAAAAGAAATCAATTATTCAAATCATCAATTATATGGATTCTAAAAAATTAACGTTAAGTAACGGCGCACCTTATTTTGAGCATCAGGATTCCCAGACGGTAGGACCAAGAGGCCCGGTATTGCTGCAGGACTTTGTTCTACAGGAAAATCTTGCACATTTCGTTAGGGAAAGAATTCCTGAAAGAATTGTACATGCCAAAGGAAGCGGAGCCTACGGAACCTTTACCGTAACCCATGATATCAGCCGGTATACGAAAGCAAAACTGTTTTCAAAAGTGGGAAACTCCTGCAGAATGTTTGCAAGATTCTCTACGGTGGGAGGCGAAAAAGGGAGCGCAGATACCGCAAGAGACCCAAGAGGTTTTGCCCTGAAGTTTTATACTGAAGACGGTAACTGGGATCTTGTAGGAAACAATACTCCGGTATTCTTCATTAAGGATGCCAAAAAATTCCCGGATTTTATTCACACCCAGAAAAGAGTACCGAAGACCAATCTGAAAAATGCTACCATGATGTGGGATTTCTGGAGCCTAAATCCAGAGTCTCTCCACCAGGTTCTCATATTAATGTCAGACAGAGGAACTCCCTATGGCTACAGACATATGCATGGCTTCGGATCTCATACTTTCTCTATGATCAATGATAGTAATGAAAGAGTATGGGTGAAGTTCCATTTCAAAACCAAACAGGGAGTGAAAAACTTCACAGATGAAGAGGCTGTAAAAATGGCAGGAGAAAATCCTGATTTTGCACAGGAAGACCTTTGCAATGCTATTGAAAATGGAGATTTTCCGAAATGGACAATGTACATCCAGGTGATGACGGAAGAGCAGGCGAAAGACTTCAGATGGAATCCGTTTGATGTAACCAAAGTATGGTTCCATGATGATTTCCCGTTAATTGAAGTGGGAGAAATGGAACTGAATGAAGTTCCTGTCAATTATTTTGCACATGTTGAGCAATCAACTTTCTCACCAAGCAGCCTGATCAACGGAATCAGCTTTTCACCGGATAAAATGCTTCAGGGAAGATTGTTCTCTTATCCTGACGCACACCGATACAGAGTAGGTGTCAATTCTCACCAACTTGAAGTGAACAGATGTCCTTTTGCAGTCAATAATTATCAGAGAGACGGATATATGGCAGATTCAAGCCATTATCAGGACAAACCGAATTACTATCCCAACAGCTTTGATGAGATCACACCGGATTCTGCCTATAAAAACTATGAATATGAGCTAGACAGTGCTCATGTAGCCAATTACAACAGGAATGAAAATGACAGTGATCATTATACCCAACCGGGACTTCTTTATTCAAAAGCCATGAATGCTGAAGACAGAGATCATCTGATCCAAAATATTGTAGGAAGTATGAAAGGCATTACCGGACCGAAAAAAGATGAAATAATCAACCGGCAGTTATGCCACTTTTTCCGGGCTAACATTGAGCTTGGCATGAAAGTAGCTTCACAACTAAACATCAATATTGATGCAAATATGATGAATCATTCCAAATAATCATATTGAACAATAAATTAAAAAAAAGGAAAAAAAAATAATATTTTTTCCTTTTTTTTGTAAAAAATTCATAATTTGCAAAGGATGATATTTTAAAGTGGAAAAATGAGTTACGAAAATATATTATTAAAAAAAGAAGATAAATTATCTATCATTACAATAAACAGACCTGAAAGTTTAAACGCCCTAAACGCCAAAACAATTCAGGATATCAGTGCCGCTCTGGATGAGCTTGATTCCGACAGCTCCTGTAGAGTTATTATCCTTACAGGGAGTGGAGAAAAATCCTTTGTAGCAGGTGCTGACATTAAAGAATTCAGTGATTTCGGACAGGAAAAAGCTGAAGAACTTGCAAGAAACGGACAGAACACTTTGTTCAACAAAATTGAAAATATGTCTAAACCTGTCATTGCAGCCGTAAACGGTTTTGCATTGGGCGGAGGTTTAGAGCTTGCCATGGCATGCCACATCAGATATGCATCGGAAAACGCCAGATTAGGACTTCCTGAAGTAACACTGGGACTGATCCCGGGATACGGAGGAACTCAAAGGCTTCCGAAGCTTGTAGGAAAAGGTATTGCCAACGAAATGATCTTCTCTGCCAAAATGATTCCTGCTCAAAAAGCAAAAGAAATCGGCCTGGTGAATGAAGTATACCCTATTGAAGAATTATTAACCAAAACGAAAGAATTAGCGAGTACTATTGCCTACAATTCACCAATGGCAATATCCAAGGCAATTAATGCCGTAAATTTATCTGACACGGATAAAGGTTTCGAAACTGAAATCAAGTATTTCGGGGAGCTTTTTGAAATGGACGATAAGAAAGAAGGAGTAACTGCTTTCCTTGAGAAACGAAAGCCGAACTTCTGATCTTTCAAAACTTTTAATCCAAATTATTTCGAAAAAAAACTGATGCTGCGGTATGAATAAGTTTGATAAAGCTTATCTAAAAATGGCCCAGGAATGGGCAAAACTATCCTACTGTAAGAGAAAACAGGTAGGAGCTCTTATCGTAAAAGATAGGATGATTATTTCAGATGGTTACAACGGAACTCCTATGGGATTCGAAAACTGCTGTGAAGATGGAGAGGGAAAAACACACTGGTATGTATTACATGCGGAAGCCAACGCTATATTGAAGCTGGCAGCTTCCACACAATCTGCAAAAGGGGCAACGTTATATCTGACGTTATCACCATGTAAGGAATGCAGCAAGCTGATCTTACAGGCAGGTATTACAAGGCTGGTGTATATCAATGAGTATTCGGATGACGATGGGATATCGTTCCTGAGAAACCATAATATTGAAATAGAACAAATATCGGACTGTGAACTAAAAAAATAAGCACAAATGACTTGGGATGAAAAGATCAAAGATTTTGAAATATTTCTTCGTTTCGAAAGAAATTTTTCAGAAAACACTCTCGACGCTTACGTTCGGGATATTAGAAAATTAAAAGATTACGCAGAAGAGGATCTGGAAAACGTCGGTCCGGATTCTATAGGTTATGAAAACCTGCAGGAGTATATCTTCAATCTTTCCAAACAGAAATTCAGTGAGCGATCACAGGCAAGGTGGATATCTTCCATCAAGGCCTTCTTCAAATTTCTGCTGGAGGATGAATACCGTGAAGACAACCCTGCAGCGCTACTTGAAGGCCCCAAATTAGGACTCTACTTACCTGATACCTTAAGCCTTCCTGATATCAACAAAATTATTGCGGCCATTGAGGTTAATACGGATCTCGGAAAAAGAAACCAATGCATTATTGAGGTACTGTATGGTTGCGGACTTCGTGTGTCTGAACTTATCGATCTGAAGATATCCAATATCAATTTCAAGGAGCAATACATAAAGGTACACGGGAAAGGAAACAAAACCCGCTTTGTTCCTTTAGCAGACTATACAGCTGAACTTCTGGACAGCTATATCAAAGAGGTACGCTCCAAAGGTAAAATCAACAAGAAATATGAAGACACCCTGTTTCTGAACAGCCGTGGGACTTCCATGTCCAGAGTGATCGTATTTCTTATAATCAAAGAGCTTACAGACAAAGCAGGTGTCAACAAAAAGATATCTCCGCATACTTTCAGACATTCTTTTGCTACACATTTGCTGCAGAATGGTGCTGATCTGCGTTATATCCAGGAAATGCTGGGACACTCCAGTATTACAACTACGGAGATCTATACACACCTTAAAACAGAAGAGCTACGGGATGTAATTTTAAATTATCACCCGAGAAATATCAATATTGCCCAATAGGATGAAGTTTCATCTTATCTTTGGGAAATAATTATAAAAAATGAAATTATTGAAATATTGCCCAAGCTGTGGCAAAGAATCTTTACACTGGGACGGTGAAAAAAAATGGAGCTGTCCTGAGTGCGGTTTTACCCTGTACAACAATGTGGCAGGCGCTGTAGCAGTTGTCATCAGATGTGGTGACGAAATCTATCTTACACGCAGAAACAGAGACCCTAAAAAAGGGAAACTCGATCTGGCCGGAGGATTTGTTGATCCTAAGGAAAGTGCTGAAGAAACCTGTAAAAGGGAGCTTTTTGAAGAGCTGCAGCTGGATATCGATATTTCGAATCTGAAGTACCTTACCAGTCTTCCAAACATCTATCAGTATAAGGAAATTGATTATAATACGATTGATCTCTTTTATGAGTACAATGTTATGGAAAAGTTCGAAGTTAATCTTGAACTTTCAGAGATCTCAGAAGCAGTATGGATCCCATTGCAGGATCTTAATCTTGAAGATATAGCTTTTGATTCTCAGAGAAGATTTTTTGAAGGGTATATAAAGAAATAATTTCTATACAATATTCTCCCGCAAACCTGAAGGTTTGCGGGATTTTTTTATATCTAATACGTTTTAGATTTCAGCATTCCGTCGAAATACTGGATCAGTAAAGATCTTTCTGCTTCAGATAGATTGGCTTCTTTGTGATAAACAATATATCCGAGCATAGGCATTGTTCTATTCTGAAGGGTCTGAACAGACTTATTAAGCATACTTTCTTTTAATTCTTTATTATACGTTCCCCAGACAGAAAAATTCATATGCTCTCTTCCTTCATTTACGTGGCTTTTTACAGACCATGAAATCGGGGCTATAAAAGCATATTTTGGGTAAACGGTTTCATTGGAATGACAGTCGTAACATGCATTTTTAAGCAGCGTTTTAACCTTTTCCGGAGCTTTTCCGGAATCAACAAAATTCACAGCAGAATCAACAGGCTTGTTCACTCGGTCTATAGGAATAAACTGAATCAGGGCAAACGCCACCAGTGCCCAGAATAAAACTTTTTTTACCATCTTCAATACCTATTTCACAGGAGTTAAAACTGCTGTATTGGTTTTTATTTCTTTTTTAGCTTCCTGTTTCACGGTTTCTGTTTCCTCAGGAACCACAGCAGCCGGAACCGGAGCAGGACTTGTTCCTTTAGGGTTATCGAGCGTTCTTGTATCCTTCAGATCCCATTCTTCACGGGTTTCCCATAGGCCTCTTGCTATTACTTTTTTATAGAAAACGAAAGCCTCTTCAGCAAAAGTTTCAGTGGCAAGATCTGCTTCGTCCCAATATTTGTTTTCGTTGTTGTCTACGAGTATCCTAACAATATATTCACTCGGTTTCACGATGTCAAACTTCACCTGATTCCCTGTTGTATATTTCTGATAAGCTACTTTTTCAGAATCATCCAACAGCTGAATCCAATAATGAGTGGCAGGTGCATTGCTCAGCGTAAACTCAAGACTTCCAAACTCATCTACCTTGGCAATATCAAAGTCAAAACGTTTGGATTGTACATTTTTGGTATAGAATGAAGATACAGTTTCTTTAGGTATGGTAAGCTGATAAGATTTACCACTTATAAAATCAGACTGCACAAGGATTTTATAAGGATTGGTCTCTGAAATTCTGGCTTTAAAAGGTATTGTATTTAAGCTGTCCCCTTTAACGTTCAATGTCCATTTTGAAGGATCAATTTTATCAATATAATATCCTGAAGCTATTTTAAATTCTGCTTTCGGAGGTAACGCAGCCCCATCATTATCCCCTTCAATATCCATTACATTTTTCTTGTTGTATCTGTAAAATAAAGAAACACTGTAAGCACTGTCTTTTTTAGCTCCTTTGTTGTGACTGAATACCAACTTTTCATTGGCGGTCTGTCCAACATCATTTTTCACTGCATCAAACCAGATTCTTACCGAGTCAGATTTAGGATTATGAGTCACCCTTATATCTTTCAGTTTGTCATTCAGAGACTCAACTTTCACTTCATCCGGATGACCTTCAAAAAGCATCAGCACACCGCCCGGAACTTCTTTCATTTCAGAATACTTGAGTGCTTTTTTGGAAGGATATACTTTTAAATTCAGTCCGGATATTGATTTTTCAATGTCAACAGCCTCTTTTTGGAATCCTATTTTTTCTTTTCCGGGATCATAAATAGAGTTTCCATTCTCATCATCGAAGGCGATAATTTTATATTTCCCCGGAGAAAGATAGTTCAGCTCATAATATCCGTCATCATCAACTTTAGTAATATAATACGGTTTTTGCTTATAGTTGATCGTATCTTTAAGCTGGTACAATCCTACCACCAGCTTGTTTTCATTACTTCCTTCTTTCTTTTTAATCTGTGCAGCGTCCTTTACTTCTCCGCTAACGTATAAATCATCCAGTTTATCTCCTGTAGAAAAGGCAAAATTAAAATACCTGAGCACATTAGCCTCATTATTATCCACAATAGAATTCCCGAAATTGAAATTATAAGTGGTATTGGCCTGAAGTGTATCTGCCCATTGGATCAGTACAAATTTGTTGGCAATATTAGACGGAATAATCCTCTTGATATCTTTGATGGGAGGAGAGATAATCAGGTTTTTACTGATATCTTTCAATGTAATGTATTCATCAAAATCCAGGCGGAGCTCGTGAATATCTCTTTTGACATTGATCCTTGTAGTATCAATATTGGAACTTAAAAATTTTGGTGCTAATGTATCTTTTGGCCCACCTACAGGCGAACCCACTCTTGCACATGAATGTACAAGAAAACAGATAACGAATAATAAAAGAAACCTTTTCATGAAAATGTTTAAGCAAAAGTAAACATTATTCTCCAAAAACTTCCTGTCCGGAATTCAAAGTATCTTTATTGTCATTCATCACCGTATGAAGCTTATCTTTCTGTAAAGGAAAATCTTCAAATAATCCGGACAATGCCAATGCTGTATACACTTTGTTTGAATATTTATTTCCGATCGCTACAATGGTCACTTTAGACTTCAGGAGATGGGCAAATACAGAGTTTGTTCCATGCCACCATCCGTTGTGATAAGTCAGTTTTTCACCATTATCAAATATTTTCATCCTGAATCCTAATCCGTAGTTATTCATTCCCGCCTTTTCATTGCTGTAAGGGGCAAATACCATCTGCATCAACTCCGGCTTAAGGAAATCCCTGGAAAACATTGCTTTTGAAAAATTATATAAATCTCTCGGTGTTGTATATACATTTTTATCTCCATAGATCAGATCCAGCCTGTCCAGCGGATACAATTTGTTTCCACCGTAGTAGAAAGACTGTGAAGCGGTAGGAATATCTTTTTCCTGAAAGATATAGGAATTATTCATTTTTAATGGCGTGAAAACCATTTCTTTCATTGCCTGCGGAAAAGGAGTATTAGTCACTTTTTCAATCAGTAATGCCAGTAAAGCAAAGTTGGTATTGCAGTACATAAATCCGGTATCCGTATCTCTTGCCAGATCAGGCTTGTATTTGATGATCATATTCAGCACATCCTGATTGGTAATGAACGGCTTTGAAAGCTCTGCCGGAGCCGGTTGTATCTTAGTGATAAAGTATTCATATTTCGGAAGCCCGCTTCTTTGGTCCAGCAAAGTCTGAACTGTAACATTAGGATAGGGAAACCCCGGAAAGAACTGAGTAAGATGATCTGTAAGTTTTATTTTTCCGGCCTCCACCAGCTTCATCATGGCCATTGCAGTAAGAGTCTTTGAAACCGATGCAACGTGCAATGGAGTATTTTTATCGATCGGCATCTGATTGCCTTCTCTTCCGAAACCTCTGTAATTTTCGTATAGAATTTCGTCCCCTTTAGCTACGAGAATCCCTCCGCTAAGGTCTCCTCCTTCCCAGATCTTTTTGTAATACTGGTTGATGTAATTTACAGTGGTATATTTGTCTAAAAGCTGACCGTCAGCTTTGGTAAAAACATTTTCCAGATCCACATTTCCGTAATTGGGAAGATTAGTGGTGTTTTCTGCCGAAACTTTTTGGGCTTCAGATTTTTTTTTGCAGGAAAAGACAGATAAAAAGACAGTTAAAATAAGTACGAAATTACGCATCTTCATGAGATTCAAAAATGAGCGGCAATTTAATAAAACTCGAAAGTAAATTATAAATATGAAGGAGACATTATGAATTATTTAACATAAATGAAAGAAAAATGAAATCATAAAAAAGAAGCCCGGTTAAAATAAAAAACCTGAAAAATTCAGAGCTATACACATGATTTTTCAGGTTTGAGGTATTTTATTTTTCTTTAGCTTGTTTTTCTAACAATACGATGTTACAATCTTATCCACAATAAACTGCGCCAGTTTTTCTTTACTCTGATGAGTCCACCCGGCAATATGAGGAGTAACAATCGCTTTTTCAGATTCTAAAAGATATTTCAGATCTTCATTTTCAGATTCTATATTTTCAAAGGAAGATTTTTCATATTCAAGAACGTCAAGGCAGGTTCCTTTTACTTTTCCTGATTTTAATGCTTCTACTAAACTTTTAGTTTTTACGTTTTTTCCTCTCGCTGTATTCACAAAGTAGAAGTCATTTTTCATTTCAGAAATAAATCTTTCATCAATAAGATAATGAGTTTCCGGAGTCAGAGGAATATGCAGGCTTAAAACCTCAGCAGACTCTTTTAATTCGTCCAGCGTAACCTGTCTTGCAAAGTCATCAGAAAGACCGGGAAGAATATCATGGAAGATCACTTTACACCCAAATCCGGAAAGTCTCCTGGCAGTAGCTTTTCCCATATTTCCATATCCTATCAGCCCAACTGTTTTCCCCAACAATTCATCGCCCCTGTTTTCTTCACGTTTCCAGATCCCGTTTTTCACTTCCCGGGAAGCGATAAAAAGCCTGTTCATGATGACAAGCAGCATTCCTACCACATGCTCGGCTACAGAATCTCTGTTCCCTTCCGGAGAATTGATCAGCTGAATCCCCAGCTTTTCTGCAACAGGAATATCAATATTCTCCATTCCCGCTCCTACCCTTGCTATAAACTTCAGATTCTGTGCTTTTTCAAGAAAGTTTTTATCTAAAGGAATACGGCTTCTGATGATAATTCCGTCATAATTTTGAATCTTACGGCAAACCTCATCATAAGAAGAAGTAAAATCCTCTTCCAGTATAAAGTTCTTGGCCAGAAGCTGTTCAGTAATGAGAGGATGGTTTTTATCTAAAAGAAGTATTTTCATTTCATTTAAAGATTTAGTAATAGGAACTGAGTCCTAAAGTGATTATTTATTCTACCGCAAAGTTCGCAAACCTCAAAAATAAATGCTTTTAAGCTCGCAAAGGCGTTAGCACTCAGCAAAGTTTAAAAGCATTTTTTAATAGATAAAGTATATAATTACTACTTTTTGTCTTTCTTAGATTCCTGTGGTTCCTGGAAAAGTTTCTTAAGCTCTACAGATTCCAGAGGCTTCATTCTTCCGGAAAGGATGAGTGAAAGTTCCTTTCTGCGGAATGCTGCTGCATATCTTTCTTTTTCCTCTTCGGTTTCAGGAATCATATCAGGAATCGGAATCGGACGGTTGAATTCATCTACCGCAACGAAAGTATAGATCCCGGAATTGGTATGAATTTTTTTCTGATTGATCGGGTCATCAGACCACACATCCACATATACCTCCATAGAAGTAGAGAATGCTCTGGAAACTTTAGACTCCAACACCACTACTCCTCCTTCCGGAATCGGATGATTGAAGGAAACATGGTTTACAGAAGCTGTTACTACCCTTCTTTCGCAATGTCTTGCAGCGGAAATAGACGCACATCGGTCCATTTTTGCTAAAAGTTCACCACCAAAAAGGTTTCTTAGAGAATTGGTTTCGTTCGGAAGAACGATATTGGTCATAATGGTCAGGGATTCTGACGCCGTTTTTACTTTTGCCATTTAGTCTTAGTGTTGATTGGGGCGGCCGGAACAGGTTTTGTTCCTTTTCCGACAGGTTTTACCAGTGAGTCTTTTTGTAAGGAATCCGAGACAGGTACTTTCGGTTCCTGCTTCATTATTGTAGCGGTGTCTTTTACGATTCTGTGTGTAGACGTCTTTACAGAAACATTTGTGAAAGATTTCTTTCCGAAAAGAAGTTCCTCCTGAGTGAAGGCAAGGTATACAATTCCCAGTACCGGAATCATGATCAGGAATATCCATAGAATCGTCTTCCCGAATTTATAATCCTTTTCACGGCTTTCTGAGGCATTTACTTTTTCCCCGTTGTTGATATCTGAGAACCGGATTTCTTCCAACCCATAAAAGTCCGGGCGGCCGGCTTCCACTCTTTTTCCCTTAAAATGGGTATCTCCTTCTTCAATAAAAACCGTTCCCAGATTTTGAATTTCGAGAACCTGCTCTGCCTGCAGTTTTTTCTTCCAGAAATCAGTCTGAATCTTCAGATCACTTCTTGAAGCATCCAAAGACATTTGTTTCTGTTCCGCAATATAAGCGGTAAGTTCTTCAGCCTGCACTTCATAATCAATAGCAAATTCAATCTGGCTGGCCGGAGGCAGGATGCTGCCGTTTTCAGAATTGATAATTGCCTTGGAATTTTTCAGAGAAAACACACCAAAGCCTGGAACCGTGGCAGTTCCAAATTGTTTTAAATATTCTAAAATGTATGCTGAAATATTCATTTGGTGGCAAATTTATAACTTTTTCATGACTTTTGAAGATATTTAACGGATATAAAAAAAGACCGCCGAAACAGTCTTTTGATTATTCTCTATTAAAACAGGAATACCATTATAAAAATAAAGATAAACAGCGAAAACTATTGAATCTTCCAGCTCACACCAAACATAAAATTGGTTCCTGCCTGTGCAAAGTAATACGCCTGGCTTCCGTCAACAGCCCCGTTATTTACATATTTTTTATTGAAAAGGTTATTCACTATTAATTTCAGTGCGATATCATTATTGGCAATTTTAAACTGATACTGGGCATTGAAGTCTGTAAGGAAATAATCTTTAAGCTCAAAGTTTTTATCTTCTGTATTATCAAGGTACTGTTTCCCTACATACTGATTCATCAAAGCAAACTGGAAGTTTTTAGTCGGATTGAATTTCAAACCCAGATTTGCAATCACATTCGGAGAGAATGAGATCTGTGTATTTCCCAAACTTTTAGGGCTGTTTCCGTCTTTGATATTAAAATCCTGATTCCTGTTCTGGCTTAAAGTTAAATTCCCTGAAACCTCCCATTGTTTAGACAATTTTGCCAAGGCACCAATCTCAATTCCTCTTCTGTAGCTCTTTCCTGAATTCGTCCTGATAAATGCTCCCACATTACTCAATGTACCGTTTAACACCAACTGATTGACATAATACATATAATACACATTGGCCGTCACGGATAAAAAGCCAAACTGTTTTTCCAATCCAGCTTCAAAATCGTGAAGTTTTTCCGGTTTTACATCATTATTTGCCATGATATCCTCCCTGTTCGGCTCACGATGGGCATGGGCATAAGACAGGAATACTTTTCCTCCGTCAATTCTATAATTTACACCAGCTTTTGGATTGAAAAACAACCAGTTCTTATCCAGGTTGGCACCTTCCTTATCACCGGCCAGCAGGATTTTGGTATTGTAATGAATATTTCTGAGCTGAAGATCTCCAAAAAATTCAAAATTATCCATTCTGAATAAAGCTTTTGCAAAACCTGAAACTTCACTCTTCACAGAACGGTTTCTGTAATATTCATGCTCATCAATCTGTGGGAAGAAAACTCCGGTAACATTTCCAAAATGTCTGCCATAATACTGATTGGCTACCGCTCCAAAATTTAAATCCAGATTTCCAAGTTTTCCGTAAAGAGTGGAAACTACTCCGTAAAAATCATTATCCAGCCATTTCTTTCTTATAAAATCTGAATATTCTATAGTTTGTCCGCCCTCAATAATATCAGGTAAATTATATCTTGAGAAGGCATTACCCTGTTTATAATTTTCATAAAATCCTTTTCCTTTGGTATAATGGAAAGTGGTTTCCAGATTCCAACGGTCATTGAATTTCTGCTCCCAAAGCAGCTGATAATGGTTCTGTCTGTAGTTATCCGTTTCGTTATCATAGAACCCTACAACATTTTTCCAGTCGGCATCATAGATTGCACCGGAACCATTAAATTTAGGATCTGTTTCCCATTTTTCTTTGGTAACACCACCCCAGGCCTGATATGTTTTTTCTTTTCCGCCAAAAGCCATTAAACGCAATTTGGTATTTCCTTCTTCAAAGAGAGCGGTAAAGTTGTAGGAATGCAGGTTTGATGAAGCCCTGTCAATATAACCGTCAGAGTGAATATGGGTATATCTTCCCATCACGGAAAGACGGTTTTTCCAGAATTTTCCGGAACCTATTTCTGCTGAATATTTATAAGTATTAAAAGAGCCGTAACTGTCATCGGTTTTAAAGTAAAACTTTTCTTCAGGTTCTCTTGAAATGACATTCACACTGGCTCCAAAAGCGGAAACCCCGTTATTGGATGTACCTACTCCCCTTTGGATGACAATCTGTGAGGCAGAGCTCGTTAAATCTGGAACATTGACAAAAAATGTACCCTGGCTCTCAGAATCATTGTATGGAACCCCATTCATCATGATGTTGATTGCTGTCCCGGAAACACCACGAATCCTAAATCCTGTATATCCCACACCGTTTCCGGCATCGGAAGTAGAAATAATGGAAGTTTGATTTTTCAAAAGAATAGGAAGGTCCTGGCCCAGGTTTCTCCCGTCAAGGTCTTTCTGAACGTTGATGATTTCTTTTGCGACAGGAAGTCGTTTGGTAAAGCTGACCGCTTCAATTTCCCTGATTTTCAGAGAATCTGTATTTTGAGCCTGGATAAAGGCTACAGAGCCTACACTAAGCCCTAAAAAAAATAATCCTTTCATTCTATAAATCTTTACATTTAATGAATAAAAGGGGATCGATAAGATATTATACAGTTCCGTTCCTTATAGAGCGGACGTCCCTAAACAGCATTACCTGTTCCAGGTTCATCGGGTATAATCTCAGCCTGTAAAAGCACCCCTTTATTTCGGGTGCAAAAGTACAAAAAATATACGAGTTTCTGATTTTGTGGTTTTGAGATTCGTGATTGGCCGATGTGTGTACCTCAGACCTAATAGGTTTTATTATTGGCATCAACATAATAATAGTTTTTGCCATC
The DNA here is from genome assembly GCF_052044975.1 of Chryseobacterium sp. 22458. Classification (NCBI taxonomy): domain Bacteria; kingdom Pseudomonadati; phylum Bacteroidota; class Flavobacteriia; order Flavobacteriales; family Weeksellaceae; genus Chryseobacterium; species Chryseobacterium sp. 22458. The sequence goes on along the minus strand of NZ_JBQEOA010000005.1, from coordinate 166,053 downwards.
TTTTGTAACTTCAAACATTTTCCCAAGCCTCCAGCTGAAATTTCTTTTGATGTTGGAGTATTCAAACGGGATGATCACCTTATTATTGACATCAATCACACCGAATTTATCATTATTGGAAGCCACTATCATTGGATCTGCAACATCATCACCTTCAAGAATGTACAGGTACTGATATTGGGGGTAAATCTGATATTGTCTGTAATCTGCAGCGTTGACAAATTTTGATTTTTCAATGATCCCGTAGAAACCATTTAAGATATAAGCCTGAAATAATTGCTGTTTATACTCTTCAAACTTACATTTTCCCAGGTCGGCATCTTTAAACTGATAAACTCTCTTCCCTGACTGATCAACCCGATACGAAATCATATCTTTTTCTACCGTAGCATAATTCCCGCTTCCGAATTTCCGAACTTTTGGATTAGGAGAATTCAGAAGATTGCAGTCCTCATAAAAAAATACAGCAATATGGTATTCCGGCTGGATGATGAATTTTCCATTCTGATTGACGTACCCAAATTGGTCCCCTTTCTTTTTGGGGATCAGAACCGGAAGATCTTTATTGATTACCACAAGATCAGGATTCGGCTTAGCCTTTACCGGGCCTTTCTTTATCGTTGTTTTAGCACCGGTTTTCACTCCGGCTTTCTTCACAGATTTCGTCTGCGAGAAAATAGAAATCGAAATAAAAACGCACAAAACATTCAGGATATTTTTCATATTCATCATTGGGTCGCAAAATTAAGGCCAAAAATAGAAATTATCAAATTCATATTTATAAAGAATCTAAATAATTTCATTCTCATAAAATAGTAAAATTTCGTAATTTTGGGCTGCATTTTGAATTGTTTAATAATTTAAAAAACTTTTAAAAAAGTGTAGATTATGCTGACCTTATTCGGTTAATGTTGCATCCACATGCGAGATCTCAAAATGTCATTAATTGTATTTATACAGACCAGTAAGAAGCAATAACGTACTCTACCTTTAATATTGAAAGACTTCTATTATGAATATTTATAAGGATTACATCAAAGAGATTGAAGAAAGAAAAACTCAGGGGCTTCATCCAAAACCTATTGACAGTGCTGAATTATTAAGCGAAATCATTGCACAGATCAAAGATTCAGGGAATGCAGACCGAACGGACTCTCTTAAATTTTTCATTTACAATACCCTACCGGGAACAACCAGCGCAGCAGGTGTAAAAGCTCAGTTTTTAAAAGAAATCATTCTAGGTGAATCCGTAGTAGAAGAAATTACTCCAGACTTTGCATTTGAATTATTATCCCACATGAAAGGAGGGAAATCAATCGAAGTATTATTAGACCTTGCTTTAGGTAACGATACTGATATTGCCCAACAGGCTGCTGATGTTCTTAAAACTCAGGTTTTCCTTTATGAAGCGGATACCAACCGTCTGAAAGAAGCATATAACAGCGGAAATGCAATTGCTAAAGAAATTTTAGAAAGCTACGCAAAAGCTGAATTCTTCACTAAACTTCCTGAAGTGGCTGAGGAAATCAAAGTAGTTACTTACATTGCCGGTGAAGGAGACATTTCTACCGACTTACTTTCTCCGGGTAACCAGGCCCACTCAAGATCAGACCGTGAACTTCACGGTAAATGCATGATTACTCCTGAAGCACAGGCAGAAATCAAAGCTTTACAGGCACAACATCCTGATGCAAGCGTTATGCTTATTGCTGAAAAAGGAACAATGGGGGTAGGTTCATCCAGAATGTCAGGAGTAAACAACGTAGCACTTTGGACCGGTAAACAGGCAAGTCCTTACGTACCATTCGTGAATATCGCTCCGATTGTAGGAGGAACCAACGGTATTTCTCCGATTTTCCTTACCACAGTTGACGTTACCGGAGGTATCGGTATCGACCTTAAGAATTGGGTGAAGAAAGTGGACGAAAATGGAAACCCTGTTCGTAATGAAGCCGGTGAGGTTATTCTTGAAGAGGCCTATTCAGTAGCTACAGGAACTGTTTTAACAATCAATACAAAAGAAAAGAAATTATATAACGGAGATCAGGAACTGATCGACCTTACGAAGTCTTTCACTCCGCAAAAGATGGAATTCATCAAGGCCGGAGGATCTTATGCTATCGTATTCGGTAAGAAACTACAGACGTTTGCAGCCCAGACACTGGGTATTGAAGCTCCTGTTGTTTTTGCTCCATCAAAAGAAATTTCTCACGAAGGACAGGGTCTTACAGCTGTAGAAAAGATCTTCAACAGAAATGCTGTAGGAACAACACCAGGAAAAGTATTACATGCAGGTTCTGATGTACGTGTAAAAGTAAATATCGTTGGTTCACAGGATACAACAGGTCTTATGACCGCTCAGGAGCTTGAATCAATGGCTGCTACTGTAATTTCTCCAACAGTTGACGGTGCTTACCAATCAGGATGTCACACCGCTTCAGTTTGGGATAAAAAAGCTCAGGCCAACATTCCTAAGCTGATGAAATTCATGAACGATTTCGGTCTGATCACAGCCCGTGACCCGAAAGGTGAATACCACTCTATGACAGACGTTATTCACAAGGTTCTTAACGATATCACTGTAGACGAATGGGCGATCATCATTGGTGGTGACTCTCACACGAGAATGTCTAAAGGAGTTGCTTTCGGAGCTGACTCCGGAACAGTTGCTCTTGCATTGGCTACCGGTGAAGCTTCTATGCCAATCCCGGAATCTGTAAAAGTAACTTTTAAAGGTGAAATGAAGCCTCATATGGATTTCCGTGATGTGGTACACGCAACTCAGGCTCAGATGCTGAAACAGTTTGGAGGAGAGAACGTATTCCAGGGTAGAATCATTGAGGTTCACATCGGAACACTTCCTGCTGACCAGGCATTCACATTTACAGACTGGACTGCTGAAATGAAAGCAAAAGCATCTATCAATATTTCTGAAGATAATACTTTAATCGAATCATTGGAAATTGCTAAAGGCAGAATCCAGATCATGATCGACAAAGGAATGGATAACCACAACAAGGTTCTTCAGGGATTGATTGATAAAGCGAATAAGAGAATTGAGGAAATCAGATCAGGTGAAAAGCCAGCTTTGACTCCTGATGCCAACGCTAAATATTATGCAGAAGTTGTTGTTGATCTTGATGTAATCGTAGAACCTATGATTGCTGACCCGGATGTAAACAACGAAGATGTTTCCAAGAGATATACCCACGATACTATCAGAGATCTTTCTTACTATGGTGGTGAGAAAAAGGTAGATCTTGGTTTCGTAGGATCCTGTATGGTTCACAAAGGAGACCTTAAGATTGTATCTCAGATGTTGAGAAACCTTGAAAAACAACAGGGAAAAGTAGAGTTCAGTGCACCGCTAGTAGTGGCAGCTCCTACTTACAACATCATTGACGAGTTAAAAGCTGAAGGAGACTGGGAATTGCTGGAAAAATATTCAGGATTTGAATTCAACGACAATGCTCCAAAAGGTGAAGCCCGTACCCAATACGAAAACGTAATGTACCTTGAGCGTCCGGGATGTAACCTTTGTATGGGTAACCAGGAAAAAGCAGCAAAAGGAGATACAGTATTGGCTACTTCAACCCGTCTGTTCCAGGGAAGAGTTGTAGAAGATTCTGAACGCAAAAAAGGAGAATCTTTACTGGCTTCAACTCCGGTAGTGGTTCTTTCAGCCATCATCGGAAGAATCCCAAGCATTGACGAGTATAAAGCTGCAGTTGAGGGCATTGACCTTACAACGTTTGTACCTTCCATTAAGGAATTGACAAGTACCAGCGCTCATTAACAGAACTGATCAATAAGTCGTAAGACTTTCAAAATTATATAAAACGGAAGATTGCAGTCCTTTGGGATTTAAGATCTTCCGTTTTTTTGTTTAGAATGTTTCTATTTTAAGTGAACTACGATTTTTTTTTCAAAAAACAGGAAAAACAGAATCTATTTTTTCTTAAATTGAAAGTTATAAAATCTCTTGGTTTTATAGTCAAAATTATCCCCATTTATGGATTATAGGAACGTTTTTTGATGTATAAAAAAATCATTTTTCTTTTCAGGATTGAAGAAAAAGAAGCATTAACGGAAAAAGAATAAAACTAAAATACGATATGACTTTTGATATTGATATGATCAAAAAAGTGTATGAGCGTTACCCGGAAAGAATTGCTGCGGCAAGACAGATTGTGGGAAAACCTCTTACCCTTTCAGAAAAAATCCTTTACACCCACCTTTGGGAAGGAAATGCTACACAAGCCTATGAAAGAGGAAACTCTTATGTAGATTTTGCTCCGGACAGAGTAGCCATGCAGGATGCCACTGCACAGATGGCACTTTTACAATTCATGCAGGCAGGAAAAGCAAAAGTAGCTGTTCCTTCTACCGCTCATGCTGACCACCTGATCCAGGCGAAAGTAGGAGCTGATAAAGACCTGCAGGAAGGTATCAACAAAAACTCTGAGGTATTCAACTTCCTGAGTTCCGTATGTGATAAATACGGGATCGGATTCTGGAAACCGGGAGCAGGTATCATTCACCAGGTGGTATTAGAAAACTATGCATTCCCCGGAGGTATGATGATCGGTACTGACTCACACACTGTAAACGCCGGCGGCCTAGGAATGGTTGCCATTGGTGTAGGTGGTGCTGATGCAGTAGACGTAATGGCAGGTATGGCATGGGAGCTTAAAATGCCTAAACTTATCGGGGTGAAATTAACCGGTAAAATGAACGGATGGACTTCTGCTAAAGATGTCATCTTAAAAGTGGCAGGAATCCTTACCGTAAAAGGAGGTACAGGCTGTATCGTGGAATATTTCGGCGAAGGGGCACAATCTCTTTCTGCAACCGGTAAAGGTACTATTTGTAATATGGGTGCTGAAATCGGGGCTACAACCTCTACATTCGGATATGACGATTCAATGAGAAGATATCTGTCAGCAACAGGAAGACAGGATGTAGTAGATGCTGCTGATAAAATTGCTGAACATTTAACAGGAGATGCTGAAGTATATGCTAACCCTGAACAATATTTCGACCAATTAATAGAAATCAACCTTTCAGAACTGACTCCGCACTTAAACGGACCTTTCACTCCGGATTTAGCAACTCCGGTTGCTGAATTCAGAGCTAAAGCTGAAGCTAACGGATGGCCGTTAGAAGTAGAATGGGCTCTTATCGGTTCCTGTACCAACTCTTCTTATGAGGATTTATCAAGAGCTGCATCTATCGTGGAAGATGCCGTAGCCAAAGGAGTAAAACCAAAAGCAATCTTAGGGATCAACCCTGGTTCTGAGCAGGTGAAATTCACAGCAGAAAGAGACGGATTCTTAAATTCTTTCAGAAAATTTGAAAATGCAAGAATCTTTACCAACGCTTGTGGACCATGTATCGGGCAATGGGATAGAGAAGGTGCTGAAAAAGGAGAGAAAAACTCTATTATTCACTCTTTCAACAGAAACTTTGCCAAAAGAGCTGACGGTAACCCGAATACTCATGCATTTGTAGCTTCTCCTGAAATGGTAGCTGCTGTTGCAATCTCCGGTAGATTAGACTTCAACCCGATTACCGATACTTTAACGAACGAAGCAGGCGAGCAGGTAAAACTTGACGAGCCAAGAGGTTTCGAACTTCCGTCAAAAGGCTTTGCGGTAGATGATAATGGATATCAGGCTCCATCAGAAGACGGTTCCAGTGTTGTAGTGAACGTGAGCCCTACTTCAGACAGACTTCAGCTGTTAGAAGAATTTCCGGCTTGGGACGGTAAAAATATTACAGGAGCAAGAGTATTGATCAAAGCTTTCGGAAAATGTACTACCGACCACATCTCTATGGCTGGGCCATGGCTGAAATACAGAGGTCATCTTGATAATATTTCCAATAACATGTTGATCGGGGCAGTGAATGCTTACAACATGGAAACGAATAAAGTTAAAAATGAATTAACCGGTGAATACGGAGAGGTTCCGGCTGTACAAAGAGCTTACAAAGCTGCAGGTATTCCAACCATTGTGGTAGGAGACCAAAACTATGGTGAAGGTTCTTCAAGAGAACATGCTGCGATGGAACCAAGACACCTTGGAGTAAAAGCAGTATTGGTAAAGTCATTTGCGAGAATTCACGAAACGAACCTTAAAAAACAAGGGATGCTAGGGATCACTTTCGCTAATGAGGCTGACTATGACAAAATCCAGGAAGACGATGTTGTCAATTTCTTAGATCTTGATCAGTTTGCTCCGGGAAAACAATTGACCTTAGAATTCATTCACAAAGACGGAACCAAAGATATCATCATGGCCAACCACACTTACAACGATCAACAGATTGATTGGTTTAAGGCCGGTTCTGCATTGAATCTGATTAAACAACAAGAAAAATAAGATTAATTGTTAGATCGATTAATAGAAAAGGCGACTTCTTTGGAAGTTGTCTTTTTTGTTTTAAACCAGAAACTAAAAGTTTAAATATCTCACTGATATTGCAGATTACACAGATTTATATCGAAACAGGATATAAGAGCAGTCCTTTTTAGAATCTTTATTTCAAACGCCAGGAATCGCAAAGGGTTTGAATAAAATTTTCGGATATTTTGTTCACGATGGCATTTGATTCATCAAAGCATAGCATCACCTTTTATTTGCTGAGTGTAACGCCCTTGCGAACGTTTATAAATTATTGATAAAAATTTTTGCGGATTTTGCGTTAAAGATGATTGAATAATAGACTGCCTTTGAGTGTATGTTATACAATAGAAGTGGATATTAGCCCGCTTTAAAATAAGACAACAGATTACACAAGATTTATGCGGAATTGAAAAACGATAAGATTTACGTTACTTTAATTTCTCCAAAAGGTTATTCCTATAGCTATCTCCTATCGGAATTTCAAAACCTTCTAATATTACTTTCTTTACATCAATACTTTTCACTTTATCAAGATTGATAATAAAAGATTTGTGGATACGTATGAATCTGTCGGGAAGCTGACTTTCCATTGATTTAAGGGTATCAAGAACGATATACTCTTCTGTTTCTGTGCGGATGTTCACATAATCTTTAATACTTTCAATATAAAGGATCTCATGAAAGCAGATACGATGCTGCCGCCCCGAGGATTTAACAAAGAAATGGGTATTTTCTGCGGCCTGAAAAGAAAACCGTTCCTGAGCTTTTATAACACTTTTCTGAAAACGCTCGAAAGAAATGGGTTTCAGAAGATAATCAATAATATGATGTTCGTAGCCTTCCAAGGCATACTCTGAGTACGCAGTTGTCAGGATATATTTCTGTCTGTCTCCTAAAATTTTCATAAAATTGATTCCTGTGAGCTCAGGCATCATAATGTCTAAAAAAATCAGATCAGAAGGATTATTCTTAATATATTCTAAAGCCTGAATAGGATTTTCTGCAGAAAAAACCAATTCAAGAAAAGGTATTTTCTCTACATACTGCTCCAACAAAGAAATTGCCAGCGGTTCGTCATCTACAATAATGCATTTAATCTTATTCATTTCGTAAATCAATTTTTAAATCTACAACAAATTCTGTTTCAGTATTTTTTATATTCAGTTCATAATGATCCGGATATAAAATCTCCAGTCTTTTTTTCACATTTTCTATCCCTATTCCTGAGACGGTGTCTTTTACTTTTTCATTTTTAAAATTTAAAAGATAAAAATGCAGGATCTTATCATGGTCAGAAATTTTCATTTCAAAGCCCTTATTCCGAAAATCACCATGCTTAAAGGCATTCTCTACGAATGGAACCAACAGCATCGGTGAAATATTAAGATGGGGATATTCAATTTCTTTCTCTGTGATGAGTAATTCAGGATTTTTGATTCTGAGTTTTTCCAGTGCAACCAGGCTATCGATATACCCTACTTCTTTATCAAGAGTTATAAAGTCTTTCTCCAGATCTTTTGTACTGTATCTTAAAAGCTGACTAAGCTCTTCAATAGCCGGCAATGCCTTATCCGAATGTTGATAAACAAGGGAGTAGATATTATTCAATGAATTAAAAATAAAATGAGGATTGATCTGGGTTTTCAGTGCCTGAAGTTCAGCCTGCCTTTTCTCTATTAAAAGTTGTTTTTTATCGTTTTCAGCGATACCGTATTTTTCCAGTATCCATAAAATTCCGGCAATAAAAGTTGTAAGAGTACTTTTATAAAGGTTATCAAAAAAATAGTAAGTGAGTCCCGTATCCTCATTATAATTCCGGAATCCAAATGTTACCGGCAAAATGAGTTCTTCCAATAAATAGCGCAGTCCTGCAAAAGACAAAAGGCCAAACAGAAAAACAAAGACAGCGGTATAAAGCCTGTCAGGTTTGAAAATTTTAGGAAAAACAAATAAGTATAAAATATAGAAACTAAGTATTCTTACTACAAAATAGGTAATCTTGAGAACACCTATCTGATAGTTAAGCTCCTCCGGAAAAAAATAAAAAGGGGTAATAACCGAGCCAAAAAAATCAAATCCCCAATAGAGAATCTGAAGCCATACAATCTGCTTTCTTTTCATATGTAGATGTTTATTTTTTTCAAAGGTCATATGCAATCGCCATCTTCACGCATATTTATTTGCTAGAAAATTTTGTTAATAGCGATTTCATATTCAAATATAAACCTCCGGAATATCATATTTCAATATTTTATCGACAAAAGGCTGTTTTTTTCCGACCAAACTATTTTCATCTCCCTAAAATAACGGTTCATCTAATGGCTATTTCTACAAAAAAGTGTGACTCATACTTTTGTTCAGGAAATGTAACATATTCATCTTCTAAAATGTCATTTATATACTATGAAAAAACATATTCTTTCTATAGCAATTTTAGTTTGTTCGTTTGCAGCAGGCCAAACTAAAGACACCATCAATGTCCGTACAATAGAAGTTGTTACGGTAAACGGAAAGAAAGCCCTGGTAGAGCGTAAAGTAGATCGTTTGGTTTACAATGTCCAGAACTCCATGCTTTCTCAGGGAAGCTCCGGAATGGAAGTGCTTGCCGGAACCCCTTTACTGAAAGTTGATGAAGATAAAGGCCTTCTCTCTATTGCAGGAAAAAATGGTGTTTCTGTGATGGTAAATGACCGTATACTTAATCTTTCCGGCATTGAGCTTATCAACTATCTGAGAAACCTCCGTTCAGAAAACATCCTGAAAATAGAGGTAATCACCACCCCGCCGGCAAAATATGATGCCCAGGGAAATAGCGGAATCATCAATATCGTTCTCAAAAAAAACCAGAATCTCGGATGGAACGGCTACCTGAATACGAACTATACTCAGAAAACATACGCAGGATTCACCAGTGTGGCTGGTGTAAATTATCAAAATGAAAAATGGAAAGCCTCTGTAAAAGTTCTGGGATATGATGCAGATAAACGTTCCGTGGAAAATTATAAGATCATCGGACAGAATTCTTCTATCAGCAGGGATGACAGACGGGATATGAATGACGGCCTTGGATTAAATGCCAATTTCGATTATTCACTGTCTAAAAATGCCAATATCGGGCTGGTGTATGATATTTCAAAAGGTCATTCCGATATGGATATCAGGTCAGAGCAAAGCTATTTTACCAATAATATCCGGACGTTACAAACCGATACGGATTCTAAACACCGTTCTGTTTTTACATCACAGATGCTGAATTTATATTTTGACCAGAAATTCGGGGAACATAAATTGAGCCTCGGGGCCAATTATTATGGGAATATGCCTGATAATAATGTCAATTTTACCACCAGAAATCTGACAGACAATACAGCTCAGGTGGTGCGAAATCTTTCTTCTGTAGATTATAAAATTTATTCGGGGCAGGCTGATCTTACATTAAACTTTAAAAAGGTGCAGATAGAAACAGGAGCAAAATACAGTCAGTTTTCCAATGGTTCGGATATAGGATATTTTAATCTGATTCAGGACGATTACATCATAGATCCTGGCAGAAGTAACCTTTTTAATTACAAAGAGAAAAATTATGCCGCATACATCAGTGCCAGTAAGGATATCAGTGAAAAATGGTCTGCCAAAGCCGGGCTTCGTTATGAATACACGCAAACCAACGGTTTTTCACCTATTATTCAGACTGAATCTGAAAACAAGTATGGAAAATTCTTTCCTACGGCTTATATTTCCTATAAAGCTAATGAAAATAACCAGTTCAGTATTAATTATTCCAGAAGGATCAACCGTCCTTATTTCCGGGCTTTGGACCCGTTCCGATGGTACTCCAATCCAAGAACTTATTATTCCGGAAACCCAAGCTTACAGCCTTCTTTCAATCATAATATAGAATTCAATTATATTTTTAAAAACAGATTATCTGCCAATCTTTATTACCAGAGAACCGTCAATAATTTTGACCAGATCACTTTTCTGGACGGAAAAGATATTACCAGCACCTATTACAATTATTATAATCAGGATAAGTATGGGATTAATCTCAATTATACGGATACATTTTTTAAGATCTGGGAAAGTAATACTTCAGTTTCATTCAGCTATAATGAAACGCAGATCACGCAATTTAATGCTGTTCCCAAAAACGGACAATCGTTTTATTATTCCACCAACAATACTTTTCAGCTCAATAAGGCCAAAACCTTCTTCCTGTTTGTAAATTACTGGCATAATCTCCCTTCCCGTGACGGATACTCCTCTATCAGAAACAGGGCGAGCCTGGACGCCGGAATCAAAATGAGTCTTGTAGAAAAAGCGGTACAGATCAATCTTTCGGTAAGTGATATTTTTAAACAGTCCGGATATAAAGGAGAGGCATATTTTTCAGATAATACACAGTCTTTCAACAATTATTGGGATGCCAGAAGACTGGTACTCAGCATCACCTATAATTTTGGAAACCAAAAAATAAAATCAAATAACCGAGCGGTGAATTTCGAAGAGAAAAACCGTGCACAATAATTTAATAGTAACTAAAAAAAATAAACTCATGAAAACCTTAATTTATATTTTTCTTGTTTGCCTTTCTACATCAGTATTTGCACAAAAGAAACCTTCAGATTATTTTACAAACCCAAAGACGAAAGTTTTGGTGGTGGGTTCATTCCATTTCGATTATCCTAATCTTGATGCCCATAAAACCAATAAAGAAGATCAGGTAGATGTACTTTCTCCTAAAACAGCAAAAGAAGTCACTGAACTTGTAGAATATATCAAAAGATTTAAACCTACAAAGATTGCAATAGAAGCCTGGCCAAACTGGAAGGCCAATCAAAAGCTGAAGGAATATAACGAAGGTAAGCACCGTGACAAAAGAGATGAGCGTTATCAGCTTGCGATGAGAATAGCCGGTGAACTTAAAATCAACGAATTGTTCAGTATTGATGCTGAGTCTATTCTGGATGATCTTGAAAAACATTTTGGAAAAACTGATTCTGCATTTTTTAAAAATCTCAGCAAGGATTACGACTTCAGAAGTGATGATCAGATCTCTCAACAGTTTATAGCCTTCTACAAGAGTTCTGAGCCTAAAAATTTTAAATCTCTACTGGACACTTTTACCTATATGAATTCAAAAGAAAGCCACGAGTACGGATATGGAGCCTATCTAAGCGGTGATTTTAAACTAAGAGAATATGATGGTGCTGATATGCTTGCGCTTTACTGGTACAGCAGAAACCTGAGGATGTTCCGAAATATCCAAAACATTCCGCACAACAGTGAAGACAGAATTCTTGTGATAGCCGGAAATGGACATGCTGCAGTATTACGACAGCTTTTTACCTCTTCCGCAGAATATGATTTTATAGAATTTTCATCACTGAAATAAATAAAAAATAAAAGACAGAGATCCGGTCTCTGTCTTTTGTACTCAAAACTTCTAAGCAAATATATTTAGAAACTGAATTCAATTCTTGCAAATAAGAATCTTCCCCCTATCCCGTATTGGGAAACCTGTCTGGAATAGACAAACTGATTATCTGCTGTTAATGAAGGTATATCAGGGCTTTTAGAAGGCAATATATTTAAGATATTATTGCTTCCTATTGTTGCTGAAATATTTTTATTAAAATTATAACCTACAGATAGATCTGTTACCAAACGACTGTTAAGGATAAAATGTTCTGTACTTCCCTTTACTCCATCAAAATTAGCATCTACCACATCTGCATCAGTCACTTTGCCAAAGAATGAATTGCGCAGTACGAAAGTAAAGCCGGAAACCCTTACCGTGTTGGCTAATGTAGCTTTTACACGCGGTACAGCTTCTTCAAAATAAATTCTGTTGGGTTCTGAGAAATAATTATTGATCTGGCTTACCAATTTCGGTGAGGCATGGATATCTCCGATTCTTTTAGTCTGATTGAAGTTGATTCCCAGATTATTCTCTAAAGAAACCCCTGATGAAATTTTTGAGTTATGGGAAATAGTAATATCCAGTCCTTTTGTCTGAGAATCTACTGCATTGGCAAAAAAGTTGGCAGCGCTTGCTCTTGCGAGATCAAAAGCATTCTGTAAAACGGCTTGATCTGAACCAGGAGTAAAACTTCCGTCAGGACGGTAGAAAAGATCAGTTAAAACGACTCTGTCCTTAATCTTTATTAAATAAGCATCTGCTGTGAAAGTCAGGCTTAATGCCGGAATCTTCCATGTAATTCCTGTGCTGTAAGATTGTGATGTTTCCTGTTTTAATTTTGGAATCCCCAATGCCTGGGCAGCTTCAGATTTATTTCTGAAAGTACCTACCTGTGTTGTTACCCCCTGCTGGATCAAAGTGGAAGTAGAGCTGTAATAGATCTGAGCCAATGAAGGCGCTCTGAACCCTGTGGAAACAGCTCCTCTCCAGTTCAGATTGGGAGCCAGCTTTACATTGGTTGCCACCTTATAATTGAATGTAGACCCAAAGTCTGAATAATTCTCATACCGTAAAGCTCCCTCCAACAGCCACCCATCAGTAACTTCCAGCTCGGCATCAGCATAAGCTGCAATACTGTTTCTGTTTCCTGAAACTGCATTTTCCGGACTAAAACCTGGGAAAACCTGTGCTCCGGCTGGTCTTATATTGTTAAAGAAGTCAGTTACTTTTTCATTTTCAGGCGTTTGAGCGGTTACCACACGGCCAAAAATATCGTATGAGGCATAAGAATTTTCTTTTCCGGCATTTACTTTATAATTTTCGTGCCTGTATTCTCCCCCAAATGCAATATTCAACCCTTTCAGGACATCATATTTTTTGGAAAAATCCAGGTTGACTGTATTTTGTGAAAACTCAGATCCTCCTGCATCAAAGGTTCTTGGAGAACTATCGGTAAGCGATGCATTAAAGGTATTTACGACCCCAAAACCGAAGGTATTTTTCCCAAATGTATTGCTGAAATCTACATTCCAGCCGTTCCATTTGCCTTTAATTCCGGCAGCAAGAGAATAGTCATTTACCGTCGCTTCAATCTGAGGAAGATATCCGTTGGGGGTAATTGAATTTATATTTCTTTCATTGTTCGGAAGCCTGTAAAATCCCCCGGCATTTCCAAGGCGGTAGCTGTAGCCTCCAAATGAGTACACTTTCCATTCATCATTAACAGGAATTTCAGAGTTAAAAAAGAGCTGCCCTGACTGTAATTTAGACTGCCCTGCTCTCAGACTGAAATCTTTTCTCTCCAGGCCTCTGTAATTAAGTTCCTGAGAGGTAAAATCTCTGCCCAGTATATTCTGAAGATCAGAAATGCTATTTGCCTCTGAGATCTGAGACTGAAAATCATTCCCAAAATAATCTACTTTGGTTGCATATTGCTTAATTGTATTGATAATCTGCTGGGAATTGGGAGTATTGGTAATATTTTTATAGAGTCCATCAATATTTACTCCATCCTGTAAAGCTCTGTAATGAATTGCATTATAGGCATTGAAAATATCCCCGTTTCTCACTCCGGCTCTTGAATAAGGATCACGGTATTGGGCAGAACCAGTAACGTTAAAAAATCCTGTTTTCCCTATTTTGGCTCCATAATTAAGATCTACAGAAATCGTCTGCCCATCTATCCCACCAGAGAAATTATTGGTAACAGGAGAAGCATACCCTCCTAAAAATACCTGTCCGGAAAGCCCAAGTCTTTTTTTCAATCCCAGGTTTACCACTCCGGCAATGGCATCGGAACCGTATTGGGCAGAAGCACCGTCCCTTAAAACCTCAATCTTTTCTAAAGCAAAGGCAGGAATAGCATTAAGGTCGGTTCCCACAGAACCTCTTCCCGGGGTAAGGGTAACATTAATAAGCGAAGACTGATATCTTCTTTTTCCGTTTACAAGAACCAGAACCTGATCAGGGCCTAATCCCCTCAGGAGCGCAGGATCTACAAAATCAGTTCCGTCGTTAACCGTATGAGAAGTTGATGAAAATGAAGGTACAATATAATTTAAAGCCTGACTGATGCTGTTGCTCGGGCTTTGTTTTAAAATTTTTGAAATATTGATGATATCCACCGGCACCGGAGTATCTGTTAATGATCTTCCTGAACCTCTTGATCCAAGGATCACCACATCTTCTATTTTTTTAGATTGTAAAGTATCCTTCTGAGCGTAATAAAATGTAGAGATAAGCGCAATGGAAGGAACAAAAATTTTTTTTCTGAAATTATGCATGTTGTTATTTTTTTTATTGTCAAGTTTTTTTAGGCAATACAATTCCTGTAACCCTAAAATTGTAAGGTTACCGGAGCATTCGAAAAGTTTGTATTATTTTTTGGAAATAGAATGGCTAGAAACAACAACACATGCGCATGTAGAAATGGCATGAGAACATATCAGAGTAATGAAGATTCACTTCATGATCCGAAGAATAAAAAAGTACTGATGAAATGTGATTTCCCTTCTTTTTAAACATTTGATTTTAGCTTTAAAACAAAAAATTCAAGATGGGAGTAATGATAGAATGATAAACATTTTTTCCGGAAGATCCGGCTTATCGCTTGCAGCACCTTGCTTGTTTTTGCAGGTTGCTATCCCATCTAGAGATTCTTGATAATTACCCGGCAAAGATATAATTATTTCGGAAATAAAAAAATATTTAGCCTAAATTTTCGATTTTCAATATTTTACAGTAACAAATGATCTTTTTCTGCGTCTAACCGGATATCAGTAAAAACATTATGAAAAAAACTATATTCGCTTTGTCACTTTTGGGTTCTGTATTTGCTTTTTCTCAGGAAAAAGAGAATGCTGCTTCTAAAGAGAAACAAATTGAAGGGGTGGTAATCACCAAAACTAAAAAAGCCGTTGAACAAAAGGCAGACCGTACTATTTTTGATTTTTCCGAACAACCTCAACTGAATAACGGAAACGTGCTGGAAGGAATTAAAAAACTCCCGGGGCTTGTTGCAACGGATATTGCAGGAATGATGTACCAGGGAAAAATGCTGGACGTTTTCCTGAACGGAAGGCCTTTGAATATTACTTCCAACGAATTAAATTCTTTTCTTGAAGGAATGCCTGCCAATTCTGTAGAAAGAATAGAAGTGATCACTCAGCCCGGAGCCGAATTCCCGGCAACCTCAGGAGGGGCTATCATGAATATTATTACGAATAAAAATGCCAATAAGTATTTAACAGCAACGTATTCCGGGAATTATTCATTCTCGAATTATGATAAATACAGAAGCAGAACAACCAATTCAATCAATCTGAATGCAAGAAATAAATATTTCGGCTGGCAGCTGAATGTAGGGCAAAACTACCGTGAAAGCATGCTGAATGCACAGCAGGATGAGCTTCTGGACAGCAATACGGATCGATTGGGAAGAGGTTATTTTGCAAAATCAGGGTTAACATTCGATTTAGGACAGGACCGTCTATTATTAAACTACGATATTTATCACAATAATAATGACAATTACACACTGAGTAAGGGGCATGGAGATTTACCTTTTGATAATAATAAAGATGATCTGAGAGAGGCTTTTTATACTTCTTCAGATGTTGCCCATACGAATAATTTGCGACAGGAAGCTGTTGTAACCTATCAGAAACGTTTTGCAGATAAATCTCAAAAACTGGACTTTCAGTTTGGTTATACAAGATCAGACAGTAAATTTTCTCAGGACAATTTCTTTCAGGATGGAAATTTTGCAGCGGATCCCCAGCCTCCAATTAACAGTGCTATGAGTGGCGTAAAAGATCTGCTGAACAATAAATCCGTGATGAATATTGCCAATTTCAAAGTAGATTACGCTCAACCTATCAAACTTCTTGATGGTGGAAAAGTAAGCTTTGGAGGGTTGTATGAAAGACAGGATTACGATACTGAAAGTTTTGGCTTAACCAATCTTGAATACCAGAGACAGACCGCCTCTACGTATTTGGAATTTCAGGCTAAACTGAAGAAGTTTGATTTCACCTTGGGTTCAAGGGCTGAAAATTATGATATTTCAGGGATAACAAGGTTTTTCAATAAAGAAGGAAAGCTCACAGAAGCTAATCTGACTCCTTTCAATAAATTCAAGCTTTTCCCCAATGCAAGTGTGCAGTATAATATGATGAGTCAGGTTTATATTGCCGCCAATTACAACAGAAAAATAAGTCTGCCTAGTATTTCTGCCTTAAACCCTAATAACGTAACATTCTACGGCCCTAATACGGAAGTAAACGGTAACCCGAATCTACAGCCTACTATTTTTGATAATTATGAAATAAAAATCTCAGCTTTCGATTATGCATTCATCGGGTATAGTGTAAGTTCAGCAAATAACCAGGTAGCACAGATTATCAGAAAAGACGGCAGAAAACTATTCAACCAGCAGATGAATATTTCAAATATGAAAATTCACAATTTCAATGTAGGTCTTCCTGTTCCGTTTCAGATTTTCACCAAATCGATAGGTGAAATTATGAAATCTAACTTCAATCCTGACAAGATGAATTTCATGTACATCTATGCAGGATATCAGAAACATGAGATTGATAACCTCAACAATAAAGGGTTCTGGATTTTGAATGTGATGACTCAGTTGCTTCTTCCAAAAGATATTAAACTGACAGCTAATTACAGCTATCTGACTCCTAAAGCAGGATATTTCTACTTTACAGCAGAAAAGCCGTTCAACAATAATTTAGATATTACCTTAACAAAGAAGTTTATGAACAACCGCCTTACTGTATCTGTTTTTGCCAATGATATTTTCAACGGACAGATCATGCAGGTACGTTCTAATCCGCCATTGGGAGAGAGTGCAATGCTGAGATCCAAATATGACTCAAGAAACTTTGGAATTTCCATCAATTACAAGATTCCGACAAAGAATAAACTGGCGAAAGAGGATCCTAATATCCTGAACCAGACTAAAAAAGAGGATAACGGAGGCGTAATGCAGCAAGGACAGTAATTTTTCATCGAATAATGATACAGAGGGAGGCAGTACAATTTACTGCCTCTTTTATTTTTATGGATTATAACAAATCTTTCAGAAATCAAAAGCGTAAGTTTCGGCTAAAGCCAATGGAATTTTGTTATAAGAAAACGGGCTTTAGCCCGTTTCTATTGAATAGTTAAAGAATGATGAAATATTTTTTAATCTTTTTAAGCTGTTAAAAATCAATCGTCTGAAATCTCCAATTCATTGTATCTACCAATGTTATCTGATTTAAATTTACAGGAAGATCAGCCATGATCTTTAAAGTCTGAAGCGCCATCATACTTCCTATAATTCCCGGCAAAGCTCCCAGAACACCTAAACTGTCACAATCCGGCATATCTCCATCAGACGGAGGTTCCGGGAACAGGTCTCTCAGGTTTTTGCTTCCCTGATGATTAAATACTGCCACTTGCCCTGAAAATCCGAGAATACTTCCGTACACCAATGTTTTTTTCAGCTTCATACAGGTGTCATTAACCAGGTATCTTGTTGAAAAATTATCAGATCCGTCGATGATGATGTCAAACCGGGAAAGGATGTCTGATGCATTGGCTTTATTGATTTTCTGTTCGATAGGAATCAGATTCACCTGGTGATTAAGGTTTTTCACAAATACCTCGGCACTTTTTACTTTAGACATTCCCGTTCTGTCTTCCGTGTGAATGATCTGACGGTTGAGGTTATGCAATTCTACAAGGTCAAAATCTGCAATCCCTAAAGTTCCTACACCAGCCGCAGCCAGATACTGGATAACAGGACTTCCTAGGCCACCGGCTCCAACAACGAGTGCTTTCGAAGCCATGATTTTTTTTTGCCCTTCCAATCCTATTTCCTCAATGAATATCTGCCGGCTGTACCGTGAAAAATAATCTTCTTTTTTCATACTTTATAATAATTGAACCATTAAGATTCTTTAAGTTTTTAAGGAGAGTTAAGATGAGCTCCGTTTAAAAAGCTGCTATCTTAAAAATCTTCTGTTTCTCTTAATTAAACTTCACTTCTTCAAAGTCCTTAATGGTTTAAAAATTTTAAAATCCACTGTACACGGAGTCCCAGTCTTTCATTACAGGATCATATCCTGATTTTCTGATCATCATCCTGATTTCATCCATACTCCTTTCGTCACTGGTTTCAAATTGTTCTAAAGATTCTTTATCCACAGAATAGCCTCCCGGATTGGTTTTGGAACCTGCGCTCATGGCTGTAGCCCCGAGCGAAACGATATTATTTCTGAAAATCTCATTTTCTCTGGTAGATATAGAGATTTCCAGGTCTTCATTCCATATGCGGTAAGCACAGATCAGCTGAAGCAGGTCTTTATCTTCCATTATAAAATTAGGTTCAATAATTCCTTCAGCCGGTCTCAGCCTTGGAAATGAAACCGAAAATTTGCTTTTCCAATACTGTTTCTGAAGGTAATCGATATGTAATGCGTTGAAAAAGCTGTCAACACGCCAATCTTCCAATCCCAAAAGCACTCCCAACCCTATTTTGTGGATTCCTGCCCTGCCTATCCGGTCAGGTGTATCCAGACGGAAATCAAAATTTGATTTTTTTCCTTTAGGATGATATTCTTTATAAACCTCCTGATGATAAGTTTCCTGATATACCAGTACAGAATGCACACCTTCTTTGTGAAGAAGACTGTACTCATCTTCTGTCAAAGGCTGCACTTCAATAGATATATTTGAAAAATGAGGTTTCAACAGACGAACAGCATTCTGAAAATAAGGAACTCCCACGATCTTATTGGCTTCTCCGCTTACCAATAATACATGATTCACTTCCATTGACTTCAGGACTGAAGCTTCAACAAGCAATTCCGTGTCTGAAAGTGTTTTTCTTTTTAACTGGTTGTCTAAACTGAATCCACAGTAGGTACATATATTCTGGCATTCGTTGCTGAGATACAGCGGCGCATACAACTGAATTGTTTTCCCGAAACGTTTCTGCGTAAGGGAACGGGTCATTTTAGCCATCGTCTCCAGCTCCACGGAAGCTGCCGGAGAAATCAGGTTCAGAAAGTCATCTATTGTTTTATTCTTTTTCTGAAGACTGTAGCAGACGTCTGATAAAGTTACCTTTCTGAGCCTGTTTTTTATTTCTTCCCAGTCATATTGTTCAAAAACATTTTTGAAGCTTTTCATGATTCTGTTTTATTCAAATAAAAATGAGGTCAGCGGGCTTGAAGCTTCGGCATGATTGGCTATGGCTCCCAATCCTGATTCAAAGGCTTTTCTTCCTGCAATTACACCTTCTTTAAATGCTACAGCCATATTCACAGGATTTCCTGCCACTGCAATCGCTGTATTAACAAGAACGGCGTCAGCTCCCATCTCCATTGCCTTGGCCCCATCTGATGGCGCTCCTATTCCTGCATCTACCACTACCGGTACATTACTTTGGCTGATGATGATTTCTAAAAAATCTAATGTTCTCAAACCTTTATTCGTTCCAATAGGCGCTCCCAAAGGCATTACCACAGCTGTTCCTGCATCTTCCAGCCTTTTACATAATACGGGATCTGCATGAATATAAGGCATTACCACAAAGCCCAGTTTTGCCAGCTCTTCAGTTGCATAAAGCGTTTCAATAGGGTCCGGTAGCAAATACTTTGGGTCCGGATGAATTTCAAGCTTCACCCAGTTGGTTTCCAGAGCTTCCCTGGCCAGCTGAGCTGCTAATACCGCTTCTTTGGCTGTTCTTGCTCCTGAAGTATTGGGTAAAAGATGCACTTTTGTCCCCCGTAAGGAGTCCAGCAGGTCATCTTCTGCAGATTGGGCATCAATTCTTTTCAGGGCCATTGTCACCATATCTGTTTCTGAGGCCACTACAGAAGATGTCATCTCTCTCAGGCTTCCGAATTTTCCGGTTCCTAAAAATAGTCTGGATTCAAAAGTTCTGTCTGCTATTATTAATTTCTGATCAGTCATATCATTATTTATTTTTCAAAGGTCATATACAATCCCCTGTTCCGCTTACCGGAAAATCTCGTTATGGGTGA
This sequence comes from Chryseobacterium sp. 22458, assembly GCF_052044975.1. NCBI lineage: Bacteria > Pseudomonadati > Bacteroidota > Flavobacteriia > Flavobacteriales > Weeksellaceae > Chryseobacterium > Chryseobacterium sp. 22458. The sequence goes on along the minus strand of NZ_JBQEOA010000005.1, from coordinate 145,672 downwards.
TTACTTTTTTAAATTCATTAATAAGGGACGCCTGTCTGGTAATTTCTCCTGAAACGGCAACTCCATAAATTCCAATCTGTTGTAAGGGAACAATATCTTCAAGAGTGATACTGCCTATCGCAAATATCTTAGGAACAGACAGAGATTTTTCTTTCAAAATCTCCACAATCTGACGATATCCTTCAAAACCCAGTACGGGGCTCAGCTTTTCCTTTGTTGCCGTAAATCGTAACGGCCCAAGCCCTATATAATCACATGGTTCGTTCATTCTTTGCAATACATCAGAAAGGGTATTGGCTGTACCGCCTATTATTTTATGGTCTCCTAAAATGGATCTGGCTGCTTCCGGAGAACCGTCATCCAATCCTAAATGGACACCGTCAGCATCAATATTTTTTGCCAGTTCTACATGATCATTGATAATGCAAACCGACTGATATTCTGAGCATAAACTCTTTGAAGTCTCACAAAGACTGATCAATTCTTTTTCAGGTGCATTTTTCCAACGGATCTGCACCCAGTTTATACCATGATCTAAAGCTTTCCGGATGTTAACTTCCTGCTCTGCTCTTGTTTTTCCCTGTGATATGTATTGTAGTTTTTCCATAGTTGCTCTATTTTTTTGATATGAAATAATTCTCCCTGCATTTCATAAAAACACCCAGAGGATCTTCACTTTCCCAGACTGCTCCCAGCAAAGCAGCTCCATCTGCTCCGGCTTCAAAAACTTTGCAGATATTTTCAGGAGTAATTCCACCCAGTGCTATCAATTGTAGCGCTTTGTTGTCTCTATGCTTCACCTCTTCTCTAATTGTTGAGTTTTCACCATATCCTTTTTTAGAAATACTTGGAAAGAACGGGCTTATGAAAACATATTCCCATTCTTTTCCCAATGTATTGTAAGTATTCATATCATGCACTGAAGTTGACATAATATTCTTGTCTGCAAAAGGCTTATATTTTCCTTCCAATCTATCGGTTTCCCTTACATGAAATCTTGAAATTCCATGATCTTTTCCCAACTCATAATGAGTATGAAGAACTAACCGTGAACGGAATGAAAGGTCAATCTCACTGATAAAACTTGCCAGTTTCTGCAGGGTAGCCTGCGGCTTTCTGATATGAAGCAGATCCAATCCTTTCTGAAACATCTGATTGATAATATCCGTTTCATTGGGAACCATTATTTCAGGGGTGATGACAAGGATCATATATAGATCTCTTTTCCTTTTTCAATAAATTCCTGTGATTTATCCAGCATTCCTTTTTCTGCAGATTCACGGATTTCCTGAGTAATCTTCATGGAGCAGAATTTCGGCCCACACATTGAGCAGAAGTGAGCAATCTTTGCTCCGTCGGCAGGAAGGGTTTCATCATGATAAGCTCTTGCCGTATCCGGATCTAACGAAAGGTTGAACTGATCTTCCCATCTGAATTCAAATCTGGCTTTACTCAAGGCATTATCCCTGTATTGTGCACCGGGATGCCCTTTTGCCAGGTCTGCTGCATGAGCGGCCAGTTTATAGGTGATTACCCCAACTTTTACATCTTCTTTATTCGGAAGTCCTAAATGTTCCTTAGGTGTTACATAGCAAAGCATTGCACAACCGAACCACCCGATCATTGCTGCTCCTATTCCTGAGGTAATGTGGTCATAGCCCGGCGCAATATCCGTTGTTAAAGGTCCTAAAGTGTAGAATGGTGCTTCATGGCATTCTTCCAGCTGTTTTTCCATATTTTCTTTGATCATGTGCATCGGAACGTGCCCCGGCCCTTCGATCATGACCTGTACATTATGTTTCCATGCTATTTTGGTCAGCTCGCCTAAAGTTTCGAGCTCAGCAAACTGTGCAGCATCATTGGCATCAGCAATTGACCCCGGACGAAGACCGTCCCCAAGTGAGAAAGCTACATCATATTTCTTCATGATCTCGCAAATCTCCTCAAAATGAGTGTATAAAAAGTTTTCTTTATGATGGAACAAACACCATTTGGCCATAATAGACCCTCCCCGGGACACAATCCCCGTTACTCTACTGGCTGTCAGATGAATATAACGAAGCAAAACCCCGGCATGAATGGTAAAATAAGACACTCCCTGCTCTGCCTGCTCAATCAGTGTGTCTTTGAAGACTTCCCATGTAAGATCTTCCGGAACTCCTTTTACTTTTTCTAAGGCCTGATAGATCGGAACGGTACCAATAGGAACCGGGCTGTTTCTGATAATCCATTCTCTTGTCTCATGAATATTTTTTCCTGTGGAAAGATCCATGATGGTATCGGCTCCCCAGCGGCAGGCCCAGACAGCTTTTTCCACTTCCTCTTCAATACTGGATGTGACAGCGCTGTTACCGATATTGGCATTGATCTTTACTAAAAAGTTTCTTCCGATGATCATCGGCTCGCTTTCCGGGTGGTTGATATTATTCGGAATAATTGCTCTTCCGGCAGCGATTTCATCTCTTACAAATTCCGGAGTAATCTTACTTTTTGGAGTATTGGCTCCAAAACTGTTTCCGATATGCTGGCAGGCCATCTCTTTAGGGGCAGATTCCAACTGTTCAATTCTTTGGTTTTCCCTGATTGCCACATACTCCATCTCCGGAGTGATGATTCCCTGTTTCGCATAATAAAGCTGGGTAAGTTCTTTTCCTTCCTGTGCTACTTTAGGTTTATGATCATAGGAAAAACGTAATTCGTCAAGCTTAGGATCTGCAAGGCGGGCTTTACCATATTCTGAAGTAATTCCTTCCAGAATATTAACATCTTCTCTATCCAATATCCATTGCTCTCTGATCCTGGGAAGTCCTTTCTGGATATCAATCACAGCATTTTCATCGGTATAGGGACCTGAGGTATCGTAAATGGTTACAGGCGGATTGTGTTCAAAGCCTCCATTGGTAAGTTTGGTAGGACTAAGCTGTATTTCACGCATTGCTACATTGATAGAATGAATTTTTCCTTCAATATATATTTTCTTTGAGTTCGGAAATGGCGAACATGTAATGGAGTGAGCCATAAGTATTGGTATTAAAATATGAGAATTAACCGCCCTGAGTGGCAGTAATGATTAAAACTGAATCTTTGTCTTTGAGGAAGGTTTCCGCCCAGGCAGACAGCGGAATGATACGATTATTGAGGGCTACGGCAATTCCTTTTCGTTTTCCGGGAAACTCTATAGCCAGTAATGCTTCCAGATTTTCAGGAAGTGTATCAAATGTTTTTGGGGTGTGGTTGATAATTAGTTCCATTCCTAATAATTTAAATATACTTTAGGAATGGCCATTATTGTACAATAGAATGTACAGCAAAAGTCATTTACTTTTCCCTACGCTGGTATGATCCAGATCAGGTTCAAAGGGTAAAATCTCAGTCTGTCTATAACAGACACCCCTAAAGCATGGGACGAAGTTAGTTATTTTTTCAGAAAGGACAAAATCGTTTTTTAAAACAAAAAATCCGGAGATAATACAACCTCCGGACTTCATTTTATTTTAATTAAAAAACTATTTCTTTATTGCCTTCACATGGGTACTGCTTCCATCTTTCATACTAAGAGTAAGAACATACAATCCTGAATTCAAGTCACCAAGATCAATTTCTTTAGAAGTTACATTATCAATCGTTTTTACCATTCTTCCTAAAGCATCAAATACCTGAATTGATTTTACTTTTTCAATATCCGTAATGGTAACCCTGTCACTGAACGGATTAGGATACACTTTCATCGCATCTTTGGTATTTACTTCTGAAGTACTTAAACAGTTTACAGTAGCGGTCACCATTGTTCTATCTGATTCACAAATTCCGCTTACTTTCCAGTTGTACAGGTAGTAATAATAACTTTGGCTAGGACTTGAGCCGAATCTGGCTGCTTTTATGCTGCATATTCCAGGCAACACATACGGATAAGTGAAACCTGATGAAATTTCCCTACGTAAATTGGATATTCCTGATGCTCCGTCTACAACAAGTCTGTAATCATTTCCAGCTGCCGGAACATTAAAATCAAGTGTTATGGTATTCAATACACCTGCTGTAGTTACATTCACAGTAGCTGTTTTGGTAGCCAGAATAGTACCGCTTGAGTTTTTCAGGTTAATGGTAACCGTACCTGTTGTACCACTTCCCATAGGATATACATCCACTTCTTTTATTGTCATTTGAGAATAAGCGTCAAATACCAGCCCATAATCAGTGAATGTAGAATTCCCTGTTGTAGCGGTAGGTGCATCTTTACCTACATATGAATCTGATCCTATAGTCGCTGCAGAAACCCAGTAATCTGTGGTAGAGGCAAGTGCTGGAGTAGTATATGAATTCCCTGTACCAATATTGTTTCCGCCTGTACTGGCATCATACCACAAAAGCACAGATCCACTGCCTGTTGTTGCAGATAATGTTGCAGTCTGCCCCGGACATACTGTAGCTCCGCTGGATGTAATGACTGAAGGAGGCTGACATTGCGTTATAACCTGTATAGGCTGAAGAGACCATATACTTGTATTACCGGAACCACAATTTGATCTTACCCAAATATAATAAACGCTTGACGGGGCTAAAGAATTTAAAGTAGCTGATGTACCGGATACCGGAGGTATACTTGGTAGTGTAGAAGAGGTAGGAGCCGTATTGCTTGTACTATAATATACATCATAAGTACCGGGAGCAGAAGGCGAAGCAGACCATGATATTGCAGCAGTATTGGCAGTTGTTGCTCCGGCTGATAATCCTGACGGGGCATAGCAGGAAGGTGGCGTCCAGCTATAGGTTAATCCGGCAGGAGGCATTCCCGGAACAGCATTTGTACTATTAAAAGACTGACTACTGCTGTTTGATGTTCCGGCAGTAGAATTGATAAATTCCAGTGATGAAGCATTGAGCCTGTTATTAAAATCACTGTTCGAACTTCCTCTCAATCCGATTTGAGCTGTAGAAGAAACCGCTGTATTTCCAACTAAAAATGCTCCGTCATTATATATGGTTTTTATAATATTGGATGTTTCCTGAAGTACAACCTGAAAAGAAAATACATAAACGTTTGTGGTAGAAGTACTGTAAACCGCTCTGAAGTCTTTCCATTGTATCACAACTTCCCGGTTTGGAGCCGTTCCTGTAGTTGTCCAGCTGATATTTCCTGTAGTACCATTAATATCAAATACAGACCCAAGATCTCTTCCCCATGCAGCAACAGCTCCATCATATCCTGAAGTACCTGATATAGGGGATGTTGTAGTGGCAGTAGGGGCCGTTGCTCCAAAAGTAATGAAGCCATTCGTAGAAATATTCACAGAATTATACGTTGTACCATTAAATACGAAATCAAAAGGCAATGACAGAGGGTAAATATTACTATTAAGGTTAGTAGTAGAAGTATTTCCTGTAGCAGCATCCAATACTGTTCCCGTTATTGGTGTATAAGTTCCTGAAGACTGGGAAAAAGTATAAGTGCTCACCTGTGCGGAAGCCATCTCTTTTCCTCCTATCAGCATTGCAAATCCCAATACAATGCTTTTAAAATTAAATGTTTTTCTTTTCCGTGGAAAAGAAAATGGGTAAAGTTTTTTCATATCTCGTTAAATTTTTAAGTTCCAACCAAGATATGAATTTTTTGAATAATTTAATTAAATTTAACATTTGTTGAATAATAATCAATACAATATATTAAATATAGAGAATTTAATACACCAGAAAGAGAATAAAAGACAAATCAAAAATCCGAAAAACAAAAAGAAATCCCGCCTATCAGCAGGATTTCCTTTTATTCTTCACAGGCTCTCCAGATTGCATCATTCTGCGGAACCGGTGCTGTAATTTCAATTTTTTCTTTGGTAACCGGATGAATAAACTCCAGTTTTCTTGCGTGAAGATTGATACCGCCATCCGGATTGGAACGGGGCGCTCCATATTTAAGATCCCCTTTGATCGGAACTCCTGTTTTTGACAGCTGTGCCCGGATCTGATGATGTCTTCCCGTTTCAAGATCAATTTCCAAAAGCAGGTAATTATCCAGTGTTTTGATCACGTTATAGGTAAGTATTGCTTCTTTTGCGCCTTCTGTAGCCTTAGGAAAAACGATCGCTTTATTATTTTTTTCGTTTTTCTTTAAATAATGCACCAGTCTCTGATTCTGAGGAATCATTTCTTTACCTACAACAGCCCAATAGGTTTTTTTGACCTCACGGTTCTTAACCATCTGTGTAAGACGGGAAAGTGCTTTGGATGTTTTTGCATAGATCACCAGACCTGAAGTAGGCCGGTCTATACGATGAACCAAGCCGAGAAAAACATTTCCCGGCTTAGCATCTCTTATTTTTATAAAATTCTTTATGGATTCCAGTAGGGATTCATCACCGGTTTTGTCGCCCTGTACAAGCTGACCTACCTTTTTGTTGACCACCAGAAGATGATTGTCTTCATATATAATCTGCTCCTTCATATTGCTGCAGTCTATCTTCTTCTGTTTGACAATGAAAGGATAATCCCGGCCAGAAGGCCAATGGTTTTAACAGCAGAGAGATTTGAACCTTCCGGTATAAATGCTCCGATTACACAGATCGCTGCTGCTGCATACATGGCATAGACAAAGTTTTTATTGGTAAGCAAAGGTGCCTGAATAAAGAAGCTTGCCCCTATCAGCACATAAAAAACCTTTCTGGAAAGTAAATGGTTGATTTCCGGGGAAAACAGGTTGAACCATCCTACCGCAAGACAGATCAGTGCTGCAATAGATAAAATTCCCTGGATAGATTGTTGTTGATTTTGCATGAATTAATAACTTTCGTTTTCGTTTGGAAACTCTACACTTTTCACGTCTTTTACGTATTGAGAAACAGCTCCTGTAATTTCCGTGTAAAGATCAAGGTATCTTCTTAAGAATTTCGGACTGAAGCCTTTGTTCATTCCTACCATATCATGATAAACAAGAACCTGCCCGTCACAATCTGCACCGGCACCGATTCCGATCGTTGGGATAGAAATACTTTCTGTTACCTTTTTAGCCAGATCAGCAGGAATTTTCTCTAAAACAACTGAGAAGCAGCCTAACTCTTCCAAAAGCATGGCATCATCAATCAGTTTTTGAGCTTCAGCTTCTTCTTTTGCTCTTACTTTATAGGTTCCGAATTTATAGATTGATTGTGGAGTTAATCCCAAATGCCCCATCACAGGAATTCCGGCGTTGATGATTTTTTTGATTGATTTGGAAATTTCTTTACCTCCTTCAATCTTTACTGCATGAGCACCTCCTTCTTTCATCATTCTTACGGCAGATTCCAGGGCTTTTTCCGGATTACTCTGATATGTTCCGAAAGGCAAATCTGCCACTACCAAAGCTCTGTCAGTTCCTCTCACCACACTTTGAGCATGATAGATCATCTGATCCAGGGTAATAGGTAAGGTCGTTTCAAAACCTGCCATTACATTTGCTGCAGAGTCACCAATCAAAATAGCATCTACTCCACCTGCGTCTACCATTTTTGCTGTAGTAAAATCATAGGCTGTAAGCATTGTTATTTTTTCCTTGTCGAATTTCATTTTACGCAAGGTTTCAGTTGTAACTTTTTTAATTTCAGAGTGAACAGACATAATTGATCTATTTTTTAAAAGTTAAAAAGTCGGCCTGTAGCCGACTTAAGTTTTTATGATTTTTATAAAACTACGTGACCGAGTTTCATGAGTTTGTCGTGATTGAGAATCTTGATGTTTCGTCCATCCACTTCAATCAGGCTGTCCTGTTTGAATTCTGAGATCAGACGGATGGCACTTTCTGTAGCGGTACCGATAATATTGGCAATTTCTTCTCTTGTCAATGATATCTTGATAAATCCTTCCGGATCTACTCCCAGTTTCTGCTCAAGAAGCAAAAGGATTTCAGCCAGTCTTTCTCTCACTGTTTTCTGAGCAAGGAAAGTAATGGTATTGGAAGATTCTCCTAATTCGTATGATATTTTCTGAAGCATCACGAAAGATAGTTGCGGATCTACTTCCAAAAGATACATAAAGATATCAGCTGGTAAGAAAACACACTCAATGTCTGTCATAGCTTCTGCTTTGGCCTGGAAATTTTCCCCGCAAAGCAAAGAACGATAGCCGATGATATCCCCTTCTTTGATAAATCTTAAAATCTGATCTTTCCCGAAGGCACCTGATTTCGAAAGTTTAGCGGCTCCTTTTTCAAGCACGAATACCCCTTTCGGAGTTTCGCCATCCTCGAAAATAGTATCGTGTTTCTGAAAACTCAATCTTTTTTTACCGTTAATATATTTTTCAAAATCTGCGCTAGAAAGTCTTTCCTTAAATGATTTATCATTAAAAACTCTGGCGAACCTCTCTTCAATTGCTATCTGTTGTTCCTGCGGCATTTTATATGATATTTATCACAAAAATAGAACTTTTTAACACGATAAACAAAAAAAATTGTTATAATTTTGTAGTTCAATATTTTATGGGGTGAGCGAGAACTGTTTTCATTGTGGTCAAGGTATAGAAAAAGAGAGAATTTTATTTGACGAAAAGACTTTCTGTTGCAACGGATGTAAATCTGTTTATGAAATTCTGAATACGAATAATTTAAGTAATTTCTACGAGCTGAATAAAGGAGCCGGAATTCGCCCGGGTGATGAAAACTCTACTCAGTTCGATTATCTGGACACTCCTGAAATTTTCGAAAAGGTGACTGATTTCTCAGAAGGAAACACCAGCCTTGTCACATTTAAAATCCCTGTAATACACTGCTCTTCTTGTATCTGGCTTCTGGAAAGCCTTCATACACTGAACGATCATATCAAATATTCCCAGGTCAACTTTACCAGAAAGACCTTACAGATCTCATTCAATCATAACGACCTGAAATTAAGCCAACTCGCTAATTTCTTAACTAATCTGGGGTACAAACCTGTCATCAACCTTGAGACTGCCGAAAAAAATGTTGACCATCTGGACAAATCCCTTCTGGTAAAATTTGCCATTGCCGGATTTGCCTTCGGAAACGGAATGTTCCTGGCTTTTCCTGAATACGTGGGAGGTGAAGATTACTGGATGGAGCATTACAAAGGGCTTTTCAGAGTACTGATGTTCTTACTGGCCTGCCCTGTTGTATTCTACTCTGCATCAGATTACTACAAATCCGCATGGTACGGACTGAAGAATAAAATTGTAAACATCGATGTTCCTATCGTATTGGGAATCTTCGTTCTTTTTGGGAGAAGCATCTATGAAGTGGCCACGGATTATGGTCCGGGATATTTTGACACACTTTGCGGCCTTCTGTTTTTCATGCTGATGGGTAAACTTTTCCAGAAAAGAACGTACAGCGCCCTTTCCTATGACAGGGATTACAAATCTTTCTATCCGATTGCCGTTACCAAAATAGATTTTGAAGGGAAACAGGAAAACATGCTGCTTTCAGAAGTTAAAGTAGGAGACAGAATTCTAGTTAGAAACCAGGAAATCATACCGGTAGACGCCATTCTGATCAACGGAGAAGGGAATATTGACAACAGCTTTATCACCGGGGAAAGTGAAAGTATCAGTAAACAGCCGGGAGATAAAATCTTTGCAGGAGGAAAACAAATTGGTTCCTCTCTTGAGCTGGAAGTTATCAAAGATGTAGATCAAAGTTACCTTACCCAACTTTGGAATAAAGAAGCATTTAAAAAACATGAAACCGGCCTTGATACTCTCACGAATAATATCAGTAAATATTTTACATTTGTCATTCTTGGCATCGCCCTGATATCAGGAATCTACTGGGCATTTATCGATCTTGAAAAAATGTTCCAGGTCATTTCAGCGATTCTGATCATTGCCTGCCCTTGTGCACTTGCCTTATCTGCCCCATTTACTTTCGGCCATATTATGAGGATTTTAGGCAGGAATAAATTTTACGTAAAAGACACTTTAACGATTGAAAAAATTGCCAAACTGGATACTATCGTTTTTGATAAAACAGGAACGATTACCCATAGAAAAAAGGCAAATATCAAATATGAAGGTACTGAAATCAGTGAATTTGATTTATTCAATATCAAAACCTTACTCAAAAATTCAAATCATCCGCTTTCCAAATCATTATATGAGTTTATAGAGGTAAATGATGACTATTTCCCGGTAGAAAATTTCCGCGAAATATCAGGAAAAGGATACGAAGCCAGCGTAAGAGGGAATGTGTACAAAATCGGTTCTGCACGATACAATAATCAGGAACCTAAAAATCTTGAAACCGCAGTATACATCAGTAAAAACGACCAGTTCATCGGAAAATTCATCTTTAAAAACGAATACCGTCCGAAACTTAAGGATCTGTTTACCAAACTTACCCAATACAAAATATTCATTCTTAGCGGGGACAATTCTTCAGAGGAAACCCAGCTCAAAGAACTCATCCCTAATTACAAGGGAATGGCTTTCAATCAAAGCCCTGAGGACAAACTGAATTATATCAAAAACCTTCAGGATCAGCACATGAAAGTAGCCATGTTGGGAGACGGGCTGAATGATGCCGGAGCGTTAAAACAAAGTAATGTAGGAATTGCCATTGCCGATGACACCAACAGCTTCACCCCTTCTTCCGATGTGATCATGAATGGTGAAAAAGTAGTGACTCTTGACAATTACCTGAACGTCTGCAAAGGCTCGATCACTATTGTGAAAATGACATTTATAATCAGTTTTCTTTATAATATTGTAGGGTTAAGTTACGCAGTCACAGGACATATGCATCCGCTTTTTGCAGCAATCATCATGCCGGTGAGTTCAATTACGGTAGTGACCTTTACTACAATTTCGACTTGGATACTGGGTCGCAAATACTTCAAAAAACGGGCTTAAACGCTGTTATTTAGACTGATTTTAAATTAGCTGAAATCGGCATTTCGTGATGAATGTCATTATTTTTCACTAAATTTGAACCCCGAAAATAGGTTAATTTTGTTGTCCAATGGATATTCTATATTTAATGATCGTCTGCAGTGTTTCTTTAGCTGCGATCTTCCTGGTCGTATTTATAGTGTATGCCAAGAAAGGGCAGTTTGAAGATGATGAATCTCCGGCTGTCAGAATTCTTTTTGATGACGAGAGAGTCAAAGAAAAAGATGAGACTGGCGACAAGGATAAAGACGAAAAAGAAATAGGAGAAAATAATAAAAATTGAGAAAAATAGTGAATAGTTGATATGGAAACACAAAAGTTTAGTTATGACAATAGTATTGTCCGTGCGTTCCTCTATGCAACCATTATCTTTGGTTTCATAGGATTTACGTTCGGGCTTACGGCGGCATTAATGCTTTTCTACCCGGAATTACCTGAATTCTTATTCGGTACAGATGATACAACCATCAGAAGTTTATCATCAGGTAATATCCAAGGGTTAATAAACACTCATGGTGCATTTGGTTTTGGTAGAATCAGAATGTTGCACACCAATACCGTAATCTTTGCATTCGTATGTAATATCGTTTATGTTGGGGTATATTACTCTACGCAGAGATTATTAAAAACAAGAATGTATAGTGATACATTGTCTTGGATTCATTTCTGGACTTGGCAGTTTATGATCGTTGCTACGTTCATTACGTTCTTTATGGGGATCAATACTTCTAAAGAATATGCTGAACATGAATGGCCGATCGATATCTTAATCGCTATTTCATGGATCATTTTCGGGGTTAACATGATTATGACTATTGCTAAAAGAAGGGTAAGACACCTTTATGTAGCGATCTGGTTCTATTTAGGTACCTGGGTTGCAGTAGCAATGCTTCATATCTTCAACAACCTTGAAGTTCCGTTATCATTCTCTGGCTGGAAGTCTTATTCTGCATATGCAGGGGCAAAAGATGCTATCGTACAATGGTGGTATGGTCACAATGCAGTAGCATTCGTATTGACAACTCCGGTTTTAGGTTTGATGTATTATTTCTTACCAAAAGCTGCAGACAGACCGGTTTTCTCTTATAAACTGTCTATTATTCACTTCTGGTCATTAATTTTCGTATATATCTGGGCTGGTCCTCACCACCTTCAGTATACCGCTCTTCCGGCATGGGCACAGGCAGTAGGAACAGGTTTCTCTATCATGCTTATCGCACCATCCTGGGGGGGAATGTTAAATGGTCTTCTTACGCTGAGAGGAGCTTGGGATAAAGTAAGAGAAAATCCTATCCTTAAGTTCTTCGTAGTTGCAGTTACCTGTTATGGTATGGCAACATTTGAAGGGCCGCTTTTAGCAACAAAAAACATCAACAAAATTGGTCACTTCACAGACTGGGTTATCGGTCACGTACACTTAGGAGCTCTTGGATGGAATGGTTTCATGGCATTCGGGGTTATTTATTACCTGGTACCTATTATGTGGAGAACAAAAATCTGGTCTGTAAAATTAGCTAACTGGCATTTCTGGTTAGGTACATTAGGAATCATTTTCTATGCAGTACCAATGTATATTTCAGGATTCACACAAGGATTAATGTGGAAACAATTCAACCCGGACGGAACCTTATTATGGAAAAACTGGTTGGATACGGTAACGGCTATTATCCCTTACTTCAAAATGAGATTCTTAGGAGGAGTATTCTATATTTCAGGAGCTATCCTAATGATCGTAAACGTAATTGCTACGGTAAGAAAAGGATCATTCCAGAAAGAAGTTCCTGCTGAGGCACCTGCATTGGCCAATATCGGAAACAAACGTAAAGAAGGAGAAGGATTCCACCTTTGGTTGGAAAGAATGCCGATGTTATTGACAGTGTTATCATTGTTTACCATTTCAATCGGAAGTATGGTGGAAATCATCCCTACTCTATCCCTTAAGAAAAGTGTTCCTACCATTTCTGCTGTGAAGCCTTATTCACCGCTTGAATTAGAAGGTAGAGATATCTATATCCGTGAAGGATGTAACGCTTGCCACTCTCAGATGGTAAGACCGTTCAGAGATGAGATCGTAAGATTCAACGGTAAAAACGGACAATACTCCAAAGCTGGAGAATTCGTATACGACAGACCATTCCTATGGGGTTCTAAGAGAACAGGACCGGATTTACATAGAGAAGGTGGTAAAAACCCAAGTTCTTGGCATTACAAGCACATGTACAACCCAAGATCTACTTCTGCAGGTTCCATCATGCCTCGTTACCCTTGGTTGATCGCTAATAACTTAGACAGATCTAAAATGGTAGACAAAATGAAGCTGATGAAGAATACATTTGATGTACCTTATACTAAGGCTCAGATTGATTCTGCAGATAAGTGGGCTGACAACCAATCGGCAAAAATTGTAAAAGATATCTTCTCTGAAGCGAATGACCTTAAAGAGGCATATGCTAAGAGACCTCAGGGAGAATTAGAGAAAAAAGAAATCGTAGCTCTTATTTCTTATCTTCAGAGACTGGGAACTGATATCAAAACAACTGAAATCAAAACAGCAAGTAATAACTAAAAAAACATTAAAAGGTTCATATGATTCCTCAGAACTTTAAAGATATATTATCCAATACAGACAATTCTGGTTTCTACCAGACACTGGCTCTGATTTTCTTTATGCTGTTCTTCGTAGCTTTGATTATATATGTTTTTAGCAAGCCTAAGAAATACTACAAAGAAGAAGAAGAAGCTCCTCTGCAGGATGATGAAGATGACGATTTTAATTTAAAAAATTAGACTATTTTATGAAACAAAGAACACCTGTTGTCGTAAACATCTTAATAATAATCGGACTTTTAATCGTTTTTTATTATTTGTTTGTACAAAGTTATGCATTCTTAGGTTCGCCTTACTTCTGGGGAACTGTTGTGATCGCTGGTATTCTGGCTTATATTCACAGTGCCATTGGAGACCTTATTGAAAACAACAAATTCAAAAAATTATCTCCTGAAGAAAAAGCGGCTTACCTGGCTGAAAAGAAAGTTCCTTTCTTCAAAAGAATGTATGCAGCTGCTTTCAAAAAGCAATCGGATACAGAAGAAAAAGACATTCTTATCGACCACGGATTCGATGGAATCATGGAGTTGGATAACCAATTACCAAAATGGTGGGTAGGTTTATTCTACTTTGGGACTGCTTTTTGTATTGTATATATTGCAGCATACTCTTTCACAGATTTCGCACACCCGCTAAGCGAGTATGAGAAGGAATATAAAGAACAGATGGCTGCTATTGATAAGTATATGAAAGACCAGCCTCCAGTAACCATTGAATCTGCAAAATATTCAGCAGATAACATTGCAGCCGGAGAGGAAGTATTCAAAACTAACTGTGTTTCTTGTCACTCTGATGGTGGTAGAGGAGGTATCGGGCCTAACCTTACCGATAACTTCTGGCACAACCAGCCTGAAAAGACCTTATTCAAAAACGTATTCCACGTTGTAGAAAATGGGGTAACAGGTACGGCAATGCAGGCTTGGGGTAAAAATGGGGTATTAACAGGTGCTGACATCCAAAATGTAGCAGCTTATGTTTACCACATCAACCAGGAGCAACCGCCAATTACTCCTGCTCAAGGAGGAGCAACACCATATGGTGAGGAAGCACATTGGGAAAAAGAGTAATTTAAAAAATTAGAAACATATGAAAAAAACATAATTTGTTATTAGATTAAAAATAGTAACGAATTATGTTTTTTCTTTTTTAAACACATTACAATATGTCAGACATAGAAGAAATAGAAGTACGAGGCGGACAGGGACAGGTTCTGGACCCTGAAACTTACAGAGATTCTATAGGGACAATGGAGCAATCCGGTAAAAGAAAGTGGGTATTCCCAAGAAAACCAAAAGGGAAATACACCAACTATAGAAACATTGTAAGCTATCTTTTATTAATTATTTATTTTTCACTACCGTTCATCAAGATCAATGGAAACCCATTGCTGATGTTCAACGTAATAGACCGGGAGTTCTTCATTTTTGGACAGCCTTTCTATCCACAGGACTTTTTTATCCTGACTTTAGGTGCTATCGCCTCTTTGATCTTTATTATCGTTTTTACGATTGCATTCGGAAGAATTTTCTGCGGGTGGATATGCCCTCAGACAATTTTTATGGAATCGATCTTCCGTAAAATCGAATATCTGATCGAAGGAGACCGTAATAAGCAGATGAAGCTGGACAGACAGGAGTGGAACAGCGAGAAGATCTGGAAGAGAAGCTTGAAATGGTCTGTTTATATCATTATTTCGCTCATCATTACTCACTTCATGTTCATGTACATTGTGGGCTATGAAGAAGTATTCAGAATAGTCTCTGAAGGACCGTTTGCCCATCCTACCAATTTTATCGTGATGATCCTTCTTACCGCTGCATTTTATTTTGTATTTGCATGGTTCAGAGAGCAGGTATGTACTTTGGTGTGTCCGTATGGAAGACTTCAGGGAGTACTGATTGACAAAGATACAATCAACGTTTTCTATGATTTTAAAAGAGGAGAAAACAGATCGAAATGGAGAAAAGGTGAAGACAGAAAAGCAGCTGGTAAAGGAGACTGTATCGACTGTCATCAATGTGTAGTGGTATGCCCTACAGGAATTGATATCAGAGACGGACAGCAGCTGGAATGCATCAACTGTACGGCATGTATCGACGCCTGCGATGAAGTGATGGACAAAGTTGGCCTTCCAAAAGGGCTGATCAGATATGCTTCTGAAAATGAAATTGAGAAAGAAACCCAGTTTAAATTTACAGGAAGAATGAAAGGGTTCTCAATATTCCTGCTCCTTCTTGTAGGGTTCTTAGGATTTCTTCTCTACAGCCGTGGCGAAATGGAAGCTAAGTTCATTAAACCGGCAGGAAGCACCTTCTTTGTAAGAGACGGAAAAATTACCAATACCTACAATTATACCTTCCTGAATAAAACAAACGATAAAAAGATCGTTACAATAAAAGTAATAGAACCTACTCACGGAGAGATTACTTACAGTGCATCAAGCAAGATTCAGGTAGACAGAGATAAGATTTCTAAAGGAACCATCAACATCAGCTTCCCGGAAAATGAGATGAGACTCTCTAAGCAGAACATCACCATTGGGGTTTATGATATGAAAGGAAATCTTATTGACTCTTACCAGACGTATTTTGAAGGTCCGTTTAAACTACAATTTTAATTAAAATATAAAATACTTCCATACTTATCTGTTATGGAAGTATTTCAACCATAAAAAATAAAAAATCCGGAAGAAATGAAGAACTTTAGTTGGGGACACGGTGTTGTCATTGCATTGGCTGCATTCATCATTTTTATATTATCGATGTTATTTCTTTTCCCGAACGGGCAGAAAAACTCTGAAATGGTGACAGACAACTACTATGAAGAAGAATTACAGTACCAGGATGTAATTGATGCCAAAAAAAGGGCTGACGAACTGCAGGAAAAGCCTGTATACAGCCAGAGCACCGAAGGAATAAAAATTACTTTTCCACAAGATTATAACAGCTCAAATACTACGGTAAAATTTGTTTTAAACAGAACCGACGACCAGAATTTAGATATCAAAAAATCTGTACAGCTTACCGGCCAGTCTTTCGTAATACCTGCACAGGTATTGAAAATGGGTAATTATACCTTAAGACTGAGCTGGACAAAAGACAAAACAGACTATCGAATGGACTATGATGTGATATGGAAATAGGATTTGTTGTATCGGCTATTGCCTTAGGATTTGCTTCCGGTTTTCACTGTATCGGAATGTGTGGGCCTATTGCATTATCGATGGGATTAACCAAAAAACAGGCTGCCAATTTCTACCTTCAGAACCTTACCTATCAGTTCGGAAGAATCTTTACCTATTCATTATTAGGTGCTCTTCTTGGAATAATAGGACAGGGATTTGAAATGGCCGGCTTTCAGAAGTACCTGACGATCACAGCCGGAGTGTTGCTGATCATCATGGCTGTATTTTCATTTGGAGGAAAAGATTTTGCTTCAAAAATACCCTTTCTTTCCAAATTTCTGTATTCTGTAAAATCAAATTTAGGAAGGCTGCTGCAGAAGGCGGATTACAGATCAAGGTTTACAACAGGTATCCTTAATGGTTTCTTACCCTGTGGAATGGTTTATATGGCCCTTACCGCAAGTCTTGCAGGCGGAGGAATATGGCAGGGAGCTTTATATATGGCTTTATTTGGTCTGGGAACCCTTCCATTCATGTTTGCCATCGTTCTGGCCGGAAATCTTATGAATCAGGCCTTCAGAATAAAAGTACTGAAAGCTGTTCCGGTGATCATGATCATTCTGGGCGGGCTTTTCATCCTGAGGGGCTTAGAGCTGGGAATACCTTACATTTCTCCAAAAGCTGAAGCTATGACTATTTCAAAGGATCATAACGGAGCTGTCAACTGCCACTAAACAGCATTTACCTATAATACCTATGAAGAAAACAATTGTTCTATTTTTAATAAGTCTTTTTACGCTACAGGCCTGTAATGTAAATACTGAAATAGTCTACCATAAAGACTCAGCATCATCCTTGCTGACCGACATTGATACCCGGGAATTTATGGCGGAAATGCAGGCTATGACACCGGATTCATTACAGCAGGAGAAGTTTAAGGATATGGACAGACTTCCAACCACCTGGACGAGTATGTATGATCTTATGAAGAAAGAAGGAAAGCTGAAGACTGAAAATCAGGACACTATAAGAGTTCTGAAAAAGTTTTTCATGAAATCTGCAAAAGAAGACAATAAGGATGTTCCTGCAGGATTTTCCTTTAAAATGGATCACATCACTCCCAAAGATTATGAATTGATTAAAAATTTCAATAAAGACGAAAAATTACCCTTCGATCAGAATTTATTCAACACCTGGGATGGAAAAACTCTGATCATCAATACGGATCTTTTCAATGTTAAAAATATTGAAGAAGTTCTTAAAGCAAAAGGCTCCGAAGATGAAACTCAGCAAATGGAGGGCATGATGATGATGTTTTTCAAAAATATCGGAACAACATTGAAGTTTGAAAACAAGATAAAATCGATCACCGGAAAACATGACTGGCTGAAACAGGTTGATGATTATTCTGTGAAAATCACCTATGACCTGAAAGCCCTGTATGACAAGGATGCAAAATTTAAAAATGCTGATAAAAAGATCATCATTGTCACTGAATAAAATAACAAAACCCACCGGAATCCGGTGGGTTTTTATCTGTAATTGAATTATTTAGCTAATAATATCAAATCTTGCATATTCTGCAATCTTCTTAGGAAGTTTTATTCCTTCCGCAGTCTGGTTGTTCTCCAGCAACGCAGCCATAATTCTTGGCAACGCCATTGCAGATCCGTTCAATGTGTGAACCAGCTGAGACTTACCGTCTGCTTTATAACGGCACTTCAATCTGTTCGCCTGGAAAGTTTCAAAGTTAGACACAGAGCTTACTTCCAGCCACATTTCCTGAGCGGCACTCCATACTTCAAAATCATAGGTCATTGCAGATGCAAAACCTGTATCTCCGCCACAAAGCCTTAAAACTCTGAACGGAAGTTCAAGATCTGTAAGAATTTCTTTGATGTGTTCTACCATTTCTTCCAGTACAGCATAAGAATTTTCTGGCTTTTCAATTCTTACGATCTCTACTTTTTCGAACTGGTGAAGACGGTTCAAACCTCTTACATGAGCTCCATAGCTTCCCGCTTCTCTTCTGTAACACTGAGAGAAAGCTGTATTTTTAATCGGAAGATCTTTCTCATCCAGTAATACATCACGGTAAAGATTGGTTACAGGAACTTCTGCCGTAGGGATCAAATATAATTTATCTTCGTTGATATAATACATCTGCCCTTCTTTGTCAGGCAATTGCCCTGTTCCGAAACCGGATGCCTCATTCACAACGTGAGGAGGGTTCACTTCTGTATATCCTTTTTCTACGTTTTTATCTAAGAAATACTGAACCAAAGCTCTCTGTAATCTTGCTCCTTTTCCTAAATAAACAGGAAATCCTGCTCCGGCGATCTTTACTCCTAGTTCAAAATCGATAAGGTTATATTTTTTAGCCAGTTCCCAGTGAGGGATTGCTCCTTCGCCAAGACCTTCTACAGTGTGAGACTGGAAAATAATTTCGTTGTCGTCAGCTGAAGCACCACTTTTCACCAATTCATTTGGAATATTTGGAAGTTGGTACAAAATATTCAGTAATTCTGTTTCTTTTACTTCCAGCTGAGATTTCAATTCTGAACTCGACTCTTTATACTGTGCTGTTTTAGATTTTGCTGATTCCGCTTCTTCTTTCTTTCCTTCCTTCATCAAAAGTCCGATCTCTTTGGATATTTTATTGATCTCGGAAAGCTGGGAATCTAATTCAAACTGGATTCTTTTTCTTTCGTCGTCAGTAGCAATAGCTTCGTCTACCAACTCAAGATTTTTGAATTGTCTTTTCTTAAGACCTTCTAAAACGCGTTCTTTATTGTCGCGCAAAAAATTGACTTGTAACATTTTATTTAGATGTTAAATATTAGATGTTTAGCTTACACTCAAGCTAACAATTGTACAAATGTAAAATTATTTTACGATAGTTACCTCATTTATCGAATTTGCAGCACCGGCTTCTTTTGAAAACATTAATTTTCTATTGTATAAAACCTGAGAAACCTGAAATACCTCAAATGAGTTTCTATAGCGAATTTCAAGGGTATCAAATGTATTTTCAGGGACATTATTAACGTTTTTCGATAAAGTGAGACGCATCCGTGAGTAATATGTAGTGCCTGCAGAATCAAGCTTTCTTCTCTTGGCTCCTGAAATATATTCCATATAAAAAGTGGAGTCCGGTCTCATTTTCAGAGGAATGCTCACTGGGGAAATATCCCTGTCTCCCAGCATATCATTTACTGAATATGCAGTATAGGATCCGGATTTTTTAGCATTCAGCAGATCCGGATTGGTGTTGCTCTTCATGTAAATATTCATAACCTGATCAATTCTCTGCAAAGATTCGTCATCACTTTTACAGCTTATAAGTGCGAAGACAATAATCAGTATACTCCAAAAATATTTCATCATAATACAAAGGTAAAATATTAATCTTTAGGCTGCTTCTTTATTTTTCAAAATATTTCTGATACCATAGCTCAAAAGTCACCAATTGCCATATTTTGACCCAGTCATATTCATTTTCCTGATGCTTCCACCACTCATCAATCACTTCTCCTTTGAAAAAATTCCTCTTTTTTAAACTTTCTAAATTTTCTGCAATAAAATCCCTTACCCGCTGTTCGTTTCTGATGAAATAATGTACCGGAAAAGAAAATCCACGTTTCGGCATATTCAAAACTTCCTGAGGAAGATATTTTGCCGCTACCTTACGCAGAAGCGGTTTATTCTGAACTCCATTGAATCTGATATTCTCCGGTAAAGCAGCCACATAATCAATCAAGGCATTGCTTAAATAAGGATAACGGAACTCCACCCCATATTTCATAGCACTCAGGTCATCCCGGAATACATGGTGGGATGACAGCGAAAATTTCATGTCATATTCAAAATATCCTGAATAGCTTTTTATCTCTGATGCATGATATCCTGAAAGATCGGTATTGATCTCAGTATAAATTTCAGGTTTTAAGACATTTTTAATCTGAAGCGGCATCATACTGATCTGGCTCTGGCAGAAAAAATCAAACATTTTCTCCTGAGAAAAATAATTTTTTACCCTTTGTGAAAACCGGTCTTTCGTAAAAATAAGGGGCTTTACAAAATTAAAATTCCTCATCAGAAGCCATCTGTTAAGCTTCAGCGTATGAGAATAACCTCCAAAAAGCTCATCTGCTCCGTTTCCGCTGAGTACAACCTTGAATTCCTGATCACGGGCATATTTTGCTGCATTGATCAGCACTTCAAAACTGCTGTAAGGTTCTTCGAAATGCTGAATATTTTCTTTAAGCTGATCAAGCGCCTCTTCATCACTCACTTCTTTTACTTTATGCGAAACTCCAAAATACCGGGCTGCCAGTGAGGCTTTTTTCACTTCTTCTTCAGAAAACGGATATGAAATCGTGTAGGTATCTATTTTTCCATTAAACGGTTTTGCTTTTGAAGCAATCAGGGTTGAATCTATTCCTCCGCTCATCATTACCGTAACCGGAACATCGGCATATAGCTGTTCTGATATACTTTCAGACAGTAATTCGTCTATTTTTTCTGTCGCTTCAGCTGTTGTAATATCATCTTTATGTTTTGAAGGTAAATTCCAGAATGTTTGTTTTGTTATTTTCTGATCTTCCAGATCGATGGTCATACAAGAGGCCGGTTCCAGAGAAAATATGTTCTGAAAACAGGTTTGTGGAGCCAATGTGGTCTGAAAAAGGAAGTTGGTGTATACTCCGTTCCAGTTGATCGTTGTCTTTACCAGTTCATTTTTCAGAATTGCTTTTATTTCTGAGGCCCAGACCAATGCATTTTCATCCTTATAATAAAAAAGAGGTTTCATTCCTACCCTGTCTCTTGCCAGAATAAGTTTTTGCTGAAGAAGATCAACAATACAGATGGCAAACATCCCGTCCAGTTTTACAAACATTGAATTCCCCCACTCCTGATAAGCCTTCAGGATCACTTCAGTATCTGAGGTACTTTTAAAGGAATGTCCCAGCAATTCAAGCTCCGCTCTTAGCTTTCTGAAATTGTAAATTTCTCCGTTGAATGTAATAATGATCTTTTCATTATCCGAAAGCATTGGCTGATGACCTCTTTCGGAAAGATCAACAATGGATAATCTTCGGAATCCCAGTGCAATTCCGGCCTGATTTTCTGATAAAACCGGAAACTGTTCTTTAATTTTCTCCGTAGAGTCCGTCCCTGAAAAAGACGTCCCCTCCCGGTTGAAATAAAGCCAGAAACCTTCATCATCCGGCCCACGGTGCCTGATCGCCTGATTCATCTCCAGAATATTTTTAGAGGAAATATTTTTATGAAATGAATAATAGCCGCTGATTCCGCACATAATAAGTCTTAATAGAAATGTAAAAATAAGGAAATGACTTTATCCGGCATAAACCGGAACTGTTTTTCATAGGTTTTTATTTCCGATGATAAAAAAAGAAAACGGCTTTGCTGTTGAAATTATGGTAAAAAATAGACAATACAGACACCGAGAATATAATTCTGCAATGAAATTTATCTCTTTAAAAATTTATCTTTTAAAAGCTGTAACTCTTCTCTTGACACCATATAATCTTTAAGTCTGAACGGTGTATCGCTATAAAACTTTCTTAATAATAGAAAAGCTGAGACCAGATAAGAAGATGTGGTGGCAAAGCAGGCTCCCAAAATTCCCCATCTCGGAATAGCAATCAAAGAGAAAACAACCGTAAACACTAATCCTACTATTGATTTGACATTCAGGATTTTCAGTTCTCTGATTCCTGAAAAATAATGGCCTGCCATATCACTTACGGCAATAGCAAAAATTCCCGGAGAAAGAAAAAATATAATTTCCTTGGTATCTCTGAATTCTTTTCCGAAAATCATGATATAAATCTCTGAAGGAATAATCAGAATACCCAAAACAAAAGCCATCATCAGTATAACCGTCAGTTTGATAGAAGATTTGGTTTTTTCAATGGATTCTTCCCTGCTTTTGCTGTTGACAACATCAGAATACAGAACTACCGCAATACTTCTTGTAATCGTCCATATGGCTTCCGAAAAAGTGACCCCGATGGAAAAAATCCCTACGCTCGAAATGCCTTCAAAATATTCCAGAAAATAAAAAGAAAGTCTGTAATTCAGGAACTGAACAAAAGCGCTCAACTGGGTTTTCCAACCGTACTCAAACATATTCCGGGAAACTTCTTTAGAGAAAGAAACCTCTGAAATATCACATTTCCTGATAATCTGAAAAAAACTTGTGATGAAAAGTAATGCCAGACAACCTATCTGTGCAAGAAAGTATACGGAAACATCTTTTTGGTTAAACACATATACCAGCAATCCTATAAAAATAATATGGACGAATTGCTGCAAGACGGTGTAAAGATTAAACCTTTTAATATTCTGTGTACCAACAAACAAGCTTATATTCGTTGACAACAGGGATGAAAAAACCGAAATCCCGATCAGGTAAATAAGATATTCACTCTGAACAGAAGCAAAGCTGAAGAGAAAAGGCACCAGAAGTCCTATAAAAAGGGACCAGAGATAAGCATATAATAAGATCTTCTCTATTCTGAACCTTGATGCAAAATAAGAGGTGCTGCTTCCGGAAAAAATACTGCTGAAAAAGCTTACCGCAGCAGCATTCGCAATCACAATGGAAATAGTTCCTTTCCCTTCACTTCCCCACATATTCGTAGAATAGATCACCAGTCCGAAGCTGAGAAACAGGATCAGAAAGCGTGAAACGAAGGTTTTAATGATGGTAAGTGGCATAATCAATTATCTGTCAATAGATTTTTTCACAAAATTCACAAAAGAATTGCTGATCGTTCTCCAGTTGTATTTTTCTTTAAATGCTTTACCGGCATTCATTGCATGCAGGTGATACAGCTCCGGGTCTTTTACATAATTAACAATAATTTCCGAAATAGCTTCTGCATCCTGCGGATCTGCCAGGCTTCCAAATGAGAGGGTTCCCATATGTTTCCGGATGCCTTTCAGATCTGAGTAGATCACGGGTTTTCCCGCTCCCATAAAGTAAAACAGCTTTATCGGCAGGGAATGATTATTTTCAAAATTGATTTCCCGAAGGTCAAAACATAAATCTGCATCAGCCAAAGCTTCAGTAAATTTCTCAAAAGACGTGGGCTTTCTGATTTCAATATGTTCAAAAGCATACTTATTCAATAAATCAGAAAAGTAAGCTTCATCACTTTCCTGTCTTGTAGCGCCAATGATAAGAATCTTAACTTTATGGGTGGAAATTTTCTGACGGACCTTATCTGCTGCTTTCAAGAAATTGCCAATTCCTTTGTCTTTTGAAATCTGCCCGGTATAGCAAAGCGTAATGCTGCCAGGATCCAGTGCTTTTATACTTTCCCGGATATAGTCCGGATCCGGATAATAAGGAAGGATGATCTGTTTTTTAAATCCAAAGAAATAAGCTAAAGGAAATTTTTTGGTGGTTTCCCCAAAAATAAAATGAGTACTTACATAGCCGGCATACAACTGAATGAGAAAAAACTTTAATGCCTGAAAAATCTTAACCGGAAATCTGTATTTCTCCAGCATTGACATGGAAGGATACCACTCTGTAATATCATAAATACAGCTGATTTTATTTGCCTTCACAAACTTTTTTGCGGCCACTACTGCGAGAGGTTCGGAACAGATGATGGTATCGGGCTTAAAAGCCTCACAAACCGTTTGAAATGTCACAGTTTTCTTTTCCACACTTTCTTCCAGAACGGCATAGGATTCTATCTCAATACCATCAATAGTACCTTTATAATCTGCATATAAACTGCATATTTTTACCTCATACCCATTATCTCTAAGCGCTTTCGCCTGATGATAAAAAATACGGTCATCATTATAGCTGTGGGATGTGGTTAAAAAAAGTACTTTAGGCATTAGTTCTTACTCGAATCTGTGCAAAGATACATTAAAACAAAAAAGTGGAAAACACGTTTCCACTTTATGAATAATAAGCTTTATCGGCTTAATGCGTTTATTTTATAGATGCTGCCCAGCTCTTCTCCAAAGGAAGAAGAAAGTGGCTTAAGAAGTCAAGGTAGGTATTTTTAGAGAAATCAAAAACCTGGATATCATTTGAAATTTCTCCATTTCTCAGCTTCGTTTTAAAGTCCATCAGTTTTAATGTTTTCACTTCTCCGTTTTCAACGAAGCTCGCCTTCATTCTGTCGAACAATCCCAACTGATATTCTTCATCAATTTCTTTCATGATCTTTCCTAAAGCATCAATGCTGCATCCGGAAGCCATTTCTTTCTCTTCATCAACACAAACCACAATAAACTGGTTCTTTTCGATTTTAAATGAAGAGGAAAGAGGTTTTCCGTGAGCTGCCCATGTGGCCAGGAAATCAAATAACTTCTCAGTAATGGCTTTTGCCTCTTTCGTTTCAAAAGGCCTTGAAGCCGGATATATAATAACTCTGTAGTCGTTGGTTTCTACAATATTAGATTCTTCGATTTTCATAATGTAAACAGTATTTAAAAAGGTATGCCATCATCATTTCCGCATTTGAATCTGATGATCTCATATCCTATCAATTCAGATTACAAAATTACGCAATTTTCCTGAGTTTAAGATCATTGTATTTTTTGCTTAAAACATAGAGCATCATAATGAACAGCGGGAAAATGAACGGAAAGAAGAACCTTAATGCAGCAGATTGAGGGAAAAAGAAAAATTTAATATAGACATTGACGAGGAAAAGAACCGAAATCATTCTCACCCAAGTATCTTTTGATTTCCAGAAGATAATCCCTATCATGATGGAGACCGATAAGGTTACCTTTTTAAAATAGATGATTTTAATGTAAATAATCTGCAGATAATCCATCAAACTCAGCTTAACCGGATGTGTGGAAATAATAGGTCTTCTGTCAATAAATGTATCATAGAAAACATCTTTCCATCCCGGATAATGGTAAAATTTAATAATGGCCAGATACATCAGCAAAAGGATCCCTCCCTGAACGATGTAGGAGACTTCAATTTTCTTTTCCTGATAATAGCTGAAAAAGAAAACAGCCATAATGTAGGTCAGCGTAAAAGTAATATAATCCGGACGGATGAACGTGATGGCAAAAAGAAGTGCAAACATTCCCCATTTGCTCCAGTTTTTGATTAATCCGATAATAAAGACCAGAATGAACTGAAAAATGAACATATCCGGTGTTGAAACCCTGGACATATAGGTCATTGGAGGCAACAGCATTGCTGCAACCGTCAACAAAACAGCAAGCCAGTATTTTTTCGGAAACAGGAGCTTCAGAATATAAAAGAACAGCAGTCCTGAGATAAAATAGGAAATAAGACTGGTACCCAGTACTGCCATCGGCGGGCTCACTCCGAGTTTATAAAAAAGGGTAATAACCCAAATATACCCTATTTTGATCTGAAAATAGGGTAACTGTTCTGTAAAAGACTGGGTGTTTTTTGTAAAGTATTGGCGTGGTATATCCCACGGTTTCAGACCAATAACATCAGCATAATGTTCTGCAGGAGCCTCTTTTTTTATTTCTTCATAGGTAATGATACGAACTTTATCCGGTGAATTTGGAAATTCTGAAGTGTACATACACCCCAGATATCCGGGCATATCCCAATCATAAACTCTGTTGTTGTAGTTCCAGAAGGTTAGAAAAGCAAGTATCGATATTATAAATAAAAAGGAGATTCCCCATTTTAATTTCATGGTCTGAAGATTATATCTATAAATCGTCTGCTTCTGCAAGAAGTTCAACAATATCCTTTACAGCAACTTCAGTATTTTTATTAAAATGTTTTACTCCGTCTGTCATCATTGTATTACAGAAAGGGCATCCTGTTGCAATCACCTTAGGTTCAAAAGATAAAGCTTCTTCTGTTCTTTCAATATTGATGTCTTTGTTTCCTTTTTCAGGTTCTTTGAACATCTGTGCTCCTCCTGCTCCACAGCAAAGTCCGTTGGTTTTGCAACGTTTCATTTCTACAAGCTCTGCATCAAGCTTTTCAAGCAGCATTCTCGGCGCTTCATATTCATCATTGGCACGTCCCAGGTAACATGGATCATGGAAAGTGATTTTCTTTCCTTTGAATGCTCCTCCTTCAATTTTCAGACGGCCTTCTTCCATTAAAGTTTTAAGGAATTGAGTATGGTGTACCACTTCAAAGTGGCCTCCTAAGCTTGGATATTCATTTTTAAGGGTATTGAAGCAGTGCGGACAAGCCGTTACAATTTTCTTTACTTCGTAAGCATTAAGAACTTCAATATTGGTAAGCGCCATCATCTGGAATACGAATTCGTTTCCGGCTCTTTTGGCAGGATCTCCGGTGCAGCTTTCTTCCTGTCCCAGAACAGCAAATTCTACCCCTATTTTATTTAATATTTTGCAAAATGCTTTTGTAATTTTTTTGGCACGGTCATCAAAACTTCCCGCACATCCAACCCAAAATAAAACTTCCGGGGCTTTTCCTTCGGCAGCATATTCTGCCATTGTTTTTATATTGAAATCCATTTCTTTTTCAATTTGAAAATGTGAGAATTTGGAAATTTGAAAGTGATATAGACTGTTATCAATTTCAAACTTTCAAATTGATTAATTATCTAGTTTTCATTGGCCCAGTTCAGACGGTCTGCCTGGTTATACTGCCACGGAGCAGCATTGTTTTCCACATTCGTCATCATCAGATTCAGTTCCTGCGGAGCCGCAGATTGTTCCATTACCAGGAATCTTCTCATTTCGAAAATAATGGAAAGCGGATCAAGCAATACCGGACAAGCTTCTGTACAGGCATTACACGTTGTACAGGCCCAAAGTTCTTCTTTTGTGATATAATCATTCAACAGCTTTTTGCCGTCGTCAACAAATTTTCCGTTCTGATCAATGTTTCTTCCTACCTCTTCCAGTCTGTCTCTGGTCTTCATCAGGATCAGTCTCGGAGAAAGTTTTTTACCGGTAATATTAGCCGGACAAACGGAAGTACAACGTCCGCATTCTGTACAGGAGTAAGCGTTCAACAGCTGTACCTGGTTCAGGTCAAAGATATCTTCAGCCCCGAATTTAGACGGAACATCAGCCTCAGCACCTTCAGCCGGAGCAGCATACGGATCTGCATTAGGATCCATCATTAATTTGATTTCCTTTGTTACAGACTCAAGATTATTGAATTTTCCTTTTTTATCAAGATTGGCGTACCATGTACTTGGAAAAGCAAGGATAATATGTAGATGCTTTGAATAATACAGATAATTCATAAAGAACAGAATTCCCACAAAGTGGAACCACCATGCTCCTTTTTCTGTGAACATCAGAAATCCGCTGTCAAAATTGAAGATTTCCAAAAACGGAACAAATGTCATTTCACTGATCGGGAAGCTTCCATGTTCAGGAAAAACACCTCTTGCCTGTAAAATAAAATCAGAAGCATTCATCATAAAGAAAGCCATCATCAGAGCAAATTCAATGATCAAAATCCAGTTGGCATCATTTTTCGGCCATCCGAAAAGTTCTTTCATCGTCAATCTTTTTACTCCGTAAAAATTTCTACGGATAAAGAAAATAACCACTCCAATCACCACCAAAAGAGCCAGAACTTCTAGTGTTGCGGTGAAGAAATTATATAAAGTATGTCCTAAAATGCTTGATAAGAAACGGTGCGTCCCAAATATTCCATCAACAACAATTTCTATTAATTCAATATTAATAATCACAAAACCTACGTATACGAAAAGGTGTAAAACTCCTGCTACAGGACGTGCTGTCATTTTACTCTGTCCCATAGCCACTCTTGCCATGGTTCCCCAACGTTCTCCTTTTCTGTCGTTTCTGTTGATTTCGTGACCTAACCTGATATTTCTATAGATTTTCTGGAGGCTTTTGGCAAATAGTCCAAATCCGGCCACTAATAAAATCAGGAAAATAATGTTATCGATGTACTGCATAAGGCGTATTAGTCTTTGTTATTTTTACCGAAAACCGAGAAATTGATGTATCTCTTCGGGTTCGCTTTCATATCTTCGATCAATGAATTCAGGTTAGAAGATGCTGAATTCAGGTTATTGTAAAGCTGCTCATCTTTCATCAGTTTACCTAAACTTCCCTGTCCGTTATCTATCCCTCCGATCACCTGATTAAGTTTACCTACCGTAGCATCCAGATTTGCAATGGTTGCATTAAGTTTCTTTGTATCGATACTTTCTGCCAGATTTCCGTATTTATCCAGCGTTACTTTTCCGCTCTGCATGGTAAGGCTTGCATCATCCAGTACTTTCTGCAGTTTAGGATCATTGTGCCCCACCAGATTGTTTACACTTCCTGCTGTAGTCTGTAATGCTCCTACTGTTTTATTAAGATTGGACAATAAGGCTTTGATCTCAGCTCTGTTTTGTGCATCTACAAGCATATTGGCATTGGTCATCAGCGAATCCACTCTGTGCAGCACAACCTGTAGCTGATCTTTTACCGGGCCTACCTGAGAAGAAAGGCTCCCCAGGGTTCCCAGTTTGAAAGCACCTTTCAGAGTATCACCGTCTTTTGCCGTTGGACCTCCGTACATAAGGTTTATTCTCATTTCTTTACCAGACATCAATCCCGGTTCAAAGATTTCCAGAGATGAGTTTTTTGAAAATTCGAATTTGTTGTCTACTGTAATTTTCACTACAAAATTGATCTTCCCGTCTTTTGAGGTCAGAGGAATGATTTTATCCACCTGCCCTACTTTCAGACCATTGATAGAAACCGCCGAAGACTGCGCAAGTCCTTCCACGTTATCATATTTTGCGTAAAATATATTATCGGTAGTAAAAAGGCTTTTCCCTTTCATAAACTGAAACAACACCACAAAGCCTACGATAGCCAGAAGTGCGATCACACCAGCTTTTAATTCTTTACTGAACTTCACTTGCTAATTTTTTTCTAATAAGCAAATATAATACATTTTAAATAAATCTTTTCCTTTATTATTCTGCGTTAAATACAAAAAAAAGCGACAAAAAAATTTGTCGCTTTTTATATCTGTAAAATGTTTTCTTATTGCTGCTGATTTCCGATTTTATTCCAGATTTCAATTCTGTAATCATCGATATCTGCATTGTCCTGAAGACTCTTCATCCAAGCCTGTCCGAACATTCCTGCATTTCTCTGAGTAATAGACTCAGTAAATTGCTTAAGGTCACCAGGCTGTTTATTTACTGTTTCTGATTTTTTGATCAGAACGTATACTCCTGTTCCGCCTTCAACCGGGTTAGAAAGTTTTCCTTTGGCAACTCCGAATGCTGCTCCGGCAACTTTAGGTTCCATAGCACCTGCTACTGAAGGATTCAAGAGATTAACCTGAGCTGACTGTTTTGATGTTGCAAACAATTTAGCAATCTGATCCAGGTTGGAAGCTTTTGCGCCTGCAATTTTATCAGAAATTTGTTTTGCTGCCAGTTTATTTTTAACGATCACTTCAATCTGATCTCTTACAGATTCTGGATCAGCAAGACCTGCATCCTGTTTTCCGTTCAGGTATACTACAATTTTATCACCTGTTCCGTCTACTGTGAAAAGTTCAGTATCTCCTTTAGATCTTTTCTTATCGAAAGCCCATGTAAGGATCTCTGCATCTTTCTCAGTACCTAAGCCCTGAAGCTGACCTTCAAATCTTTTAGCTGCTTTAGGATTGGTGAACTGATAATTCCCTTTCTTAGCAATATTCACGAAATCGTTGAAAGATTTCCCCTGAACCTGCTGAATGAATTTTCTTGATTTTTTGTCTGTTTCAGCTTCAGTAGCATCTGAAGGTTTGATTGCTTTCACAAGGTTAGCAACTTTATACCCCATTGACCCTGATTTTTTATCTTCAATATTGATGATATGGTAACCGAACTGTGTTTCTACTACTCCTGTAGCACCTTTAGGGTTATTGGCAAGATAAGTAAGGAATTCCGGTACAAAAGGAGTTTCCGGAGTTGTCCAACCTAAGCTACCTCCCTGAGCTGCTGAATTGGGATCATTAGAAAGTTTAAGGAATTCTGTAAACTTAGCCGGTGTTGCTTTTACAATAGCACCGATAGAGTCTGCCAGTTTTTTTGCCTGTTCTTTAGATCTTGTCACTCCTTCACCTGCAGGGCTTCCCTTGAAAGCGATAAGGATGTGTCTTGATAAAGTGGAATCAGAAGTCTTTTTACCAACCAGTTTAGAAACTACATAGAAATCCTGCTCTTTGTACGGACCGAAAGTCTGCCCTACGGCTGCTGCAGGAATCTGTGCCTGAATAGTAGCCGGCAACTGAGCCGGTGTTACATACTGAGGGTTGAAAGGCATATCAGAATTAGCCATTACAAACATTGAATCGTTTTTCGTATTCTGGAAGTTTTCTGTACCTCCGCTTGCATCTGTACCTCCTGAATATAATTTTGTAATTTCTTTCAAAGCTGCTGCATCATCTGCTGCACTAGGTTTAGACGGGAAAAATACGATACCGATATTTCTGCTAGGCTCAGCTTTGAACATTACAGGGTGCTTTTTGATGTAATCAGCAAGATCCTGTGTTGTCACATTGATCTTTGTTTTCTGAAGATAAGCTGCATAATCTACTTTTACGAAGTCGATATCTGCAAGCTGATCTCTCTGCTTCATCAATTCTTCAGCTTCTTTCTTACCGGTAGTGATACCTGCAGAAAGATTGGTAAACACTTGTCTTGCCATCAGTCTGTACTCAATTGTTTTTCTTGTTTTTAACCATTGAGCATATCCCTGAGGGTTGGTATTCTGTAATGTTTCAATTTCTTTTTTAAGCTCTTGAGTTTTAAAGTTACCCTTCTCATCAAAGAACTGCTGATTCTGAGCAAACATCTGATCATACTGGATCTGATTCCAGAAATAATCATCTGTCATTTCAAAGCCCAATTTCTCAAATTGCTGCTTGATAAGTTTGGATTGTACAAGTAACTGCCACGCCTGCTCCTCAAGACCGTTTTTCGGACGACCTTGCTGCTCAGCCTGCTGCTGCAACACGAAAAGCTGATCATTAAACTCTTCGCGGGTGATTTTCTCACCATTTACTTTTCCTAAAACGTCAGGATTTTTACCAAAAACCTTATCGATACTATCGGGGTTCACCAGGAACGCCAAAAGCGCTAAGGCTATTACTCCCATTAAAAGCCAAGGCTTACTCCTAATCTGTCCTAAAATTGCCATTTTATAAATTATAGTTTTTTATCAGTTTGCGAAAATACACATTTTTAAGAAATTACAGAAACAGAAGTTCTTTATTTTGATTTTTAATCCAAAGATTATTTAAAAAAGGAAATTTTGGCCGTATTTTTTAGCAAAAAACAAATGGCATAAGTATTGTGCATTTTAAAACATTATAAATATGCTACGGGTTTTCAGTGCATATTATAAAAAATCCTTTTAACGATAAAAAACGAAAATGACAATTTGTCATTCGATTGACTATGACAGAATTTGAAGATATTAGTTTAGAAGAAATGATCAGCGACGGATTTGATATCGTAGCTGAAGAGATCAATCTTTCCGACTTTTCGGAGACTGATCAGAATTCCGAACAGAAAATATTCCCTATACTTCCTGTAAGAAATATGGTAATGTTCCCTAACGTGGTAATTCCTATTACCGCAGGGAGAAAAACCTCGATACAACTTCTTGAAGAGGCTCAGAAAAACGGAGATTTCATTGGAATTGTAAGCCAGAAAAATTCAGATCTTGAACAGCCTGCAGAGAAAGATATTTATACTACCGGAACGCTGGCAAAGATCATTAAGATCATCAAACTTCCTGAAGGAAATATTACAGCAATTACAAAAGGTTTCCACAGATTCAAAATCAAAAAAATCATCGAAACCCAGCCTTATTTCAAAGCTGAAATTTCAAAATTAAAAGATACAAGGCCCAAAAACCAGGAGGAATATGAAGCCCTGCTGGAAAATATCAAAGATCTTGCTTTAAAAATCATTGAGCTGGACCCGAATATTCCCAACGCAGCCAATTTTGCTATCAAGAATATCAACAATAATGACGATCTTCTGAATTTCATCTGTACCAATGCCAATTTCACTTCAATAGCCAAACAAAAGCTCCTTGAAGAGAAAAGCCTGATGGAAAGAGCCAATAAGTGCTATGAAATGATGCATGAGGATTTCAGAAAGCTTGAACTCAGAAACCAGATCCATCAGAAGACTTCCAAAGATCTTGATAAGCAGCAGAGAGAATATTTTCTGAATCAGCAGATCAGAACCATCCAGGAGGAACTGGGCGGTGGCCCTGAAGGCGATGTTGAAGACCTTATCAATAAAGCGAAGGCTAAAAAATGGAGCCAGGAGGTGGAAGAACATTTCCAGAAAGAGATCAACAGGCTGCAACGTCAGAATCCTAATTCTCCGGATTATAATGTTCAGAGAAATTATCTGGATTTCTTTACCGATCTTCCATGGGAGAACTATACCAAAGATATTTTTGATATTGCAAAGGCAGAAAAAGTACTTGACAAAGCACATTTCGGGCTGGAGGATATCAAGAAAAGAATTTTAGAGCACATGGCTGTTTTAAAATTAAAGAACAATATGAAGTCGCCGATTCTCTTGCTGGTAGGACCTCCGGGAGTGGGTAAAACATCATTAGGTAAATCTATTGCTGATGCTTTAGGAAGAAAATATGTACGGTTATCTTTAGGTGGCCTTCATGATGAGAGTGAAATCCGTGGGCACAGAAAAACATATATTGGTGCCATGGCCGGAAGAATTCTTCAGTCTATTAAAAAATCCGGCACATCAAATCCTGTAATTGTTCTTGATGAGATTGATAAAATCGGTCAGGGTCTACATGGTGATCCAAGTTCTGCATTGCTTGAGGTTCTTGATCCTGAACAGAATAAGTCATTCTATGACAATTTCCTTGAAATGGGTTATGATTTATCAAAAGTGATGTTTATTGCAACAGCCAATTCACTTTCAACGATACAAACTCCTCTTTTAGACAGAACGGAAATTATCCAGATTGCCGGCTATACATTAGAGGAAAAAATTGAAATTGCCAAAAGACACCTTATTAAGAAACAGCAGGAAGAGAATGGCTTGGATACCAAATCATTTAAACTTGGAAATGCCGAACTTAAGCATATCATAGAAGCCCATACTTCTGAAAGCGGCGTAAGAACTCTGGAAAAGAGAATTGCCGCCATTGCAAGATGGGTAGCACTTCAGACGGCTTTGGTAAAAGAATATGATCCGAAAATTTCCCTTGAAAAAGTAGATGAAATTCTGGGGGTACCAAGACCGAAAAGTTTATCCGAAATAACAGGAGTACCCGGAGTAGTAACAGGTCTTGCCTGGACCAGTGTAGGAGGAGACATTCTTTATATTGAAAGTATTTTAAGCAACGGAAAAGGTGCACTTACCATGACCGGAAACTTAGGAACGGTAATGAAAGAATCGGCAACCATTGCTCTGGAATATATCAAAGCAAGGCATGACGAGCTGGGAATTCCACAGGAGGAGCTGGATAAAAAGAACATCCACGTACACGTTCCTGAAGGAGCAACTCCTAAAGACGGACCTTCCGCAGGTATTGCCATGCTGACTTCAATGGTATCTTCTTTTAAAAATAAAAAGGTAAAACCTCACCTTGCCATGACGGGTGAAATTACTTTAAGAGGAAAAGTTCTTCCTGTAGGGGGAATCAAGGAAAAGCTCCTTGCCGCTACGAGAGCAGGAATCAAAGATGTGATTCTTTGTGAAGCCAACAGAAAAGATGTGGAAGAGATCAAAAAAGATTATTTAAAGAATCTGAAGGTACACTACGTCAACAGAATGGAAGAAGTGATTGACATTGCCATTGAAAAATAACATCTTTTATAACATATTAACTTCTCAATAAGGAAACACGTTCTGATCACCGGAACGTGTTTCTGTTTTTATTAAGGTAAATCTTTATTATTGAACTCCTGATGGAATAAAATTTGATAAATGAAAGAAAAACCACACTGATTGATTAAAAAATTTTTCAATTCGAAGGGTTTTCTTATTTTTATTCCACACTGCAGATTTTAAATTATGAATTTTCTTCGACTTCCTTTTCTTGTCAAGCTTACCCTGGTGGTGGTTTCCGTTATCGGTCTCGGCTACCTTCTGGCGTTAGGACAAAGTATATTGGCTCCTTTTTTTCTTGCCTTCCTTATGGCCATGCTGTTTTTACCGGCAGCAACCTTTATGGAAAGAAAGCTAAGGTTTCCAAGGTCTATGTCTACCATGACTTCGGTTTTTATCATGCTGATCATTTTAAGCGGGTTAATTTATTTCTTCAGCTCGCAGCTTTCTGACTTCAGCAAGGACCTTCCCCATCTCAGGGAGCAGTTCACAACTGTATTCAATAGCCTACAGCATTGGGTTTCCAAAACATTCAATGTGAAAGTTGATGAGCAGGTAGATTATATCAATCAGGGACTGAATAAACTCTTATCTTCTTCAGGTGCGATATTGGGATTTACCTTCGGTATTTTTTCAACCGGGTTTGGTTTCATCCTATTCTTTATTCTGTTTTTCATCTTTATTTTAAATTACAGAAGACTTCTGAACAATTTCATCGTTACTGTTTTTAATGAAAGACACAAGGCCAGTGTGCAGGAAGCTGTGAGTGAAATCAGGGTGATGACCAAGAAATATATTTTCGGGCTTTGCCTTCAGGTGATTATCGTATCCATCCTTACATCAATTGTCCTTACCATTTTAGGAGTAAAATATGCTATTCTTCTGGCGGTACTCACCGGCCTGTTAAACGTTATACCTTATCTGGGAATTTTTATGTCCCTTGTGATTTCGTGCTTTATTGCTTTTGCTACGGCAAGTCCGTCAACCTGTATTTATGTAGCCATCGGATATATCGGAATTCATGCAGTGGACGGAAATATCGTGCTGCCATTTGTGGTAGGATCAAGGGTAAAGATCAATGCTTTATTTTCTTTCGTGGGAATTCTTTTAGGGGAACATCTTTGGGGAATTGCGGGAATGTTTCTGTGTATTCCGGCTATTGCCATTATCAAGATCATTTGTGAGAGAGTGGATGACCTGAGACCTTGGGGAAAATTGCTGGGTGAAGAAGAAAAACCTAATAAGAAGAAAAAAAGCTACAAGATCTCCAAGAATATTACCCTGAAAGAAATGGACTAAAGATGAGTAATGAGTAATGAGTAATAAATAAGGAGCAATGAATTGATTTTAAATTTCGTTCCGCTTAAACTCATCCCAACTTTTACTTTTTGAACTTAAAATAAAAAGACTGCCTTTTTCAAGACAGTCTTTTATTATTTATGCTGGGAGAGCGCAATAAGGACTCATTCCATTCGGGCAGGTTTCCGTACAAAGAATATACGATTGAATATCCGGGCAGTAGCCTAAATCAGGGCCTCCTCCTCCAGGTCCTCCTCCTAAACACGGATCTCCGGGTGGAATTTTACATGGGCATCCAACAGGACCGATATCGCATTTTCCGATACCTCCTCCTCCCTGAATGTCTCTCAGGTCTGTACGATTGAGTTTTTTAAGGTTTTTCAACATAATTTATTATTAGTTTAGTTTGTACCTCAAAGATAGAATTTAAATTAAAACAAAACCAACATTAACACATCATTAACACTATATCTCACATTATTTACTAAAAATAAATAGTGTGATTTCATTTTTATAGTACATTTGATATAAAATATTTAATTATGAAAATCATAAAATTCATTATCTGTCTCTTGTTTGCTCTTACCTTTATCAATGCAGGCGTGAACAAATTTTTCCCTTACGCACCAGTCCCTAAAATGACGGACGAGCAGATCAAAATATACGCTGCCTTTACCGAAATCGGATGGCTGATGCCATTAGTGGGCGTAGTGGAAATTATAGGCGGACTTCTGTTCATCTTTCCAAAAACCAGAGCATTGGGGGCCATTATCATTCTCCCTGTGATGGCCGGAATATTTCTTCAAAATGTATACAGGGATCCATCCCAGGTAGGAATAGCCATGTCTGTTATTCTGATTCTGATCAATATCTGGATTCTTATTGATAACAGAGAGAAGTACAGAAATCTGGTTGGGTAGCTCTATAAGGTGGCAGGTTACTACCTATTTTCAACCCATCATACAAATGCACTGAATCCTGTAATCGACCGTCCTACAATGAGTGAGTTGATTTCTTTTGTTCCTTCATAAGAGTAAATGGCTTCAGCATCTGCTACGAATCTTGCTACATCATATTCGAGCAGGATACCGTTTCCGCCCATTACTTCTCTTGCTCTGGAAACAATATCTCTTGTTCTCAGGGTACAGAAGACTTTGGCCAATGAGGCATGTTCGTCTTTCAAAATTCCTTCATCCTGCATTTCGGATAGCCTGAAGACCATAGTCTGCATTGCGGTAAGATTAGAAAGCATTTCCACCAGATGCCCCTGAATCATTTGAAAAGAAGCTATCGGTCTTCCAAACTGTTCTCTTTTCCGGGTATAGTCTAAGGCACTTTCATAAGCTCCTCTCGCACAACCTGTAGCCATCCATGCCACTCCTGCCCGTGTCATCCGGAGTACTTTTCCTGTATCTTTAAATGAGTTGGCGTTCTGCAAACGGTTTTCTTCTGTAACCATACAGTCTTTTAAGGTGATGAGCCCGTTCTGAACGATTCTCAGTGCCATTTTTCCTTTAATTTTCTCTACGGAATAACCGGGATTATCTTTTTCTACAATAAATCCTTTCACCTCACCACTGTCCAGATCTCTTGCCCAGATAATCACAAGGTCTGCGAAAGTGGCATTTCCTATCCATTTTTTCTGTCCGTTCAGCACCCAGCCTTCAGGTGTTTTTTTACAGGTTACCGTAAGCCCGCCTGCAGCTCCGGATCCTACTTCTGGCTCTGTAAGTCCGAAAGCGCCTATTTTCTCAAACTTCTGCATCTGGGGAAGCCATTTCTGCTTCTGCTCCTCGGAACCGCAGATATAAATGGACCCCATCGCCAATCCTGACTGTACCCCGAAAAATGTAGCAATAGACGCATCAATTCTTGCCATTTCCATCGCAATGACCCCTTCCATCAGAAAAGGCATTCCCGGACAGCCGTAACCTTCATAAGTGACTCCGCAAATATTCAGTTTCTGAAATTTCGGAATCAGCTCAAACGGAAATTCATCTCTCAGCCAATAATGATTGACGAGAGGTTTAACTTCTTTTTCCATGAAGTCTCTTACTTTAAGCTGAATTTCTCTTTGTTCAGGGCTCAGGGTGTGATAGATATCGTAAAAATCACCATCAATAGGAGGCAGCTCTTTCTTTTTCTTTTCCGGATCAAGCATTTTCATCAATCCGGACAGCTGTTTATCGTCCAGCTTTGAAAAATTCTGCATGAGTTTAGGTAAATCTACTTTTTCAGATATGGAACTTAGCTGATCGAAATCAATGGATCTGAATAATTCTATAGCGTTTCTGATTTTGGAAAATGTATTTGACATAGTGATAAATTGAAGTTTGGTTTGTAAAAGATAAGCAAAAATTACTCCGAAAGCAAACAGAAAACAATAGCAATATTTTACAAAACATTCATTTACAGATAATTAAAACAGAATTTTTCGTTTACAAGTTTTTTACTTTCGATTTTCAAGCATTACAAAAGATCCTGCCGGAACTTTGAATCAAGCAAAACATTTAAATATTTACACTATGAAAACTACTTACATTAAATTATCCCTGGCAGCTGTTATTTTATCATGCATTTACTCATGTAAAAAAGGAGAAGTAGCAGCAAATGATCTTGAAGCTTATGCAACGGCAGATTCTTCTGCAGCTATTGTGTCAGACAGTATCTCATCAGTTGCAGGTATGCAGGTAAAAGACAAGCAGTTCATTAAAACAGCCGATGTAAACATGGAAGTGAAAGATGTGTATAATGCAACGATTGCTATTGAAAAATCAGTTAAGGAACTTGGAGGATTTGTTACCAACAGCAATCTTAGAAGCAATGTTGTGGCTCAGGATACTTATAATACCTCCGATGAAGAAGCAATGCTGGTGAAAAAATACCAAACGGAAAACAGCATGCAGGTACGTGTTCCTACAGAAAAACTGGACGATCTCTTAACGGCAATCAACAGTAACAAATTATTTCTGAATTCAAGATCCATCAATGCTGAAGATGTAACCGCCAATATCAAATATTCTGAGCTGGAAGGAAAAAGAACAGAGAAAACTTCTGAAGAAATCAATAAACTGAAAACCAATAAAGACAAAGTAACCCTGAACAATGATAATATTGCTGAAGGGAATCTTCAAAAACTATCCAGTATGAATATGGCTGATCATCTGAAATACAGTACTGTTGACATCTACATCAAAGAACCTAAGCTGCGCATTGCAGAAATTGCCATCACCAATACCAACAGCATTGATAATAAATACAAATACAATTTCATCTACGATGCCAAGGATGGCTTTGTATACGGGTTTTACCTGATCCAGAGAATCATTGTGGCCCTGATCAATATCTGGCCTCTAGTATTAATTGCTGCCGCCATTATTTATTTCTTAAGAAAAAGAAAATCATCAAAAAAATGAAAGACCGGCTATCAAAGAATAAAAGCATCTAACCAATTGGTTATCATCATAATTTTAGATTTTACAGCCTCCTGCAAACAGGAGGTTTTTATTTTTTTCAAAAAAAACTGTAACGATTCTAATGTCTGTTTTACCTACTGTTTAAAAGAACAGAAAATCAAAAAAATCAATACTATGAAAAATGTAATAAAATTAGGTCTCGCAGCATTATTATCAATGAACTTTATAACTGCAAAAGCACAAAACACAAATACCCATAATGACAACAGTCTGCTTTGGGAAGTATCAGGCAACGGTCTTTCCAAGCCGTCTTATATTGCCGGAACTTTTCATATCTTATGCAACAGGGATTTTGATATTAAGCCTAAAGTGTGGAACGCCCTTAATCAATCTGAGAGTTTCGTGATGGAAATCAATTATACGGATCCAAACGAAATGACTTCAATCCAAAAAATGATGAATGCGGATAAAAAAATATCGGAACAATTAACTCCTGAAGAGGCGGAAGATTTAGATAAAATACTTGCTGACTACGGAACTACCCTTAAAAACATTGACTCTCATAGCTCAGCAGCTCTTTATTCTCTAGTTGCGACAAAAGCAGTCCCATGCCCTCAGAATGAAGTGAAAATGTATGAAATAGAATTGCTTAAAACAGCTTTGAAGAACAAAAAAATCATAAGTGGTCTGGAAAAAGTAGATGAACAGACTTATGCCATAAGCCAGGCCTACGACCTTAAAGAATCAATATCTCAGTTGAAACAGGGGAACGAATATGCTATTGCAGCCAAAAAGATGACTGAAGCATTTAAAAACGAAGATCTGAAAAATCTGGATAAGCTGATTAAAGATCCCAAGTTCATGAATAAAAGGCAGGAAAAACTGGTTCTGACAGACAGAAATAAAAACTGGGCAGAAAAAATGCCGGAAATGATGAAAAAACAAAGTACATTCTTTGCCGTAGGAAGCGGTCACCTTTGGGGAGATAGCGGTCTGATCAGTCTTCTGAAATCAAAAGGGTACACTGTAAAACCTGTATCCAGTTTATAACGATAACCCAACCGTGAAACGATCGTGAGCAACCCAACCGAAGCCACCTTTTTAAAGCTTGTCAATCAGCACAAAGGCATTTTATACAAAGCTTCCCGCATCTATGCAGATTCAATAGAAGACAGGGAAGATCTGCAGCAGGAGATTCTGATCCAGCTGTGGAAATCTTACCAGAACTTCAAAGGAAACAGTGAATTCTCCACATGGATGTACCGTGTCGCTATCAATACAGCGATTACTTATCTGAAAAAAGAAAAAAACCGGACCAGCAACCACACTGAAGCTCCATATCATTTTGAAGTACAACAGGAGGACTATAATCCTACTAAAGACCGGCAGCTGGAAATTTTTTACAATGCCGTACAGGAGCTGAATGCTCTGGAGAAAGCCGTCATCTTTTACTTCATGGAAGGAATGTCTCATAAAGAAATCGGAAGCAACCTTGGGCTCAGTGAAGGCAATGCCCGTGTAAAACTCAACAGAACAAAAGAAAAAATACAACAAATCATAAAAAAATCAGGCTATGAATTTTGATCAGTTAAAAGAACAATGGAATAAAGAAGGCAGCAATGTTCAGATTCCGGATACTATAGAACAGCTAAGAGAAAGCAAACATCCTGTTTCAAAGATTCAGAAGAGTATGAAAAAAGAATTCCCAATGCAGGTCATTGCTATTATTCTTATCGGGTTCTTCCCGCTGCAGTTCAAATTTCCAACATCGCAATACCTTATTTATTATGTATCCTATACAGTGATGACAGTTATTTCATCCTATTATTTATTAGGATTTTACAAATTTTACAGACAGACGGAACTCTATACGGGAAATACCAAAAACAGTCTATGGAAAATATACCACGAGCTGAGACTGAATATGGAAAGATACCAGTCCTTTGGTTTTTTATTATTACCTCATTTCCTTGTAACGATAGGTCTGGTAATCTATAACACGATGAAGGAGCACGGAAAATCTCTCTCAGATCTCACCGGGTCTTACCAGCAAGCTTTGATCATTGCGGTTTTAATAGGAACTTTAGGGATCATCACAAGTATAGTTCTATGGACAAAGTATATCTATGGGCGAAGTGCAAAAAAACTGGAAAACATTCTGAATGAAATGGATGAATGATTTCAACGGATTTTAAAAGAATAAAGACCATTCCTCAGACCATCTCTGAGGTTTTGTTCTTTAAAAAAACATTATTTATTATCTTCAAATTTATCAGAGGTTTTATTTTTCCTTAAATTTGCACATCAGAAATAAAGCATTATGGATTAAAAAATATTCTGATCCGGTTAATGATGCTCTGAACCATTCAAATTCCTGAAATATGCTAGCAAAAATAAATCCTATACAAACTGACAGCTGGAAAGCTCTTGATGAACACTTTGCCGGAAATGACTTTGATCTGAGAAGTCTTTTCCAGTATAATCCGAACCGTTTTAATGAATTTTCCATGCAAAAGGACAACTATCTTTTTGATTATTCTAAAAACTTAATCGATTCAAGAACAAAAGACCTTTTATTGCAGCTCGCTGAAGAATGCCAGCTAAAGGATGCTATTTCCAGAATGTTCTCCGGCGATAAGATCAATGAAACGGAAGGAAGAGCTGTTTTGCATACCGCATTGAGAGATTTTTCCGATAAAGAGATCCTTGTGGATGGTGAAAATATCAAGCCACAGATCAAAAAGGTTCTGGACCATATGAAAGCTTTCTCTGAAAAGATCATTTCCGGAG
The DNA here is from genome assembly GCF_052044975.1 of Chryseobacterium sp. 22458. Lineage (NCBI taxonomy): Bacteria > Pseudomonadati > Bacteroidota > Flavobacteriia > Flavobacteriales > Weeksellaceae > Chryseobacterium > Chryseobacterium sp. 22458. Next base: position 103,709 of record NZ_JBQEOA010000005.1, on the reverse strand, counting down.
CGCATAAAGGTTTCAGCGGAAAAGAAATCACTGATGTGGTGAACATCGGAATCGGAGGATCAGATTTAGGGCCTGTGATGGTCTGCTCAGCTTTAAAGCATTTCAAAACAAGGCTAAATGTACATTTCGTTTCTAACGTAGACGGAAATCATATCGCAGAAGTGGTAAAAAACTTAAATCCTGAAACCACATTATTCATCATTGCTTCCAAAACGTTCACAACACAGGAAACCATGACGAATGCAAATTCTGCCAAAGACTGGTTCCTGAAAGCAGGAAAGCAGGAAGATGTGGAAAAACATTTTGTAGCTTTATCCACTAATATTCAGGAAGTTAAAAAGTTCGGAATCGCAGAAGAAAACATTTTTGAATTCTGGGACTGGGTAGGTGGAAGATACTCTCTCTGGAGTGCTATCGGATTAAGTATTGTACTGGCTGTAGGATATGAAAATTTTGAACAGCTTTTAAGAGGAGCTTACGATACTGACCAACATTTTCAGACGGCTGACTTCTCTGAAAATGTACCCGTATTGATGGGACTTCTGGGTATCTGGTACCGAAATTTCTATGCAGCAACAAGCTATGCGATCTTACCTTACTCTCAATACCTGGACAGATTTGCCGCCTATCTTCAGCAGGGAGATATGGAAAGCAACGGAAAATGTGTAGACAGAAACGGTGAATTTGTAGAATATGAAACAGGACCGATTATCTGGGGTGAACCTGGTACAAACGGACAGCACGCATTCTATCAGTTGATTCACCAGGGTACAGAACTGATCCCGGCTGATTTCATTGCCTATGCCAAAAGCTGTAATAAAGTTTCTGACCACCAGGATAAACTGCTGGCTAATTTCTTTGCACAGACAGAGGCCCTTGCTTTCGGAAAGCTGGAAGAGGAAGTGGTAGAAGAACTTAGAAATGCAGGAAAATCTGACGAAGAAATTGACAGGCTGGTCAACTTTAAGGTCTTCCACGGAAACACACCTACTAACTCTATACTATTCAAGGAATTAACTCCTTTTTCACTGGGACAGCTAATTGCAATGTACGAACATAAAATTTTTGTACAGGGAGTGATCTGGAATATTTTCAGCTTCGACCAGTTTGGGGTAGAATTAGGAAAAGTATTAGCCAATAAGATCCTTCCGGAACTTGAAAACAATGAAGAGATCAGCTCTCATGACAGTTCTACGAACGGATTGATCACTTACTATAAAAAATTCAAATAGTAAGAAATAAAAAGAAAGTAAAAAGTAAATCTATAAAAGTAAAAAAGTAAAAATGGCAGAAATTCTTGACGGGCTTAAAGTGTCCAAAGAAATAAAAGCAGAGATCAAAACTGAAGTGGAAAAGATTCTTGCAGGGAAAAGAAGAGCTCCGCACCTGGTAGCTATTCTTGTTGGGAACAACGGAGCAAGTAAAGCTTATGTAAACGCTAAGGTAAAAGACTGCGAAGAAGTGGGATTTCAATCCAGCTTAATTAAATTTCCAAGCACGGTTTCAGAATCTGAACTATTGGAAAAAATTGATGAATTAAACAAGTCTAAGGCTGTTGACGGATTTATCGTTCAGCTTCCTCTACCGGATCAGGTTGACCAGGAGAAAATCATCAATGCTATTGACCCTAGAAAAGATGTAGACGGATTCCATCCGGAAAACTTCGGGAAAATGGCTTTGGAAATGGATACTTTCCTGCCTGCCACTCCCTTCGGGATCTTAACTCTATTGGAAAGATACAATATCGAAACCAAAGGAAAAGACTGTGTCATCATCGGAAGAAGTAAAATTGTAGGAAGACCGATGAGCATCCTTATGGGAAGAAAAGATTTCCCGGGGAACTCTACCGTAACCCTTACACACTCATATACAAAAGACATCGAAGAATACACGAAAAAGGCCGATATCGTTATCACTGCTTTAGGAGATCCTCATTTCTTAAAAGGAGATATGATCAAAGATGGCGCTGTAATCGTTGACGTGGGAATCACAAGAGTAGATGATGACTCTCCGAAAGGCTATCACCTTGCCGGTGACGTAGATTTCGACAGTTGTGCTGCTAAGGCAAGCTGGATCACACCGGTACCTGGAGGAGTAGGCCCAATGACGAGAGCAATGTTGATGAAAAACACCATCATTGCCTACAAAACTTCGGTCTATAACGACTAATTTTAAAATGAATAAAGAACAAGATATTTTATTAAAAGAAGGTAAAATGCTCCCTGTAATGGAGCATTTTTACACTTTACAGGGAGAAGGGGCACACACAGGAAAGGCAGCTTATTTCATTAGGCTAGGAGGCTGTGATGTGGGCTGCCACTGGTGTGATGTAAAAGAAAGCTGGGATCCTGAGCTTCATCCACTGATGAATGCTACGGAAATTGCAGAAACCGCAGCAAGCCACTGTAAAACCATCGTTTTGACAGGTGGGGAACCTCTGATGTGGAACTTAGATATCCTGACATCCAGACTGAAAGAATTGGGATGCACCGTTCATATTGAGACATCCGGTGCTTATCCTATGAGCGGACATCTGGACTGGATCACCCTGTCTCCAAAGAAAACAGGGCTTCCTAAAGAAGAAATTTACCTGCAGGCCAATGAGCTTAAGGTCATCATTTTCAATCAGCATGACTTCACATTTGCACAGGAGCAGGCAGCAAAAGTTTCTGATCACTGTAAGCTTTATCTTCAGAGTGAGTGGAGCAAAAGAAATGACATGTATCCTAAGATTACAGATTTTATTCTGGAACATCCTGAATGGCAGGCTTCGGTTCAGACTCATAAATATCTGAATATCCCGTAAAAATATGTACCTTAGCTAGCTGTTCCGTTATAATACCGATAGATGCAGAGAATTCGATACTCTAGATACCTGAAATCGATCATCATTTTGCTTGACCTCATGGTTATTGCATCTATCTTTATATTCTTTTTTATAAGCAGGAACGAAAGTTTAAAATACCATAAAGAAACCTGGTATCAGAATATTTTCTCACTCATTTTGTTGTTTTTGTTCTGGGTGCTTCTCAGCGGTAGGACAAAAATTTACAATATCCCGAGGAACCTTACGTATACTTTGTTTCTTGAACGCCTTTTAATTCATTTCCTTTTTTTTATACTTGGCGTTCTGCTTATAGGAAAGGTAAGTAATAATGTGTTTTTCAATTCGGATATCTACTGGCTTTCATTTTATCTTTTTGCGTTTATTTTTCTCGCAAAATCATTGATTTACTTTGCTATAAAGTACTTCCGTTCCTTAGGGATCAATTACAGAAACGTAATGTTTTTAGGAAACAATGATTCCACTCAAATCCTGAAAAATATATTTGAAGACCGAAGGGATTATGGGTACAGGATATTTGAATATAATAATGCCGAGATCAGAACGGATGAATTAGTAAGTTTCTGGAAAAAGAACGGAATACATACCCTGTTTCTATCTACAGAAAACTCATACGATGAAAACACCGAAACTGAAATTTTCAAGCTGGCAGAAGACAGTAAGGTTCATGTTTCATTAATTCCGAGTATCACACAAAGTGATTTTTTCCTTTATGATCTTGGATATATACAGACACAGCCCATTCTCAACCAGGCAAGATATCCGTTGGATTACTATTCTAATTTTCTGATGAAAAGAACCTTTGATCTCTTTTTTTCATTGATTGTACTGGTTTTTATCTGTTCGTGGGCATTCCCAATTATTGCACTGCTGATCAAGACGACTTCCAAAGGCCCTGTTTTCTTTTTACAGAAAAGGTATGGCTTTCATGAAGAGGTATTCAGCTGCTTTAAATTCAGAACCATGGTGGTGAATGATGAATCTGCCACTAAAACCACATCAGCCAACGATTCCAGGATTACGAAAGTGGGAAAATTTTTAAGAAAAACCAGTCTTGATGAGCTTCCTCAATTCATCAATGTATTAAAAGGAGAAATGTCTGTAGTGGGACCACGTCCTCATATGCTGGCGGTTGATAATTATTATAAACCTAAAATCGGAAGATACAGCTTGAGAAGTATGGTAAGTCCCGGTATTACAGGATTGGCACAGGTAAGCGGATTGAGAGGTGATTTTGGAGATGTGGAAGTGGAAATGAAAAAACGGGTTCTTGCCGATGCGTTCTACGTAAGAAACTGGAGTTTTGTACTCGATCTGGTTATTGTTTTAAAAACCGTTCTCCTGGTAATTGCAGGAGATAAAAACGCAAAATAAAGTTCAGGCTTTGGGAAAGACTCAGATAATTTTAACATTTTTCTATGTCTTGGTCTTGTTTTTGACCTTAGCCTAATTCAATAAAAAAGTCTAATTTAGCAGTATGTTAAAAAAGTTTTTCACAGCAGTAGGGGAATATATTATGCTTTTGGGCAAATCCCTGCAGAAGCCTCAGAAAATGAGGGTTTTCTGGAAGCTGTTCATGAGAGAAATTAATGATTTGGGAGTAAATTCTTTCGGACTTGTAGTCTTCACTTCAATATTTGTGGGGGCCGTAGTGGCTATCCAGATGTTCAACAACTTTGATGCATCTTCGTTTCCCATTCCTCCTTCATTTGTAGGGTATGCTACGAAAGCCGTACTGGTGCTGGAATTTGCCCCTACAATTATCAGTTTGATTCTGGCGGGTAAAGTAGGCTCTTATATTGCTTCCAGTATCGGGACCATGAGAGTTTCTGAGCAGATTGATGCATTGGACATCATGGGGGTCAACTCACCCAACTTTCTGATATTTCCAAAAATTATTGCCTGTATTCTTTTTAATCCCCTTCTTATTGCCATCAGTATTGTATTTGGTATTGGCGGAGGTTATATTGCAGGGATTTTAACCGGAAACTGGACGGAGAACGATTATATTGTAGGGATTCAGATGTATATGCCTAACCTGTTTATCTATTATGCATTTACCAAAACCATAGTTTTTGCATTCATTATTGCAACAGTACCTTCTTATTTCGGATATTTTGTCAAAGGAGGATCACTGGAAGTAGGTAGAGCCAGTACGCAGGCGGTGGTATGGACGATGGTATTCATTATCATTTCCGAATTAATTTTAACCCAATTAATATTAAGCTGATGATTGAGGTAAAAGATCTTAAGAAAAGTTTTGGAGATGTTGAAGTACTTAAGGGAATTTCAACTTCATTTGATAAAGGAAAAGTAAACTTAATCATTGGGCAGAGTGGATCAGGAAAAACCGTTTTCCTTAAAAGTCTTCTGAATGTGTATATGCCTTCATCCGGAGAGATCCTATTTGATGGCAAGGACATCAACACCATGACCAGGGATGAAAAGCAGCACCTGCGTTCAGAAATCGGGACGGTATTTCAGGGAAGTGCTTTGTTTGACTCGCTCACGGTAGAAGAAAACATTATGTTTCCTCTGGACATGTTTACCAACCTTACCTACAGAGAAAAAAAGAAAAGAGTTTTCGAAGTAATAGGAAGAGTACACCTTGATAAAGCCGATAAAAAATACCCTTCAGAAATTTCAGGGGGAATGCAGAAAAGGGTTGCCATAGCAAGAGCTATTGTCAACAATCCCAAATATCTGTTCTGTGATGAGCCCAACTCCGGGCTTGATCCTTATACTTCAAAGATTATTGATGATCTTCTTTATGAAATTACAAAAGAATATAATACCACAACAATCATCAACACTCACGACATGAACTCTGTAATGACGATTGGTGAGAAAATTGTATACCTGAGATTAGGACTCAAGGAATGGGAAGGAAACAAAGACATTCTGATCACGGCAGGCAATAAAAATCTGATTGATTTCGTTTATTCTTCAGAACTGTTTAAAGAACTGAGAGAATATTTACTTGAGAATAATAAAACGATTGAAAATACAAAAATAGACGATAATGAAAAAGGCACTTAGTATAGCGTTAGTAGGGTTTTCAATGTGGGCTTCTGCACAGATCTCACTGGCAGGTAAAGCCAATTTAATATTTCCTACAGGCTCACCTTCATGGTCCAACATTAAAGGAACTGTGAACGATGCTATTGAAGGAACGGGAAAAAACAATGTAGGTTTCAATGTTGGACTTTCAATGAAAGTAGGACTTCCAACTTCATTGTTCTTAATGCCGGAGGTATATTATACCCACTTCAAAAATGAATTCACTACAGAAAATACTACATTTGATGTGAAAAGTAACCGTATTGATGTACCGGTGCTTTTGGGATATAACCTTTTAGGAAATATGCTTGGGGTTTTTGTAGGCCCTGTAGGAAGCTTCAATTTAAGCAAAGACAATACCTATAATGATTTTAAAGAAAATGCTAAAAACAATTTCACTGTAGGATATCAGTTCGGAGCTCAGCTTGAAATTAAAAAGCTTATTGTAAATGCAAGATATGAAGGAGCTTTCAGTAAAGACGAAAGAAACTTCATCAACAGAGTTTCCGGTTCGGAAATCAGATATGACAACAGACCTAACTTGTTTATGGTAGGTTTAGGATATAAATTCTAACGAATATTTGAAAATAACAACTTGTTAAAACCCCCGGATATCTATATCTGAGGGTTTTTATTTTGATTTTCAAGCTCGGCCTGACGCTTTGCAATATCTGCAGCCTGTTTTTCCAGTTCTTCTTTTTCTTTCTGCAGCTGCTTGAATTCTTTTTTCTTCTGTTCCGCTTTTATAGCGCTTCCTTTACTCAGATAACCTACCATTCCTCCAATGATAAGCCCTATTCCAACTCCAGCCATCATTCCCATGATGTGGGAAATCTTAATCTGTTCTACGGCAAAATCTGTCGTCAGATAAAAAAGCAAAGCTGATACTGCTAAAAGAATAAGTCCGGTAATTGATAAACTCTTCATAATATTGTGTTTAGGTGTTTACATTAAAAAAGCCCTATCAAATTTACTAAAAATTTAATAAGGCTTTACTCAAGATTAAAATTCTAATTATATTTTTCCTCCCGCAGCCTTATAATATTCCAAAGCTTTTGGCAAGTCTTTATTAATATCTGAAATTCTTGTTTCCGGACTTGGGTGGGTAGATAAGAATTCCGGCTGTCTTGCCCCTGAAGATGCAGACTCCATTCTGTTCCAGAAAGGAATTGCTGCTCTTGGATCATATCCTGCCATAGACATCAGGTAAAGTCCCATTTCGTCAGCTTCAGACTCCTGCCCTCTTCCATATTTCAAAAGAGCAACCTGTGAACCGATAGGATATACCTTCTGGAAAATATTGGCCCATTGCGAGTTGGAAATTGTTCCTCCAAGAATAGCTCCTCCATACTGAGCCACCATTGCCTGGGAAATTCTTTCGTTTCCGTGACCTGCCAGTGCGTGGGAAACTTCGTGTCCCATTACTACGGCAAGTCCGTTATCATCTTTTGTTATCGGCAGAATTCCGGTATAAACCGCTACCTTACCTCCGGGCATACACCATGCATTCAGTTCGTTGCTTTGCAGAAGATTAAACTCCCAGCTATAGTTGGCAAGATCTGCAGACCTTCCAATATTCTGATAATATCTTTCTGCAGCATTCTTGATTCTGTTTCCTACGCTTACCACTCTCTTTGCATCTGCTGTCCCGGTAATCACTTTACCTTTAGACAATGTCGTTCTGTATTCCTGCGAAGACATTGTTAATATTTCCGAATTGTTGGCCAGCTGTAACGAAGACCTTCCCGTAATGGGATTTGTAGTACAGGCAGCGGCCGACAGAGCAATAGCTCCTATTCCTAATAGATGTGTAACTTTCATAGTTTGAGTGTTAATAATTCAACCTTAACAATTTTTATTCCAAAATATTTCATAATGAATAAATTTGCATACATTTTGCTGTTTAAAATTAATAATTATATCAATCATGAAAAAGTATATTTCACTTCTTATGGTTTTTGGGTTCCTGTTCTTTTTTCAGAGCTGTGCATCCCAGGGTTCTGCAGATTCTCAGGTAGTCAATGCTTTAGCAGATTCTCAGGAGTTTACCTTCCATGCACAGAGAGCCAATCCTACGAATTATGATGTTATTAATGTGATGAGCTCGATGCCCAATTCTACTATGACCAGAATGTTGAATCTTGACGGAAGCTATACGATTGAACTCAGTAAGAATAATCTGGATGTTGCATTGCCTTATTTCGGAAGATTGTTCAACCCTACCTATGGAAATACCAGCAGCAACAGCTATAGATTTACTTCAAAAGATTTCACGGTAAGCAAATCTCAGAATAAAAAAGGAACCTGGATCTTCAGGATCAGGCCTAATGATGTAAAAAGTGTACAGGAGATCAATATTGAAATCTTCAAAAACGGTAAGGCTTTCGTATCGATGAGAAGTAATGACAGACAGCCCATTACCTATGACGGATATGTTTCAAAAAATGAGGAAAAACAGGAAAAGGAAAAACCTTAATCCCTGTTCTGACCGGATAAAAATTTTTCAACAAATAATTTTGCTTCAGTGCTTGGGTTTGAAACCATCTCTGAAGCATTTTTTTTATGCATCATATATGCTTCTTCCACCTCGTTGCTTTTTTTCATAAGAGATAAAATATATTCCTGCACCCAATATTCAAACCGTTTTTCAGCCTGGTGTATACGAACTTCTTCAAAACGGCCGCTTTTCTTTTTCAGATCGATAAAGCCGGAAATGGTATCATAAATTTCTTTAAGGCCCTCATTATGTAAAGCTGAACCCAATAAAACAGGGATTTTCCATTCTTTTTCTTTAGGCGGAATAAAATCTAAAGCCCTTTTCAGCTCCAGTCTTGTACTTTTTGCTTTCTGAAGGTTATCCTGATCTACTTTATTGATGAAAATAAGGTCTACCATTTCCATAATTCCACGCTTTATTCCCTGCAGTTCATCACCGCCTCCAATGATTTTAAGAAAAAGGAAAACATCGGTAATATCTGCAACAAGAACTTCAGACTGCCCTACTCCTACTGTTTCTATCAGGATGTAATCATAGCCGGCTGCTTCACAGATCATCATGGTTTCAAAGGTAGTATTGGCAACTCCGCCCAGGAATCCTGAACTTGGGGAAGGCCGTATAAAGGCATTCTCTTCTTTAGCCAGCTCTTCCATTCTGGTTTTATCACCCAAAATACTGCCCTTATTGATTGAAGAACTTGGATCAATAGCCAGAACAGCCACTTTTTTACCTTCCGCAATAGCCAGCCTTCCGAAACTTTCTATAAAGGTTGATTTTCCGGCACCAGGAACTCCCGTCACTCCTACCCGCACAGAATGGCCTGTAAAAGGCATTATTTTTTTCAAAAGATCTTCTGCCTGTACCCTGTGCTCAGCTTTTTTACTTTCGACCAATGTAATAGCTTTTGCGATCAGGCGTTTGTTTCCCGATCGTATTCCCTCTATTAGCTCTTCTGTAGAAAATTTCATTGATTCAAAATTAATAATTATAATGGGAATGATCAATAGTTCGTCAGCAATCACGGAACAAATACTCCTTTTTACCATTTATATTTTCATCATGTATTCCTGATTCAATTTTTATTTCTTCTAAATTAAAACTATATACTCCCTGTAACAACGGCTTGAGGAATTTATTACATTTGTTAAATATCTAAATAAGAAACATGAAAAAACTCATCGCTGCAGCATCATTCACTGCCATTCTATTAGTTTCCTGTACACCAAAAGCATCAACAACTTCTGCTACAGCCGGAACATCTACGTCTACTGCTGAAGAGATTGCTCAGGGAAAAACTATTTTTGAAAATTCATGCGGAAAATGCCATAAGCTACCGGACCCTACCTCGCACAACCCGGTACAATGGGTAGGCATCATGAATTCTATGGCACCTAAAGCGAAACTGAATGATAACCAGCACAAATGGGTTTACGATTATATTGTTTCTGTGAAGAAGTAATCATCAACAAACAAAAATATAGGTATGAAAAAATTAATCTTAAGCGGTATCGCAGCATCGGCATTTCTGGTTTCCTGCAGACCAAAAAGTGTGGCAGTAACAGGGCCTAAGTATACCTCATCCGAGCAACTGGCCCAGGGAAAAACCATTTTTGAAAACTCTTGTGCAAAATGTCACAAACTGCCGGAGCCTACCAAACATGACGACCAGGGATGGATCAAAACCTTAAGCAGAATGGCGCCTAAAGCCAAACTTAATGATGATCAGCATCAGATGGTTTATGATTATCTGATCTCTGTAAATAAAAAATAGCAGTCTTCAGTATAAAGACCGCTCAATTCTTTTAGCCACGAATGCAATTATGGTTTTCTGAACGCATTCGTGGCTTTTTATTAATAAAACTTATTTAGCTTTTGCCTTTTTAGTTGCCTTTCTCTTTTGCTTTTCAGGCATTTTTGCTTTCACAAATTTTTCTCTGTTTTTCAGAAAATCAATCATAGCCTGATCATAGGCAAAGGTTTTGGCTTCTTTTAAAGGGGCTAATGCTTTTTTATACTCCAGTCTGATCTCAAAAAGCAGAGATTTCTGAATAAGGATTCTGCATTTATCTATTCCTTTCATTTTCAGAGAATATTCAATCATCTTTTCTGCTTCTTCCAGATCTTCATTATCCAGCAGACATCTGATATAATATTGCGGGGTATTCAGGTTGGTGATATTGCATTGTATAGCCTCTTCAAAGTAGAGTTTGGCTTTCTCATAATCTATAAGCATCTCACTGTATATTCTGCCCATCAGGCAAAGGCTGTCTGCATCTTCCGGATCGTAGGACAAGGCATAATTGAGTGCTTCCAGGCAATTCGGAAGGCTATATGGATAATTGTCCAAAGCCTCAAAATAATATTTACTTTTAGTTAAGGTCATTTTTGTAGTTTTTTAATTCATTTTTCAAGACATTTCTCTGTTTTTTGAAGGATTTGTCTATATAATTTCTTTTAAAATCTGTTCCGGAAAATGTACGGACGGGATTTCCACGCTGCACCTGCAGATGAAGATTCCAGGTTTCTTTCATTGTATTTTCAAGTTTCCGGATGTATACTGCCATCACTTTTTCTTTCAGCCTGATGACGGAAAGTTTTTTATTCTCCAGCTGTGACCGGGAATCCTGTACGAATACAGACTCTCCTGTCAGGAGGTGTGTGGCACGAACGGCAGTGTTCACTTTGTTTACGTTTTGCCCGCCACTTCCCTGGCTTCTGGTGGTCTGGAATTTTATATCTTTTTCATTAAAATCTGTTTTTTCAAGATTTTCTATCTCAAAAATTCCAATAAACCAGTTGCTTCTTTTATGCAGCTTTCTGAAGGTACTTTTTCCTGTCCAGCAGACACTTCCTATCCAGTTCTTTAAAAATCCGGTTAGCTCTTTTCCTTTTAAAAGCAGGGTAACAGATTTAAGGGTAAGATTTTCATCTCCGTTTTCACGATGAATAATCTCACAGTCTATTTTATTTTCTTTTGCCTCTTCCAGAAAGGTCTTCAGTACTTTGGCAACTACCCACTGGCATTCAAGAGGACCTCTTCCTGAAGTGATCTGTATTAATTTTTCCATGTTATTCCGGCATTTTACTTAACAGGGGATGTCCTGACGGATCTATTCCCTTTTCCAATAAATTTTTGGCAGCCATTACCGCCCAACATTTATCACTGGAATGAATGTTTCTGTAGAATGAAAGCAGAACTTCAGGTTTCACTACGGTAAATCCATTCGCTTCAATGGTTTCAAGGTCATTCCTTTCGAAGAAGTCTATGGTAATCCTGTGAAATTTATCATTTTCCAGTTCTGCCGTTTTTTCATATCTGCGGAAGTTTTCCTTACTTGGCAGATGATCATAGCGGGTCCAGACTTTCTGAAATCCTTCCTGCTGCAGAATCATTACTACCTCAGCCACATTCTCCTTTCTGACAAAAACATCAATATCCTTATGATCATGGGCATGTTTGTATTCTGTATGTCCTTTCTCTGACATAAAGTGCCATGCCCATCCTCCTGATATAATGACTTTTTCTTTTAATTTTTCTAAAATTTCGAGACCGAACCGGATTCTGAATTCCGGCCAGACCTCTCCGTATCTTTTTTTATTGTGGGGTGCTCCCATTTTTCTGTTTTTTAATTTGTTTTTAATAAACCTCACAGGCATATGAAAACCTGTAAGGTTATCTCTTAGCCCCGATTGCAGCAATTGTCTGAGCTCATTTTTCTTTTGCAAAAAGAAAAATAGCGAGTGCGGAAAGCGGGATCAGGCTCCTGAATACTCCATTGACTATTTGTCCATCCTTACAATTCTCGGCTGAAATGTTCCCAGGATATCTACCAGCTCGCTTTGTGCGTTCATCACTTCATTGATGTCTTTGTAGGCCATAGGTGCTTCTTCTGCATTCCCGCCCATCAGGGTGACATTCTTCAGCTTAAGCTCTTTTTTGATGTCATGCTGTGTAAAAAGGCTCCTGCATTCTCCTCTTGAATGGGCTCTTCCTGCACCATGTGACGCAGAGTTCAGAGCATCCGGATTTCCTTTTCCACGGACGATGAATCCCTTGGCCGTCATAGAGCCTGGGATCATTCCCAGTTCATTCTCATTGGCAGGAGTGGCTCCTTTTCTGTGAACGATCACTTCTTTACCGTTGTGAATTTCCTTCCACGCAAAGTTGTGATGGTTCTCTATTCTGGCTTTTACTCTTCCGCCAACAGCTTTTACAAGTCTTCTGTGGATATCATCATGACATGCTGAGGCATAGTCTCCGGCAAGATTCATGGCCGTCCAGTATTCTAAACCAAGATGGGTGCTCAGATCCAGCCAGGCAAAGCTCTGTGCTTCTTTTGGCAGCGGACACTGCTCTGCAGCCACTCTTGAATAATACTGGGCAATTTCGGCTCCTAGTCCTCTGGATCCGCTGTGCGACAGTATTCCCAGGTATTTTCCTTTCGGTAAGCCAATCTGCTCATCTTCTTCGGTGATTTCCACTTCCCCGAATTCTACAAAATGATTTCCGCCTCCGGAGGATCCCATCTGTTTGATTGCTTTTTCTTTTAATCTTCTCAGGACAGGAATCAGATCGAAGGTATCCCTCTCGAAGATTTCGTGATCAATATGAGATTTATGGGTCTCATACATCCCGAATTTTGTATGTTCTGCAAGCGCTTTTTCATATTTATCTCTTGCACCGTCAAGATATGAAACCGGTGTATCCAAAATACTGAGGCTCATTCTGCATCCGATATCCATTCCCACGCCGTAAGGAATTACCGCATTCTCTACGGCAAGCACTCCTCCGATCGGAAGTCCGTAGCCGCTATGGGCATCAGGCATTAATGCTCCCTGTGTGGAAATTGGCAATTTCAAAGCGGTGTACAGCTGGTTTTTTGCTTCTTCTGAAATGTTGCTTCCAAAAATCTGAAATGAAGCACGCTGTGAATTCAGCATTCTCTTTTCTGTTTTTTTGGATGAAAGCAGGGTTTCTGCAATTTGCCCGAAGGTGAGATCTTTTTCAAAATCTTCCGGATTCAGCAGAATTTCCTTTAAAAGAGATTTTACGTGATGAATATTCTTGGTTGCAAAATTTCTTTTCATGACTTCCAGTGCTACGTTTACGCTTTGGTTATTGGGATAGCCCAGTTTTAATATATCTTTTCCTTTTAGTTTTAAATTTCCCATTGTTTTTGTTTTAAATTATATGGACTCATCGTCCAGAAAGTTTTCTGCAATCTCTGTTGCAGACATTGTGTAATGAAAGTATTTTATACTTCCTTTCTGATCAGACTGGTATTTCGCTTTCCATGGATTGGATTTCCCGTGAATTGTTTTCTGAAGAATTCCCACCACTTTGTGCTGTCCCAAATAGGATTCAAGCTGTGCATATTCTTTTTCCAGTTCCAGATCCAGGGGTTTGTAATGGGTAATCATATTAGGTTTTACCCTCAGCCTAAATCTCCATGGTTCGATAAATTTGTAGTAGGTTCCAAATATCCTACGGATAGGACAATATTCATCTTTCTTTTCGAAGTACTGCCTTTCCCGGTCGGTAAGTCCCAATTTCGGATCATTCCAGGAAAATGAAGTAATATACTTGAGCTTCTGCTCTCTTTGTACATATATTTTTCTTCCGAACTTTCTTTTCTTTTTCAGAAATTTTCGGTTTTCAGAATACATATAAGTATTGATTTTCCTTAAAATTTCTTCGAAAAAATCTCCATCTTTGGACCGTTTTACGTCATCCCTTACGACAAAAAATCTTACGAATCCTTTTTGATAAGGCTTTTCTAATGGAATCAATGGAAGATCTCTTCTTATTTTCCAAAGTTCCCTACTACGTTCATGCTTTTTTCTGATCTGTTTTTCTACATCTTTTTTTATTGTTCTTTTTCTGCTTCTCAAGCTTCTCAGCCGGTAAGACAGAAGGTTATCATTTTCCATGTAAGACATAAGATATCAGGTACAGAATCCTAAAACGGAAACTGTCTTCTATCTGTTTGTTTATTCAACTAGTATTTTAGTTGACAGATTAAACGATAATGGACGTTAACGATTCTGAGTAATAAAACCTCAGCCTCTTTTGTCCTTTTATGACACGAAAAAGATTTCGGGGAAACTAAATTTGAGTTTTGAAATATTGCGCAATAAAAAACCCGAAATCTCTACGACTTCGGGTTCTGATATTTCATTGTACTGTTATTCTATGAGTGTACCAAACCACGAAGCCTTACCACCATAAGCGGTAATCCAACTGTAGAATTCTGATTTGTTCTGAACATTGCTTCGTTGTTTTTAATTGGTTAAACTTGATTTTCAGGTGCAAATATAAAATTATTTTTTTAATCTCCAATTCTTTTTAAATCTTATTTTTGTGAAAAAGAATGTATGCGTAAACTTTTATTAGGTTTACTTCCTTTGGTATTGATAGCATGTAAGAAGGAAGCACCAGTAAAAAAAGAAGAGGTAAAAACAACTGTCAACACCTGCAATTCGTCTCATTTTATGAAAAAGATTCTTGAATTGGATGAAATGAAAGCTCAGGCAAAATTCCTGGATTCACTGACAAAAGGAAAAAGCGGGATTGCTTTTCTGACGGACAGTACAAAAGTGAAAGATGGCTGGGAATATTCTATTTCTGCCGGCTATAATGGGCCTGATCGTTTTGAAACTTATCATATTTTTTATGCTTCAAGCAAAGATTGTAATATGTTGAAGATTGCAGAACCGGTTTCCGGAGAAACCCTTACTATCGAGGAATGGAGAAAACGCCAGAATCAGCCTGTGGAAACAGAATCTTACCTGAAAAAAGGAATATACAGCTTACCTGTTGAAAGTCTTCCCCAGGTGGATGTAAAGTGGCTTGAAACAGATTTTCTTGTAGAAGGTTCGGAGCAGTACAGTTGCGGAAATCCAATGTTCAGGTATTTTCCTCTAACCCGATATAAAAATATGGACCTGATTCTTGTTCCGATGGATTGTGGTGATTTCGATTACCGCTACTCTCTTCTTACTGTACTTAACAACAAAATTATAGGGGAACTTTACGTGGAAGGTCTCTGGTATGATCCCGGAAAAGATGATAAAATTGAGGAGTTCAGCAGCTATGAGATCAGCAAAACCGGACAAATTATGGTCACAATGGAACAAAAGCTTGACGGAAATACGCAAAAAACCACCAATACGTATTATCAGATCATGGATGACGGTAATATTAAGCCGTTGAAAAAGTAATATATAAAGGATTGGCAATAAATAAGGCTGTTTCCTATATTGAGAAACAGCCTTTATTTTTATTCTTGATTTACGTTCAGATTTTAGCCAGTAGCTTTTCCAGGATTTCTACGGCACATTTTGGAAGGTTGGTTCCGGGACCGAAAATAAAGTCTGCTCCATTGGCGTACAGGAATTCATAATCCTGTTGCGGAATTACACCACCTACCACAATGGTAACATCGTCTGCTCCCAGTTTTGACAGCTCTTCTACAACCTGTGGCACCAGTGTTTTGTGTCCTGCTGCCAGTGAAGATACACCCAGAATATGAATATCGTTTTCAATGGCTTGTTTGGCCACTTCTTCCGGAGTCTGGAACAACGGGGCAACATCGACGTCAAATCCCATATCTGCGAATGCTGTTGCTACCACTTTGGCACCTCTGTCGTGCCCATCCTGTCCCATTTTTGCAACCATTATTCTCGGGCGGCGTCCTTCTTCTTCTTCAAACTTTTGGGTCAGATGAAGGGCTTTTTCAAAATATTCGTTTTTTCCGGCATTCATGGCATATACTCCAGAGATTGTTTTAATGTTGGCTTTGTATCTTCCAAAGGTTTCTTCCATGGCATCACTCATTTCGCCAAGGGTAACTCTTCTTCTTGCTGCTTCGATGCACAATGCCAGAAGGTTTCCTTTTCCGGTTTTTGCACTTTCACGGATATCATTGAGTATCTGTGTAACGGCTTCTGAATTTCTTTCTTCCTTTATATTGTTCAGTCTTTCAATCTGTTTTCTGCGAACTTCCGTGTTATCAATGTCAAGAATCTCTATCGCATCCTGTTTTAATGATGATCTGAATGAATTGACTCCGATAATGAATTCTTCTCCACTATCAATTTTTGCCTGTTTTTTGGCAGCAGCCTCTTCAATTCTCATTTTTGGAATTCCGGCTTCAATGGCTTTGGTCATTCCTCCTTCCTGCTCAACCTCATCAATGTATCGCATTGCTTCTTCAATCATCTGTTGGGTAAGGCTTTCTACCAGGTTGCTTCCGCCCATCGGATCTACAACATCACATATGCCGCTTTCCTGCTGAAGGATGATCTGTGTATTTCTTGCAATCTTTGCCGAATAGTCTGTAGGAAGGGCAATAGCCTCATCCAGGGCATTGGTATGCAACGACTGCGTTCCTCCTAATGCGGAAGATAACGCTTCAATGGCTGTTCTTGTGATATTATTGAAAGGTTCCTGTTCTGTCAGAGACCATCCCGAGGTTTGTGAATGGGTTCTTAAGGCCAGGGATTTGGGGTTCTGAGGGTTAAACTGTTTTAAAAGGTTAGCCCAGATATATCTTGCAGCACGCATTTTTGCAATTTCCATGAAGTGGTTCATCCCGATCGCCCAGAAGAAGGATAGTCTTGGTGCGAAATCGTCAACATTCATTCCTGCTTTGATTCCTGTTCTTACATATTCAAGGCCATCAGCTAAGGTATAAGCCATTTCCAGTACGGGAGTAGCTCCTGCTTCCTGCATATGGTATCCGGATATGGAAATAGAGTTGAATTTCGGGATATTTTGTGAGGTATATTCGAAGATGTCCGCAATGATCTTCATAGAAGGAGCAGGCGGATAAATATAGGTGTTTCTTACCATGAACTCTTTCAGAATATCATTCTGGATGGTTCCTGAAAGCTGTTCCTGTTTTACGCCCTGTTCTTCAGCAGCTACGATATAGAAAGACAAAATCGGAAGTACAGCTCCATTCATCGTCATGGAAACTGAAATCTGATCTAATGGAATTTCATTGAAAAGGATTTTCATATCTTCCACAGAATCGATGGCTACCCCTGCTTTTCCTACATCACCTACCACTCTTGAGTGATCTGAGTCATATCCTCTGTGTGTAGCAAGATCAAATGCAACTGAAAGTCCTTTCTGTCCTGCTGCAAGGTTTCTTCTGTAAAAGGCATTGGATTCTTCTGCGGTAGAGAAACCGGCATACTGGCGGATCGTCCATGGTTTTTGTACATACATGGTGGAATACGGTCCTCTCAGATAGGGTTCAATTCCTGGAGAAGTCTGTGTTAATGATTCATCTTTCACATCTTTTTTTTCATAAGATGATTTAAGTTCAAGTCCGTCTTTTTCAAAGTTATAGATTTCCCTCTCCTGAGGTAACACTTTAAAATCCGGCTTTTTCACAGAAATAGTCTTTCGCATTCCAATTATTTTTGTCTCCGTAAAGTTAATTTTTTTGAGCGAAACATGAAACATCTGTTAACATTCAAAACCATGTAGTAAAAAACGGCCAATTTTCAATAAAATCGGCCGTTTCTTTAAATTTATTACTATTTAAATACTATTTCTTTATTCCCATCTCATATAAAGCAAATGATATAAGATCTGCATTTTCACTGATTACCTGATCTGTTGCTCTTCCGGCACCATGCCCTGCATTTTTTTCAATTCTTAATAAAACAGGATTTTTACAGCCCTGTTTTTCCTGAAGTTCTGCCCCAAACTTGAATGAGTGTGCAGGCACTACCCTGTCATCATGATCACTGGTAATAATCATGGTGGATGGGTAGCAGGTTCCTGCTTTTACGTTATGTACCGGAGAATATGATTTAAGATACTCAAACATCTCCTTACTGTCTTCTGCAGTTCCGTAATCATAGGCCCATCCTGCTCCGGCAGTGAATTTATTATACCTCAGCATATCCAGAACTCCAACTCCCGGGAATGCGACTCTGGCCAGATCCGGACGTATCGTCATGGTTGCTCCTACTAACAGGCCTCCGTTTGATCTTCCTGAAAGTGCCATGTAGTCTTTAGAAGTATACCCTTTGCTCTGCAGATATTCTCCTGCGGCAATAAAATCATCAAAAACATTTTTCTTCTGCTGCTTTGTTCCTGCATCATGCCATTTTTTACCATACTCACCTCCCCCACGGATGTTAGGAACAGCATATATACCGCCATTTTCCATCCAGATTGCATTCACTACGGAGAAAGAAGGCTGTAAACTGATATTGAAACCGCCATAAGAATACAGAATCGTAGGGTTTTTCCCATCAAGCTTGATTCCTTTTTTATAGTTGATCATCATCGGAATCTTTGTACCATCCTTTGAAGTATAGAATACCTGCTCAGAAACGTAATCATCAGGATTGAATTTCACTTTTGGTTTCTGATACACTTCTGATTTACCGGAATCTACATTAAATTTATAGGTAGTTCCCGGAGTGATATAGTTACTGAAAGAATAGTAAAGATCTTTTTCTTTTTCCTTCCCTCCAAAACCGGCAATATTACCTTTTCCGGGAAGGGTAATTTCCCTGATAAGTTTTCCTGTTTTATCAAACTGTTTTACCTGGTCAATAGCATCAATCATATACGTAGCAAAGAAATATCCTCCCCCGGAAGAAATTCCCAATACATTTTCAGTCTGTGGAATTACGTCTTTCCAGGTTTCAGGAGCGGGATTGGCAATGGTAGTTTTTACCAGACGCATATTAGGAGCATCTTTATCTGTAGCAATAAAAAGGTTATCCCCTTCAGTATCCACAATGTAGGCATTGATGTCAAATCCTTTTGTAATCTGTACAAAGTCTCCTCCTTTTTTAAGATCTTTTATGTACAATTCGTTACCATTGGTTGCATTGGCAGCAGAAATGATCAGGTATCTCTGGTCTTCCGAAACGCTTGCTCCTAAGTATCTTCTCGGAGTTTTCTCACCACCAAAGATCAGTTTATCTTCAGATTGTTTGGTCCCAAGTTTATGGAAATACACTTTATGTTTATCGGTCATTCCTGAAAGTACGGTTCCTTCTTTCGGTTTATCATAGCTTGAATAATAGAATCCTTCATCATTCTGCCATGCTATACCACTGAATTTCACATCCAGTATGGTTTCATCAATCTGTTTCTTGGTAACAGCGTCAATGATAATGATTTTGTTCCAGTCACTTCCCCCTTCAGAAATAGCATAAGCTGCAAGATTTCCTTTTTCGTTAAATGATAAGGTGGCAAGTGAAGTGGTTCCTTTTTCTGAAAACTTATTCGGATCTAAAAATACTTCTGTAGCTTTCGTCTTCTTGTTTGTTCTGTATAAAACGGACTGAGCCTGTAAACCGTCATTTTTGGAATAATAGGTATAGTCACCTCTTTCAAAAGGAGCTGAAATTTTTTCATAATTCCAGATATCTTTCAGCTGGTTTTTAATTTTATCCCTGAATGGAATTTTTGAAAGGTAATTCTGGCTGTAGGCTACTTCTTCATCTACCCATTTTTTTGTAGCATCGGAGTCATTTTCAAGGTCTCTGTACGGATCTGACACCGCTTTTCCGAAATACGTATCTGTCTGATTTCCTTTTATAGCTTTAGGATAATTCATTTTTTGAGAATAAAAAGATGCTGAAAATAAAACTCCAGCAGTTAATAACATAGGTTTAAAATTCATAGTGAACGGTTTTCTCAAAAATACGTAAAGTATGTGAAATAAAAAAAGCCCCAAAATCCGGGGCTTATAACTCTTAATCTGTGATCATCAACTATTCGTTGGATCCGAAACTTTCAAAGTAGAAATCAGTCAGATTACTCACAATCTGATCCGGGCTTCCGTTCCAATAGTATATTTTACCACCTTCTTTCAGCTCATATAAACTAAATGTCTGATCTGTTGTGACTGTTTTGTCAGCATTTTTAAAATCCTGAGCTGCCTGAATCAAATATTTTTTCAATTCCTCGGCTTTTACTTTTTTTGTATCACCAGTTGGGCCGGGAGTAAGTTTTGACGGCACTTTAAAACTTACGGAATAAGTAACTTCAGCAATTTTCTCTCCTTCCATATATTCATTAGGAACAACTTTTACGTCTTTAACCGTCAGTTTTCCGGTTTTAAAATTTGCTAGCATCGCTGTAAAATATTCTTCTGCTTCTTTTTTACAGGAGGCAGCCGTAGCTTTAGGGAACGCAGCCAGAAAACTATCTACACTGCCATTCTTCATTTCTTCTGAAGTTTCTTTGAAATTGACCTGATAAGCATTCTGCCCCTCTACGGTAGGCCTTAAATAATCGTTAAGCTTATTTAAAGCAGCCTCGTCATTATTTACGAAAGTTCCGAAGAACAATTCAAAAGCTTCTTTAGGTTTCTTTACTTCAGTCTGAGCCATAAGGTGCTGTCCCATCATGGTAAGCAGCAACAGCAAAATAATTTTGTAATTTTTCATAGTGTCTATTTTGTTCTGTTATTTGGAAAAACAAAGCCCCTGAAAAGTCAGAGGCTTTGCTTTTATTTGTTTTAATCTTAATAATTCTCTTCTTCCCCTTTCATCTTCTCTGCATTTTCCGCCATGATTACGGCATCAATCATTTCAGAAATATCTCCATTCATGTAAGCGTCCAGGTTATACATAGATTTATTGATTCTATGGTCTGTAACTCTTCCCTGAGGGTAGTTGTATGTTTTAATTTTTGCAGAACGGTCACCTGTAGAAACCATAGATTTACGCTGTGCAGCAATATCTCCCTGTACTTTTTGCAGTTCGATATCGTAAAGCTTGGTTCTTAGCATTTCCATTGCCAACTCACGGTTTGCCAGCTGAGAACGGGCTTGCTGACATACGACTACAAGTCCTGAAGGCTTGTGCGTCAGCTGTACTTTAGTTTCAACCTTGTTTACGTTCTGACCTCCGGCACCTCCTGAACGGGAAGTCTGCATTTCAATGTCTGCAGGATTCAATTCGAAATCCACTTCTTCTGCTTCCGGCAAAACAGCCACAGTAATGGCAGAAGTATGAACTCTTCCCTGAGATTCTGTTTCAGGAACACGCTGTACACGGTGAACTCCGGACTCAAACTTCATGATTCCGTAAACACCTTCTCCTTCTACCTTCATGATCAATTCTTTGTACCCTTTTGCGGCTTCATTGGAATCCGTCACTTCATGTCTCCATCCTTTAGCCTTGAAGTACATGGTGTACATTCTGTAGACATCTTCTACGAAAATCGCAGCTTCATCACCTCCGGTACCGGCACGTAATTCTACGATAACGTTTTTGTCATCAGCAGGGTCTTTTGGAATCAACAGTACTTTTAATTCTTCTTCCAGACCAGGAATTCTGGATTGGGCTTCAAGCTTTTCTTCTTTAGCAAGATCTACCAGATCTCTGTCTGAACCATCTGCTATGATTTCATCAGATTCTGCAATAGAATCCAAAGCTCCTTTATATTGATCGTAAACTCTTACAATTTTTCCCAAATCACTATATTCTTTGTTCAAAGAAGAATATCTTTTTTGGTCTGAAATGACATCAGGCTGTATAATAAGGTCTGCCACCTCATTATATCTTTGTTTTATAGCTTCTAATTTTGGAATTAATGATTTAGACATTATGGAATTTTTGTGGGTGCAAAGATAAGAATTATTAATTCAAAATTAAAGTATAAATTTTTGAACGCTAGGCAGAACTGTAAAACCGGATCTGTTATTCAACTTTTAAGCTTTTAATCATCTTTAGTCTGGTTCATACATCTTCTGTCAATTAAATATAAAACTATTCCCACCGCTACAATTCCCAGCCCGATCATACTTTCTTGGGGATTATGAACCAGTGTAAAATAGAGGATATATCCACTGAACAGCAAAAAGACAGTTGGAAAAATGTAAAAGGCATTGGATCTGAATATCTTCCGGTCTTCTTTTTTAAGAAAATACACGGTAGAAATCGCCAGGCTGGCAAACAGCTGAAGGATAAAAGCCGTATAAACGAATATCTCCTTAAAGCTTCCTGTTAAAATAATAATGGCAGCAATGACAGCATGAGCGAAAATAGCTCTTACAGGAATTCCTTTTTCATTTCCTTTCGAAAGAGGTTTCCACAGATAGCTATCCTTTGCAAAAGCCTGAGTCATCCGTGATCCTACCCACAAATATCCGCTTATGGTTGCAATCAGCTGTAAGGCGATAAAAACATTGACGATCTTTCCAAAAGACAATCCCAACATATTGACCGCTGCTTCTCCCATAACGTCTTCTTTTCCTGCCAGCTGGCTTACCGGAGCGTGTTTCAGCATTATATAATTGATCAGAATATAGCTTACCGTAACAAAAACAGTCCCGATAATCAGAGATTTGGGGAGATTTTTCTGTACATCTTTTATTTCCCCGGCAATATAGGAGGCAGAATTCCATCCGGTATAAGAATAGGTGACAAACACCAGAGAGGTGGCAAAAGCAGGAAGCATTATCTCATGTTGCCAGCCGTCACTGAAATTAAGGCTGTCTCCCGTATGAGGAGATCCCGAAAGCCCAACTCCCAGCACGATAAGAATAACAATAAATGCAACTTTGATAAAAGTAAAAAAATTATGAAACCTTCCGGAAGCCTTTACACTGAAAGATAACATGACTGCAACCACAAAAATGGCAGCAATGGCAAAACCATTACCAAAGCTGTAATCAAATACTGAAAGATATTTTGACATGGCCAGTGCTGCCAGTGCAACGGGTGATGAAAATCCGATAATTAAAGAAATCCAGCTGATCAGATATCCGAACAGTGGATGATACGTTTCTTTAAGATAAATAAAGTCTCCTCCGTTTCCTTTAAAGTGGGAACCTAATTCAGCATAACAAAACGCTCCGAACAGTGCCAGGATTCCTCCGATTGTCCATAACAGGAAAATACTGTATGTATTGGTAATATCTGATAACTGAAATCCCAGGGTTGTAAAAATCCCCGTTCCTATCATATTGGAAACTACAATGGCTGCAGCTGTTTTCCAGCCGATCTGATGTGAAGAAGTACTCATTTACTCTTTAAAAATTAAAATTAAGCCTTCCGAAGAAATAGTTTCCCAATGTACCCATCTGAACAGGCGCATATTTGAACACTCCATAATACGAATTTTTATAGATCTGAAGATCCGGAAAAACGTCAAATATGTTGTTTGCCCCTACCGTAAAATTGATATTCTTTGTAATATCATACCCTACACTGATATCGGTAACCACTTTTGGAGAAAACTCCTGAACTTCTCCGAAAGGAAAACCGTCTCTAATTACTTTACCAAAATAGGTATTTCTCACGAGAAAACTGAATTTACCTACTCCGTACGTAAGCCCCAAAGATGCTTTTGTTTTTGGGGATAGGGTTTCAATAATATTGATCTGATCCGGACCAAAGAATTCATTTTGGGGAGTTCCCAGGTTTTCAGGAAAATGGAAATCTGTAATTTTTGTTTCGGTGTAATTTCCTGCAAGATTAATATTTAAACTACCACCGGCCAGCTTCCAGTCATAGGAAACCACTATATCCACTCCTTTGGTTTCGGTATCAATTGCATTGGCAAAGAATCTTCCACTTTCCACTGAATTTCCTTCTCCTACCACTTGAGGATCAGCCAGCCTAGAGTCTGTGATATTGCTGGTAATTACAATTCTGTCTTTCACTTTAATGATATAGCCGTCTACCGTAATAAACAGGCCTTTAGCTGGCTGCAAGGTAAATCCGGCACTTCCATTAATGGATGTTTCCTGCTTTAATTTATCAAATCCCAGAACCTGTGCTGCCTGGCTGTCATTATTAAAAATTCCTTTCCTCACAATTCCGGAACCGGAAGTAGAGATATCGGCATATGAGTTATTGAAATACTGTTGCTGAAGTGATGGTGCCCTGAATCCTGTTCCTACCGCTGCTCTTACTGCATAATTTTTTATAAACTCGTATCTTACTGCCAGCTTTCCGTTTAAAGTATTCCCAAAATCTGAATAGTTTTCAAATCTGGCCGCTGCATCAATATTCAGCTTTTTATCCAGATCATAGGAAACCTCTGCATATACTGCTGTTGAGTGTCTGTCTTTTTTCAAAGCATTGTCCGGTGAGAAGCCTATAAAAGATTGTGAACCTCCTGCTCCAATTACTTTAGAATCTTTTGTTGCAATATTTCCATTTTCATCATATTGTGTATAGGAAGCTTCATCTCCTGCTTTGATCTGGTATTGCTCAAACCTGAATTCTCCACCGAATGCGATATTGACGTTTTTTATGTTTTTTGAAACATCAAGGTTAACAGTATTTTGCAGAAAACTGTGGGCTCCTGCATAAAAACGGGTTGGCGATTTGATACCTAAAGATGCATTATTGGTATTGTTTACATTATAATTAAAGGTGTTACTGCCAAAAGTATTGCTCAGGTCAATCAACCAATCATTTACATTATATTTTGCGCCTGCAGCATAGGAAATATCATAGATCTGAGAATTTAAGACTGCCTGGAAACCATTGGGATAAATTTCTTTTACAATATTAAAGCCTTCACTCGGAAGCCTTCTGAAACCATATCCTTTTCCTTCTTTAATACTGAATCCTCCAAAGGAATAGAATTTAAAATGTTCGTTTAAAGGATATTCTGAATTGAAAAACAACTGCCCCTGTCTGATCTGGGCGTCTCCGATCTGGAAATTAAAGTCGTCTCTTGTGAGTCCCCTTTCTTTAATTTTTGCATCATCTGCAGCTCTGGCAGCTTTTACAGCCTCAGCATCACCTGCAAATTCATAAGCGAAATTATTTCCGAAAATATCAAGATCATGGTTCTGGGTTCTTGTTGTTTTTTCTCTATGGCTTAATTGCAATGAAAGATTGATAAAACCGTCATTTTTCCCCAAAGAAGTTCCATAATTCACGCCTGCCTGATAAGTATCGCCATCATTTCTTCCACTTAATCCGTAGGTTAAGCTTGCGGAAGCCCCTGCATTCTTTTTCAGGATAATATTGATAACCCCTGCAATAGCATCAGAACCATATTGTGCGGCAGCACCGTCTCTTAGCACTTCAATTTTTTCAATAGCGATGACAGGGATGGTACTTAAATCCGTTCCTACAGATCCGTTTCCTACCGTATTCTGATAGTTTACCAAAGATGTTGTATGTCTTCTTTTTCCATTCAGCAATACCAAAACCTGATCCGGCCCCATTCCCCTTAAAGTTACGGGATCAATATGCTCTGTTCCGTCAGAAGCAGACTGTCTTACAGAATTAAACGAGGGGATGACATAGTTTAAAAGATCCTGAGCCGTCATTTGCGGAGACGACCTTTGCACTTTGCTGATGTTGATAACGTCTACAGGAACCGGTGTCTCCAGCTTTGTTCTTTTAACGCTGCGGTTTCCAACAATGATAATGTCTTCGATTTGTTTTCCTTTTTCCTCCTGCTCCTGAGCAGCCACTAAAATTGTCCCCAGCAATACTACAACTGTACTTAATTTTTTCATCTTTGTTCTTGCCATTAAATAATATTCTTCTGCAGATCAATATGCAGATACACAAGACTTCAAGAAATGGAATTCATATAAGAATATTGACTTCACTTATCTCCCCCATTGGGTTGGAATTAGCACCTTTACACTTCTGGAATTGTGTTGGTTGCTAAGGTTTCATTGGGCCAAATCCCTCCACCTTTCTTGATAACTCTAGTGCAAAGGTAGACTAATTTTTCAAATATGCAAAAAAGGACTCATTCCGACAAAGAAAATAGGCAAATCAGCTGTTTCGCCAATTTGCCTTTGTATTATTTTATGATCATTTTTTGAATAGCCATTCCTGTTTCTGATTTCAACTGTACCAGGTAAATTCCTGCCGGATAATTTACTTTCAGCTCATAGCTTCCGGTTTCATTATTCAGTTTGAAAGTATCCAGTTTTTTACCACTCATTTCTGAAATGATAATTTCGCCGTTTTTAGCTTTGTGATAAATCAATTTGACATTACCGTCTTTTACAGGATTATCAGCAATCTGAAGAGATAATCTGTGTTCTGCATTCACATCTGTAGTAGATAAAGATCCGGTGTAATTTCCAAGAATTCTGAATTCTCCGGGTTGCAGTGTAACCAGAGTTGTAGTAGATGTCATATTCAGAATGGTATCATCCATCAGGTTCTGCCATTGTCCTGTATAAGGTAAATAAGGAATCACATTTTGCACGGAAGTACTGTAGTTTGCCAGTACCACTACATTCTTCACTCCACTGATCGTATTATCATACACATAAATTCTTGTAATAAGCCCGTCCGGATCATTGGTGAGATTATTAGATTCTATAGTATAGGTTTTGGATTTAAAAACCTGATGACTGTTTCTGATGTTGATAATCTTTGCCCAGGTATCATATACAGATTTTCTTGCTGCATCCGTATCATAGCCTAATGTGAATGCAACAGGTTTTTCATCTGTCCTGCATCCGCTGTCGATTGTACCGTTCGCACATCTGTTGATACTGAATTCATATCCTAATTCTCCAAACTGCCAGATCATTTTCGGACCGGGAATGGTAAAGAATGTGGCTCCAAATGCTTTCATTCTTTCCAGAGCGGTATTGAGGTTTTTCACATTATAACCTCCATTAACAGCACCGTAAGCGAGATTTTTAAACATCAGCCTTTCTTCATCGTGACTTTCTCCATAG
This sequence comes from Chryseobacterium sp. 22458, assembly GCF_052044975.1. Classification (NCBI taxonomy): domain Bacteria; kingdom Pseudomonadati; phylum Bacteroidota; class Flavobacteriia; order Flavobacteriales; family Weeksellaceae; genus Chryseobacterium; species Chryseobacterium sp. 22458. Next base: position 76,639 of record NZ_JBQEOA010000005.1, on the reverse strand, counting down.
CCTACAGCACGCATTTCATTAAAGCCATGAAGACTGTGATTCATCCGGTCATAATTGCTGTTTTCTTTATACCCCATCGTATTTTGATTGTAAGGGTCTGTCTGTTTGTTCCAAAGCATTACTCCTTTTCCTTCCGCCACTCTGTAATTTGCCCACTGCTGCTCTTCAGCATCTGTTCCCAGATGTTCAAAAATCATGTATGAATTCGGGTCTATAGCCCATTGTCTGTCTGCATAATGCTTCATGATGTCTACTCTGTCCTGCTGATAAGCATTGGTACAGGCTTCATCGTTTTCAGAACAGCTTTGGGTAAATCCTTTGGTAAGATCCCAACGGAACCCGTCAATACGGTATTCGGTGAGCCATTGCTGGAGACATCTTTCAACGTAATATTGCGTTGAAGGGCTGGTATGGTTAAAATCATTAAATACATTATAAGAATGTTTCGGAACCTGATTGAAATAAGGGTTATCTGGAGCAACATCACCATAGCCGTCTCCATCAGGATCAATATTCCAGAGTCTTACCAAAGGTGAACGGCCAGTTGCGTGGTTAAATGCAACATCAAGAATAACGGCAATTCCGTTCTGATGGCACAGGTCTACAAATTCTTTAAATTTTTCAGGAGTTCCATACGCCTTATCCAGCGCATAATGGAAAGAGGTATTATATCCCCATGAAAGATTACCATCAAATTCCATGACAGGAAGCAGCTCTATTGCATTGATTTTTAAATTCTTCAGGTAAGAAATTTTATTGATCAGTGATTGCCAGTTTTTTTCCTGAGTAAAGTCTCTTAATAATAATTCATAGACAATAAGATCTTCTTTGGCGGGTCTCTGGAAATTGGTAACCTGCCAGTTGTAAGGAGTCTGCCCTGTTTTAAAAGTCGAAACCTCAAAGCCCTGCCCTGCCGGAAATGCCGATAAATTCGGATAAGTAGAAGGTGAGATCCACTGATCATCATAGGAAGATAAGATTTGTGGAGAATAGGGATCTGCTACTTTTTTCAGGTCGTTTGTTCTGTATTGGAAGGAGTATAACTGCTGCGGAGTTAGACCATTAAGCTCTATCCAGTAGAGGTCAGGATTTGCAGTATCTCTTTTCATCAGGTAAGTATCGTTTACCGTCCAGCTATTGAAGCTTCCGATCACATGTACAAAATTTTTCCCGGGAGCGTATAAAGCAAGACCTATGATGGTCTGATCGGTAGGATGATAATTGATCCCTTGTCTGATCCAGTTCGGAATAGCTTCGGATACTACATTTCTGGGGGTCTGTAAAGTAAATGTCGCTGTTTTGGAGTTGCTTCCCTGCGTGGCAACCAATTCCATGTCAGCATCCTGTGAAACAGTATAGTTATAAGAAAAAGACTGTGACGGAGAAGTAGTAGAATTCACTAGCGTTCCATTAGCCTTTAACTGAAATGTTGCATTGACATTGGTGGAAGCAGTAATATTAATGGTATTTCCTGCCGGCACTGAAGTAAGGCTGTTAGCAAGCGGATTGGTCAGATTCAGATTTAAAATACCTACATTCACAAAGATATCCGGTGAGGTCTGATGACTTCCTGTTTTATCTTTTAATAAAAATCCAAATCTTCCGATTCCGGTTCGCCCGAAAAATGCTGTGGGGGTCAATGTCAGGGAATAGGTATCAGTTCCTGCATTATAACTCAGTTTATTCAGGTCATTGGAATTATTCCAGCTGCCATTTGTAGGACAGTCCTGGCTGTTCTGGTAATTGGTATCAAAAGACCATGACCAGATATAAATTGAATTATTGGAAACACCCCAGGCCGTTTCATCAATCTGATCTCCCGGTATGGTTAAGGTAATGGCATCGGTTTCATTAAAAGGATTGGGTGCAATGGTATAATTGATCTGTCCGAAAGCAACAGTTGCAATGAGCAGAAAAATAACAGAATATAATTTTTCCATATCTTTATTTTTATCGAATATAGGATTAATTTTCTTTTTCAGGCTCTATTTTTAAGCTGTTCTCAACAAATCTTTATATGATCAATAAAAAAAGACCCATGAAAATTTCATGAGCCTTCCAATAAAAGTAATTGTAATGAACTATATTTTTACATGAACGAAAAATCTTCCGATATATTGATTCCAACCCGGCAAAGGATTAGTTTTTTATAATCTTTTTAGAAATAATTTCTCCATTTTTAAGTGTTATCTCTACCCAATACAATCCGGCATTCAGCCCGCTCATATTAACCCTGTTATATGAAAACTCAACTTTCATTTTCTGTCCTGTTGCATTCATAACATTTACCTTTTCGATAGACGATTCTGTTTTAATGGAAAGAATATCTTTTACAGGATTCGGATACACTCCTGAAATCTGCTTATTCAGTCTGATCTCTGAAGTGCTTAATGAAGCTGCCGGTTTAATGCATCTTACGGATGCTCCCTGCCCTTTTGGTGCTCCTGCTGCCGCATTTGAAATGGTGGTTCCAATATAGAGATACTTCCCTCCAATTCCAGTCGGATCTGAACTCCAGTAATATCCTCTTTTTCCAACAAAAGAAAATGTTCCGTCTATATGACTTCGGCTTCCTGCAGCCGGAAGTTTTAAATGGCTTCCATATGCTTTTGACGGACTGGTAATGCTTTCAACACCTACAATCGTTTTCCATTCTACCTGGGATGGCATTTTCCAATCCGGGCCTATTGCCTTACACGGATCTACCCCTGTTGTATTCGTAATTTCGGTTAGGTCTTTTCCTGTCCAGGCATCTGTAGTGGCATTCACCTCCCACCATGCCGGTGAACCTGTGATAAATGACTGTGTACCTGCCAATCCATCCGGAGCATTCAATTGTGGAGCTGATGTCAAAGGAGAGTTTCTCAGCTGATGCCCGTCATCCCATCTTCCCCACTGGAAGAAATCCCCATATGCCTTTTCATCTTCTGCCATATTGGCTACCTGCAGGCTTCCCAGATTCTGCTGCAACCATATATTTCCGTCTCCTGCTCTTACTGTTGTATATGTTACGGGCTGTCCCTGATAAATAAAATTCACACATCCTACATCACCGGTATTATTTCCCGGATCTGCATTATTACAGTTTTGCGGAGCTCCTGTTCCCTGTGCCTGTAATGCATTTCCGGCTATGATTACCAGCATTATTCCGCTACATAACTTTCGTATGGTAAAATATAAATCTTCAATCATATGAACATTATTTTTATTTATTCTAAATTTAATTTAATTTTGCGCAAAAGTACCGCTCCGGATTAATACCGGGTTATCATTTTCCACTTTTTGGTTATCCTGATAGGCCAGGAAGTGCTTTTTGATTTGTACCTGATTTAGTAAAATATGTTGTATGAGAGAGAATGCAAACAATAGAATGGTCTTCAGATCGGAGGATATTGAAATTGTAATGCAGAATGATTCGGATAATGAATATCTTTTAAAGTCTTCCAGACTTAAGAGAAAGCCTGGCTTTGTAATTCTCTTTTTGTTAAGTTCCGATATTCATATGGAAACCAGGGATTGCAGTACAACAATTCTATTCAGAAAGAATCAATATATTTTACATTTTTCTCCTGAGAAAACTATAGCGGAACTATGGACGACCGATCAGGCTCCCCTTAATTACTTACAGATCCACTTCAGCTATTCATTTGTTTTAAATCTGATTAAACCGGAACTCAGCCATGAAAATGCAGAACTTCTGAAGAATATGACTCAAAACAACTTCATATTTCTTCATAAGGAAACCCCACCTGATATGACGGTTGAAATGCATATAATCCTCAATGAAATTCTGAACTCTGCCAAGAAAGGAATTTTGCAGAAATTATTTATAGAAGCTAAAATCATCAAGCTGCTCATCCTTATTTTTGAACAATTCAATGAAAAAAACGCATTGGAAGCGACTCCAAAAACGCCTGAAATGATCAGAAAATTCATCGATGAAAATTACCACAGAAATATAAAAGCAGAAGAGATCGGAAAGCTCATGGGGATGAATGAAAACAGCATAAGAAAGGAATTTAAGGCTCAATATCATACCACTATTGCTCATTATATGTCAGAACTCCGAATGATGAAGGCTAAAAAAATGATAACGGACAAAGATATTATGATCAAGGAAATTGCGATTGAATGCGGATATGAATATCTCCAGAATTTTACCCGTGCTTTCAAAAAGAAGTTCGGGATATCCCCTGAAAATCTAAGAAATAATAAATAGTCTGTATTGGTCTGGTTATGTTGGAAAGACTGAACTGCAAGAGGAAATTTATTGACTAAACTTTCCGGCCAGTTTAAAATGACAATCTACAGCTTTTCATTTATATAAGAAAAACCGCCTAATTGCTTAAGCGGTTTTATATATGTTGTTTTGCTTTGATATTACTTTTTCAGAATTCAGGTGAAAAAGCAATGACAATCAATTAATGATGATGTCCGTGATCGTGAATGAAAGGTCCGTTTCCTTTAGGCTGACTGTAGATTGTTTCTACACCTTCCTGCTCCGTAATAAGCTTTCTTCTGATATCTTCTGGATCGAAAGGTTTTACTTTTCCGAAATATTCTTTCAAACCTTCAGTTAACCACATTGGGATTACTAATCCGAAGAACATGAAAATACACCAGAATCCCACTAAGAACATAGTGATGAAGAAAACAGTCCATAGGAACTGGTAGAACGGCCAAAATGCTGATAATATCGTTATCATTCTCTTAAAGATTTTAGGCAAAAATAAAGCTTTTTTCCTTTTTACACAAAAGATCAGTGCTCTATTTTATTATTTATTTTAATTTTAAACTAATTAATGAGCAAGATCTGCGAAGAAATCATTTCCTTTATCATCAGTAATGATGAATGCCGGGAAGTCTTTTACCTCGATTTTTCTTACTGCTTCCATTCCTAATTCCGGGAAGTCTACCACATCTACAGACACAATATTATCTTTGGCAAGAATTGCTGCAGGCCCACCGATAGATCCAAGGTAGAAACCTCCGTATTTGTTGCAGGCATTGGTCACATCTTTGCTTCTGTTTCCTTTGGCCAGCATGATCATACTTCCTCCATGGCTCTGGAATTCATCTACATATACATCCATTCTTCCGGCAGTTGTAGGTCCGAAACTTCCTGAAGCCATTCCTTCCGGAGTTTTTGCAGGTCCTGCATAATAGATCGGGTGGTTTTTGAAATATTCCGGCATTGGTTTCCCGCTGTCGATAATTTCTTTGATTTTTGCGTGAGCAATATCTCTTGCTACGATCAATGTTCCGTTCAGTTTTAATCTGGTTTTGATCGGATATTTTGAAAGTTCAGCAAGAATTTCCGGCATTGGTTTATTCAGGTTAACCTCAACGGCTTCTTCCAAATGTGGAGGAGTATCCGGCAAGAATCTCTTAGGATCCTGCTCCAGCTGCTCAAGGAAGATTCCTTCTTTAGTAATTTTCCCTTTGATGTTTCTGTCTGCAGAACAGGATACTCCCATTCCTACAGGGCATGATGCAGCATGTCTCGGAAGTCTGATCACTCTTACGTCATGCGTAAGGTATTTCCCTCCAAACTGTGCTCCGATAGCACTTTCCTGGCATATCTTCTGCACTTTTGCTTCCCATTCAAGATCTCTGAATGCCTGGCCGGCTTCGTTTCCTTCTGTCGGAAGATTGTCATAATATTTTGCGGAAGCTTTCTTTACAGCAGCAAGGTTGGCTTCTGCAGAAGTTCCCCCGATCACCAAAGCTAAGTGGTAAGGCGGGCAGGCTGCCGTCCCAAGATCTGAGATCTTTTCTTTGATGAATTCTTCAAGAGATTTTTCGTTCAGTAAAGACTTGGTCTTCTGGTATAAGAATGTTTTATTGGCAGAACCTCCTCCTTTCGTTAAGAATAAGAATTCATAATAATCTCCTTTTTTGGCATAGATATCGATCTGTGCCGGAAGGTTTGACCCTGAATTCTTCTCGTCAAACATGGTTAAAGGAACCACCTGCGAATATCTTAGGTTTCTTTTCTGATAGGTATTGTAAATCCCTTTGCTCAGGTATTCACCGTCATCTACTCCTGTATAAACGTTTTCCCCTTTTTTACCCATTACAATTGCAGTTCCTGTATCCTGACATGAAGGTAGAGCTCCTTCAGCAGCTACCGCAGCATTCTGTAAAAGGTTATAAGCAACGAATCTGTCATTATCCGTAGCTTCCGGATCATCAATAATTCTTTTAAGACTCTCCAAATGAGAGGAACGTAACATGAATGAAACGTCTGCCATAGCTTCCTCAGCCAATAATTCCAATCCTTTTGGATCAACAGTTAAAATTTCTCTGTCACCAAGTTTTTCAACCTTTACATAATCTGATGTAAGCTTTTTGTACACCGTATCATCTTTCTGAATTGGATACGGATCCTGATATCTAAATTCCATTCAATTTTTTGTTTGTACAAAAATACGGCTTCCATTAAAAAAATATGAGTAAAATCAGTCATTTCAATTGATATTTATAATGATTATAAATTGCGGAATTCTTCGGTTATCAGTAACTTTATAAAAATTTCAATCACAATGAATTACAGAATCGAAAAAGACACCATGGGAGAAGTGCAGGTTCCTGCAGACAAGCTTTGGGGTGCACAGACGGAACGTTCCAGAAACAATTTTAAAATCGGGCCGGAAGGTTCTATGCCGCACGAAATTATTGAGGCCTTTGCTTATCTGAAAAAGGCAGCAGCATTTACCAACACCGATCTTGGGGTGCTTCCCGCAGAGAAAAGGGATATGATCGCTAAAGTTTGTGAGGAAATTCTTGAAGGTAAACTCGATGATCAGTTCCCTCTGGTAATCTGGCAGACCGGCTCGGGGACGCAATCCAATATGAATGTCAATGAAGTAATTTCAAACAGGGCCCATGTGAATAACGGCGGAACTTTAGGAGAAAAATCTGAGGTTCACCCCAATGATGATGTAAATAAATCTCAGTCATCCAATGACACCTATCCTACGGCAATGCACATTGCTGCTTATAAAAAAGTAGTGGAAGTTACGATCCCTGCTGTAGAAAAGCTGAAAAATACCCTTGCTGAAAAGTCTCAGGCATTCAAAGATGTGGTAAAGATCGGTAGAACCCACCTGATGGATGCTACACCGCTTACTCTGGGACAGGAATTTTCAGGATATGTTGCCCAGCTGGAGTTTGGCTTGAGAGCTTTAAAGAATACTTTGCCTCACCTTTCCGAACTTGCATTAGGCGGAACCGCTGTAGGTACGGGGTTGAACACACCTAACAGCTACGATGTAAAAGTAGCTGAATATATTGCCAGGTTTACAAATCTTCCTTTCATTACCGCTGAAAATAAATTTGAGGCACTGGCTGCTCATGACGCCATTGTTGAAAGTCACGGCGCTTTAAAACAACTTGCTGTTTCATTATTCAAAATCGCTCAGGATATCAGATTGCTTGCTTCAGGACCACGTTCGGGAATCGGAGAAATCTTTATTCCTGAAAACGAACCGGGATCTTCTATTATGCCGGGGAAAGTAAATCCTACTCAGAACGAAGCATTAACAATGGTTTGTGCACAGGTTCTCGGAAATGACACTACTATTTCTTTTGCAGGAACTCAGGGGAATTATGAACTGAACGTTTTTAAACCTGTAATGGCTTACAATTTCTTACAGTCTGCTCAATTGATCGCTGATGCATGTATTTCATTCAATGATCACTGTGCTGTAGGTATCGAACCTAATCACGAGAGAATTAAAGAACTGGTAGACAAATCCTTAATGCTTGTTACAGCTCTGAATACTCATATCGGCTATGAAAACGCAGCAAAGATTGCCAAAACAGCTCATAAAAACGGTACAACACTTAAAGAAGAAGCCATCAATCTGGGTCTTGTCACGACAGAACAGTTTGATGAATGGGTAAAACCTGAAGATATGGTGGGAAGCCTGAAATAAAATACCTGATTTATTCATAGATTATAATAAAACTCCGGAGCCAAAATGGCTCCGGAGTTTTCAGTTAATATGAATGCTATTATTTAATCTAATCCGATAGCTAAACCAAAGATCAGGGCTTTATCATTTTTAAAATAGCTGTCTTTAAAGAAATTACTGAAATCTTTTTTCACAAAAAGGCTGAAACCATTATAAGAGAAGGTAAGCTGTGCTCCGTATACAAAAGGATTTACCTGATAATTTCCCCTGTCTCTGATCTCCCCGTCATTTCCTTTTACAATATTATTGGTAGACATTTTTACCCCTCCATATAGATTGGCTCCTATTTTAAATCCTCTGCCATAGCTGCGATACTGGATATCCATCCCTGCGTTTTTAAGCTTTGAAAAATTATACTGTATCCCAAGCGGAACTATGATATAACCTGTTCTCAACTTACTTTTATCCAGATTCCCGTTATATTGGCTAAGAGCAACGCCATATCCGGGATCTTTTGTAAAAAACATATTATTATCCGCTCTGATGGTTCTCCATGAAAACCCCAGCCCGGAAATAACAGCCCATGGACTTGTTCTGCTAAGCTGATAATTCAATTTCAATCCAAATTCAAGATTGTTGGCATAACCAATGTTTTTATCGAGTTCATTATCGGAAAGATTGTTCGTTAATGTCATGATCCCATAAGAAAAGTACCCGCTAAAGCTTCTGGTAGGGCGGAATTTCTTTAAAAGCTTTTCTTTAAGCTCCTCGTTAGAAGTAACATCCGTATTTAAAAGTGAATATCTTACCTGTTTCTGAATAACATCATCCAGATCAAATCCCAGTTCTTCAATTCTCTTATCCATTTTTTCAGAATAACGGTCTGCAATCTGAGCTTTTTCTCTGTCAAAATCGGCTTTATCAAGATTTCTGGCTTTCAAAACCTCAAGTTCAGCCTCCATCAGCTTCTTTTCTTCCTGAATGATAGCGTTGATCTTAGCAGCATATTCCTCTACCTTTTCTTTCACAATAGGACTTACCTCAGTATCCTTTTTAGACAGATTGATGTTCAATGTCTTTTGTGCATGGAATGATGCTGAGAAAAAGCACACCAGTCCCATCAGGATTAATTTCTTGATCATAGTATTAATTTTTAATTATTTAACGGATAAATTATTTGGCATTCAGCTCTATTGTGGCAACATTGCTTCCGTCTTTCGTTTTTTCAATGACGTCTTTATGTTCTACTGAAAAGAGCAGCGTAGAAGGGTCTACATATTTTTTCTTTTTGCCTGGAATTTTCGCAGAATCGGCTTTAGCTATGATTTTCGGGTTAGAAATCTGAATAGGAACAAGCTTTTTATCGGAAGCGGCGTCTTTAAGGATCACTTTCTTTTCGTCAATAGCCAGTGCGGAAATGGTTTCTGTTTCCTGTGGAGAAGTTATTTTTTTCACTTCTTTTTTTCCGTTTTTCTTATTCGTCAGAGCAACGTTATTCTGTGCAGGTTCTTTTATAATATGTTGCTGATCAATTGAATGTACAGCTGTTTCTACGATCTGCGGCTGGGTTTCAGAAGTTCCGCTAAGGAAATACAGAACGGTTCCGAGGCTGAAAGTTAATATCAGGCACGCTGCCATCAGCAACCGGTTTATTTTAAATTTAGATTGGGCATTCATTGTATTCTGAAGCTCAATTTCAGACCAAAGATCCCGTGAAGGGGCAATTTCCCGTTCATCGATCTGTTTTTTGATCTGGAACTCAAGGTTATCTTTAGATGTGTTCATTTTTCATTTTTTTTTGTTGTTGAAAGTAAATCTTTCTTAATTTTTCCTTTGCCCGGAACAATTGTGTTTTGCTCACCGCCGTTGAGATCTGCAAAGTATCGGCAATTTCCTGATGGGAATACTCTTCCAGCACATAAAGATTGAAAACCATCCTGTACGCATCCGGCAGCTGATCCAGCAGTTCCTGCGCATTAAAATCAAAATCAATGTCCGGCTCGTGAAAATCCTCATGAAAAGACTGATTGATCTCATCCAGATAGAATACCGTTTTATGGCTTTTGATAAAATTCAGGCATTCGTTTACAACAATCCGTCTTGCCCAACTCTCCAGGTTTGATTCTCCCCTGAAGCTTTCTATATGTTTAAAGATTTTACAGAATGCTTTAATGAGACAATCTTCAGCCTGATACCCGTCACTGACATAGCTTTTGCTTATACTCAGAAATTTTTTCACATTCTGATCATAGAAAAGTTTCTGTGCTGCCGGATCCTGTTTCTTCAGGCGGCTTAGCAGATCATCCTTTTTATTTCCGAACAAAAGTTTCATTCTAATGCTGTTTCTAATCTAAAGACAATAAAAATTGAAAAAGGTTACACAAAAAAATATTTTTTTACTCTAAAGCTGTTCTATTCATTAAAAAAGGCAGAAAAAACAAAGCTTTCCTACCTCTCTATACTTTTATTTATCCGATTTCTGATCCGGAAACCTGATCTGCAAAGTACTGTTCCAGATCTTTCAGCGTTTCAGGGTTGGTCCGGATATCCTTTACCATCTGTCCTTTGTTTACCACCACAATTCTGTTACAAACCTCTGTGGTATGAGACAGGTCGTGACTCGAGATCAGAAAGGTCACCCCATCCTGCTTAGACAATTCCCGGATCAGATTTTTCAGTTTGATCTGGGTAGACGGGTCGAGATTGGCAAAAGGTTCATCAAGAATAATGATTTCCGGGTTTCCGATGATGGCCCCTACAATACCTACTTTTTTCTGATTTCCTTTTGAAAGGTCACGGATATACTTCCCAGATATAAGGATCTCTCCATTAAAAAAATCATGAAAAGGTTTCAGAAATTCATCTACGGAAGCTTTGTTCTGACCTCTCAGCTCACCAATAAAATAGAAATATTCTTCTGGTGTCAGGTAACCAATGAGAAAGGTATCGTCTACAAAGGCTGAAACTTTATTTTTCCAGGCTTCAGATTCACTGACTTTTATGCCGTCAATGCTTACAAATCCTGTTGTAGCCTGTATCAGATCCAGCATCAGGCTGAAAAGAGTGGTCTTGCCTGCCCCGTTATTTCCTACGAGGCCAAAGGTTTCGCCGTTTGGAATTTCAAGATGTTCAATTTTCAGAACCGTTGCTGTTCCGTATGTTTTGGATAGATTATTTATACTGATCATGGCTTATTCTTTATTTTTAAAAGCATCCAATGTGCTGTATTTTTCTTTTTTATAATGTTTTACGATAATATCAAAGATCTTTTCTCTCAACAAAAAGCCTGCAAGTCCTATAATGGCAATACTTACCACTCCTGTTGTAATTCCGAAGAAATATTTTGCCAAAGCAAAAACGCCCATTGGAAGTAACATTTTAGGGATCAGCAGAAGCAAAGCAACCATATTGAAGCTTCCTTTCTGGCCAAGTCTTTTTTCTTTTGAATTAAGGTCAATCTGGGTTTTATTGAATGCTCCCGACCAGAGCGTAAACTGAGAATTCACCCCGATATTATATACTCCTGCCGCTAGAAAGGTAATATATAATTCCCAGCCAAAATATGTATAGAACAAAGCAATAATCATAGAGGCTCCTGTTATTATATTCATCAGCCACCATTTGGCCTTCAGATATTCTTTGTAGGGTACATTCAACGTCATCATCAGAGGATAGTAGGAGCTGTCAAAGGCCGGAACTCTCTGCCCGAATAAAAACTGAAAGCCTCCTGTAACGAAAAGCCCCATCACCATAATCATGGCCGGTGTTTTATACAAAGGTGAAGTGAGCATTAAGAGTCCGTAAAACAGAAACATAAAGCTCCCCAGCAAGATTCCTTTCGTGACTTTGTTACGTTTCAACATTTTAATATCATTGTTGATAAATGTCCCGATAGCACCGTACTTATTTAAAAAAGCAATATTTTCTGTTTTTCCTACGGTTTTTTTGGCTTCAAGTCCCTGATCCAGATAGAATTCTTTCCGTAGATACCTGAAGCACAAAGCCCATAAACCGGCAAATAAAGCAACCGGAATCAAAGCATAATAAGGTTTCTCATAAAAGCTGTAGAAAACTGATCCGGAGTAAAACAGAACGGGAACAATATTATAATAAGCCAGAGCCCCGATGCTCAAAAAACATATTCCGACTACAGTGGCCAGAATTTCTTTCCCGTTAAAGAAAATATTGATAAAGTTATTCAGATAAAGCAACGAGAGAATTCCTGTCAGCCATACCAATACGCCTGAAATGCTATATCCGTTGAATAATGCAATGGCAGAAAAGGTAATAAAGAAAAGTGAGCTTAGCCAGCTGAATGCTGAAAGAAAAGTTTTGATCAGCATATAATTGACCAGTGTATTTTTTCTGATATTCAGCGTAAGAAATGGCTTTATATTCTGTGTGGGAATTTCCTGCCAGAGGTATTTCACCATAAGATCAATAATCCATGCCACGATCATGAATTTTGACACCAGCTTTAAAGGATCCTGATGCAATTCTTCCTGTACATAGAAAAAGACAATAAAAGCACCACCTACAAGACATCCCATGAAATAAAGAATTCCTATAAAACGGAAAATTTTCATGGCGAGATTGATCCCTAAAGAACTGCCACGGAAAAAGCTTTTGATTTCAAGCCTGAGGAACTTCAGAAACATATGTTAGTTTTCTACATTAGTAAGTATAATGCTAAAAACGTTACAAATTTCTCACGAATATGATTCCATCAACAAAGAATATATACGGTAATCATTGAAAGTTTACAGTTTAGGTTCTATCCTATAAGCTCTTTCGCCTGCGCCAAAGCTGCTTCCGTTATCTTACTTCCGGAAAGGAGCTGTGCAATTTCATTCAGCTTTTCTTCATCATTTAAAGGGATGATGGTAGATTGTGTTCTTCCTGCAATGTCCTGCTTCACTACTTTATAGTTGTCATTTCCTTTTGCAGCCACCTGTGCCAGGTGAGAAATCACGATCAGCTGCATATCTTCAGACATTTCACGCATCAGATTTCCGATCTCCTCAGCTACTTTACCGGAAACTCCGGTGTCAATCTCATCTAAAATAAGGGTAGGAAGCTCATCACTTTCTGCAATGATCTTCTTTACAGCAAGCATTACTCTTGATCTTTCACCTCCTGAAATGGCAGTCTGAATCGGCTTTAACGGGAACCCGGAATTGGCCTGAAATAACAGTTGAATATTCTCTTTTCCAAATGGGTTGAACTCCTGAGCATCCTGCAGTTCTATATCTACTTTTGCTTTCTCAAGCCCCAGTTTTTTAAGAAGACCTTCTGCTTTTTTTATAAAAACAGGAATATTTTTTTTACGGTTTTTTGATAGTTTTTCAGCAAGAACCTGTAACTGTTTTTCTTTTTCAGTTATATTTTCTTCTGTTTCTGTAATCTGTAATTCCAGCTCGGATGCTCCTTTCTGATCACCGGCCAACTGGTTTCTGATGTCTATCAGTTCATCAAGATCCGAAACATTATGCTTCAGGAATAAGGCATTGATTTTATTATTAAGATCTGTAAGATATAGTAAATTTTCAGGATTGATCTCAACCCGTTCAGCCTCATGTTCCAACTCGGAAATGATATCTTTTAATTCCACAAAGGAGGTTTCCAGTCTTTGATCAAGTTCTGCAAAGCTGGCAGAAACCCCGGAAATCTTCGAAAGTTTGGCTTTAGCTTCATTAAAGAAAGAAAGAATTCCGATTTCCTCCTGATGGAAGCGGGACAAGATCTGCCCTACATTTTCGGAGATCATGCCTGCATTTTCCTGAATGGAAAGCTGGTTTTTAATATCTTCAAAATCTATATCATCAAGCTTCAGTTCTTCCAGCTCATTGAGTAGAAATTCTTTATAGTCACTTTCTTTATTGGCTTCTGAAAGCTGTACCTTCAACTTTTTAAGAAGGACCTTCAGATTCTGAAAGTCAGAAAATTCCTGCTGATATTCTTCGATGATCTTTTTATTTTCGGAAAGTCCGTCAATAATTTTAAACTGATATTCTGAGGTAAAAAGATTGGAGGTTTCAAACTGCGAATGGATATCGATCAGCTGGGAAGAAAGTTCCCGGAGAACATCCAGCGTCACCGGAACATCGTTGATAAATGCCCTTGATTTTCCTGAAGGAAGAATTTCCCTTCTGATAATGGTCTGATGCTCGTAATCCAGATCGTTTTCGATGAAAAATTTCTTAAACTGATTGTTAAGATTAAACTCAGTTTCCACCACGCTCTTTTCTTCTGCTTTCGCAATGGATTTTACATCAGCTCTTTCGCCTAAAATCAGGCGAAGTGCTCCTAAAATGATAGATTTTCCTGCTCCTGTTTCACCGGTTATGACCTGTAAACCATTTTTCAATGATACATCAAGGGTATCAATCAGAGCAAAATTTTTAATGTAAATTCTCGAAAGCATTGATAAATGACGGATTACTTTAAATGCAAATATAGAACTTTAGAAATCAGTATTCAATAGTCAGGGTATGGCAATCCTATTAAATTTTTTAAATACCTCTATTGAAAGAGGAATCCCCTTTCACCAATCCTGAAATGACAATCGCTTTTACAGCAAATCATTCATGTTATCTCAATTCCGGTTCAAAAAAGCCTTACAGCTATTGAAGGCCCTTAAGGGTTACTTTAAAATTATAGCCGTAACTGAAAACATTTTCTGTTATCATCCATAGATCCTAGACCTTCCATTTATTCCATTTATTATCAATGTTTTTCGGAGAAAGGATGATCATGGTCTGCTTTAAATCGTTAAGCATTAAGCCACCGTTATTTCCGGAATTGAAAATATTGAAGATCTCATCACTTTTGGTATCCATAAAAAGATTGAAAAAGAATGCCTGCTGAAAGGAGTTTTCATACATTTTCAACTGCATCAGGGCATCAAAGATCACTTTTTTGCCTGCAGTCTGATCTTGATTGAAAAGATTATCCAATCCGGCTCTGTGATAGGTATACATTGTAGAGCGTAGCTGGCTCCAGTTCGGGTTGATAATTTCATTGATCAGGATGGTACGGCTTCTCGGCTCATTGATGGTATTCCACCCTTCATAGTTTCTGTTCTGTGAATTCTGAGCGATTTGCTGAGCTTTTGCAAACCATTGTGTACCTCCCATCGATTGAAAGCTGTCTGCATCATAGCCCAGAATAAGGTAAATGTAGAAGCTGATCACATCTGTAAGGTTTTTACCTGAAAACTGTCTTTCATTGAAGATAAGGTTTTCATTTTCAATATATTCAAAGGCAAACCTCTGGTCCTGAAGGTTCAGAAGAGGAGTTTCATAGTTGGTGTTGTAAACAGGGCGTACTGCCTGAACAACGATAGACCCTTTGAATTTGTTCACGTCTCTTTCTGAAATAACAATGGCAAATCCACATTTTATTTTTTCAAAATTCTGAAGTTTTTTCCCAGTCCAGCTGGTGTTATTAATGAAATCTCTGAGACTTTTTTCCAGTGCTTTAAAGGCCTGCTGATTACTTCCTCCTATCTGCTGGGAATTTACCTGAACTGTAGCAAGCAATTCCTGAGAAAAACTTTGAGTATACAGAAAAAACAGAAAAAATAAACTTATAATTTTTTTCATATGGAGACTTATTGTTTTTTAAATGACCTCTGTAATCGCAATGTATTCATAGATATTTACCTTTCTCACGATTTCACTGTCTATTAAAAATTGAGAACGGAAATTTATTAAAATTATTTTAAAAGTTGAGACTCAACAAAATTGAGAATATCACGGGCTACATCATCTTTAGATTTCAGGTCGAATTCTTTCTTTTCTGTTTTGGTAAATATCTTGATTTTGTTGGTATCATTTTTAAATCCGGCACCTTCATCCCGCAGGGAGTTCAGGACAATCATATCCAGATTTTTCTTTTCCAGTTTTCCTTTTGCATTTTCTTCCTCATTCTGGGTTTCCAGGGCAAATCCGACCAGAAACTGATGGGTTTTCTTTTCGCCCATTGTTTTAAGGATATCCGGATTCTTTACCAGTTCAATGGTAAGGTTATCGTCATTTTTCTTGATTTTTTCTTTGGCTACTTCTTTCGGTGCATAATCTGCTACGGCTGCACTTGCAATTCCGATATCGATTCTGTCGTAAAACTCAAATACTTTCGCCAGCATTTCTTTGGCGGAAGTCACTTTATACAATTCCACATTGGGATCGTTTAGAGTCTGGACGCTTGGCCCTGAAATAAGAATCACCTTTGCTCCTCTCTTTGAAGCCTCTTCAGCAAGGGAAAAGCCCATTTTTCCGGAAGAATGATTCCCGATAAACCTTACAGGATCAATCGCTTCATAAGTGGGTCCTGCTGTAATTAAAACAGTTTTTCCTTCAAGGCTTCTGGTCTGTACACTTTCAGCAAAAAATCGTTCAACAGTAGCAAAAATAGTGGTGGGCTCTGCCATTCTTCCCTGTCCGATGAGACCGCTTGCCAATTCTCCGCTTTCTGCCGGGATTATGATATGGCCGAAACTTGCTGCCAGTTCCAGATTTTTCTTTGTAGAGGGATGTGCATACATATCCAAATCCATCGCCGGTGCGATGAAAACCGGACATTTCGCAGACATATAAGTAGCAATTACCAGATTATCGCAAGCACCGTGAACCATTTTAGACAGGGTGTTTGCCGTACAAGGAGCTACAATCATCACATCAGCCCATAATGCAAGCTCCACATGACTGTTCCAGGTTCCGTTATCACCATAAAAGTCTGAATAAACAGGCTTTTTAGACAAGGTAGACAAACTCAGTTTTGTTACAAAATGTTCTGAATCGGGTGTCATTATTACCTGTACTTCTGCTCCTTTTTTCACAAAATCCCTTATCAGAAAATGAATTTTGTAAGCTGCAATTCCTCCGGAAACGGCGATCAGTATTTTTTTACCGGAAACACTCATTTAGTTTTAATTTTTTGAAATACTAAAATACTTATTTTTTCCCACAATCAGGCTTTAAAACAGCAAAGGTCATAAAAGAACTTCATTCCTTTATGACCTTTGTTTATAAAAAACACAGATGATTACTTTCTGTCTTCTGTTTTTCTGAAATAGATATCTTCATTTAACCATTCTTCGATAGCAATTGAAGTTGGCTTTGGAAGTTTTTCGTAATGTTTAGAGATCTCAATCTGTTCTCTGTTTTCGAAAACCTCTTCTAATGTAGAATTGTGAACGGCAAATTCATCCAATTTGTTGTGAAGTTCCGTACGGATCTCCGCATTGATCTGCTCTGCTCTCTTTCCCATGATAACAATAGCTTCATAGATTGAACCTACTTTATCTTCAATCTTATCTTTGTCGTAAGTAATAGTATTTACTTCTGCTTTTGTATCTTTTACACTCATTTTGAGAAAATTATTTTTATTTTAAGATGGCAAATTTACGAATTATCTTTGAATTTTGAAAGTCGCTGCAGGAGGAGGGGTCTTAAGCGCTGCACTATCCCTCTGCATCTGCTTTGCCTGCTTTTCATGACTGATCTGATCTTTGATCTGCTGTTCGGTTTTATTGGCTTCAGCTAATTTTTCGGCCTGTTTTTTCTGTTTTGCATTTAACGCAGCCATTCTTTCTTCTGTCTGCTTCTTCACCACAGCAAAATTCTGTTTTTCTTTCTCCAGTTTTCCTCTGAGATCTACAGCAGATTTTGAATATTCTGTATTTGGCAGTTCTTTCTCTACCAGTTTTGTATAGGTTAAGGCACTTTCAATACGCTCTTCCTTAAGATTATAAACAGATTTCATCGCCAGCTCGTAACGGGATTTCATGATATAATCATAGATCTTCGGACGAAGTTTTGTACTTGGGAAGTCTTCCAGTACATTTTCCAATGCTACGCCTGCTGCTTTGTAGTCCCCCATTTTAAAGTACTGACGTCCGTTTTCGTATGCTTTAAATTCTAGTTTATAAGCCAGCTCATCAATAAGCTGGGAGATATTTTTAGATCTTTCAGAATTCGGATAATTGGTAAGGAAATCCTGAAGCTCATTAATAGCCAATTCGGTACTGGACTGGTCCAGATTATAATCCATAGACCCTTCATAGTAGCACAATGCAGACATATAAGCTGCTTCTTCTGCTCTCGGATCTTTTGGGAAATTCACTGCAAAATTCTTAAACTGATGACCGGCCAGCTTATAACTTTTGTCATAATAGTTGGCATATGCGGTATTGAAGCCTACATTAGGAAAATCATCTGTTCCTGCTACAAGATTAGCAAGTCTGTCATAAAGTGCCAATGCATTTTTCCATTTTTTCTTAGCAAAGTTTTCATTAGCCGCTTTTAAGATAAAATCTTTGTCTGCACTTCTCATTGCTCTTTCCTGCTGGCTTACACAAGACGCAATCACTGCTACAGCAAAAAGACCTAAAATATATTTTTTCATATAAAAAATTCAACAGTTTTCGGATTATACAGCCGATTTACTAATTTGCAAAAATATAACTTTTTTGTCAATAGATTTTTTTTTATGAATATTTAACGTAATTTTAGTCTGCAGCGTATCCCAAAATGGCAAAAACACTTAATAAAAGATTCATTCTCACCTTTTTTTCCGCTTCTTTGTTGTAGGTCTCTTCATTTTTACTGGGAACGTAAAGCTCATAAAAGTTTTTATTCCTGATCACAAATAATGTGGAACCAATAATCATGGTGAGAATATCTTCAGGCTTTGGAGTGAAGGTAAAAACTCCGGAGGCGACACCTTTTTTAATGACTTCATCCAGTTTTTTTACAAATAACTGATAAAAATCCAGCAGTTCATCTTTCAGGTTTTCTGTATGGCGAAGTTCCTGGGTCACAAATCCATGGAAATAATTGTATTTGAACAGCTGGGAAACGATGTATTTGATCATTTCACGCATCTGCATTTCAGGCTTTCCATCTTTAATGGTATCCGCAAATTCTGAAAAGTTTTCTCTGGTCTTCAGAACCCTGTACTGATAAAGGTAAGACATCATTTTCTCTTTAGAACCGAAGTAATAAGAGATCATGGCGACATTAATATTTGCTTTGGAACAGATATCCCTTACAGAAGTTCCCTCATATCCTTTTTTTGCGATCAGCTCTTCCGCAATATCTAATATGTGAATCTGTTTTTCTGTAAATTTTTTTTTCATAAAGTGCAGTTTGAGTAAAGTTAAGAAATTTTTAACAGATTTATAAACGATCGTTTAATAATTTTACATTAATTCGGGAAAACATTATTTTTGAAAATGGAATTTTTTGATTTTCATCACCATAAGAAATACATCAGAAACGGAATTTACAATCTCGATATCGAAGGAATTCCGCCGGATTTTCCGTATTCTATAGGAATTCACCCCAAAGATATTGCGACAGATAATCTGGAAAAACAGTTTTCGTGGATGCAAAGTATGATGTTTAACAACTGCTTTGCTGTGGGTGAGTGTGGGTTGGACTCTCTGGTTCCTGTGGATCAGAAAATTCAGGAAGAAGTTTTTTTAAGACAGATCAATATAGCGAATGAGGTAAAAAAACCCATCATCGTACATTGTGTCAGAAAATTCTACGAAGTCATTTCTTTTAGAAAAATGGCCAGCCAGCCAATGATTATCCATGGTTTTAACAAGAAACAGCGAATTGCATCAGATCTTTTAGCCAATAATTTTTACCTGAGTTTTGGAAAAGCTGTTTTGTATAATTTATCTTTGCAGGATATTTTAAAAAACACACCCCTGAATCAATTCTTTTTAGAAACTGACAATGAAGATTTTAGCATAGAAGAACTCTATGTAAAAGTTTCGGAAATAAAGGGAATTACTTTGGAACAACTGAACGAACAAATTTTAGACAATTTACACACGATAAAAAATGGATAAATACTGGCTGGAGAGAACGGAACTTCTGATAAAGGAAGATGGATTGGAAAAGCTGATCAAAGCTAATGTGCTTGTAGTAGGCTTGGGCGGAGTAGGTTCTTTTGCCGCTGAGTTCCTTGCCAGAGCCGGAGTAGGTAATATGACGATTGTGGATGGCGATACGGTGGATATTACTAATATTAACAGACAGCTTCCGGCCTTGCACTCTACGGTTGGACAACATAAGGTAGAAGTAGTCGCAGAAAGACTGCTGGACATCAATCCCCAGCTGAACGTCATCAAAATCAATGAATTCCTGAATCCTGAAAGGATGGATGAAGTTCTTGATTCCGGAAAGTTTGATTATGTTCTTGACTGTATCGACAGTGTAACTCCAAAGATTTGCCTGATAAAATCTGCCAGAAGAAGAAAAATAAAAATTGTAAGTTCAATGGGTGCCGGGGGAAAAACCGACCCGAGCATGGTGATGGTAAGAGACATCAGCAAAACCCACAACTGTTTCCTTGCCAAACAGGTCCGAAAAAGGCTGAAAAAGGAAAATATCAACAAAGGTTTCCGATGTGTATTTTCTAATGAAATTCAAAAGGAGGAGAGTCTGAAAATGACTGACGGGAGCAACTTCAAAAAATCATTTTACGGTACGATCAGCTTTATACCTGCTATTTTCGGGTTGTATGCTGCTGCCGAAGTGATCAATTATTTAGTGAAAAAAGATTAATGCAGAATTCCAAATATCCCAGAGCGGAAAAGCTTAAAAAAAATACAGAGATCAGTTTACTTTTTGATAAGGGTAAATGGAGAACTTCCGGAAATCTGAGAATCATTATTCTGAAGGATAAACCTAATACTCCCGTAGAGGCTACTAAGTTCGGGGTTTCCGTTTCTAAAAGATATTTTAAAAGAGCGGTACACAGAAACCGTATTAAAAGGCTGCTAAGAGAGTGTTATCGTCTGAATAAGGATTTATTTCATGAAGCTTTTGGAAAAAAGACTCTTGCTATGATGTTTTGGGTCTCTTCAGAGATACCTCCCAAGTTTCAGGATGTGGAAGCGCAGTTTATCAAACTTTGTGAAAGCCAGAAAAAATAAACCTTACAACAATCACAAGGATCAATCTGTAATGCGCACCTCAAACACCCATGTAAATGATTGAAAAACAACAATCAAAGTTATTTTACATTGGTTTTACCGATTTTAAGTTTTTTATTTTTCAGAAAAATATACTCTCTTGAAATTAAGAACTATACATTGTAAATCTACTCTGATCTCATATACTTTTTGTACTTTTAGGGAAAACAATAAATCTGAAAATTAAAATGTTAGACAATATTCCCTATCTCTCTTATGTACTGAGTGCATTTATCGGCATCGGATTAGCTGCTGCAACTGGCTTCCGGGTCTTTCTACCCATGTTTATCGTAAGTCTTGCTTCTTATTTCCATTGGATTCCAATGAATGAGCATTTTGAGTGGCTTTCTGGCCTTCCTGCTCTTATAACGACAGGAATTGCAACAGTGGCTGAAATTCTTGCCTATTATATTCCTTTTATAGATCATTTACTGGATACGGTTTCTATTCCTATGGCTACTGTGGCGGGTTCTATCCTTTTTGCAAGTCAGTTTGCAGATCTGGGTACTTTTCCTCAGTGGGCTTTAGCATTAATTGCAGGCGGGGGAACTGCGGCTACCATCAGTTCAGGTTTTGCAGGAATACGGGCCGCTTCTACCGCAACCACAGGAGGTCTTGGAAATTCTGTAGTGGGAACCACTGAAACAGCCGGTGCAGGTATGATGACTGTTCTTGCAATGGCAGCACCCGTAATAGCAGCGATTGCAGCCATTATTTTACTTATCCTGGTTATTGTCTACGGACGGAAAGCATGGAGGAAACTACGGAAAAAAAGTACAGAACATTAGTTTTTACACTTCAGGTCTGTTCCGGGATCATCCCTGGAAATCAGCAGACGAATTCTTTCAGCATTTTCAGGAGATTTCAGCTGGCAATAGTAGTTGAATAACAGATTGAAAAGTTTTTTGTTTTGCTCAGGAATCAGTGCTTCATATTTTTTCAGGGCAATAAGGGCTTCTCTATTTCTATTGAGCATCTGAAGATATCCGACGCATTTTAACAGCAATCCTGTTTTTTCCGAAGGTTTTAGAAATGGCTCTCCATTATCATCTTCATCTGTTTCAAAAGCTTTTTCCGGGGTAATACTTTCAGCATACTGTAGTGCTTTGTTGATTTCTGCTATTGCTCTGTCATTCTGTTTTGTGAGAATTAACACCTGAATTTTCAAGCTTTTATATGTACTGATGTCAAAATCTGATATATCTTTTCTCTTTTCTGCTCTCAGAATGACATTAAGGGTTTCTGTATATTTTTTTAAGGAGAATAAAATCTGGGCTTTATTGAAAAGAGCTAATGAATTGTCCGGGTCTGTGGCTAAGACTTTATTATACATCTTTAAAGCATCCAAACTCTTTCCTTCAACGGTTAGATTGGCCGCTTTATCAAGCATTTCATTAAGATTTTCCCGAACGGCGGGTTTTCCGGAGAGATATTCTGTAATCAGAGGAATAAATTCCTTCATCGTCTCCTGATAATATTTCAGACAATCTGCATCCTTTTGAGAACCGGGTTTTCCACCAGATAAAAATTTATCAAAAAACTGTGCTTCAATTTCTACTTCAAAACTTCCGTTGCTATAGTTTACCAATACGGAACCGGAAAAGCTGCAATATTTATCTTTAGTATTAATTTTTTCAAAGGATGCCGATCCTACTATGCCGGGAAGCGAATTAAAAGATGATCCCACTGACTTCCACCCATTATTTATCAACAGTTTTGCCTGAGGCATTTCATGCAATCTGTTGATTGAGGTTTCTTCACTTAAATGCTTTACAGAAATTGTGGTTTCATATTTAAATGTATTAACCGGAAATTCTTCATCAAGCTTTATCTGGGCTGATGAAAAAGATAAAAAACCCAACAGTAAAAGATATGTCAGGTATATTCTCATCTATTTACCGCTTTTGCTATCATTGACATCCTTGATTTTTGCATTGAAATAGTCTGCTTTTTCAGGATATTTTTTCTTTAAGATTTCAAATGCTTTAACGGCTTTACTATATAATTTCTGCTCAAAATAAAGGTTAGCCAGCGTTTCGGTCATCAAATGGGAAATGTCATCGTTTTTTTCTTTTACCACATAGGTACTTTCTTCTTTTAACTGACTGATTTTAGGATTGTTTTCAATGAAATTTTCAATCGCTTTTTCTTTAATGACTTCTTTTTCCTTTTCAATTTCTTCTGTCCTGTCGATCTTCAGCCAGCTTTGCCATGTATTGATAAACCCGGGAACGTTACTGTCAGCCGAAGGTTGAGAAGAATTTTTCATCGTAACCGCCTGGGATTTTTCTTCCGCAGATTCTTTCTTATTTTCCTTTTGTTTTTCTTCAACGCTCAGACTTGAAATATCTGTACCAAAGAATGAGACATTCATTACTGGAACTTCTTCATCTTTTACAGGTATTTCACTTTCTGTAAGATCGTCTGTTTTTTTAGGCTTATCTGCAGTTTCCGCAACTTCTTCCACATCAGGTATTTCTTCTGCAGAAACTTCTTCTGATATTTCAGATTCTTGGGCTTCAGTTGATATTACAGGCTTTTCATCAGTAACGGAAACTTCCTGCGTTGGCACCTCTGCTACAGAAGACTGATTTCCAACCGTTTTACTGATTAATGAATCAGGCATATTAGACTCAACACTCATTGGTTTCCAGGTTGTAGTCTGAGTTTCCGGAATCTCTTCAGGTATAATTTCTTCTTTCGGCTCTTCAGCTACTACCGGTTCAGGTTTCAGACCTTGAACTTCAGAATGTTCTTCCTGTATCGCTCCTTCTGCTTTTAATTCTTCCGAAGCCGGAGACTCCTCACTGTTTGACCAGAAATGGAAGCTCTGGGTTTCCGCAAAGCTGATTTCATGATCCGGCGCTGATTCTGTTTCTTCTGTTACTTCTTCTTTCTGAGGAGCAGACTTCGTTTCCTTCATCTTTTTCTCGACCTCTTCGATCAGACGTCTCATTTCCTCTTCATGTTTATTTATACCAGGAACAGGCTGAGAAATTTCAGCAGATTGGGAAATTTCGTCGCTGGAAGTCTGTATTTTAATATCCGGCAGGAAAGTATCAGTCCCGTGAAAGCTTATTTCTGCATCAGATTCTTCTGCTTGTAGTGTTGTTTCCGAAGCGGAAATTTCTTTATTTTCAATAATGGATTCAGCATCTGAAAGTTCTTCACCCGTATTGTCTTCAATTGTTACTTCAGGAAGTATAGATTCTACCTCCTGGAAGCTGGTATTTTCTGTCTCTTCTACTTTTGTTTTTTCCGGTTCCGATGAAATTTCGTCTTCATTAATAACGATTTCCGGAGTAAAATCTTCTCCTGCATTTTTTTCAGCATTTACTTCAGGCAGTGCCGATTCCGTCTCGTGAAGGATTACATTCTCTGCTTTTTCTTCACCGGATTCGGGCGAAACCTCATCTTCATTAACTGAGTTTTCTGTATGAATATTTTCTTCTGCATTCTCTTCAATATCCACCTCCGGCAGGATAGGTTCTACTTCCTGAAAGCTAACATTTTCTTCGTCTTCTACTTTTGCTGTTTCGGACTCAGATAAAATTTCATCTTCATTGATGACCGTTTCCGGACTAAAATTTTCTCTAGCTTCAGCCTGAATTTGCTGCGGTTCATTTTGTTGAACAGGTTCTGGCTCCGACCCTGCTTTTTGGGTTACCAGTATTCCTGATTCCAAGGTAGATTCAATATCTATGGTTTCAGAGTTTTCTTCATCCAGGAAGTTTTCTTCTCCTTCAAACAAAATTCTGTTTCGTTCTCCGTTTACAAAGACAGGTTTCACGTCATGTGATATTGGTAATATGCAGGCAGCTGTCTCATCTTTAGCCTTCTCTTCAGAAGAAATATCTTCATCTCTTTTTATAGGGAATGCTTTGCTTTTATATGCAAACTGAGCTGGTTTTTCAACTGTTTTGGAAGGTTGGGCTTCCACAGCAGGTTCCTTTTTGGTTTCCTGCCTGATCTTTCCGTTGATCAGCTGGTAAAGAATCTTTTTATCTGTGGTATAGGCCGCCGTGACAGAAAGTTCTTTCTGATAGTTTTCTTTTTCATACAAGTGCACTCCATACAGGTGAAGCGCCCTGATATTTTGAATATAAGGAAAAGCGTGAATCTCTTCTTTCAAAAGACCAAGGTCTTCTGACTGAATATTTTTCGGATTTTTTATTAATTCTAAAACTCTTGGATTCATCTTACCAATTCGCTACAATGTCGTTAAATATTTTATTAATTATCCTTTCAGTAACAATTTTCACCTGTGACGTTTCGATATCATTCTGTGATAGATTGCTGTTGAAAGCTGCTTCATCAGTATAGGTTCTGTCAAAACTGGCATCAGGGCGTATCTTATTTTCATAATGCACTTTCACCGTAATGGTAAGTTTGTTCTGAGCCTGCTGAATAACTCCCCCGGCAGAATTGGTCTGCGTATTGGAGCTGATCGTAGTAGGAGTGATGGAATAATCTGTGATCTCACCTTCTATCAGCATATCAGGATTCTCCTTAGTTCCCTTCAACGTTGTTCTCTGCAAAAATCTGTTCTGAATATCAGTAGAGAACTGTTGGGATAATGTTGGGTTTACAAGTGGAGCATTATTGGGGAATTCATTGATCTGAACGGTTTGCTCGCCTTTCAGGGATGACCCGCTAAAGGAATAGCATGAATGTAAAGTTCCCAGCAGTGCAAAAAGAACTCCTGTAAGAATAGTTTGTCTGAGATTAATATTTTTGATCTTACTCCTCATTTTTATCTTATTTATTTCATCTTAATTAATTTCCGGACTTTTAAAGGTCAGAATATTAATCTTCCAGATTATACTGTTTTATTTTTCTGTATAAAGTTCTCTGCGAAATCCCCAACTCATCTGCAGCCCTGTTTCTACGACCTTTATGCTTCTCTAAAGCTTTTATGATCAGATCTTTCTCATTATTCTGAAGAGAAAGGGATTCCGGTCTGTTTTCTTCCACCTCAATATCCTCTATATCTTCGTAGCTGTCTTCAGGTGTCGAAATGATCGTAGGGTTTTGAACTGCCGGCGTATCATTATTATTTTCAAAATACAGCAAAGATCCTGAATTTACCTGTGGCTGGCTTTCCGGGGTATAAATCCTGTTGATCAGGTTTTTTTCATGATTACTCAGATCGCCCGCTCCCCTGTTCTTGATCAATTCCGAAGTTAAGGATTTTAAATCATTAATATCGCTTCTCATATCAAAGAGAATTTTATACATGATTTCCCTTTCACTTCCAAAATCGCTCTGCTTCGGAGTGTTGGGTGTATTCACCACCATAGGAAGGTGGGTTTCCATCGGGATATACTCGGCAAGTTTTTCTGCCGTAATATTTCTGTTTCTTTCCACAACGGTCATCTGCTCTACCAGGTTTCTCAGTTGACGGACGTTTCCAGGGAAAGAATAGTTTTCAATGTAATGAACTGCACTGGGCTCAAGCTCCAGCTCAGGCATTCTGTATTTTTCTGCGAAATCTATCGCAAATTTTCTGAATAATAAATGGATGTCTCCTTTTCTCTCTCTTAAAGGCGGCATATCAATCTGAACGGTATTGAGACGGTAGTAAAGATCCTCGCGGAATCTTCCGTCATGAATTGCCTTCATCATGTTGACATTGGTAGCCGCTACGATTCTCACATTGGTCTTCTGTACCTGTGAGGATCCTACTTTCATAAATTCCCCGCTTTCCAGAACTCTTAAAAGACGAACCTGTGTCTGTAAAGGTAATTCTCCCACTTCATCAAGGAAAATGGTTCCGCCGTCTGCAACTTCAAAATATCCTTTCCTTGTTGCTGTAGCTCCTGTAAAGGCTCCTTTTTCATGCCCGAATAATTCGGAATCTATTGTTCCTTCCGGAATTGCTCCACAGTTTACAACAATATAAGGCTGATGTTTTCTTCTGGATTCTGAATGAATGATTTTCGGAATAAATTCTTTTCCCACCCCACTTTCTCCAATAACTAAGACGGAGATATCCGTAGGGGCAACCTGAATGGATTTTTCCAATGCCCTGTTGAGTGCCGGAAAATTCCCGATAATTCCGAAACGGTTTTTTATGTTTTGTAACTCGTTGCTCATAAGTAAATTTTTGATTATTGATTTAATGTTAATCTTCTACAGCTCTGCAATCTGCTTTCTGTAGATTTTGTTAAAATGATGCGTATAAACATCCTTCATGATTTTTCCTTCATCATAAGTTTTTAATGCTAACATTTTCAAATCCAAATAATCTTTGTTCCTGATCTTAGAAACTTTACTTTTAAAGTATATGTTCTCAGCAAAGTCATATTCTTTGCTTTGTTTTTCAAAATTTTCGAGGGCTTTATCATGATTTCCCTGCTCAAAATAGGTCACCCCAAGCTGATAGTGATCAAACAGCCCTTTCACATAGCCTCTTGTAGCCAGAAGCTTTTCAATAATTCCTGTGGCTTTTTCTTTCTGTCCTAAAGCACTGTAAGACATTGCTTTTACGACTTCCAGATGGTAATCTCCGTTTAAGGATCTACCCAAGTCTTCAGGATAATATTGCTTAAGGGTTTCCAGATCCTGAATAGCACCGCTATAATCCCGCAGAAACTGGAACTTGCACCAGCCCCTGTATCCGAGATGCATTTTAGGATCTAAGGCAACGGCCTTATCAATCAGAATCTTCCAGGTAGAAAAATCCCCGTTTTTAAGGTAGGGAACGGCTTTCTCCATATAGGCATTGGAGAATTCCGGACAGAGTTCAATTGCTTTATCAAAGCCTTCCTGTGATTCCCGGGAACCTTGTAAATCTGAAGCCCAGTTGTATAACTCACAAGCTTTCTTGCAGTTCTCCCCCTCTACTGCATTACAGTTGACCTGTGCAATAGTATTGGTGTAAACGATAAGCAGCAAAAAGCTAAGGTAATACCTCTGAAACTTTTCCATTTTCAATTTTATAGGTTAAATACTGATAATAGCCTATTTTTAAACCTTTTATCTCTTTGGGCATCCAGCCGTCCAGCGATTTTGTAAAACGCAGAAGCTTATCGCCCAGTTCTTTATCTAAAACAGCTTCTTTCAGATCGGCATTCATTTGCTGAATCCTGAAAAGCCCTGTTTTTCCTTCACAATTTACTAAAAATCTAACGGTAATATAGCCGTTTATTTTACTTTCGGAAGATATTTTTTCATTGGTCAGTTTTTCTATAATGGCAATCTTCTCTCCTTTATAGTCAAATTCTTTTGTTCCCTGATAATATTGGACATCAATCTGCTTTTCAGGATAACATTTTCTGAAAACGGGATCATCCAGTTTTTCATCAAACTCAATATTCCCAACGGTTACTGGGTATTTGCCACTGCCTTTCTCAGCCTGACAGGACATCAGTATAAAAGAAAAGAACGCAACAAAAAAGTAAACCGCCCGTATCATAAAGCTTACAATTATTCAGCTATTCTCCCTAAAAGTGTGCCCTGAGTGTTGTCATGAACAAAAACGTCCACAATGTCACCTATTTTCTGCCCTTCAAGTTTATCGAATACACATACGGCATTTTGAGAATTTCTTCCCTTCCACTGGTTTTCGTTCTTTTTAGATGTTCCTTCGATCAGAATCTGATGTACTCTCCCTACATAAGATTTCATTCTATTCCTGGAAAGTTCACCCTGCAGGGCAATCACCTCTGCAAGACGTCTCTGCTTCACATCAGCAGGAATATTGTCTTCCATTTTTTTGTGAGCCGGAGTTCCCGGTCTTTCTGAATAAGCAAACATATAACCGTAGTCATACTCTACTTCTCTCATCAAGCTTAAGGTATCCTGGTGGTCTTGTTCTGATTCGTTACAGAATCCAACGATCATGTCCTGAGAAAAAGCTACTTCCGGAACAATTTCCTTGGCTTTTTTGATCAGATCCAGATATTCTTCACGGGTATGCTGTCTGTTCATCGCTTCAAGCATATTATTGCTTCCGCTTTGTACAGGCAAGTGTACATATTTACAGATATTATCGTGTTTTGCCATCATTCTGAAGACATCAAGACTCATATCCTGAGGGTTGGATGTTGAGAATCTGATTCTCATTTCAGGAACTGCTTTGGCAACCAGGTCAAGCAACTGTGCAAAATTCACGGCAGTAGCTTTCTGCATTTCAGAAGCTTTTGCAAAATCTTTTTTAGGTCCGCCTCCATACCACAGGTAAGAGTCTACGTTTTGTCCCAAAAGAGTGATTTCTTTATATCCGTTATTGGCCAGATCTTTACATTCATCAATAATTGAATGCGGATCACGGCTTCTCTCTCTTCCTCTGGTAAACGGAACAACACAGAAAGTACACATGTTATCACAACCTCTTGTAATGGTGACAAAGGCGGTTACTCCGTTTCCTCCTAAACGTACAGGATTAATGTCGGCATAAGTCTCTTCTTTGGAAAGGATTACATTGATCGCATCTCTTCCATCATCCGTTTCTTTCAGAAGGTTCGGCAGATCTCTGTAGGCATCAGGACCCACTACAAGGTCTACCAATTGCTCTTCTTCCAGGAATTTTGTTTTTAATCTTTCCGCCATACATCCAAGAACCCCCACCGTCATATTCGGTTTTTCTTTTTTCAGGTTTTTAAACTGGGAAAGACGCATTCTTACGGTCTGCTCAGCTTTCTCACGAATGGAGCAGGTATTTAACAGGATAAGATCGGCTTCTTCGGCCTTCATTGTTGTATTATATCCCTGTTCGTTAAGAATGGATGCAACAATCTCAGAGTCAGAGAAATTCATCTGACAGCCATAGCTTTCTAAAAACAGTTTTTTAGAATTCTCAGGTCTTTCTGCAATGGCAAAAGCTTCGCCCTGTTTTGTTTCGTCTATATATTTTTCCTGCACGATAATCAATTTAGGGTTCGTAATTTGAAATTACGAACAAATGAGTCTGCAAAGATACAAAATATTGTGACAGAATGGCAGGAGATTATTTTAACAAAATGATAAACTCAACACTTTCTTTTTGAAGAATTAATATTGAATTGTAAAAAACTATTTTAGTTAAGTTAAATCGATCAACTGAAGTATTTTTTTAATCATGATCATAGGTATCATTACTAAACCTGATTTTCATAATAGCTTTGGAATCAACCGGAACACCGCTTTTGGTAGCCGGGCTCCATTTTCCTTTTACCTTTTTAAGGGCATACTTCATATCATCTACAAACATTTCATTGTTTCTGAACTTAGGAAGTACATCCAACTTATCAATTTTCCCTTTTGAATTGATATTAAATATAAAAGTGACTTCGCCCTGAATTGCATATAAAGCAACATCTACATAAGCATAGACCATATTCAGGAACTCTTTTCTGAAAGCCTCTTCTCCACCCGGAAATTCTGCTTTCTGAAAATCGGAGCTATTCTGATATTGGTACTCAGCAGCAGCTTGCTGCGAAAATCCTTTACCGCTTAACAGCAATAAAGGTAAAATTAAAAGAAGTTTTTTCATGGTTATAGTTTAGTTTTACATCTCTACTGATACAGAAGAGAAGTTCATTTTCACTTTGATCTGCGAAGGTACGGGACTTCCTCCACATGATGCGGGAGTCCAGTTTTTCTTGATTCTTCTTACCACATACTGCATGTCATCGAAGAAGACTTCGCTATTGGCCACTTTAGGCATTCCTTTCACATCCACCACTTTTCCTTTAGCATCAAGGAACAGCGTGAATGTAAAGTCTCCCGCCAATGCATAAAAATCTGAATTCAGATAGGCATACATATATTTGTTCAGTATCGTTTTGTAAGCTTCTACGCCGCCTTCATATGCTGCCGGCTTAAAGTCATTACATTTAACAGCAACCTGCATAAACGGTTCCTTAATGTCTATTTTTAAAATATTTTTATTGTTTTCAGCAATAAAAGTGTCGTTCCTTTCTTCCTGATCCTGTGCAAATGAAAAATTTGCGATACAAAGAGCCAGGAATAAAAATATCGTTTTCATAATATATGCTATTTATAGGTTCAATATTAAGCAAAGTTAAATATTTAAAGGATTTCCCGAAAAGAAAAACTTCACACAAAAGTGTGAAGTTGAGCCGGTACCTAAAAAAACAATCTTATTGGATCTTTACCCCTTGTTTATAAAAGACCTTTAATATGTTTATAGTTACTTTTTACTGTTTCAAAGACCTCATCCATCTTTCCGCCAAGCATGAGCTGTGCCATGGATTTTGTCATTCCCATTACCTGATCAAACTCAATTTTAGGAGGCAGAGCCAATGCATTAGGATTCGTAAAAATATTCAAAAGATAAGGCCCGTTATGCTGCAGACATTCTTTTATAGCACCTTCCACTTCTTCGGGTAAATGAACGTTTCTTCCCGGATATCCCATAACCTTTGCTACCATCGCAAAATCAGGATTGATCATATCTGTTTCGTTATCCGGCATTCCTCCCACTTCCATTTCCAGCTTTACCATTCCGAGGGTCCTGTTATTGAAAACAATCAGCTTCACAGGTAATTTATACTGAAAAATAGTAGCCATATCTCCCAGAAGCATAGACAACCCTCCATCTCCGCACATCGCAATCACCTGCTTTTCCGGATGTGACAGTGCTGCTCCGATGGCCATTGGCATCGCATTGGCCATAGATCCGTGATTAAATGACCCCAGCATTTTCCTTTTACCGGTTCCTGTAATGAACCGGGCTCCCCAGACGCAGCACATTCCGGTATCTACAGTAAATATGGCATCTTTTTCAGCAAGACGATCCAGTGTATGGGCGACATATTCCGGCTGAATGGCATTTTCCTTACCCGAATCTTTAACATATTCCAGCTGGTTTTCTTTTACCTTTTCATAAAACGCCAGCTGTTCATTAAGAAAGTGAACATCAGTCTTCTCTTCGAGCAAAGGAAGGAGTGCTTTGATGGTTTCCCTGACATCGCCTGCCAGTCCCATTTCAAGTTTCGCCCTTCTTCCCAGCCTTTCCGCGCTTTCATCAATTTGTACGATCTTATTTTTTACCGGCATGAATTTCTGATACGGAAAATCTGTTCCGAGAAGAACAACCACATCTGCTTCGTGCATTGCATGATAGGCGGAAGGAAAACCCAACAGCCCCGTAAGACCTACTTCATTCGGATTATTGGGTTGAATGTCCATTTTTCCACGGAATGAATAGCCCACAGGAGCTTTTAAATGTTTAGATAATGCTATCACTTCTGCGCTTGCTGCCGAGGCACCAATTCCACAGTACAGCGTCACCTTTTTATTTTCATTGATAAGATCTGCAAGGCTCTTCAGTTCATCATCCGAAGGCCGTATCACCGGATTGGTTTTAAAAATCTGGGCAGAGGTTGATCCCTCTTCAGCTTCCAGCTCAGAAACATCTCCCGGAAGCCCGATCACAGCAACTCCTTTTTTTGAAATGGCGTGCTGAAGAGCCATCTGAACGGTACGCTGTACCTGCTCCGGTCTTGTGATCATCTGATTGTAATAGCTGCAATCGTCGAACAGTTTTATGGTATTGGTTTCCTGAAAGTAATCCATTCCCATTTCGTCACTGGGAATGGTAGAAGCAATGACCAGCATAGGAACATGGGAACGGTGTGCTTCATACACTCCGTTAATCAAGTGAACGTGCCCAGGACCACAGCTTCCTGCACATACCGCCAGACCGTCCAGTTCCGCTTCGGCGGCGGCGGCATAAGCCCCTACCTCCTCATGCCGAACATGAATCCATTGGATACTGCTATTCTTCACAGCAATATTCAGATGGTTGAGACTGTCTCCTGTAACGGCATAAATTCTTTTCACATTGGCATTTTCGAGCATTTCAACAATCTGCTCCGCTATATTTTTGGCCATAATAATAGATTTGGTGGTTATATTTCTGAAATAACTACAGCTTCAAGCTGTATTCCTATCAAATTTAACTATTTAAAATGAGCCTTCCCTAGCGTTTCTATGTTAAAAAATCTGTAATTTTATGATCTGTCAAACCTAACAGTTTTTGAAAACCTGTTAGGTTGAGTTACCAACCACCCTATTACTAAAAGTATGATATAAAACAAAACAGCCACCTGAAAAGGCGGCTGTTCATATGATTATCTCTTAAATTTACATCACGATTTCGATCTGATTTCTCAATAGATCTTCAAACTCATCTCTTTTACGGATCAGGTGAGCTTTTCCATCCAGGAATAAAACTTCTGCAGGCTTCAGTCTTGAATTGAAATTGGAACTCATTTCAAAACCGTAGGCTCCTGCATTATGGAAGGCAAGGATATCACCTTCTCTTACTTCATTCAGTTTTCTGTCCCATGCAAATGTATCGGTCTCACAGATATTTCCGACCACGGTATAAATTCTTTCCGCTCCTTTTGGATTGGACAGGTTTTCGATCATATGGTAAGAATCATAGAACATAGGACGGATCAGGTGATTAAATCCTGAATTTACGCCAACAAAAACAGTGGCTGTAGTCTGCTTGATCACATTAGCTTTCACCAGCAGGTAACCGCTTTTCCCTACAAGGAATTTTCCAGGCTCAAACCATAATTCAAATTTTCTTCCTGTCGTTTTAGAGAATTCTCCCAATACTTTTTCTACTTTCTTACCTAAAGTTCTGACGTCTGTTTCTTCTTCACTGTCCTGATAAGGAATTTTGAATCCGCTTCCCATATCCAGATACTTCAGGTTAGGGAAATGCTCAGACAGCTCCAGCATGATATCCAAGGCCTGAAGGAATACCTCCGGATCTTTGATTTCACTTCCTGTATGCATGTGAAGGCCTTCAACATTAAGATTGGTACTCTTCATCACCCTTTCGATGTGGCGAAGCTGATGAATGGAGATCCCGAATTTACTGTCGATATGCCCTGTTGAGATTTTATAATTTCCACCTGCAAAAATATGCGGATTGATTCTCACAAATATCGGGTAAGAGTTTCCGAATTTATTCCCGAACTGCTCAAGAATAGAAATGTTATCAATGTTAATATGAACTCCGAAAGTCATTGCTTCTTCTATTTCAGCCAGGTCAACACAGTTGGGAGTAAAAAGTATTTTTTCTTTCGGAAATCCTGCTTTTAATCCAAGTTTCACCTCATTGATAGATACACAATCTAAAGAAGCCCCCAGGTTCTTGACATACTTCAGGATATTGATATTCGTCAACGCCTTCGCTGCATAGAAAAACTTTGTGTGTTTCAGGAAAGAAGATGTAAGTTTCTCATATTGAACTTTGATGGACTCAGCATCGTAAACATACACGGGGGTGCCAAACTCATTGGCGATCTTTAATAATTCTTTTGAATTCATAATTTCATTTTAACATAAAAAAAGGCAGATTCTTAGAAAAAGAGCCTGCCACATTAATTATTTTTTATGCAAGACAAGTCTTTTAAATATTCCAAACCTTAGAGAACTTTACAGCTCCCTTTTTACCAGTTTTATTTTGTTTAAAATTTTGCATTGCTTCTATTTATTTTTTGCAAAAATACTATTTATTTTTTTATTGTAAGAAAATTGATTTGAAAAGCCGCTTTTTCAGTACTCAATTGGTGAGGGATAATCTTCCTGTTATTTTGGCAACGGTAAGGTCTCAAAATCACCACGAAGTAACGCCAGCTGCAATTCATTGTTCAGATCAGCAGAGAATAGGGGAAGATCAATTTTGAGCTTAGCCAGCTTACTCAAAGTCTGAATCTGGGTAAACAATTCATAAAAACCGAAGGATATCACTTTTCCGTTTTCAATGATCAGGAATAATTTTTCACCCAGTTTTCTTCCAGGCCCCAGCCAAAGCTCATTTCTTTTTCTGAATTCAATCTTTTGTCTCAGGACAGCAAAATCATTATATTCTTCCAGGGCTCCTATAAACTGAACTGCTTTTGTTCCCTGGGTGAATGATCTGAATTTTAAGGCCGGTTTCTCCGTTTTATTGAGTGTATTTTTCTCAACAACATATTTATTGTTCCTGAAGTAAAGCCCGAATGGTAAAATCTCTTTCTTTTTAATATTTTTAGAATTCAGGATCAGCTTGGCAATAATATCTGTTCCCGTAAGTTCATAGTTAATCTGCTCAACCCCTTTCTGAATCTGGTCCCATTTTTTTGATTTGGAATTGAAAACTTTTTTTGAGAATTTATTAATATCCTGAACATAGTCGGAAAACATAATTCTCCCCACCTCATCCTGAAAATAGACAAATCCTTTTTCATTGGGCAGATCCTGAGTAAGTTCTTTGATCTTATTGACGTAGGTTTTCGCATTAGACTCCTCGTGCTGCTTCTGAATAATCTCATTTTCGGTATCCTTTGAGATAAGAAGTTTAAAAAGTTCCAGTGTAGCCCTTGCATCTCCTTCAGCCCTGTGATGGTTAGTCAGAGGAATCCCCAGTGACTTCACCAATTTACCAAGGGAATAACTTACTTCATCTGGAATTAATTTTTTAGCTAACGGAATTGTATCTAAAGTATTGATTTTAAATTCATAACCAAGCCGACTAAATGATTGCCGCAGCATCCTGTAATCGAAATCAATATTATGTCCTACCAGGGTAGTATTCTCAGTAATTTCAATGACTCTTTTGGCGATTTCATGAAATTTCGGAGCTGTTTTGACCATTTTCGGGGTAATACTGGTCAGTTTCTGCACAAAAGGAGTAATATCACTTTCAGGATTCACCAATGATATAAACTGGTCTGTAATTTTCTGACCATCATATCTGTAGATGGCAATATCTATAATGCATTCATTTCTATAACCTGCACCATTACTTTCTATGTCTATAATTGAATACATTTACTTTCTGTTAACTGCTGTTTTCTTATTTTTTATTTTAAATCGGCATTTATTCCCCCAATACAATCCGATTCTACACTACTTAAGCGAAGATAACCTGCTAAAATAACAAAAAATATATCAAAACACAGCAGGTTATCCCGGATTGTGTCTCAAAATTATCTTCTTCGGCCTCCTAAACCTAACATTCCGAGAATAGCTTTTGCCCCTTCTCTCATTAATGTACTGGTAAAAGTTCTTCCTGCTTTACTCTGTAGTACCTGCTCAAACATTCCCGGTTCTTCTTTTACCGGTCTTGACCTTTGGTTGGGAGCAGGGTTCTGAGCGGCCTGTTCCATTCTGCTGGTCAGCATTTCGTAAGCAGATTCACCGTCAATAGCCTGCTCATATTTCGCTACCATAGGAGATTTTGCTGTAAGTTCTGTAATTTCCCCTTCATTCAGAACATCCATTCTTGATTCCGGAGAAATCAGATAGGTATGTACCAATGGTGTAGGAATCCCTTTTTCATCCAGGGCAGTCACAAATGCTTCCCCGATTCCGAGACTCTGGATCAGACTTGAAGCATTGTAATATTCTGTTGTAGGATAGTTTTCAACTGCTTTGGAAATTTCTTTTTTATCTTTAGCTGTAAACCCTCTTAAGGCATGCTGTATTTTCAATCCTAACTGTGATAATACATTTTCAGGAACATCTCCCGGAATCTGTGTGATAAAATAGATTCCGACTCCTTTGGAACGGATCAGTTTTACCATGGTTTCAATCTGTGAAAGAAGGGCTTTTGAAGCTTCATCAAAAATAAGGTGGGCTTCGTCAATAAACAGTACAAGTTTTGGTTTCCCGCTGTCTCCTTCTTCCGGGAACGTCATATAAATTTCGGCAAAAAGTGACAGCATGAATGTTGAAAACAATTGTGGCTTATTCTGAATTTCTGCCACTCTTAAAATATTGACCACTCCTTTTCCGTCTCTTGTTTCCAGCAGATCCTGTACATCAAAGCTCAGCTCTCCGAAGAAATCTGCCGCTCCCTGCTGTTCCAAAGCAACAATAGACCGTAAAATTGCTCCTAAAGAAGCCGGAGCAATAGATCCGTAGTTGGCCGCAAGCTCTGCTTTTCCCTGAGCATTATCCGTTACATATTGTAAAACTTTTTTAAGATCTTTCAGATCGATAAGCGGAAGTCCTTTATCATCACAATATTTAAAGACAATGGACATTATGCTTTGCTGGGTATCATTCAGTTCCAGAATTTTACTCAGTAAAACCGGCCCGAATTCCGTAACAGTAGCCCTCAGTTTCACTCCTTTTCCTCCGGAAATCGTCATCAATTCTACCGGAAATCCTTGTGGGGTATAAGGAAGCTGTGTTTTTGCATACCGTTCTTCAATGATTGCGTTCATATTTCCGGGTTCTGCAATTCCGGAGAAATCTCCTTTGATATCCAGAACAAGCGAGGGAATTCCCGCATGGGAAAGCTGCTCTGCAAATACCTGCAGTGTTTTGGTTTTACCTGTTCCGGTAGCTCCGGCAATAAGACCGTGACGGTTTATAGTTTTCAGGGGAATCGTTACATTCACCTCAGGAACCACTTCGCCATCCAGCATTCCTTTTCCTAATATAATATGTTCACCTTTTGGAGTGTATCTCGCATTTAATTCTTCAATAAATTGTGCTTTGTCTGCCATCTGATCACTTTTTTAAACTTATAAATATAAAAGTTTTTGTAAAATATATAAAGATATTTTTTCTGATGAATAGCTAATAATCCATCAAAAAAACACATCAGTACGAGCCTAAGCAAATTTTAAACCACGTGTATTGATATCTTTAATAGTAGATTTATTTCTATAACATCAACATGATAAAAAACAGTATTTGCCCGTCAGCATTAGGTAAGGCATTCTTTTTGCTCAAAAAATAAAGAACATTAAACATACGTTTAACATAGTATTGAAAGAAACTATCAATGGGATTTAACATTTCATTTAGAATTTATCTAATACTTTGTATCTTTAACTCATTAAAAAAAGACCCCAATGAAAATTGAACAAATATATACGGGCTGTCTGGCTCAGGGCGCCTATTATATTGTATCAGAGAATGAAGCGGCAATTATTGATCCGTTGAGAGAAGTAAAACCTTACCTCGATCGTCTGGAAAAAGACAATGTCACTTTAAAATATATTTTTGAAACTCACTTTCATGCAGATTTCGTTTCCGGGCATCTGGATCTAAGCAAGAAAACCGGAGCTCCAATTGTATACGGCCCCACTGCAGCACCTGAATTTGAGGCAATCATTGCGGAAGATGATCAGATTTTTGAGATCGGAAAGATCAAAATAAAGGCAATGCACACTCCGGGACATACAATGGAAAGTACCACTTATCTTTTAATTGACGAAAACGGTGTTGAAACTGCAATTTTCACAGGAGACACTTTGTTTTTGGGAGATGTGGGAAGACCTGATCTTGCGCAAAAAGCAACTAATCTTACCCAGGAAGACCTTGCAGGTATTTTGTATGACAGCCTTCAAAACAAAATCATGCCACTTGATGACAGCATTACGGTTTATCCGGCTCACGGTGCCGGCTCTGCCTGTGGAAAAAATATGCAGAAAGAAACAGTGGACATTCTAGGGAACCAGAAAAAGACCAATTACGCACTTAATCAGCCAGATAAAGCCTCTTTTATTAAAGAAGTTCTGGACGGACTGACTGCTCCGCCTAAGTATTTCGGAATGAATGTGGCCCTGAACAAAGGGGGCTACGAAAGCCTGGATGTTGTAATGAACAAAGGGCTGAATCCTGTTGCTCCGGAAGATTTTGAAGCTTTGGCAGAAGAAACAGGGGCACTGATCTTAGATACCAGAGGTGCTGCTGATTTCCATAAAGGCTTTGTTCCGAATTCTATCAATATAGGGCTGAAGGGAGATTTTGCCCCATGGGTGGGAGCTATGATCGTAGACGTGAAACATCCTTTGCTATTGGTTGCTGACGCAGGAACTGAAGAGGAAGTGATTACCAGATTAAGCCGTGTAGGCTTTGATAATGTGATAGGCTATTTACAGGGCAGCTTTGAAGCATGGAAAAATGCAGGTAAAGAAACAGACGAAGTCAAAAGGATTTCTCCTGCTGAGTTTGCAGAGCAGTTTACAGAAGATGCCACAGTAATTGATGTAAGAAAGCTTACTGAATATTCTGCGGAGCATATTGATAATGCTTATAATAAACCATTGGACGCCATCAACGACTGGGTTCGTAATATAGATGATTCCAAACATTTCTTCCTTCATTGTGCAGGCGGATACAGAAGTATGATTGCAGCAAGCATCCTTAATTCACACGGAATCAGAAACTTTACTGAAATAGAAGGAGGATTCAACGGAATAAAGAAAACAGAGAAGTTTCCGACAACGGATTTTGTCTGCCAGTCGAAAACATCATAAGCCTATGAAAATTCCATTCTACGGACTTATTGTAGCTCTGGCATGTACAGTAAGTGCCTGCACAACAGCTCATGTAGCAGATGTTCCGAAAGCCAGTATCAAGGAAGTTGTAAACAGCTCTGATGTAATGCTGGTAGATGTCAGAATCCCGGAACAGTATGCAGCCGGAACCGCTAAGAATGCAACCAACATTCCTTTGGCAGAGCTTCAGAATAATATAGAGAATCTTAAAGGTAAAAAAGTTGTTGTTTTCTGCAACAAAGGAATTCAGGCAGACCAGGCAATGGAAATTCTGAAGAAAAATGGTGTGGAAGCTTATGATGGTACAACCTGGAAGAATGTAAAGGCGATCCAGGATGAAACAAACAAAAAAGCAAACTAATAAAACCAAAACTATGTCCCAAAAATTTCAGGAAATCATCAATTCCGACAGGCCGGTACTTATTGACTTTTTCGCAACATGGTGCCAACCTTGCAAAGTACAGTCGTCGGTTTTAAATACAGTGAAAGAAAACATTGGCGAAGGAGCCAGAATCATAAAAGTAGATGTGGATCAATATCCTGCCTTAGCCGCTCAATATGGCGTTCGTGGAGTACCCACTCTGGCTGTTTTCAAAAATGGAGAACTGTTATGGAAGGAAAGCGGCGTACATGATGTCAATACACTGACGCAGCTTTTACAGCAATACATTTAAATAAAATACAAAACCAAGGCTGAGAATGATCTCAGCCTTGGTTTTTTTATAATTCGATTGAAAATTGATCCCTGTCATTCAAAAACTGGAAATGGTTTCTGAAATCCTTTAACTCATCCTTATTCAGTTCTGCAGATACAATATTATTCTCTTTTACAGAAATCTCTTTTCCATCCGCAAAGAAACAATGAGAGCTTTCCTGATAGAACAGATTGTTTCCATCAGTTCCTATCCTGTTTAGGCCAAAAACAAAAGAAAGGTTTTCGATTGCTCTTGCTTTCAGAAGATGTTCCCAGGCCCCTACTCTTTTTTCAGGCCAGTTGGCTACATACAACACTGCATCATAGTCATCGTTATTTCTCGCAAAAACCGGAAATCTGAGATCATAACAAACCTGAAGCAGAAATCTCATGCCTTTATATTCAACGATTACCCTTTTTTTTCCCGGTGTATACACTTTATCTTCTCCCGAGAACGAAAACAGATGTCTCTTGTCATAAAAAACGGGTTCAGCATCCGGTTGTACAAAATACATTCTGTTGAAAAAGCTTCCGTTTTCTTCTACCGGGACACTTCCGCAGACAGCAGCATTTTTCTCTTTTGAAAATTTTTTCAAAAACGCCAGAGATTCTTCGTTTCTGTCTGAGACTTCAGACGCATCCATACAAAAGCCTGTTGAAAACATTTCAGGAAGAAGAAACAGGTCTGCTTCTACATTCTGAAATTCTTTTTCTATAATTTTAAAATTTTCAGTCTTATTTTTCCAGATGATATCTAAATTAAGTCCTGCAGTTTTCATTTTTCTCTTTTTAGTGTTACTTCAATATTCAATTATAAAAATACGGTTTTTATATTTATCAGAGAAAAAGCCTGTACAATCAGATTCAGGGTATAGCGGTTAAATTTCTTAAAAATTATTAAAGTATGGGGACCGTCCTCCTTTCGGTTTCATTTTTGATGCAGATAATTTTTATTAAAATCATTAAAAATTAAAAAATTTATGAAGAAATTGGTTTTTATGGTGATGATATTCTTTTTCGGTACAATGGCCAATGCTCAGGCCTACAACGGAAAGGGAGATCATAAAGTACAGCTGGGACTGAGTGCCTGGGGCTATGGAACGGGTATCACAGGAACTTATGATTACGGTATCAACAAGCTTATCTCAGTAGGAGCCGGTATCAACGGTTATTTTGACAATTATAAAGACAATGATAAGGATAATCGTGTTTTTGTTTTTGGAAGACTTAATTTTCATTTGCAGGATGCGCTCAATCTTCCGGCAAAATGGGACATTTACCCTGGTGTAGATCTTGGAGTTCTTGGAAAAGACTTCGGAATAGGGGCCCACATCGGAGCCCGTTACTTCTTCACAGAGAAAATAGGTGTTTTTGCAGAGGTAGGTAATAACGGAAGTCTTGGGGTTTCGTTCAATTTATAATCAAAACGTCTTTAAATATGACAAAGCTTCTCGTTTCGGGAGGCTTTTTTATTTGGCATAGTTTTGATAATTGTTACCTTTGCAAATTAAAATCTAAAATTTATTAATGGAAATAGCAATCAAACTCTTTCAGTTCATTCTGAGTATCTCTATACTAGTGCTTCTTCATGAGCTTGGACATTTTTTGCCGGCAATATGGTTTAAGACCAGAGCAGAGAAATTTTTTCTGTTTTTTGATCCTTACTTCTCCATATTTTCTATGAAGAAAATCAACGGAAAGTGGCAGTATAAATTTTTATCAAAGAATTTACCTGACTCTGAAGTGATAGAGGTAAACGGAAAGAAAGAAGAAGTGCCTATCGATATATCAAAACTTCCGGATAACGACTGGAGAAAACATCCTGAACAGACCAAGTATGGTATCGGATGGCTTCCTTTCGGAGGATATGTTAAAATTGCCGGAATGGTAGACGAAAGTATGGATACTGCTCAGATGAAAAAACCGGCAGAACCATGGGAATTCAGATCTAAACCGGCATGGCAGAGGCTTATCATTATGCTGGGAGGAGTTACGGTAAACTTTTTCCTTGCGTGGATTATCTATGGATGTCTTTCTTATTTCAATGGTGAAACTTCATTTGATACATCGAAAGTAGATGCTCCTATGCACTATACACAGGTAGCAAAAGCAATGGGCTTCGAAGATGGTGATAAGATATTAAAAGTGGATGGGAAGGTTCAGAACAGCTTAGATAAGCTGTCACTGGATATATTACTGAGTGATAAGATCACTGTTTTAAGAAACGGAAAAGAAGTAACCTTCAATACCAATGATGACGGAAAAGCGCTTGCTTTCAGAGATGAGAATCCCAGAGCATTCCTTACGCCAAGATATGCATCGGTAATAGACACGATTGTGAATCCTAAAACCGCTGCTGCAGGACTAAAGGTTGGGGATCAGGTAGTTTCTGTAAACGGACAGAAGATCAGTTATTATGATGAATTCCAGGGTATCGTTACTAAAAATGCAGGTAAAACCCTGAATGTAGATGTTTTAAGATCCGGAGCTGTACAACCGCTTAACCTTGAAGTTTCCAAGGAAGGAACCTTAGGCATTGCGTCTTATAAGCAACTGGAAAAATATGCAGCTACAAAGCATTTTACATTTGCTGAATCTATCGGCAGAGGGTTTACAAGAAGTATTGAAAGTTTAACGTATCAGATTAAACAGTTCAAACTTGTATTCAATAAGAAAGTACAGGGATACAAAAAAGTGGGAGGTCCTCTTGCGATCATCAAAAATATGCCTGTTGAAAAATCAAAAAGCGGAGCTGTTTCTATTAACTGGACAATGTTCTGGAGCTTTACAGCAATGTTTTCTGTATGGCTGGCATTCCTTAACCTGATTCCTATTCCGGGACTTGATGGCGGGCATGTTATATTTACATTATATGAAATGATTGTAGGAAAACCGGTTCCTCAGAAAGTATTGGAAAATGCTCAGATGGTGGGAGTTATTTTCCTTCTGGGGCTGATGCTGTTGATTTTCGGAAGTGATATTTTCAAGGCGATTACAGGAAATCTGTAATTTTTTGAAAATTTTTCTAAAAATATTTGTAGGGTATAAATATTCGTCCTATATTTGCACCACTTAAAACGAAGGACATTCCTCCTTAGCTCAGTTGGTTAGAGCATCTGACTGTTAATCAGAGGGTCGCTGGTTCGAGCCCAGCAGGAGGAGCAAAAAGAC
Source organism: Chryseobacterium sp. 22458 (assembly GCF_052044975.1). Lineage (NCBI taxonomy): Bacteria > Pseudomonadati > Bacteroidota > Flavobacteriia > Flavobacteriales > Weeksellaceae > Chryseobacterium > Chryseobacterium sp. 22458. Next base: position 33,616 of record NZ_JBQEOA010000005.1, on the reverse strand, counting down.
TTACAGAAATGTAGGTCTTTTTTTATTTTCAGTTTTTCAGATATACAATTTACCGGGAAAGCCACTGATATTTTCAAAAAAATCAGATATTTGCAGTCGTTGAGTTACTGTGACAGCAGCCTTTCAGACAATTAATTCATTGTTAAAGAGAAAAAATTGTCTTTTTTACTACTTCACATATAACTTATATCCCCAAAAGCAATCCAATTAGCTTTATAGTATTGCATTAATATCAAATTATTCCATGAAAAAAACCTTTATTTCATTATTCTCTGCCTTTGCCCTTATGCAGATATCAGCGCAGGAAAAATCATATTTTTTATCAACCCCTTCACTGAGTCCTGATGGAAAGGTTGCTTATTTTGCCTATGACGGAGACATCTGGAAAGTAGACTCCAATGACGGGAATGCATCGAGAATCACAGCTTTAGATGGCGAAGAAATCAACCCTCGTCTTTCTCCTGACGGAAAATGGCTGGCATTCAGCTCTAATCAATACGGCAATTATGACGTTTATGTAATGCCTGCAGACGGAGGAACTATTAAGCAGCTTACCTTCCATACCGGAAAAGATGAAATGGAAAACTGGGGCTGGGATAGCAAAACGATTTATTTTACTTCTAACAGAAATAATAATTTCGGAAGTTTTAAAACAACCATTGAAGGAAAAACTCCGCAAAAGCTTTTCAATAATTACTTTAATAATACCAATGGACTGGCTGAAACTCCTGCCGGAGAATATCTTTTCACAAGTTCTTCGGAAAGTGCCAATCAGGTACACCGCAAACGTTACAAAGGAGAAAACAATCCTGAAATTTTGGGATATAATCCAAAGAATAATTCATTCAGGCAGTACACAAAATATGAGGGAAAGGACTTCAATCCAAGTGTAGATAAAAACGGCGTTATTTATTTTATTTCCGATGAAAATAATAATGAATACAATCTTTATAAAATTGAAAATGGTACAAAGACAGCTTTAACTCAATTTGATACTTCTATAAAAAAACCTTTTGTCTCCGCCAACGGTTCTAAGGTAATATTTGAAAAAGACTATCAGCTTTATGTTTATGATGTCGCCGGTAAAAGCACAAAACTTCTGAACACCAGCCTGAACACCAATAAAACCCTGGAAAAGGACCAGAATTTCAATGTAGAAAACAATATTTCCTATTATGATGTTTCTCCGGATGGTAAAAAAATGGCCTTTGTAAGCCGTGGTGTTCTGTTTGTTTCTGATATTGAAGGAAAGTTTGCCCAACAGGTTTCTGACGGAAAGGAACGTGTAATGGAAGTAAAATGGCTGAAGGACAACCGTACTCTACTTTACAGCCAGACCGATAAAGGCTACCAGAACTGGTTCAGTACTTCTGCAGATGGAAAAGGCCAGCCAAAACAGCTGACTCATGACTTGAGAAATAACCGAAACATCACCCTTAACAAAGATCTTTCAAAAGCTGTCTATCTAAGCGGCAGAGATGAGGTAAGATTAATGGATTTAAGCAGCTTCAGTTCCACCACGATCGTAAAGGATGAAATCTGGGCATTCCAGAACTCAAAGCCTTATTTTTCTCCTAATAACGAATATGTATTGTTCTCCGCAAAAAGAAATTTTGAACTGGATATTTTCATTCACAATATCAAAAAGGGACAAACGATCAACCTTACCAACACCGGTGTTTCTGAAGAGGACCCATATTGGTCTCCTAACGGGAAATACATTTATTTTGCCAGCGACAGAATCAATCCGTCTTATCCTTTAGGCATGCAGAAATCCAATATTTACCGCATGGCTCTGGATTGGTTTGATAAGCCTTATAAATCCGAAAGATTTGATAAATTGTTTATCGAAGAGGAAAAAGATAAAAAAATTGCTGATACCCAAAAGGACAGCAAAGAGAAAAAAAAGAAAACAGAAGAAAGTACTGATAAGGAGGAGAAAAAGGAAGAGAAAGAACCCGCTATCAAAGAGCTTAAAGTAAATCCTGAAAACACACTGGAAAGAATTGAACTGGTTACCGACAGGTATGGGTACCAGGATGACCCTATAGTTTTTGCTGATGACAAGAAAGAAATCCTGTTCTTTAATTCTAATCAGGACAATGGAAAAAGACAACTTTTCAAAAAAGTCTTCACTGATTTTGAACCGGCCAAATCTGAAAAGGTTTTTGATAAAGCGGCTTATTATATCACCAAAAACAATAAAAATCTCTTTGCCTTAATTGAAGGGAATATTTATAAAATGACTCTGGCAGCAGGAAAGCCTGAGAAAGTGAATATTCAGTATAATTTTGATAAGAATTTAGCTTCTGAATTTACCCAGATGTACAATGAAGCATGGACAGGGGTAGAGGAAAATTTCTACGATGAAAACTTCCATGGGGTAAACTGGAAAGCCAAGAAGGAACAATATGCAAAGTATCTTCCGTATGTAAATAACAGAAATGACCTGCGAATTTTGCTGAATGATCTTTTAGGTGAGCTTAATTCTTCGCACATCGGATTTTCTTCATCCGGAAAGGAGGAAAGCACCTACCTGAATTATATAACCAACGAAAGTGGAATTATCTTTAAAAAAGACCAGCCTTATATCGTAGAAAGTATTGTAAGGAAATCCCCGGCATTCCGTTCCGGTGTAGATATTAAGCCCGGAGATCAGCTGGTTTCTGTAAACGGGAAAAATATTGATCCCAACGAAAACCGTGAGGCTTATTTCACCAGTCCTAAGAAGCAGGATGAGCTTATCCTCACTTTCAGTCGCAATGGTAAAAATGTAACAACGAAAGTACACCCTGTTTCCAATACGGAACTGAAAGGTCTTCTTTATGATGACTGGATCTTCAACAACCGCCAGCGTGTCAACCAGCTAAGCAACAATCGTATTGCTTATTCATACATGAAAAATATGTCTACCGATGAGCTGGACCGCTTCCTGTTGGATATGGTAGAGCAGGAAATCCAGAAAGATGCTGTAATTCTTGATCTACGTTATAATACGGGAGGAAACGTACATGATAAAGTTTTAAATTTCCTTTCCCAGAAACCTTATCTACAATGGAAATACCGTGAAGGAAAAATGACAGCCCAGCCTAACTTTGCCCCTTCCGGAAAGCCTATCGTCCTTCTGATCAATGAAGGTTCTTTAAGTGACGCAGAGATGACCGCAGCCGGATTTAAAGCTTTGAAATTAGGAAAAATTATTGGGCAGGATACGTACCGATGGATCATCTTTACTTCCGGGAAAGGGCTTGTAGATGGCTCTTATTACAGACTTCCCGCATGGGGAACCTACACCCTGGACGGGCAAAATCTTGAAAAAACAGGAGTAAAACCCGATATTTATGTGAAAAATACCTTTTTAGACAGGCAACAGGGTAATGACCCTCAGCTGGAAAGGGCGATTCAGGAAATTATGAAGGATTTAAAGAAATAACAAAGAAACACCTGCAGAAATGCAGGTTTTGTTTTTTACATGAATATTAATCTCCTATCATTCCTGATATTTACAGGAAAATCCATAGAACTGAATAAAAAGAATTAAAATATTTCTTATTGAATTTCAATACATTTAGTTAAAAACCTTTTAAAATAAGGGATAAAACTTGCTTCGAATGAATATTCATATTATATTTGCACCACTTAAAACAAAGGACATTCCTCCTTAGCTCAGTTGGTTAGAGCATCTGACTGTTAATCAGAGGGTCGCTGGTTCGAGCCCAGCAGGAGGAGCAAAAAGACTTACAGAAATGTAGGTCTTTTTTTATTTTTATTCATTTTCTGCAACACTGAAAGCTCCGCTTGCAAAGCTGCTGTCAGCCGTTTATTGTTATTTCAATTTTGTTATAAGCAATCCAACGTCTTAAATTTCCGACCATCCTTTTCAAATGATCTTCATTCAGGAAAATATTTGTCCAGTATTCAAATCTATCGCACTGAACACTTATATAATAGGTCATAATGGTTAAACAGGCAAATGGCAAAAACTTTTTTTCCTCATCATTAATTTCTGTTACAGTTTCATAACCTTTTAAAAAGCTGTCAGCTTTTGCCTGATATTCTTCTTCGTTCAAATTTGTTGCAAGTAACTGAAACAGGAAATAAGAAATATCAAAAGATAAATAACCGTTACCACAAAAATCAAAATCGAAAAACGTTACCTCTTTTTCATTGTCAATATGTAAATTGTCAAACCAAACATCCAGATGAACACTTCCAGTTCTCATTTTCTGTTGATCAATTTTATTCATTTTCAAAACCAGAAAAGCAGATAATTGTTCTAAGAACTTAACTTCGCTGTTATTTTCCTTAAAGAACTTTTTTATTTTTAAAACAGGGTCAGAAAGTAAGTTTTGAGCATCATAAGAGATTCTTTTAAGCTCAAAATTTTCAGTCGATTGATGTATTTTTGCTAATGTCTGACCGATTAAAAAACTTGTCTGAGCTGAAAATCCGGCCGTTTTTGCTCCATTGGCAAATGAAAATAATACCCCAAACCTTTTTCCTTCCGCTGCCTCAATTTCTTGTAAATATTCATCTGATTGGTCAGCAATTGGATAGGCAACCGATTTCCCGTTTTCTTTTAAATGAAGTAATAATCTTAATTCCTCTTCAATGTCTAATTTTGTTCGCCAATTGTATGTATACACCCGAAAAACATATTTCTGTTCACCATCCTGAACAATATATAAATGATTCATGGCAAGCCGGAAGATGCTACATACGGCTTTGTCGCTTAGCTTATATTTTTGTTGAATAAGTTTACTCAGCTCATCCGGTGAAAGCGTGCTGTTTATAGCTGGAAATTTCTTTGTCATTTAATTATCTTCGTTTTTCTTTAGTTAGCATCTTTCTACAATGATGGTCAGATCACAGATTACCTCCTATTTGAGTAAAAAACGGTAAATATAAGCTGTTTTCTAAAAATATCTAGGATCCCATTTTCTATTCCAGATATTTTATGGTTTCAGTTTTTGTTTAATTAATTTATATAAAAATATTCTTTAATTTTCACTCAAAATATTTGTCTGATGATGATTACACGAACTAACATTTCACCCTTTATTTAATCCTCTGATTCTTTATATTTTAAGTCGTGAAATTTCAGATTTATTTTAACGGGCTCTTATATTATTTTCGCTACATTTGCCGTTTTACATATTAGAATAAAATTATTTTATTTTTTTATGTTTTTTTTAAATAAACTGCATACTTTTTGTTTTGCTAATTGCCTGAAGAAACGAATGATGTTAAACAATAACTCCAAAAAACACTTTTTTTTATTTTTTCTCCTGATCCTTACCGGTTGTGTCTATGCTCAAAACCGTGTCAGCGGTAAGATTGTTGATGAAAAAACAAATAAAGAACTCAGTAATGTTGATATTTTTATCAACAATAATACTGTTCCTTCCCTCACTACGACATCCGGCAGCTTTAGCGTTCAGTCGGACAGCATTATCCATCAACTAAAATTTTCCAGAAAAAGCTATACTACCGAAACGTTGGATATCACCCCTGAAAATACCGAGAATATTTTCGTTCAGCTTTCACAGGCCAAAGTGAGTAATATTGAGGAAGTAGTTCTGAAAGCCGGAAAAACAAAATACAAGAATAAAAAAGAAAACCCCGCTTATGCCATCATGCAAAAAGTATGGGGACACAAGAGAAACAACGGATTGGAAAAGTTTGATACTTACTCTTTTAAGGAGTATGAAAAGACCCAATTCGATCTCAACAATCTGGACAGTACTTTTATGAAGAAAAAAATCTTCAAAAAGCTTGATTTTATCTTCGATTATGCCGATTCTACTGCCAGTGGAAGACTTGGACTTCCTATCTTTCTGAACGAAGCCGTTTATGAAAATTACGGTAAAAATAAGCCTGATAAAGATAGCAAAAGAACATTGGTTGCTCAAAAGACGTCAGGGTTTCAGGACAATCAGGTAATTACTGTTTCTGCTAAAAACTTATACAGGGATATCAACATTTATGACAATACTCTGAATTATTTTGATATAGGATTTCAGAGCCCGGTAGGATCTGACGGATTCAGCACCTATGACTATGATCTGGTGGATACCATTTCTATCCGTGGCGAAAAAGCTTTCCAGATAAGATATCAGCCTAAAAGAAAAGATGTTCTTGCTTTTCAGGGAAACCTTTATATTGATACCGATACTTATGCGGTTTTAGGAGCAACATTAAAGTCAACACAGAAGATCAACGTCAACTTTGTCAACAGTGTGTATACTCAGGTAGAATACGACAATCCTGATGATGCTACATTTCTTCCTAAAAAACTGATCACCGAATTTGAAATGAGCCCTTTCTCAAAAAAGAAAGGTGCAAAAAGTATCATCGCCAAAAGATCAGTAGATTATTCCGATTATCAGTTCAACAAGCCTCTTGATCCTAAAGTGTTCAAAAGAACGGAAGAAGAATATGAAGATAAGTTCACCAACAAAGATGAAGCTTACTGGACAAAAGCCAGACCTGATACACTTTCCAAATCTGAACAAGGTGTGTATAATATGCTTGATCAGCTTCAACAGACCCCAAAATTCAACCGGATGGTAAAACTGTTTGAAACACTTGGTTCACGTTATTATAATGCCTTTAAAGGAATAGATATTGGTCCTATTTTCTCAATTTATGGAAGAAATGAAGTAGAAGGTGACAGAATAAGATTAGGAGCAAGAACCTATTTCGGATTGAATGATACCTGGAGAGCGCAGTTTTACACAGCGTATGGGTTCAAAGATCAACAGTTTAAATATGGAGTGGAAGCAAGATATATGTTCAATAAGCTTAACCGTTTTATGATCGGCGCAGGAACCAGCAGAGATATTGTTCAGCTTGGAGGTCAACTTACATCCGGTGATGGTGTCACCCCACAATCTTCGTCTACCAGCACCTTTTTTGCTAGAGGAGAAAACATTTCTTTAAGTTCAGTAAACAAAACAAGTGTTTTTGCAGCGATTGAACCCTGGAAGAACTTTCAGATAAGAGTAGATGGAGTGATGCAAAGTATCAAATCTGCCATTCCTGAGAAATTCAACCTTCTGTATTATCAGGATGGAAATCTAAGAAAGACCGTGAATGACTCTCATGTTACGATCAGTTTAATTGCAAAGCCGGGAGCAAAATTCTCACAAACAGGTATTGACCGATACCAGGCGAGAAACCTTGCACCAACCATTGTTTTAAGATACACCAGAGGAATAGAAGGACTGTTTAATGCAGACTTCAACTATGACAAACTGCAGTTTATGCTGTATAAACCATTCCTGATCGGTAGTCTTGGAAAAATGGTCGTTAATTTTGAAGCTGGGAAAAATTTCAATACCGTGCCTTTAGCATTACAGAATATTATTCCGGCCAATTTATCATATGGTCTGGTTCCTAATACCTTTTCTCAGCTTAATTATTATGAATTTGTTGCTGATACTTATACCACTCTTCATCTGGAACATCATTTCAATGGAAAGATTCTTTCTTATATTCCTTTAATTAAAAAGCTTAAGCTTAGAGAGGTTGCATTTATAAGAGGCGCCTACGGAACTTTAAGTGATGCTTCCAAAGCGATCAATGTGGAAGGATTCAAATATTCTGCACCAAGTGAACAGATCTATTTTGAATACGGATTTGGTATTGAAAATATAGGAATCGGAAATCTTAGAATTTTCAGGGTCGACTTCAACTGGAGAGGAAATTATCTGGACAGACCTGATATCTCAAAATTTGGTATTAAAGCCGGTTTCCAGGTGGGATTCTAAATGTTAAGATATTCTACAATATTTCGGGCGGCTTCGAAGAAGCCGCCCGAACTTATTCTAAAGCTTTAATAAGAACAGTTACAAGACATAGGATCTTCTACCATATGTAAGCAATACTCTTTCTGCCATGGGCTTAGTGTACACCATTCTGCACATGTTGTAGCAATGAAGTCCGGACATATATAATCATTACCACCTTCAATTGATTTTAGCTGTTTCTTAGTCATTTTTCTCAGGTTTTTCATAGTTATTCTGTTTTTATTTGTTGCCTACTCTCGATGCTTTTCGGCTACCGCAATTATCTTTATATGAGGTTATCAACAAATATATCAATATTTCACCTCTATGAGATATTTATTATATTTTTAATATATGAAAAAAAAAACCTCAGCAGTGCTGAGGTTTTAATTTTTATAAAACGCTTAAAGATTATGCGTTTGGTTCTACAGATACGAAAGATCTGTTGTTTGCTTTCTTTCTGAAAACTACTTTACCATCTACTAATGCAAACAAAGTGTGGTCTTTACCGATTCCCACGTTATCACCTGGGTGGTGCTGAGTACCTCTTTGTCTAACAATAATATTTCCGGCAATAGCTGCTTGTCCTCCGAAAATCTTCACACCTAATCTTTTAGAGTGAGACTCTCTACCGTTCTTGGAACTACCGACTCCTTTCTTGTGTGCCATTTTATTACTGGATTATTTATTAAGTGCTTTAAATTGATCAATATTCTTAATGATAGCAGCATCTACTTCTTCATGAGTAAGAATATTCTTTTCTAATTCAACTTTAACTGCTTTACCTAAAGTAATTAAAGTTTCTCTGTTCTCTTTAGACTGAGACAAGTTGTTTTTCTTTAAGTGATAGTTCAACTCGTGATCTTCACCAAAGTTAACAGTTGCGTTGTCAGAAAGAACTTCACCTTTCACAGTTTCTTTTTTAGCAGCAGCTTTTTTAGCTCCACCTTCAAAACCTGTAATACCAGTGATTACGATTTGAGTTAAAGATTGTCTGTGACCGTTTTTCACTTTGTAACCTTTTCTTCTTTTCTTTTTGAAAACGATTACTTTATCAGCTTTAACGTGGTCAAGGATCTCTGCTTCTACAGTGATTCCGTTTACAGCTGGGGCGCCTACAGTGATTGCACCGTTTACAGTAAGAAGAACTTTATCGAAAGAAACTTTTCCTCCTTTATCTCCTTTTAAACGGTTTACAAACAACTTCTGGTCTTGCTCAACTTTGTATTGAAGCCCTGCTATTTCTACAATTGCAAACATTGTTTATAAATTTTTAGTTATTTCGAGGTGCAAATATACAAATAAAAATCTAAATAGCTTACAATCAAAGCAATGTTTTTTTCAAGTAAAACATATTCACTATGTTTTGAATAATTTTTTTAAATAATGTATTCACACTTATGAGATTATTTCATACCTTCGTTTTACCAAATTGAATTTAATATATGAAAAGAAACTTTAATCTCTGCTTTTTAGCAGGCGCCATCGCTGTAAGTTCATTAACAGCATGTAATGATGACTCTATGAACGAAACCGTTCAGCCTCAACAGGAAACGCTTAGTGCAAAAATTGACCAGCCAGGAGATCTTGAGAAAATCTGCTCTTACGTAGACAACAACTGGAGTACCAATTCAGTACTATTAACCGGGCTTCAGAATTCCACAGACACCAATTTTATGAATTCTCAAATGACTAAAATTGCAGGACTGTGGGGAAGAAGCAATCCTACGCTTCGATTTGTAAATGATCCCTCCAATTTTAATGCTACCTATAATGCCATTTCCTATTCTACAGGAAAAATCTATTACGGGTATGCTATCTATTATGATGCAAAAGCAAAAGGGGGTGATATTGTCAATGCCATGATTCTGGCTCACGAGTATGGACATCAGCTGCAATATATCTTCAACCTTCCGTCTGTGTCAGAGTCAACTTACAGACCTAACGAGCTTGAAGCTGATGGTTTTGCAGGATATTACCTGAGAAGACCAAACGGTTACAACAAAACCAACTTCTCAGAGATTGCTGCAGCTTATGAGTTTGCTCAAAGTATCGGAGATTACCAGACAAATAATGTAAACCATCACGGAACACCTGCACAGAGAAGATCAGCAGTGCGTTTAGGATTCCTTTTGGGACAGTATGATCTTAATGCTTCTAATTTCGATTATAACTTCTTCTATTATTATCAGGGAGTATTAAACGGAACTTACAAGATGGCTAAGAACACTGTAAATCCGGAAATTGATGCTTATATGAGTCAATATATTGACGAATTAAGAAAAATTCAGTCCGGAGAAATTTCTGCAGAAGAATTTAAGCAGCTTAAATAACGTAAACATTCATTTTTAGCATATTTTAAGAAAGGAGGCGGACTATTTTGTTCCGCCTCTTTTATGATGACTTGAAAGATTACGGAAGTTTAAGTACTTTTGAACCATATCCTATAAGAATGAACAGAGATCTCTACATCGACTTCGCCAAAGGACTGGCAACACTATCGATCATATTTATCCATACGGCTTTTTGGTCCGGCCAGTTCTATATTCCTGCAGAAGTAAGAGTCTTCTCTCTCGTTTTTGACGTAGCACTTTTCTATGCCCTCAGCGGTATAACTTCAGGGGCCAACATTGAGAAAACGTTTTACAGGTTACTGAAGCTTCAGATCACTTATATGATCTTTGTAACGTTTCTATTCTTCTCAGACTATTTTTTTAAAGTCTTTGGACTGACCTTCTTTTCTATGGAATGGCTCCAGGGTCTTTATTCAACATTTGGCTCCAAATATGCTACAACCGGTGTTTCCATCTATCCCCAATGGCAGAACCTCGGAAACTGGTATCTTCATCAATATACCAATGCAGATACATTCCCGGTCGTCATGGGAAGTTTCTGGTACCTGAAGGTTTATTTTATTCTCACCGTTTTCGGAGTATTGATCTTAAAGTTTTTCCCTAAGCATATCAATTGGTTCATCGGGCTTTGTACTGCTTTAACGCTTTTGTTCTATATCTTCCCGGAGTATTATCCGACAGGGCAGGTGGGTTATGTGGCATTTTACCTTGCTGTATTTTTAACAGGTCATAAAATGCGTGGAAAAAAGATTTCAGACAAGATGATCCCGGTACTATATGCACTTGTTGCAGGAGCTTTAGTATGGATGTTCTGGTATTACGGTACTGAAATATTTTACAGGATCAACAAAAATAAATTCCCGCCACAAATCCCTTATATTATATGGGCTCAGTTTTCGCTGGTCACATTGTTTGTGCTTTACAACAGATTGAAGATTACTAAAGACAACTTTATTACCTATATCGGTAAAAATGCCATTTTCTTTTATTTTGCCCAGGGAATAAGCTCATCTTTAGTCTATTTTCTTGTGGTTCCGCTTAAAGAAAATATGCCATGGTGGCTTCTGATGATTCTGATTTATGCTATTAATATTCTTCTGGCTTTTATTATTTCAGCAGGATTGAAGAAGATTGATACTTTGGGCTGGAATATTTTGGAATTCCTAAGAAGAAAGACCGCTTCTTGATACTTTAGAGATCAAATTGAAATAAAGTCGCATTTCTTACGGCAATTTGATTAAATTTACAAAAATTTTATAACATGTTTAAGTTGAAACTTCCCACTGACCCAAGGTGGGCAAATATTGCAGAAGGAAACATCGGCGAAATTTTAACGGATCACGCCTGGTGTGAGCAAAAAGCTGCTACCAATGCCATCGGGCTGATCACCATGCTTCCGGAATATCCAGAAATTGTCACTGAGCTTCTTGCCATCGCACAAGAGGAACTTGACCATTTTAACCAGGTTCATGAGATCATCAAAAAAAGAGGCTTTACTTTTGGAAGGGCAAGAAAAGATGATTATGTAAATGAGCTGGCAAAATTTATCATTCAGGGAAGCAGAGAAGACCTCATCGTAGACAAAATGCTTTTTGCAGCGATGATTGAAGCCAGAAGCTGTGAAAGGTTTAAGGTTCTTACAGAAAACATTAAAGATGAAGAGCTCAAAGTTTTCTACAGGGAACTTATGATTTCAGAAGCTAATCATTATACAACATTCATAGGTTTTGCCAGGCAGCTTGGAGACCCTGAAAAGGTAAATCAGCGCTGGGAAGAATGGCTGGAATATGAAGCCAACATTATCAAATCCTATGGAAATAAAGAAACCATTCACGGCTAAAATATAAACAGTAAACAACAGACATTGAAGAAACCAAGCTTTGAAAGTATTGCCAATCTATTCCTGAAAAACTTCTTTCAGGGGCTGGTTATTATCGGACCGATCGGACTTACCATTTTCGTGATCTGGTATATCGTCAGCGCCATAGACAATCTTATCCCGTCTCTTGCCAAGCAGGTTCCGGGGCTTGTTTTCGTATCTATTATCTTGCTTACTGCCATTTTAGGATATCTGGGAAATAAATTTGTGGTTGGAAGATTCTTTTTCGATACCATGGACAGTTTACTGGAAAAAACTCCCGGAGTAAAACATATTTACACTCCTACAAAAGACGTCATGTCTTCATTCGTAGGTGACAAGAAAAAATTCAACGATCCTGTATGGGTAAAGACCAATGAGAATCCGGAGATCTGGAGAATAGGTTTTTTAACTCAAAAAGAAATGTCGGACGTTGACAAGCATAATTACGTAGCGGTATACCTTCCCCATTCCTATGCTATTTCAGGATGGGTAATTGTTACTGAAGAAAAAAACATCAAACCTGTAGTGGGAATGACAGCAGCTTCTGCCATGAAGTTTGCAGTAAGCGGCGGTGTGGCCGGATTCCATTCTGATGAAAATATATTCAAGGCTCCGGAATAATTTTTCCCCCTTGAATATATATTGATGAATTTGAAATTATTTTCAAAGCATTTTTCTTTACAAACAATTTAAAACATATTTTAACACATGAATTTACCGTACGCAGAACCTTTCCGCATTAAAATGGTGGAAGAGATCTACCAATCTACAAAAGAAGAAAGAGAGCAATGGCTGAAAGAAGCTAATTATAATCTTTTCAATTTAAAATCCTCTCAGGTATACATCGACCTTCTGACAGATTCCGGAACCGGAGCTATGTCTGACAAACAGTGGGCTGCATTGATGACCGGAGACGAAAGCTATGCAGGATCCCGCTCTTTTGAACAATTACAGAACACTGTTGAAAGAATTACCGGATTCAAATATTTATTACCAACCCACCAGGGAAGAGCTGCAGAAAACGTTCTGTTCTCGGTATTGGTAAAAGAAGGAGATGTAGTTCCGGGAAACTCTCATTTTGATACTACAAAAGGACATATAGAATTCAGAAAAGCGCATGCTATTGACTGTACGATAGATGAAGCCTTTGATATTAATGATCTTCACCCTTTCAAAGGAAATATCAACCTTGAAAAGCTGGAGGAAGTGTATAAAAGCCACCCAAAAGAAAATATTCCTTTCTGCTTAATTACCATTACATGTAACTCTTCAGGAGGACAGCCTGTTTCTCTTGAAAACATGAAGGCGGTAAAAGCGCTTTCCGACCAATATGGTATCCCTGTATTCTTTGATTCAGCAAGATTTGCAGAGAATGCTTATTTCATCAAAAAAAGGGAGAAAGGGCAGGAAAACAGAAGCATCAAAGAGATCTGTAAAGAGATTTTCTCATACGGTGACGGCATGACCATGAGTTCCAAAAAAGACGGTCTTGTCAACATCGGCGGATTCATTGCACTGAATAATGAAGAGGTTTTCAGAAAAGCATCCAATTTCACCATTATTTACGAAGGATTTATCACGTATGGAGGAATGGCCGGAAGAGATATGGCAGCATTGGCTGTAGGACTTGATGAAGCTACCGAATTTGCTTACCTGGAAAGCAGAATTTCTCAGGTTGAATATCTTGGAAACAAACTTATCGAATACGGAATCCCGGTTCAGAAACCTATCGGAGGACATGCTGTTTTCATTGATTCTTTAAATTTTCTTCCCAATGTTTCCCGTGAAGAATATCCGGCACAGACCTTAGGTCTTGAAATTTATAAGGAAGCAGGAATCAGAACAGTGGAAATCGGAACTTTACTGGCAGACAGAGATCCCGCAACCAGAGAAAACCGTTATCCTAAGCTGGAACTGGTACGTCTGGCAATTCCGAGAAGAACGTATACCAACAATCACATGGATTATATTGCTGCTGCGATCAAGAATGTCTATGAAAGACGTGAGGAAGTGGCAAAAGGATACAGGATCACCTGGGAACCGGAAATCTTACGACATTTTACAGTACAGCTTGAAAAAGCATAAACATAAAACCGGAAAAATTTCCGGTTTTTTTATACACTTTTATCTAATTTATCCATTCCTCAGAAAACCAACATATTAAAATGTAATAAATTTTATCCTTTTCATTTTATCTTTCATAAATTCAGAATCAAATTAATTTATTTTTCAAGATAATGAATGTTTTTAATTTAATTTTGTACGATCTAACAAACCAGTTCAAAAACATTTAAACACTAACCTGAAAAAATCCGTTATTCCGAAAATGAACAAAATTGCTGTCGTGGGCGCCGGCATCTCCGGCTTAAGCATGGCGAATTACTTAGAAAAACACAAGATTGATTATCATATTTATGAAAGAAGAAAGAAAGAAGATCTGGCTGGCCATGGCTTTCTCATTCCCGAAGAGGGAATAGAATATCTTACACAGATCATAGACCGTTCACAACTTTTTGAACATGGCCGTTTCCTGAAAAAATATATACAGTATTCCCATACAGGAAATAAGCTTGCAGAAAAAGATCTTCACAATGTTTTTGCCACCTCAAGGCACTCGCTGATCAATCTTCTGACTCAAAATATCCCCCATGAAAAAATTACTTATGAAGAAACCGTTACTCCCCGTAATACAGAAAAAGGAAAACTGAAACATTCTGACGGAAACTACATAGATGCAGATATTGCCATTATTTCAGACGGTTCTAAAAGCCGCATCAGGAAAAGTCTTTTTCAGGATGAAAAAATGAGGCAGGTACAGGAAAACGAAGTCGTGAATATTATTAAAAACAGAGAGCTTGCTGATTCTGTTGAAAATGATTTTATAAAATTTCATCATGAGAAAGGAGGTCTTACCTTTGGGATCCTCAAGCTTTCCGAAGATACGATCCTCTGGTATTCCCAGTTTGACAACCAAAAATACAGAATTAATGAATGTAGCGCTGAGAATTTAAAGAATTATATGCTTGAAATTTTTGATAACTGGCACCCTTTAGTCCCCGCTATTATCAGGAAATCGGATTATAAAAACGTTCATTTATGGTGTGTTTATGAGCTGGAAGAACTGAATCCTTTTTATAAAGACAACATTGTATTCATAGGTGATGCAGCTCATCCGTTAATTCCTTTTACAAGCCAGGGCGTCACCTCGGCACTAAAGGATTCATTCTTTTTGACTAAATATTTAGTTGAAGAAGAAAATTATGCAAAAGCATTCAGCAGATATGAATCAGAAAGAAAACCTGAAATAGAAATACATATCAACAATGGAAGGGCTTTACTGAACCAGTTTCTGCTCCCTGTCAGTCAATACTCAGAAAATATTTTACCCATATCTTATAAATAAAAAAATGTTTACCAATAACGATATCAATTTTGAAGCTTTAAAAAGAAAAGCCTACAACGGAAGATGGGCCACCCTTGAAGACGGGATCATCCCCCTGACTGCCGCCGATCCGGACTTCAGGACTGCTCCTGAAATAGAACAGGGAATTATTGAATATATTAAGGATGGCTATCTGAGCTATGGCCCGTTTTCGGGACTTCCGGAATTTAAGAAAAGTGTTGCTGAGCATTTCAACAGGCAGAAAAACGGCAGCTTTACTCCTGAAAATGTACTTGCCGTTAACAGCGCTGCCCAGGGAATGTTTCTGATTGCATCTTATGTATTGCAGCCGGGTGATGAAGCAATTATCCTTGATCCGGTAGATTTTCTGTTTAAAAAATCTGTTGAAACTGTTGGAGGAAAAGTGATGCTTTGCCCTGTGGATACCATCACCGGAGAAATTGATTTTGAAAATATGCTTTCCTTAATCAATTCTAAAACCAGACTTATCAGCATTTGCAATCCGCACAATCCACTGGGAAAAGTATATTCAAAGGAAACACTAAAGCGGATTTCTGAAATTGCCTCTGCCCATAACCTTTGGGTAATGAGTGATGAGATCTGGAGTGATATTGTTTATGATCATAAGAACTTTCATACTTATTCTTCTGTATCTGAAGAGGCCAGGAAAAAGAGTTTTACAGTATATGGATTTTCAAAATCGTTTGGAATTGCCGGCTTGAGGATCGGGGCTGTCTTGTGTAATGATCAGGATATCCTTGAAGATTTTACAGAGAAATCTAATTTCAATTCTACCATAGAAGGTGTTTCCACATTGTCACAGATTGCGGGAAGTGTTGCTCTGGAAAAAGCCGGACCATGGTTTCAAGAATTTTTGACTCATCTTCAGCAGAACCGGGATCATGCATTTAACCTTTTAAAACATTCTGAAATTCTTGAACCGGGTCTACCGGAAGCAACCTTTGTTTTATTTCCAAAAATAAAAAACGGGATGTCAAGTGATGAATTCGCCCAGCATGTTCTTCAACAAGGCAAAGTGGCTATAGTTCCCGGCTCGGAAAGATGGTTTGGAAAAGGAGCAGAGGGCCATATCAGGATTTGTTTT
Source organism: Chryseobacterium sp. 22458 (assembly GCF_052044975.1). Classification (NCBI taxonomy): domain Bacteria; kingdom Pseudomonadati; phylum Bacteroidota; class Flavobacteriia; order Flavobacteriales; family Weeksellaceae; genus Chryseobacterium; species Chryseobacterium sp. 22458. The sequence continues at coordinate 17,103 of NZ_JBQEOA010000005.1, read as the reverse complement.
TCCACATCAAAGGAAATTCTGGAAGAAGGGATTAACAGAATCATAAACAGCTTTTAAACTTAAAATTTTTCGTTAATTTTAAAATATTAACAATTATTTTACATTAATTTATAAAATTAAATAATAAATTAAGACATTCATAACAAATAATTAATTTTAATATTGATTTAAAAATAAATATTGATAATTTTGAGTGAATCACTACTCAAAATTATCAATATGAAGATAAAATACATCAGCATCATCTTTCTTAGCGCCACCACTCTATCATATGCCCAGCAGGTAAAGGATACCCTTGTGAAAGAATCCAAAATAGATGAGGTTGCCATTACCGGGAGCCGGAATAAAAAAAGAACGGTTACCAATACCCCTGTTCCTATTGACATTATAGACATTAAGCAGGTAAGCCAGGCTACAGGGCAGGTTGAAGTCAACCAGTTGCTGCAGTTTGCTGCTCCCTCTTTCAATTCCAATAAACAGTCGGGATCAGATGGTGCCGATGCAGTAGATCCGGCCACTTTAAGAGGTTTAGGTCCGGATCAGACGCTTCTTCTTCTGAATGGAAAAAGATACCATCAATCTTCCCTGATCAACCTTTTCGGAACCAAGGGAAGGGGAAATACAGGCTATGATATGAATACCATCCCTATAGGGGCCATAAAAAGGGTGGAAGTTCTCCGTGACGGAGCTTCAGCACAGTACGGTTCAGATGCTATCGCCGGAGTGATCAATGTTATTCTCAACGACCGTGATCATGGTTTCGAAGGAAATTTATTCTCAGGGATGAATCTTTTTAAAAGCCCGGGGAATAATGATATCGTATCTGATCATAAAATTGACGGAACGACTTTCGATTTTAGCGGAAATCTTGGAACTAAAATAGGAAACAAAGGAGGTTTCGGAAATTTTACCGCTGAGTTTATCAATAAAGACTATGCCATCAGGAATGCTAATCCTGCTATTTATAATGATCCTTCACCCGCTCCCAGACAACGTTTCGGAGATGCTAAAGCTCAAAATGTATATTTCTTCGGGAATATTGAGCTTCCTTTAACAGATGGCCTGAAATTTTATTCCCGACAAGGGTTTTCCCACAGAAATACCAAAGCCTACGCATGGACCAGAACCCCCGATGCGGATGGAAATATTCCGGAAGTTTATCCTACAGGCTTTAACCCGATCGAGGATACGAGTATTACAGATTTTACATTTGATAACGGCTTAAAATTTAAAGTAGCTGACTGGGAAGTTGATTTTTATAATGCCTTCGGGAACAATAGGTTTACTTATGATATCACCAATACCATCAATGCTACTTTAGGAGTGAAATCTCCCACCAGATTCGATGCAGGAGGACATTCTTTATTACAGAACACAACCGGATTTAATGCCACAAAACAGTTTAAGGTATTGGAAGGATTAAATATTGCCTTCGGATCGGAATTCCGTTATGAGAAATTCAATATCATTAAGGGAGAAGAAGCTTCTTATGCCATGTATGACGTCAATGGAAATATTGTAACCCGTGATACGCCGGAAAGTTTACTGGTAACCAATCCTATAAGCGGGGCGGTAAGACCAGGAGGTTCACAGGGATTTCCCGGGTATTCTACTGATGTTGGAAAAAGCAGAAATAACTTCGCAGCCTATATTGATACAGAACTGGATGTCACTAAAAACTGGATGATCAGCATAGCCGGAAGATTCGAGAATTATAATGATTTCGGAAGTACCCTGAACGGTAAATTTGCTACCCGCTATGCCTTCACGCCTCAATTTGCTTTCCGGGGATCTGTTTCTACAGGATTCAGAGCCCCTTCCCTGGCACAGAAATATTACGGACAGCAGTTTACCAATTTCCAGGGTGGCAAACTGGTTACGATTCAACTGGCTTCCAATGATAGTGATCTGGCCAACAGAGTCGGTATTGCTCAACTGAAACAGGAAACCTCAGTAAACGGAAGTGCAGGATTTACTTTTAATACAGGTAAATTTACGGCAACAGTTGACGGGTATTATATCAGCGTAAAAAACAGGATTGTTCTTACCGGGAACTTTTCAAGAGATGACCTGCCAACTGATGTTCAGACAGATTATCCCTATATTGATCAGGCTCAGTTTTTCTCCAATGCTATAGATACCCGTACAAAAGGAGTAGATATCATATTAAGCTATAATGAAAACATCGGTTCAGGGAAACTGACTGCAACCTTGGCCGGAAATTATAACGATATGGAGATCACGAATGTGAATACTTCAGAACGTCTGAATGGGAAAGAAGATATCTATCTGAGCCCAAGAGAAAGAGGCTTTATACTGGCTTCTGCTCCTAAGACAAAAGTTAATTTAAATCTGAACTACAAGATCAATAAATTCAACGCAAACCTTCAATTGGTAAGGTTTGATAAGGTAACACTGATCGGTTATGATGATGTGGAACAGGTTTACAATCCAAAGGTGACCACCGATGTTTCGTTTGGATATGAATTTTCAAAGAATATTAACCTGACGCTGGGCAGTAAAAACTTATTTAACAGATATCCGACATTGCAGACCACTCAGGTTACTACCGGAAATACGGAATCGGGAGGAATCTTTGATCCGGTACAGATGGGGTTTGCCGGAAGACAGATTTTTGCAAGGCTGAATTTTAAATTTTGATGGAGTTTAAAGAGAAAAGTTAAAAGTTATGGTTGCTTTACATCTGATGAAATTCAATCTATTTTAAGCTCTACAACTTTAGAATTCCTACAAAAAAGAGACTGTCAGAAAGTAAAATACTTACGCTTTTCCCGGCAGTCTCTCTTTTATTTATTTCTTTGATATTTTATAAAGCTTACCACTGTCCGTTACAGCATATAAATTACCATCCATACCATTCAATACATCCCGGAAGCGCTCTTTCTGATCTGCAAGAAGGCGTTCTTCTCCTACTACTTTATTATCTTTCATGACGATTCTGGCAATATGCTCGCCACTCAGGCAGCCGATCAGCAGATTTCCTTTCCATTCTTCTATGTTTCCGGTATAAAAGGTAACACCGCTCGGTGAAATAACAGGGTCCCAATAATATACAGGCTGCTCTGTTCCTTGTTTTTGGGTAATTCCCTGCCCTACCTTATCTCCTGAATATTCAATACCGTAAGTTACGTCACCCCATCCATAGTTTTTGCCGGGCTGGATTAGATTGATCTCATCTCCTCCTCTCGGTCCCATTTCCACATCCCAGAGGTTTCCGTTTGGATCAATAGCCATCCCCTGCGGATTACGGACTCCATAGGCATAAATTTCCGGTTTATAGCCCTGTTTTCCTATAAATGGATTTCCGGGAGCAGGCTTTCCGTCTTTTGTAATTTTGAGGATTTTACCTAAATAATTATCGGTTTTCTGAGCGTAAGCCCGGGTCACTTTATCTGATCTTTCTCCGGTGCTTACAAATAAATTTCCATCTTTATCAAATGCGAGCCGGCTTCCGTAGTGCTTATCTCCGTCATAAGAAGGTTCTGCACGGAAGATTACTTTAACTTCAGAAATACTTTTAAGATCTCCCGACAGCTTTCCCTTTGCTACAGAAGTTAAATTTCCCTTTCCGAAAGGTTCTGAAAAACTGAAATAAATAATATTGTTAGCTTTAAAATCAGGATCCAGTGCCACATCCAGCATACCGCCCTGTCCTTTTGAATCTACTTCAGGAAAGCCTTCCACTTTTGAAACCTGTTTGCCATCTTTCGAAACAACATTCATATGTCCTCTTTTATCGGTGATAAGGAAGCTTCCGTCCGGTAGATTGATAATTCCCCAGGGTCTTCCCAGATCTTTATTCAGAATCTCTACAGTATATGGAGTTGTTGTCTTTACCGCTTTAATTCTGGTCTGCCCTTTAAATGCTGGCTTATATTGCGAATTAGGTTTTTCAGTCTCTACACTGCCATCATTTCCGGTCTGCTGTGCATTTACATGATTCTTTTTGCATGACGATAATGTAAGAAAAACACTAAGGATTGGAATATAAAATTGATTGATTTTCATAATATTAGGATTGGTGACATGAAATGAATGGAAAAATAATGCCATAAAGTTTGCGTATTTAATTTTTTATTCTACATTTGTAGAACAAATTACAACATTGTAGAATGAAAGATATTAAATTAACTGATTCTGAAAAAATTCTGATGGATATTCTTTGGGAGAAAAAAAAGATTTTCATGAAAGATATCCTTGAAGCATACCCGGATCCTAAACCTGCAGCCACAACTATTGCGACACTGCTGAAGAGAATGCAGAATAAAGACCTTGTAGGCTATACATTGTATGGAAATTCCCGTGAATACTATCCGAAAGTAGAGAAGGGGGAATATTTCAAGGAAGAAATGACTTCCATGATTGACCGTTTTTTCAACAGCTCTGTGACCCAGTTTGCCTCTTTTTTTACTTCTAATGCCAAACTAAGCCAGAAACAGCTGAAAGAACTTCGTGATATTATAGATGAACAGATAAAGGAATAGCGATGTCTACCATTATTTTTAAAATAATTGTATGCTCTTCAATCTTCATTGCGGTATATTATCTTTTTCTGGAGAAAGAGAAAACGTACAGATTCAACCGGTTTTACTTACTGTCTTCGCTGGTTCTTTCTTATGTCATTCCCTTTATAACCATTACCCTACAGGAACCGGAATCAAAAGCAGAACCCAATCCGCCAATGATTATTGAAGAAGCTGCCCAGCAGATCACACTCATTCAACCTCCACAGGAGAGTTTCAACTGGATGAATGTGATAGGGGCTGTCTACATTCTGATTACACTTTTCCTACTGATTAGAAGTATTTTAAGTCTTTTTAAAATCAACAAAACAAAAGGAGAAAAGCGTATTTACCAGAACTATAATATGGTACTGACAAAAAATGAAGTATCACCCTTCAGTTTTTGGAACACCATCTATCTGGGAGAAAGCTATATAAAAAATGGCACGATTGATCCGAGAATTTTCCTGCATGAGAAAAGCCACCTTGATCAGAAACACAGCATCGATCTGATCATTACAGACCTTTTCAAGATATTCACATGGTTTAACCCCATCGTTTTCTTGTATAAAAAGGCAATTATCAGCAATCATGAATTCCTGGCAGATGAATCTGTACTAAAAGAAAACATTAATATTAAAGAATATCAGAATTTAATTCTTAGTGAGATTCTGAGCCACCAAAACCCAAGCCTGACCCACTCATTTAATTTCAATAACACCAAAAAAAGATTTATTATGATGAAAGCAAAAAAATCAAAATTCAGTTTTCTGAAAAAAACAACCGGAATAGCTGTCCTTATTGCTGCTGCCACAATATTTTCAGAAAGAACCTATGCGGGAAGTCCCGCCAGTGAAACGGTCGATGACAATCCGGCAAAAAACTTTCCTGAAGTTACAGGACAGGATTCTTATAAGGAGTTTAAGGATATTTTATCTAAATACTCAGCTCTTTTAAGCCAGGGAAAATATGCCGAATTTTCAAAGAAGGTCTCTGAAAGCGATAAAAAAAGACTTGAAGAACTTTATCCACAGCTTACCGATGCCCAAAGAAATGAGCAGAAAATCATTTTCTTCGCTGCTCCCGAATTCAAAAGAAGAACGCTTACAGAAAATGAAATGCAGTCATTTTTAAATAAGAACAATTATGCAGTGTGGATTGATTCAAAAAAAGTTGACAACAATGTTTTGAAAAACTACAACACTTCAGATTTTTCAAATGTGAATATAAGTAAAGTCGGAAAGAATGCCAGAACAGAAAAAAATCCACAACCTTACCAGGTGAGCTTAATGACACATTCTTATTTTGATCAGGTGAAAAAAGAAAAAGCATCTACGGTAATGGGATTTAAGAAAGAATTACCAAAGACTGTTTCGGATACCATTTCTCCAAGGAAGACAACCCCGGAAAGCAATGAGGGTAAAAACACAAATATCAACCCAGCACAGAATAAAGATTATACGGAAGCACAGTATCCTGACGGGCTGAAAGGTCTTAGAGCCCAGATAGGAAAACATATGGATGTAAGCTCATTTGGAGATTTTAAAGGGTCAACAATAACTGCCATGGCTTATGTACACATTGATGAAGCAGGAAAAGCAACTCATGTGACCACTTCAGGAGATAATGAAATCTTTAATAAGGAATTCCTTAAGACGATGACTGCCATCAGCAATGAGACAACTTGGAAACCTGCAATAAAAGACGGAAAAGCAATAGCATCTGTCTTAAAGGTTCCGGCAACCATGACCTTTGCCCGGCCTTAAAAGCTTTTCAAAAGTTTTTACTAAGTTAGTTCTATTTTGCCACGGACATGCGAACCTTTCTTTATTCGCATATCCGTGGTATTATCATTAGTAAGAGGAATCCTCAGCAGGAATTCGATCTAAGCGTATGACAGCTGATTCCTTGTCATGAACCAAAATATTCATCTTCAAAAGATTATCCAGCCTGAAATTTCTTTCGTATTTTTGTTGTATACATTCTTTTCTATGGATTTTAAGCTTCACTCAGAATATAAACCTACCGGAGACCAGCCTCAGGCTATTGATAAATTAACTGCAGGAATAGAGATCGGGGAAAAATACCAGACTCTTCTTGGGGTAACAGGCTCGGGGAAAACATTTACGGTTGCGAATGTTGTGCAAAATGTTCAGCGTCCAACCCTGGTTCTGGCACACAATAAAACACTAGCAGCACAGCTTTTCATGGAGTTTAAAGAATTTTTCCCGGATAATGCGGTAGAATATTTTGTCAGCTACTATGATTATTACCAGCCCGAAGCATACATTGCCACTACCGGAACATATATTGAAAAAGATCTGAGCATCAATGAAGAGGTTGAAAAATTACGCCTTTCTGCAACGGCAAGTCTTCTTTCCGGAAGAAGGGATGTTCTTATTGTAGCTTCCGTTTCCTGTATTTATGGTATCGGAAATCCTACGGAATTTCATAAGTCGTTAATTTCTATTGCTATTGGTGAAAAGGTGACAAGAACAGCTCTTCTTCATTCTTTAGTTAGTGCCTTATATGCCAGAACATTAAACGAGTTTCAGAGAGGTACATTCAGGGTAAAGGGAGATGTGATTGACGTTTTTCCTGCTTATGCTGACAACGCCATCAGAATTCAGTTTTTCGGTGATGAAATTGAAAAGATTCAAAGCTTTGATCCTGTAACCGGAAATGTAGATTCTAATTTTGACCAGATCCAGATATATCCGGCCAATCTTTTCGTGACTTCGAAGGAAACCTTAAATGGGGCCATCAAAGATATTCAGGATGATATGGTAAAACAAGTTGATTTCTTCAGCTCTGTCGGAAAACCGCTTGAAGCAAAAAGGCTTCAGGAAAGAACGGAGCTTGACCTTGAAATGATCAAAGAGTTGGGGTACTGCTCAGGAATTGAGAACTATTCAAGATATCTGGACGGAAGACTTCCGGGAACAAGACCTTTCTGTCTGATCGATTATTTTCCTAAGGACTTTTTAATGGTCATTGATGAAAGCCATGTAACGGTTCCTCAGGTTCATGCCATGTACGGCGGAGACCGAAGCAGAAAAGAATCTTTGGTAGAATACGGATTCAGGCTTCCGGCAGCAATGGATAACAGACCTCTAAAGTTTGAGGAATTTGAAGCTATGCAGAATCAGGTGATCTATGTTTCTGCAACACCTGCAGATTATGAACTGGAAAAAACAGGTGGAGCTTATATTGAACAGATCATAAGACCCACAGGGCTTCTTGACCCGATCATAGAAGTAAGACCTACTTTAAATCAGATTGATGATTTGATGGAGGAAATTCAGAAAAGATCTGATGCTGACGAAAGAGTTCTGGTAACGACCCTGACTAAGAAAATGGCTGAAGAACTTACCAAATATTTCACAAAATTCGGGATCAGAACAAGGTATATCCACTCTGATGTTGAAACTCTGGAACGAATTCAGATTATGCAGGATTTGCGTCTGGGACTTTTTGACGTTCTGATCGGAGTGAATTTATTAAGAGAAGGGTTAGATTTACCGGAAGTTTCACTTGTTGCTATTCTGGATGCCGATAAAGAAGGAATGCTGAGAAGCAGAAGGTCAATGATCCAGACTGTAGGCCGTGCTGCAAGGAATATCAACGGAAAAGCCATTATGTATGCGGACAAGATTACAAAATCAATGCAGGCAACGCTGGATGAAACAGAATATCGCCGTGCCAAACAGATGCAGTATAATGAAGAGCATGGACTGAAACCTATGGCTTTAAATAAAAAGATTTCTGAAAGTCTCGTAGGAAGAAGCAAAGATTTCCCGGATGAAAAATACACCCAAAAGGAAATCCTTCAGAAGGTTGCTGAAACAAAAGCCAGCTACGCCAGCGAAGATATCGAGAAAATGATTGCACAAAAGCAGAAAGAAATGGAAGCCGCCGCTAAAAACCTTGATTTTATTAAGGCTGCCAAGCTGAGGGATGAAATTGCTGCTTTGAAGGCGTAATTATTTTTTATTAGGATAAAAAGTTTCGGCGGCATCTTCGATGCCGCCGAAACTTTTAAATTTATGGTATGTTTTACATTCCGTTTCTTACAGATGCTCTGATGGGAGTAAGCAGATCCATCAGTCCGTTTAATTTAATTTCATAAACCGTTGAAAGCTGCATTCCAAGTTTTCCTTTGGGCATTCCGCCATTACGGCGAAACCATTCCAGATAACTTACTGGCAGATCAGCCAGAATTATACCTTCATACTTACCGAAAGGCATTTTAACAACACATATCTCCTTTAATATTTCCGGATTCAGTCCCTCCACTTTTTATATAATTAAATTAATTTTTCATCTAAATCATTCTCACCGGGTAATTCCAGATCCGGAGGGGTATTTTCATCAGAAAACTCATTTCTGTAGACCTGGATCAGAAGAAGGGTAAGCGAAATCAGAATCGGCCCGAAAATAAGTCCCATAAAGCCAAAAAGGTTCATTCCCATAATGATTCCGAATACGGTATTCAGCGGGTGGATATTTTCCAGCTTTTTCAAAAGGGTAAAGCGAAGAAGGTTATCCGTAAGCCCCACCACAACCACACAGTAAATCGCAAGACCAAGCCCCTGGGCTGTATTACCTTCAGCAATCATAAAGATGCATACCGGAACATAGATAATTGCGGTTCCCACTACAGGAATAACAGAAGCTACTGCTGTAAGGGCAAAAAGCAAAATTGCTCCCGGAGCACCGAATATCAGATAGCCGATAAGGGCTACTATCCCCTGGCCTACTGCAACTACGGGAATTCCAATAGCGTTGGCCATGATCAGCTTTCTCATCTTATCTCCGATCAAAGATATGTTGGATCTCTTTAAAGGAGCGGAAGAAGTCAGGATTCTTTCAAATAACCTTGGCTTTTCCAGCATAAAATAAAGAATGAAATACATGGACATGATCACCGTAAGCGTATTGAACGTCCCGCTGAGTGCTGAAGTTGAAATTTTCCCTACGGAATCTTTCAGTTTATTCATATTATCCTGGCTCAGAATATCAAACCCTGTTCTGTCCTGAATATAATTGTGAATTTTATCCAGGAATATATTGAATTTGGCCATATAAGCCTGTGCATTTCCAAGCTTATCAATAATAAGATCAGCAATAAAATAAACCGGTAATATTAAAACAATAAGACTCGCAAACATTAAAGCAAATGCGGCCAGTGATGGTTTCCATTTCTTTTCTTCCTGCAGATAGAAATTGTATTTCCTGCAGACCACATAAATGGTAATGGCACCTAAAACCGATGGAATGAACAGCGCTAGATTAAAGCAGATTAATCCTGCCAGTACCAGAATAATAACCAGTAAAGATATTTGCTTGATCGCAACACTGCTTATCTGTTTATCTTTGTTCATCATCCGTTATTTATTTTATTGTTTATTATACATAATTTGTCTCGGTTTCCCTAAGAATGCACAATAGGTAGAATACATCACAATCATCATGAAAGGTGCTGTCAGAATAACTCCTATTCCGCAAAGTACGACCCCTGCTACAGATATAAGCATTCCCAGAATACCTGTTAAAAGGAATGTTCCATAATTTTCTTTTGCAATATTGAATGATTTTGAAATGGCATCTGTAGCCGAAGCATTTTCAAACAAAAGAATAGGATACCCTATCAAAAGTAAAGGATACACAAAAATTAGAGGGAAAAAACACAGCATCGCTGCCACTGCAGAGATTAACCCTGAAAGGAAGCTGTACAGTAAAATATTGACAAAATTCTGACGGTACCCAATGAAAAGATCAGAAAACTCAATCGGGCTCTTCGTGTTGTATTTATTAACCATATAGATCAACCCAACATACAACGGAGACAGCAACAGCCCGAAAAGACCTGAAAATGTCATATATAAAGGAACTCCAGGTGCACTCCAGTAGTTGAAATCTCCTCCTGAAGACTGCATATCCTCCATCATGGCAGTAGAATTGAAACCTGTAACCAACTGGATAAGATAACCTCCAACCATATAAATGATCATGGCCACCACTCCGTAACCAAAAACCCCCTTATACATTTCGAAGGCATGAGAAATAATTGATCCGGTCTCCCTGTTGGGCACAGACCCCTGCTGATCAAATTCGTTAAATTCAGACATAGTTTAAATATTTAATGATTTTACCAAAATTAACTTTTTTTAGCAAAAAAACATATTAAACATCGTTGAAATTTAACCTTTCTCAGAAAAAACTGTTTTGTATAGTGAATAGATCATAGCATTCCAGAAAGGAAAAGTAAAAAGACCTCCTATGAAAAACAGGGTGAATCCCAAATACTTAAACAAAACGGCAACAATCACACAGACCATTATTTCTACAAAATACATCTTCAAAGCTTTAAAATTCAAAGAAATTGCTTCGAAAATCCTTTTATTGGTAAAAAACATTAAAGGAGCCACAAAAATGGTCATTGCCACCCATAGTATGGCCAATATTACGGTAGGAACAGTAAATCTGTAAATAAAGAACCAGAAAAGGAAATATCCCAGATACTTAAAAAAGTTAAGTCCGCTATATCCCACAAACAAGTCTCCTAACTCAGGCTTTTCATTAAGATCAAGCTTTCTGAAGATCTGCAGCATCCCAATATTCAGTGGATACAGAAATGCAGTTGTTGCCCAGATTGCCATTGTAAACATCTGATAACTTTCAGTCGCACTTAGTTCTGCCATTTTTTCCATATAGGCTTTTGCACCTTCTTTAAGGGCTTCGGTCAACACCTGATTCTGTTCCCAGATACCATATTTCTCTCCGAAGAAAAACAGCGAGGTAAAGAAGATTCCAAAAAAGATCATTGAAAACATCAACTGATAAACCAGTGTTTTATTCCAATAAAAAAAAGCCTGCTTCAATATAAAATCTATTCCCGGTTTCTGAGGATATTTGCTCTGCATCATAAAAATTTTATGCAAAAGTAAACATCAATAATTATTTTTGCGGAATGTTTTCAGTGAATCATCAAAAATTTATGGAAATGGACGAACTTTCTCTCCAGAAGGTTCCCTATTTTTTTGTTATCGACTTTCTTTCAGAGAATGTAGAAGTTTATAAGGAAAATGAAATTGAAAAATCAGGTTTAATGATTGATTTTCAGCAATTTTCAACGAATAAAAAGAAACACACCTTAAATAAAAAAGTAGAATGGAAATCATTTCCCGAAACGCTGGAAAGCTTTCAATCAGGTTTTGATAAAGTTCAGAAAAATATTCGCATTGGAAATTCATACCTGGTAAACTATACCAGAAAGACACCAATAGAAACGAATTTAACACTGGAAGAAATTTTTCATCACTCAAATGCGAAATACAAAGTTTTTTATAAAGATTTTTTTGTATTTTTTTCTCCTGAAACTTTTGTGAAGATCATTGACGGTAAAATTCTGACCTATCCGATGAAAGGAACGATTGATGCCACTCTTGAAAATGCAGCTGAATTACTGAAGAATGATAAGAAAGAAAAAGCAGAACATTACACCGTGGTAGATCTGCTCCGGAATGATCTGAGTATGGTTGCAGATGAAGTAAAGGTAGAACAGTTCCAACGCATTGATTTCATTAAAACCCATCAAAAGGATCTGTATGCAATGAGTTCTGAAATTTCCGGGAAACTAAAGCCTGAATTTGAGGGTAAAATAGGAAGTATTATGCAAAAGCTTCTTCCGGCAGGCTCTATTTTAGGAGCTCCCAAACCCAAAACACTGGAAATTATCCTGGAAGCGGAAGGATATGAGAGAGGATATTATACAGGAGTTTGTGGCTGGTTCGACGGGCAGAATGTCGACAGCTGTGTAATGATACGCTTTATTGAAAAAGATGGCGATCAGCTCTATTTCAAAAGCGGAGGCGGTATAACGCACATGAGTAAATTAGAAGACGAATATCAGGAAATGAAAAATAAAATCTATGTCCCAATTCATTGAAAGCATTAAAGTAGAAGATCAGGAGATTTTTCTATTGGATCTACATCAGAAACGTGTGAATCAAACCTTTTCCCACTTCGGGAAGGAAGACTCTATTGATCTGGCCAAAATTTATAAAAATCTGCAGCATGACGAAGACGGACTTTTCAAATTAAGAATTTCATATGATCTGGATAAAAGAGTCCGGACTCAGATGATTCCCTACGCTATCCCTGAAATACAGGATTTTAAGCTGATGGAAAATAACAGTTTCGATTATTCCTTCAAGTTTGAAGACCGTAAAGAACTGGATAAAATGAAGATGAAATCTAAGGCAGAAGAGATCATCATTGTTAAGAATAACCATATTACCGATACCTCATTTTCGAATCTTTTATTTTTAAAAGGTAAAGATTGGTATACGCCTGCCACTTATCTGCTCAATGGTGTACAGAGACAGCATCTTCTAAAGCAGAAAAAGATAAAAGAAACGGAAATCACTTTACAGAATATAAAGCAGTTTTCCCATTTCCAGCTCATTAATGCCTTAAACGACTTTGATGATATGTTTATTTATCCTATCGACAGAATTATCAATCTGCCAGGCAATGAAGAATATCTGGACCTTTAGTTTTCTTTCATAAAATTAAAGTAAGCTTTCTGTATATCTGCACTGTTCTTCCCGTAAGTATTTACTTCCAGGATTTTTGGCTGTGCATCAGGTTTGAAGAAATTCTCCAGCACCCTGTCTAATGTAAGCTCATCTTCTACTTTGATATAAGAGAACCCGAAATGCTTGGCCAGGTGCTCTGCATTTTTACGGTGTTTTGTAGCAATGAATTCATCCAGTGTATTCGGATTGGCATTTCCAGGTCCCGGAATGATTTTAAAGATGTTTCCTTCCCCGTTATTAAAGATCATAATCCTTACAAATGGCGGGATATATTGGTTCCAGAGACCATTGATGTCATAAAAGAAACTCAGGTCTCCAGTTATCAGTAAAGTAGGGTTTTCATTTTTGATAGCAAACCCCATTGCTGTGGATGTTGAACCGTCAATTCCGCTCGTTCCCCTGTTACAGTACATCTTTCTTTTGCCGAAATCAAACAGCTGTGCGTATCTGATTCCCGAAGAATTGCTGAAATGGATATTATAATTTTCAGGAATTGTTTGTGAAGCTTTGTTGAAGAAATAAAAATCGGAAAATTCAACTGTATTTAAAAACTGCTCATGTCTGGCATCCTTTTTATCCCTTAAGACATCCCAAAGATTATAATAAGGTCTTGGTTCCAGATTGATATATTTTAAGAGTTTTGAAAAGAAAACTTCAGGTTTCACTTCAATTTTTTCTGTAAGGGCGAAATACGTATCCGGCTGCCATACTTCATCCAGATGCCAGTGCTGCTTGGGCCTTGCACTTCTCAGAAACTGCTTCACCTTCTTTGAAACTACATTCTGCCCTACTGTGATCAGAAGATCAGGAGCATAGGTCTTATAATCTTCCTCTGTAAAATTGAAAATATACCGGTCTATATGTCTGAAGAACTTCTCATGGTATAAATTGGAATTTGCTTCGCTCAAAACCACTACAGAATGGTTTTTTACAAGCTGCGTCAGTTGATTTTCCAGTTCCGGACTGTAATCTCTGGTTCCTACCAAAAGCATGATCCTTTGAGAGGTGTGCCAGTCTGCAATCAGATTAGCCGGAATTTCATAATCTTTATGTTTAATGGTCTTTTCAACCGTAGGGAAGGTTGGAAGTTCTGAAACCAATTCATATAAAGGTTCCTCCAAAGGAATATTAATATGCACAGGCCCCTGCTTTTCAAAGCACAGCTCTATTGCCTTTTTAATAATATCAAAATTAATATCTTCCGCATTCTCTTTGCTGTCTTCCAGCAATTGGAAATCACCATAGGAATGCTGATGAAAAACATCCTTCTGCCTGATCGTCTGCCCATCGAAAATATCTACAAAATCCGTTGGTCTGTCAGCCGTCAATATGAGAAGAGGAATATTCTGGTAAAAAGCTTCCGTTATTGCAGGATAATAATTCACTACCGCAGAGCCGCTTGTGCAGGTAACAGCCACAGGTTTTTTCTCACTTTTGGCCATTCCCATTGCTACGAAAGCAGCACTTCTTTCGTCTACAATACTGTAACAGTTGAAACTATCCACTTCTGAAAAGTGAATCGCCAAAGGAGCATTCCTTGATCCCGGAGAAATTACGATGTCTGCAATTCCGTACTGCTGAAGAAGATGTGCAAGTATTTGGATACTTCTCTTGGAAGAATATTTTTTCATACAGCAAATTTAACTTATAAATAATGATTTTAAAATCATTTAATTCAAAAAAAATGTAATTTTGCTATTCGTAAATTTCTAAAAATGGACAAAATACCTAGTGTAGACCTGCGTGATTTCCTTTCGGACAACCCGGAACGCAAACAGAAATTTGTAAATGAAATCGGAAAAGCTTATGAAGAAATTGGTTTTGTTGCCTTAAAAGGCCACTTTCTTGATGACAACCTGGTAGAGGATTTATATGGAGAGGTAAAAAACTTTTTTGACCAACCCGTGGAAACGAAACAAAAGTATGAGATTCCAGGAATTGGGGGCCAGAGAGGTTATGTAGGATTCGGTAAAGAAACTGCTAAAGGTTTCAAAAAAGGAGACTTAAAAGAATTTTGGCACTTCGGACAATATCTGTCTGATGATTCAAAGTACAAAACTGAGTATCCTGACAACGTCATCGTTGATGAACTTCCAAAATTCAACGAAGTAGGTAAAGAAGCATTCCAGATGCTTGAAAAAACAGGGCAGTATGTGTTAAGAGCCTTAGCACTTCACCTTGGTTTGGATGAGTTTTATTTTGACGACAAAATCGCTGAAGGAAACTCTATTTTAAGACCTATTCACTACCCACCGATCACCGAAGAGCCGGATGATGCGGTAAGAGCAGCAGCACACGGAGATATTAACCTTATTACTCTTCTTATGGGAGCCCAAGGGAAAGGTCTTCAGGTTCAGAACCACAACGGAGAATGGATCGATGCGATTGCAGAACCGGATGAGCTGATGATCAATGTTGGAGATATGCTTTCAAGACATACCAACAATAAATTGAAATCTACCATCCACAGAGTGGTAAACCCGCCAAGAGAACTGTGGAGTACTTCAAGGTATTCAATCCCGTTCTTTATGCACCCTGTCAGTGCAATGTCTTTAAATGCTCTTGACAATTGTGTGGACGAAAATAATCCAAAATTATATGAGGATACCACCGCAGGGGAATTCTTACATGAAAGACTTATAGAATTAGGCTTGATTAAGAAATAATAATAATAATAGTCAGTAATTGAATTACTGACTATTTTTTTATTCACAATTTACCCTGTTATACAATAAAACTCCGGACACGGAGTAGGTTGAGTAAAAGTTCCCCATGGACAGATACAGGTATAGGTATCTCCTCCTCCACCACCTAGGTTGCCACCACCTCCGGGATCTCCGCCGTAAGGTACACATTTCCCTCCTGAACAAATGTTACCTGGTGAACAGCCGCCTTCTCCAGGCCCTCCTCCTTCAATACAATAGGATGGAAAATCTATTCCGGCAATAATTACTTTCCTTTCTTCTCTTGAAAGTTTTTTCAGATTTTTCATAGTTTTTTGTTTTTTGATATTTCCTACTCTGTAAGCTTTTCGGATACCGCCTACTTAAAGTTAATATTTATTCATCTATTAATCAAATATTTAAACACAAAATAATTTTTAATGAAATTATTTATCATATTATAAGTAATCATCTTATTTTTATGTACCACATAGTGTTTTGTTTAGAATATTTTATTTAATTTTACTATACTATCAAAATTTCAATTAAAACGATATGAAAAATTTAAAAAAACTAAAAAAAGACCAATTAAAAAGTATTTCGGGAGGAACTGATCTTCCGGGAGGAGACTTCTGCATGTATTATTGCAATGGAACAATCATCTGTGCAGGCTGTAGTGATGACTTCAAATGTCCGGAAACCAGCAGTGATATGTAAGATTGAAAATCAAAATGCCATACAAGTGAGCCGTTTCTTTTGAAGCGGTTTTTCTTTTGCTGTCAGATATTACCTTGAAATGAGAAGTATTCATTCTATTCTGCAAGAATTTCTCTTAAGCCCAAGTAAGCCTATTTCTATTACTTTTTATAATTCTACAAACAATACTCCTTCATAATAAAAGAAAAAGGATTTTTGACAGCTTAAATAAAGCCAAGAAAGTTCTCTCACGCAAAGTGTTATTCATATTTTCAGGAGCTTTATCCCGCTATCCACTCATACTCCTCACTCCATTGCGCTCCCATCCTTAAAACCAGCTGCTTCTCCAACCCATGCTGCGAGGTAACCGTTACTATCGGGGCTAGAGATGGGTGACTAGTAATGAGCAATGAGTAATTAGCAGTCTGGAATTATATCCCTAATGATAGGGCATAAATATTGAAAGCATTTTTATCTGTTAAAAACCTTTGGTATCTGTGGTAGATTATAAAAAACAGCATATTACTCTGGAAAATGAGTAAACCACACCTCATTCAATAGGGACGGGCTTTAGCCCGTTCTCATCCAAAAGAATAAATTCCATAGGCTTTAGCCAAA